>CAVVCE010000013.1:0-76603 GCA_963746235.1 uncultured Alphaproteobacteria bacterium
TCGAACAGGACCGCGAAGGCGGCGAGCGACAGCGCGACGAACAGCGGCGGGTCGCCGAGCATCGGCTGCACCGGCCCGGCGAAGGTCACCAGCGGCACCACGATGGCGCCGAGCGATGACGAGATCGCCTTGAGCTGCAGCGCGATGTAGGGGATCGTCGCGAGGATGGCAATCAGCGCGACACTCGCCGCGACGCCCTGGTGCTTGCCGTAGCGCGCGGCGATGAAATCGGCGATGGAGACGATGTTCTGCGCCTTCGACAGCCGGGTGATGCGGATGATCACCGGGAAGGCGAGGCCGATCATCAGCACCGGGCCGACATAGATGGCGAGGAAGTCGAAGCCGCTGCGGGTGGCGAGGCCCACCGACCCGAAGAAGGTCCACGACGTGCAATAGATCGCCAGCGACAGCGGATAGATCCACAACCGCGGCCGCGCCGCGTCGCCGATCCGTCGCAGCCGGTCGCCATAGCTCGCAATGCCGAACAAGAGCCCGATATAGACGAGCGCGACCGCGACGACGAACCAACCCTGCAGCATGGCGCCTTACGCCTTCGCCTGACCGACCTAGTGGATCGATTCCATGAAACTGATCAGTAGGGTGGGCAAAGGCGCGCTCTTCGCGCCGTGCCCACGCGGATACGACGATGGTGGGCACGCTTCGCTTTGCCCACCCTACAAGTCTTGAAATTCGGCCGTTGCCGTGCCGACAAAGTCAACACAAGTCGGCTTTGCTGTCCATCTCGGCCGCGCCTGCGGTTCACCTGCGGTTCGCCGCGCCGGGTGCGTTGACGCCGGACTTCTGCACAAACATCGTGCTGCCGCTCGCGGAGCCGGCACATCCCTTCGGCCGGACCGGTCCGCGGCGAAAACCTTCGCGCGCCGGATTTGACGGCAGCGCTGCGGCGCGGCATTGATCGCCGGGCATGCAGCCTGCCGCCGAGTCGCACCGCAAATTTCGCAATCTCGTTGAATCCCTCCTGATCGGCGGCATCGGCGGCTTCGTGCTCGACGCCGCGAAATTTCCGGCCGGCTGGCTCGCCGGCGCGATGCTGTTCACCGCCGTGGCGGCGCTGCTGGGCCGCCCCATCGCGGTGCCGCAGCCGCTGGCGCGCGCCTTCTTCATCATCCTCGGCATCTCGATCGGCGGCGTGGTGACGCCGGAGACGGTGAAGGGCATGGCGACCTGGCCGTTCAGCCTGTTCATGGTTTGCGTCGCCATGGGCGCCGCGACGCTGGGCACCGTCACCTACCTCACCCGGGTGCATGGCTGGAATACCATAACGGCAATCTTCGCCGGCGTGCCCGGCGGCCTGAGCCAGGTCATGGCGCTGGCCGCCGAACAGGAGGACTGCGACGTGCGCGGCGTCGCGATCGTGCAGACGCTGCGGGTGGTGATCCTCGCCATCGGCGTGCCGGCCGTGCTGTCGGCCCTGGGGATCGCGGGGCCGGCGCGGCTGCCGGCCGGCGCCCTCGCGATCGCCGATGCACCGCTCCAGTTCGCGTTGATGGTGGGCGGCTGCTTCGCCGCGGCGCTCGGCCTGCTGCGGCTCGGCTTTCCCGGCGGGCTCATTTTCGGCCCGATGGTGCTCTCGGCCGTGCTCCATGGCGGCGCCTTCGTCAGCGTGACGATGCCGTTCTGGCTGGCGTCCGCGTCCATGGTCGGGCTCGGCACGGTGAGCGGCGCGCGCTTCACCGGGACGCCGTTCCGCCTGATGCTGAGTTATCTCGGCGCCGGCTTCGGCGCCTTCGTGGTGTCGCTGGTCATCGCCGGAGCAATCGGCGCCGCCGTCACCGCGATCGTCAAGCTGCCGCTCGCCGACCTGATCGTCGCCTACGCGCCGGGCTCGGTCGATGCGATGATGATCCTGGCGCTCGCGCTTCACCTCGACCCCGTATTCGTGGGCGCGCATCACCTCACCCGCGTGTTCGTGGTCCTGCTCGGGCTGCCGGTGCTGTCGCATTATTTCGGCCGCGCCCGGAGCAAGCGCCCCGACAGCGCCCCGGCGCTGCCGGCCGGCGAAGGGCTCGACGATTGAGGCGCCGTCCGTTGCTATCCCCTCCCCCGCTTGCGGGGGAGGGAGGGGGCAGAGCCGCCCAGAGTGCGCAGCGCCTGCCCTCGGAAATCCACGGTGGCAGCGCGCAGCGCTCACCCGGCGATGCGGGTGATCTCGGCGCCGCAGGCGTTGAGCTTGTCTTCCAGGCGTTCGAAGCCGCGGTCGAGGTGATAGACGCGGTTGACCATGGTCTCGCCTTCCGCGGCGAGCGCCGCGATGACCAGCGACACCGAGGCCCGCAGGTCGGTCGCCATCACCGGCGCGCCCTTGAGGTGGCTGCGCCCCTGGATGGTCGCGGTCTCGCCGTCGAGCTGGATGCGGGCGCCGAGCCGCGCCAGTTCCTGGACATGCATGAAGCGGTTTTCGAAGATCGTCTCGGTGATGTGCGAGGTGCCCCGCGCCCGCGTCATCAGCGCCATGAACTGCGCCTGCAGGTCGGTGGGAAAGCCGGGGAACGGCGCGGTCACGACGTCGACCGGCGCGATGCCGGCGCCGTTGCGCGCGACCCGGATGCCGGCGTTGGTGGCGGTCACCACGGCGCCGGCTCTGCACCAGCACGTCGAGCGCGGACTGCAGCAATTCCGGCCGCGCGCCTTCGCAGCAGCGACGTCGCCGCCGGCCATGGCGACCGCCATCGCATAGGTGCCGGTCTCGATGCGGTCGGGCAGCACGCTGTGGCGCGCGCCGGACAGCCGCGGCACGCCCTCGATCGATGATCCGCGAGGTGCCGGCGCCTGAAATCCGCGCGCCCATCTTGTTGAGGCAGTCGGCGACATCGGCGATCTCGGGCTCGCGCGCGGCGTTCTCGATCACGGTGGTGCCGTGGGCGAGCGAAGCCGCCATCAGCGCCGTATGGGTGCCGCCGACGGTCACCTTGGGGAACACGATCTCGCCGCCGCGCAGGCCGTTGCGGGCGCGCGCGATCACGTAGCCGCCGTCGATCTCGATCTCGGCGCCGAGGCATTGCAGCGCCATGATGAGGAGATCGACCGGGCGGGTGCCGATGGCGCAGCCGCCGGGCATCGAGACCTTGGCCTCGCCCATGCGCGCGAGCAGCGGCGCCGATCACCCAGAAGCTCGCCCGCATCTTGGAGACCAGTTCATAGGGCGCGGTGGTGTCGACGATGTCGGCCGCCGAGATATGCAGGGTCTGGCCCTGATAGGCGGTGTCGCCGGGGCGCTTGCCGTTGACCATGATGTCGACGCCGTGATTGCTGAGGATGCGCTGGAGCTGCGACGACGTCGGCGAGCCGCGGCACATTGTCGAGGATGAGCGTGTCCTTGGTGAGCAGGCTCGCGATCATCAGCGGCAAGGTGGCGTTCTTGGCGCCGGAAATCGGAATGGCGCCGTGGAGCGGCCGGCCGCCGACGATGCTGATGCGATCCATGTAACCCCCGCTGATTGCAAGACCCCGGCCATCCCCAGGCCGGCCGGCCCATCGACGAATTTCAACCGGACGAATTTCGACGTAGCGAACTTCAACGTAACGAGAAGCGATTTGCGATCGAGTTAACCCACCTTGCCACGGCCGGGCCTGTCCCGGCTCATCCCGACAATACGGCAAACGCCATCCTAAGAGGATGCGCGGGAGGAGCCGTGACCGCCAGACTTCCCGTGACCGCCAGGGCTCGAAGCCTAGCTGCCCCGCTTGTCCGGGACAAATCCGGCGGAATCGTGGGTCTCCTGCCCCGCCCGGTCGCCGGCCGCCGGCTTATCCCCAAGCCGTGCCTCCATGGACTGATCCGTGCGCGCCCGCGCCTGGACCTTGCGCCGCGCCAGATTGGCCCGCAGCGCCGCCGACAGCCGCTGTTCGCGCACCCCGCCGGGCTTGGCCGGGGCGTCGCCGGCCGGGGAGCCGCGGTCAGGGAGCCTGGTCGGTGTCGGAGCGGCGCTTGGTCATGGCAGCGGCGAGGTCATGGCAGCGGTGATAGCGAACCGGGCGGCCCCGGAGCAAGGCCCACCCCGAAAGCAGCACCGGGGGAGCCCTCGCGTCCGGCGCGTGCCCGCATCCTGCAGGCGATTTCGCGCTGGGCCACACGGGGCCGGACATCGGGCCGGACGATCCTTGCACGTCGCCATCCCTTGTGGCAGTTTCCGCCCGCTTCGGGGGCACCGCTTCGGACCGCCCCGGATTCCTGCTGCCGTAGCTCAGTGGTAGAGCACCCCCTTGGTAAGGGGGAGGTCGTGAGTTCAATCCTCCCCGGCAGCACCAGAAAATCGACGGTATTCAGCAAGCCTGCCCGGATTGAGCGAGAAGCCGCAATCCGGGACAGACCTATCGATAACAGCGACGCCGCTCCCGGGTTTCGCTGGCGCTCACCCGGGCTACGAAAGCTGCTCGCCGCCGCCGGCTGTCCCTCGCCCGCTACGGGCCCACGGCGGGAATGACCCAGGGGATGAGATATTGCTGGATGGCGACCAGCACGCCGAGGACGACGGTCAGCACGATGCTGTGGACGAAGGTGCGGGCGAAGACCTTGCCCTCCTGGCCCTTCATTTTGGTCACCGCGAGGCCGGTGGCGATGTTCTGCGGCGAGATCATCTTGCCCATGACGCCGCCGGACGAATTGGTGGCGGCGAACAGGATGGGATTGAGATCGAGCTGGCGCGCCGCGACGACTTGCAGGTTGCCGAACAGCGCGTTGCCCGAGGTGTCGCTGCCCGACAGCATCACCGCGACCCAGCCGAGGAACGGCGAGAGCAGGACGAACAGGTGCCCGGTGGAGGCGACGCCCTGGCCCAGCGTGTAGGCGAGCCCGGAATAGTTCATCAGATAGGCGAGGCCGACGATCAGCATCACCGTGATGACCGCGAGCCAGGCCTGCCGGATGGTCTCCCCGACGCAGTCGAAGAATGCGCTGGGAGACAGCCGGACCAGGGCCGCGGTGACGATCGCCGCCAGGAGGATCGCCGTGCCGGTCGCCAGCGGCTGGAAGACCCAGACCGCCGCATAGGGCTTGTCGTTGTAGAGCGTGATCGAAATCGCCTTGTGCAGTCCGGGCCAGGGGATGCTCTGCTGCCCGATCGCGAACAGCTTGAACGAGGTCCAGACGATCACGATCGCCGAGAGCGACCACCCACGGCAGCCAACCCTGCCAGTCGGGCACCGAAGGTCGCAGCGCCATGGCCCGGTGCCGGCGAATCCGCGATCGCGAACTCCGGATCCGGCTGCGGACGCCAGACCCGCAGGAACAGCAGCGTGACGATCAGCGAGCCGAGCGAGGAAAGAACGTCGGTCAGCGTGTAGTCGATGAAGTTGGACGCGACGAACTGCGCGATCGCGAAGCTGCCGCCGGCGACCAGCAGCACCGGCCACAGCGCGCGGATCGAACGCCAGCCGCCATAGAGCGCCATGACGTAGAACGGCAGGATGATCGCCATGAACGGCAATTGCCGTCCGATCATGGCGCCGAGCGCCGCGGTCGGCAGGCCGGTCACCGCACCGAGCACCGTGACCGGGGCGCCGAGCGCGCCGAACGCGACCGGCGCGGTGTTGAAGATCAGCACGAACACCAGCGCTTCGAGCGCCGGGAAGCCCACCAGGATCAGCAGCGAACTGGTGATCGCCACCGGCGTGCCGAATCCGGCGATGCCTTCCAGCAGCGCGCCGAAGCAGAATCCGATCACGACCAGCACGATGCGCCGGTCATTCGGCAGGTGGTTGAGCCACCCAGGTGCGGAACGCGTCGAACCGGCCCGAGCGCACGGCGATGTTGTAGAGCAGCAGCGCATTGACGACGATCCACATCACCGGCCACAGCGCGAAGACCGCGCCATTGGCCACCGAGTCGACCGCAAGACCGAACGGCATCTGCCAGGCGCTCACCGCAATGACCAAGCCCATGAGAAGACCGGCCAGTGCCGCCTGCCATGCGGGGCGCCGCAGCACGCCGAGCAGGACCAGAATGACGATGATCGGCAAGGCGGCGACGAGAAACGACAGGCCCAGGCTGTCGCCGACCGGCGTCAGAAGTTGACTGAAACATTATTCCCCCTACGGGCCCACTGAGCCGCGATCTTGACGTTTCCCCTCCAATGCCCGGCGGTACGGCTGCAGCCGTCCAGACGTGCCGATTGCAAACGAGGACACACAAACTACACGTTCGCCGGTGTGCCTGGAAGGGGCCGCTACGCCAGGACACGCCAGGACGACTGTTGCCGGCCCATCTCCAGCAGCCCGTGGCCTGGAGTGTGAGCGGCAGCAAGGTCCCGGAACGCGTGTCGATACGGCAAAGGCCGCCCCCGGGTTTTGCTTCGCTCACCCGGGCTACTGCTCGAGCTTCTCCGTCGGAAGCTCTGCCTTAAACAAGCCGCAACTCACCTGTTGGTCCCGTCATACCGCTGCGGGGTCCTGGGACAGGCGAGGTGAAGATGGTGTCGGCGAGCCGGACTTTGTTTGGTCACATATTGCTCACGATGGTGCTTGTCTGTGCATCATCCACGCTGGTCGCGGCGCAGCGTTTCCTGCTGCCGCAGGTCACGATGCCCATCGAGGACCAGCCGGGTTACGAGCCGGATTCCTCCGCCGAGCAGCTTCCCGCCGCCTATCGGCGCCAGCTCGTGTTCTATCGCACCACCGAGGCGCCCGGCACCATCATCGTCCACACCTCCGAGCGCTTTCTCTATCTCGTGCAGGGCAACAACCGGGCGCTGCGCTACGGCATCGGCGTCGGCCGCGACGGCTTCCAGTGGTCGGGCCTCTTGAAGGTTTCGCGCAAGGCGGAATGGCCGGACTGGCGGCCGCCTCCGGAGATGATCGAGCGCCAGCCCTATCTGCCGCGATTCATGGCAGGCGGCCCCGGCAATCCGCTCGGCGCGCGCGCGCTCTATCTCGGCGAGACCGTGTACCGCATTCACGGCACCAACCAGCCCCAGACCATCGGCCAATCGGTGTCGTCGGGCTGCTTCCGCCTGGTCAATCCCGACGTGGTCGACCTGTTCGACCGGGTTCCCGTCGGCACCAAGGTGGTGGTGCGCCAGACCCCCGAAATGTAGCGAGAAGCGAGAATGACCATGGTCCAATGGGGTTCGTGCCGCGGCGCGGCGTTTGCGCTCGCCATGCTCGCGCTCGGCGCCGGTCCCTGCATTGGGCAGACTTCAGGCGCGGGGCAGACGCTCGCTGCAGTCAAGCAGCGCGGCGCCGTCGTCTGCGGCGTCAGCGAGGGCATTCCCGGTTTCTCCGCGCAAACCGACAAGGGCTGGGCCGGCTTCGACGTCGACCTCTGCCGGGCGCTGGCGGCAGCGGTGTTCGGCGATGCCGGCAAGGTGCGCTACGTCTCCCTCGACGCGAACGACCGCTTCGCGGCACTGCAGGCCGGCAACATCGACGTGCTGTCACGCAACTCGACCTGGACGATGTCGCGGGAGACCGATCTCAAGCTCGTGTTCCCCGCCGTCACCTATTTCGACGGCCAGGGCTTCCTCATCCGCCGCACGCTTTCCGCCGCCTCGGCGCTGGAGCTCGATAATACGAAAGTATGTGTCCAGAGCGGCACCACGACCGAACTCAATCTGATCGACTATTTTCGCGCCAACCACATGCGGCTCGAGCCGGTTGACCTTCGCGCTCGCCAGCGACGTCGTGAATGCCTATGCAGCCGGGCGCTGCGATGTCTACACCAGCGACGTCTCGCAGCTTCATGCCGAGCGGATCGGTCTCGCCCGGCCCGACGATCACGTCATCCTGCCCGACATCATTTCCAAGGAACCGCTCGGCCCCGCGGTGCGCCAGGGCGACGATCAATGGGCGACAATCGTCAAATGGACGGTGTTCGCCATGATCAACGCCGAAGAACTCGGCGTCTCCTCGGCGACGATCGACCGCGCCGTCGTGTCGACCAAGCCGGAGATCAAACGGCTGGTCGGCACCGAAGGAAATTTCGGCGAGCAGGCGGGGCTGACGAAGGACTGGGCGGTCCAGATCATTCGCCAGGTCGGAAACTATGGCGAGGTTTTCGAGCGCAACGTCGGAACCGAATCGAAGCTCGGCATTCCGCGCGGGCTCAATCACCTCTGGACCACCGGAGGTATTCTCTACGCCCCACCGATCCGCTGAAAGCGGCTAACCCCTCACACGCCGCCGCCGGGCACGAAGCAGCGGATGTAAACCGCGTCGGGACCCTGGCGCACATACCAGACCACCGCCTCACCGACGGGGTTACCGGCATTGTACACGATGGCCTCGGGCGGCACCTGCCGCCACTCGCCTTCGATCGGCACGTAATAGCCGTCGGGCCGCATGTCGAAGGCGGTGCGATGGCCGTCGGAGATGTCGCAGCAAGGCACGCCGTGCGGGCTGCGCACGCTCTTGAACCAGGAGCGCACATTGTCGGGCACGCCGCCATATTGGCCGTTATCGAGAGCCTGCGCCGCGATCGGCAGGCCGGCCAGTGAAGCAATCAGCAACCCCCGCAAAAAGTTTGATGTGTAGCGCATGTGTTCTTATCCTCGGAGTTTGACCGCAACATCCGCATCCACAAGTGCGAGCGCACCGGATGCGTGCAGTTGCTGCATTTCCTGATTTCGCTTTCACAAAGTTTGTACGCAACGCTCGCTTTTCACAGTTTCTTCACACATCCCATGATCGTTTTTCACAAAGTTGTTTCAAGCAATAACCGCGCCAGCCCGTCGCCCATACACGCAATCAAAAGCATATGTGATATGATTACGACACTGGGCTGGACCGGAATACCGCAGAGACGGACATGCATACCACCGAGGCCGAGGCGCTCGATTGGGCGAAGCACGTCTTCACGCAATTGCCCGTCGCCGGCCTGCTCACTGCGCAGCCGATTCGTTGCGATCCGCAGCGCGGCCGCATCACCGTCGCGTTCCAGGCGCGCCGCGAATTCTGCAATCTCATCGGTTCGGTCCAGGGCGGAATGCTGACCGCGATGCTCGATCTCGCGATGTCGTTTTCGGTGTTGTGCGCGCTCGACGACGGTCACGTCGTGCCGTCGCTGGAGGTGAAGACGAGCTTCATCGCGCCGGCGCGGCCGGGCGAGATCGTCGGCGAGGGGATGCTGGTGCGCAGGGGGCGCAGCATCGCCTTCATGGAAGGCCGCCTCACCGACCCGCAGGGCAACCTTCTCACCACCGCGAGCGCCACCGGGCAGATCCGCCTGCGCGCACCGGCCAGGACGTAATGCGACGGCGAGCGGGGGCGGCGCTCGCCCGCGTTGAAAATCGGAAACAACGGCGGATGCATGCCGGGCATTACGCTGTATAGTCGGCACGACAGCCGGATCGGCGCTCTCGTTGCGACCCACGGCGTTAATGAGTTGGTGGGCTGACTGCCCCATCATTTGGAATCAAATGTCGGGGTCGGACGACGAGAGCCGAACGGGAAACGGGGTTCGCCATGATTGCTCGCGCCATCTGCACTGCGTCCATCGTCACCGCCCTTTGCGCCATGGGAGTCGGAGCGCGAATGGCGCCGGCGCGCGCCGACACCCCTCCCCGGCTCAAGGTCGAGTCGAGTTGCGAGGCCGCCGGTCGCGGCGCCATCGTGCTCGGGCGCAACAAGGAAGCCTGCCTCGCAGACGAGACCACGGCGCAGGACACGCTGAAGAAAAACTGGTCGAAATATTCCACCGCCGACAAGACCCAATGCGTCGGCATGGCGAGAACCGGCGGCCCGGCGAGCTATGTGGAGCTGCTGTCCTGTCTCGAAATCATGCGGGACGCGCGCAACATCCGCAATGCGGATCCGCTCGAGAGCGACAACGACTCCATCAGCACGCGTCGTCGCAAGCGCAAATAAGCGGTGCGCAGTCGGCCCCGGCGTCTGGTACAACGTTTCCGAAGTTCGAAACCTATGATCAATCACCCTCGTCCTGAGGAGCGCGCTCTCGCGCGCGTCTCGAAGGACGGCCGCAGGCAAGGCCGTGCCACAGCGTCCATCCTTCGAGACGCCATGCTTCGCATGGCTCCTCAGGATGAGGTCCGCGGGATTAAATTCGACGTTGTGCGACCTGATCGGTTTCATGGAATCGATCCACTCGTCCGTAGTCCGTAGCCCGGATAGCGCGCAGGGCCATCCGCGGCGCCCGTCCCGCTACGCGCTGTTCTCGGTCGTCGTGGCGGAACGCGGGACGTGCAGCCATGCTGCATCGCGGCAGCGCGGGTGCGACTCTTCGAAGCGGCGCCAGCTCGCCGTGTCCCGCTCCCAGTGTCAAGTTCGCCAACGCCCCAGTGGGCGGCGCCAGGGTCGACCCACAAGCCATGATTCCGGGCCTGCAGGGGCGCCGATCGATGCAGCGCATTGCGGCGCACCATCGCAACGCGATTTATCGCCTCGACAAAGACCCTGGAAGCCCTCTAAGAATACCTCAAAAATAACCCTTCCTTATGGCCGGGGAGAGCCACCGCAATGGACTATGCAGCGTATTTCACCGATGCCCTCGCCCATCTGCACAGCGAGCGGCGCTATCGGGTGTTCGCCGATCTCGAGCGCCTGGCCGGCCGGTTTCCCCATGCGGTGTGGCACTCCCCCCAGGGCAAGCGCGACGTCGTCGTATGGTGCTCCAACGACTACCTCGGCATGGGCCAGCACCCCAAGGTGATCGGCGCCATGGTCGAGACCGCGACCAGGATGGGCACCGGCGCCGGCGGCACCCGCAACATCGCCGGCACCAATCATCCCCTGGTCGAGCTGGAGCGCGAACTCGCCGACCTCCACCGCAAGGACGCCGCCCTCATCTTCACCTCGGGCTACGTCTCCAACGAGACCGGCATTTCCACCCTGGCGAAGCTCATTCCCGAATTGCCTCATCATCTCCGACGCCTTCAACCACAACTCGATGATCGAAGGCGTGCGCCAGTCCGGCTGCGAGAAGGTGATCTTCCGCCACAACGATCTCGGCCATCTGGAAGAGCTTCTCGCGGCGGCCGGCCGGCCGGCCCAAGCTGGTGGTGTTCGAGAGCCTCTATTCCATGGACGGCGACGTCGCCCCGGTGAAAGCGATCTGCGACCTCGCGGAGCGCTACGGCGCGATGACCTATTGCGACGAGGTGCACGCGGTCGGCATGTACGGGCCGCGCGGCGGCGGCATCTGCGAGCGCGACGGCGTCATGGCGCGGGTCGACGTGATCGAAGGCACGCTGGCGAAGGCGTTCGGCTGCCTCGGCGGCTACATCACCGGCAGCGCGGCGCTGATCGACGCGGTGCGCTCCTATGCGCCGGGCTTCATCTTCACCACCGCCCTGCCGCCGCCGGTATGCGCCGCGGCGACCGCTGCGATCCGTCATCTCAAGATCCTCGGGCTGGGAGCGCGAACGCCACCAGGACCGCGCCGGCCGGGTGAAGGCCGTGCTCACCGCCGCCGGCCTGCCGCTGATGGCGAGCGAAACCCACATCGTTCCCGTGCTGGTCGGCGACGCCGAGAAATGCAAGGCGGCGTGCGACCTCCTGCTCGAAGAGCACGGCATCTACATCCAGCCGATCAACTACCCGACGGTGCCGAAGGGCACCGAGCGGCTGCGCATCACGCCGTCGCCCTATCACGCGGACGCCCTGATCGACGGGCTCGCCGAAGCGCTCGTCGATGTGTGGGAGCGGCTCGGCCTGCCGCTGAACAAACGCGCCCTGGCGGCGGAGTAAGCCGCGCCGCGCTAATCGCGGCGGGCGTCGTTGGTCGAAAACTTCCAGCTCGGAATGCTGTCGGTGATGATCTTGGCCGAGCGCAGGGTCGCCTTGCTCAGTTCGCCGTAGCCGGCGATCTCGCGCTGCACGCGCTCGCCCTCGCTCACCAGGAAGTCGCGCAGGTTTTGCAGCTCGACCACCAGATTGTCGATTTCCTGAAGCGACGTGCCGGCTACGCGCTGCACCAGCGAATTGACGTTGTTCACCGCGAATTCGCTGCCCTCCGCCGGAACCCGGCGGGCCGGCGCCATGTCCTTGCGGACGAACTCGCGAATCTCGCCTTCGAATGCGGCGCCGTCGACATCGGTGACTCGTTCCGCCGTGTTCACGTTCATACTGGTTCCCCTCTCTACTACGCGCGATTAACCGATCTCTACGCCGCGCGTCCCCGGTACCAATGCGCCATGGGAGTTTGACACTTTGACGGCCGCACTACGGCGGTGCGGCGCTATTTGCAAAACAAAGCGTGGCAGCGCGTGCGACGGCCTCGGCGGAACTGCTCCTCCCCGCAAGCGCGTGGATTGCGGGTCCGCCTCTAACAGGAAGGGCGAGCGCCCCGTGAAGAGCTGGGGCGCCCTACTCCGGATACGAAATGATGATCTCCGACACCGTCGGCTTGGACGCCCGCATGTTGGGATCGCTGGAGAGAAATTCCTTCTCGCCGCTTACCTTGTCGCGGGCGTCGTCCGGCGCATCCGCCCACGGGTTGAAGCCGAAGCGGAGTTCGCAGCCGCCGGGAATCTTGGCGAGCCCGCCGCCTTGCCAATTGGACACCCGGCCGCCGAGGTTCCAGTCGAAGCCCGTCAATTTGAAGGCTTTGCCGTTGATCTTCTCGACCTCGGCGATCTCCGAGCCGACATGCAGGCCGCGCACCGTGTGCCAACCCGACCGAAAGTCGACCCTGATGGCGGCAGGGTGCCGCCGCAGCTTTTCGTCATGCCACACCACGTAGATCCGGCGTCGCGATTCGTCCGGGTAGATGACGCTGGCCTTGACCTTGATACCCTCGTCGCCGTCGATGTCGAGAAAGGCCACGTTCGACCTGCCGAAGGCTTCCACCAACCTGGCGTGAGTGGTGTCCTTGCCGAAAGCGCCCTCGCAGGCGAGCGTGTCGGGCGCGGCGGCGGCTGCAGACGTGGCGGCAATCGCCAACACGCCTGCGCCAAATATAGTTGCGCCACATACGGCTGCGCCAAAACACCGTGGGTGAAGAAGAATCATCGCGGGCGTCCCCCTTACCGATTGGTAGCGGGAACGGGCGCTTCGGTTCAAGCCCGGGCGCGATACCGCTTCACGGCCGTTTGCCGCGCCAGGCCCGCGTGCCCGGACGGCCGGACGTGGAGCGGGGACCGAACTTTCCGGCGGCCTTGCCCGGAATCGCTTCGACTCCCGGACCCATTTCGTCGAGGCCCGGCTTGCGAGGGGCGCTACGCCGCGCGCCGGCCGGGGACACGACTTTGGCGGTCGGATCGTCCACCACCGCAAGCTCGGTGGCGCGCAGCCGCTTGATTTCGTCGCGCATGCGCGCGGCCTCTTCGAAGTTGAGATCGGCGGCCGCCTCGCGCATGCGGGTTTCGAGATCGGCGATGACGGCCTCGAAATTGTGGCCGATCGAGGCGACGTCGCCGCCGAAGCCGGTTTCGCCGCCGGTCGAGACCAGCACATGGTCGCGCTCATAGACGCTGTCGAGGATATCGGCGATATGGCTCTTCACGCTCTCCGGCGTGATGCCGTTCGCGGTGTTGTACTCCACCTGCTTTTCGCGGCGGCGGTTGGTTTCCGCCATGGCGCGCTCCATCGAGCCGGTCACCGCATCGGCATAGAGGATCACCCGGCCGTCGATATTGCGGGCGGCCCGCCCGATGGTCTGGATCAGCGAGGTCTCGCTGCGCAGAAAGCCTTCCTTGTCGGCGTCGAGGATCGCGACCAGCGCGCATTCGGGAATGTCGAGGCCCTCGCGCAGCAGGTTGATGCCGACCAGCGCATCGAACGCACCGAGCCGCAGGTCGCGGATGATCTCGATGCGCTCGATGGTGTCGATGTCGGAATGCATGTAGCGCACGCGGATGCCCTGCTCGTGCAAATATTCGGTGAGGTCTTCCGCCATGCGCTTGGTGAGCACGGTGACCAGCGCCCGATAGCCCGCGAGCGCGACCCCGCGCAGCTCGCCGACGAGGTCGTCGACCTGGGTGCGCGCCGGGCGGATGTCCACCGGCGGGTCGATCAGCCCGGTGGGGCGGATCACCTGCTCGACGAACACGCCGCCGGACTGGTCGAGCTCCCAGCCGGACGGAGTCGCCGACACCGCGACCGATTGCGGCCGCATCGCATCCCATTCCTCGAAACGCAGCGGACGGTTGTCCATGCATGACGGCAGGCGGAAGCCGTATTCGGCGAGGGTCGCCTTGCGCCGGAAGTCGCCGCGATACATGCCGCCGAGCTGCGGCACGGTGACATGGCTCTCGTCCATGAACACCAGCGCATTGTCCGGCACATATTCGAACAAGGTCGGCGGCGGCTCGCCGGGACGGCGGCCGGTGAGATAGCGCGAATAGTTCTCGATGCCGGCGCAGCTCCCGGTCGCCTCCATCATTTCGAGGTCGTAGAGGGTGCGCTGCTCCAGCCGCTGCGCCTCCAACAGCCGGCCGGCGGTGTTGAGTTGCTCGAGCCGCCAGCGCAGCTCGTGCTTGATGCCGGCGATCGCCTGCAGCAGAGTCGGGCGCGGCGTGACGTAGTGCGAATTGGCGTAGATCTTGACGAATTTCAGTTCGTCGGTCTTGTGCCCGGTAAGCGGATCGAACTCCTCGATGGACTCGACCTCGTCGCCGAACAGGTTGACCCGCCAAGCGCGGTCCTCGTAATGCGCCGGGAAGATGTCGACGATGTCGCCGCGCACCCGGAACGTGCCGCGCGCAAAATCGCCCAGCGTGCGTTTGTATTGCAGCGCCACCAGGTCGGCGACGAGACGGCGCTGGTCGATGCGCTCGCCCTGCTTGATGGCGAAGGTCATCGCCGTATAGGTCTCCACCGAGCCGATGCCGTAGATGCACGACACCGAGGCGACGATGATCACATCGTCGCGCTCGAGCAGCGAGCGGGTCGCCGAATGGCGCATCCGGTCGATCTGCTCGTTGATGGAGGATTCCTTCTCGATATAGGTGTCGGTGCGCGGGACATAGGCCTCGGGCTGGTAGTAATCGTAATACGACACGAAATACTCGACGGCGTTGTCGGGGAAGAAGCTCCTGAACTCGCCATAGAGCTGGGCGGCGAGCGTCTTGTTGGGCGCGAGGATCAGGGCCGGGCGCTGGGTCGCCTCGATCACCTTCGCCATGGTGAAGGTCTTGCCGGAGCCGGTCACGCCCAGCAGCACCTGGGTGCGCTCGTGGCGGCCGCTGACGCCTTCGACCAACTCGGCGATCGCCTGGGGCTGGTCGCCCTTGGGCTCGAAATCGGACTTGATGACGAGGCGCTGGCCGCCCTCGGACTTCTCCGGACGCGGCGGCCGGTGCGGCACCCAGGGCTGCTCGCGAAACTCCGGCCGGCCCTCGCGCAGCAGGGATTCCAGCGCCTGGGCGGTGGCGGCGACGCCGCTTTCGTCGCCCTCGCCGGGCATGGGAATGACGCGCGGCAAAGCCAGCAGGCGTCGTTTTTCGGCGGCGGCCTCGTGCTCCGGCGTCGGCCGCTTCTTCCTCGACCAGCCCCAGCGCCTGCGCGAGGTCGGGATCGAGTTCGCCGGGCCCGAAACCGCGCACCGGCGACTTCGCGACATAGCCGGACTGCGGCCGCTCCTGGAAACCTTCGGGTGTCGACGCCCGGGCCTTGTGGGCGGCGGCAAAGTCGTTGCGCCGATCGCGCGAATTGTCGGCCGGCGGCTGCAGGCCCGATTCCGGAGCGCGCCGGCCGGTCTGGGAACCGACGCCCGCCTCGCCGCGATTGATGGCGGGGTTGAGAAGGTCAGCCAGCGCCGGCGCGATCGGCGGCAGCTCCGGCCGCGCCGCCTTGGCGCGGGTGGGACGCGCGGGGTCCTTGGCCTTTTTCGGGGCCTTTTTCGGCGGCCGGTTCGGCTGGTCGGGCGGTGGTGCCATCACGGCGACAATATGGGACGGGGCGTGCGGCGGGAAAAGGGCGTCGGGCCACCTGCTGCTACTGGCCCCCCTTTTTTGACTGTAGCACCCCACAGCCACGGGCATGCTATCGTGACCTCGGCAAGGTGACCGATGACCCAGCTCTCGAAACCGCTTGAAGCCGCGCTCGCCGCCGTCGCAGCGCTCGCGCCCGACCAACAGAACCTGATCGCGCTCGAAATCACACAGCGCGTCCGCGCGCTCACCGGGCGGCCGACCAAGTTGACGCCTGAGGAACGTGCCGAGCTTGAGGCAGAACTCGCCGCGGCGCGGCGTGGGGAACTCGCCAGCGATGCCGACGTGGCGGCCATGTTCGCGAAGCATGGGCTGTGAAAATCCGCTACCGTCCGAACGCGCTCGGTGGCTTCAGAACCCCTTCACGACCTCGTGGACGTGCTCCACCTCCGGCGGCGACGCGAAGCAATGGCCGACCAGCTTGCGCCATTCCTGGAAATCCGGCGCGTTGCGGAAGTCGACGGTATGGTTTTCCACCGTCGCCCACCCCACGAACAGGCGGTAACGGGCGGGCTTCTCGACCGAGCGCTGCAGCGCCATGGAGGTGCAGCCCTTGGCGCGCCTGAATAGAGGCGCGGCCTTGGCCACGCCGGCCTCGAACTCCGCCTCCATGCCGGGCTTGACGTCGATCTGTGCGATTTCGAGGACCATGGGGTTTCCTTTCCGGGATGCGTTCTTACCCACGACGTCTTCGCCGGGCTCGTCCCGGCGATCTCGATAGACAGGGCAGGGCATTTCCGCAACTGACGCGATCGCGCGGGTGGCCATGACCCTTGGGATGACGCCCCGCCACGACAATCGTCATTGCCGGGACAAGCCCCGCGCAATGACGGTGTCTATGGTCGAGGGCCCTACGGCTCCGCGTCGCCGGCGCGGAAGGCGCGGGCGAAGTCCTCGAGCTCGGGGGCGCTGACATCGGACACCGCCCAATAGCCGACGTCGCCGTCCGTCCAGTCCACGATGTTGTAGCCGTCGATGGCGCGCGGCGGGACGGCGCCGAGCTTCTTCGGCAATGCGGTGAGGCTGATGACGTGCAGGCGGTGGCGGTAGACCAGCGTCGGCACCGGGGTGAGGCCGATAACGTCGATGCGGCCGCCGACCAGCGGAAACCCCAGGGCGTGCGAGATCGACCACCCGGGGCGACTCCGGCAGCTTGCCGTTGAACCACGGCTTCACGGTGTGGCGGTCGGACGAGGCGATGTCGAACGGCTGGCTCGCCATCAACGCGCGCATGTGGCTGGCGACCAGCAGCGGCGCCACCGGCGCTGGCGGCCCTTGCCCGCCCGGGCCGAGCGCCACGAAGGTCGCCGCGCTCCCGGCCACGAACGCAACCGCGACCGAGGCGGCGAGCGCGCGCCAGCCCGGAACCGGTTGCGGACGCGCCAGCGCGGCGACGCGGCGGCGGAGCTGCGGGCTCGCCCGCTCGCGCGGCACGCGTTCCCGGATCGCGCCGCGCAGCGCCACGAGGCGCGCCTGCTCGGCGGCGAGCGCGGGATCGGCGGCCAGACGCTGCTCGAATTCCAGTGCATGGGCGGGATCGAGCTCGCCGTCGATATAGGCGTTCAGCCACAGGCGATCGTCGGCCGCGGGGGTCATCGGTCTGCTCCCAAGGTCTCGATCAGGCGGTCGCGGGCGCGGGCGAGCCGCGACATCACCGTGCCGATGGGCACGCCGGTGATCTCGGCAATCTCGCGATAGCCGAGGCCCTGCACGTCGCGCAGCACCAAGGTCTCGCGGAACACCGCCGGCAACGCCGCGATGGCCGCCTGCAGCCGCAACTCGTCGGCCCGGGCGATCAGCGCCGTCTCCGGATCGTCCGGCCCGTGCGCCACCGCGGCGCTGTCGCGCGCCTGCAAGTGCTCGACCTGTTCGAGGTCCTCGACCTGGACCATGGCGGCGGGGCGGTTCTTGCGCAGCCAGTCGTAAGCGGCGTTGCGGACGATGGCGAGGGTCCATGCCCGGCCGTTGGCGCCCGAGAACCCCGAGATGCCGCGCAATGCCCGCAGGCAGGCCTCCTGCACCACATCCTCCGCATCGGCGCGGTTTCCCATCACCCAGCGCGCCAGCGCATAGGCGTCGTCGAGGTGAGGCAACACCACGTTGGCGAACCGCGTGTTGTCTGCCCGGCTCACGCCGCCTCCTGATCCGGTTTCGTGTCCGGTTACGTTCTTGCCGGACCGACCCGCGTCCGCAACAGCCATATTCGGCACGCTGCGGGCCGGCAATGGCGCCGGCCGGATCGGGACTGCAGGACATGTCGGCGTTCGATGCATGCCGATAGGACCGGGGCCACGGCCGTTTTATTCCCGCATTACTCGGCGGCCGCGGTCACGGCGGCAGGCTCGGCATCGATGAAGCCGCCGGACTGGCGCCGCCACAGCATGGCGTAGTGGCCGCCGGCGCGCAGCAGCTCGTCGTGGGAGCCCTGCTCGACGATGCGGCCGTGGTCGAGCACGACCAGCCGGTCCATCCGCGCGATGGTGGAGAGCCGGTGGGCGATGGCGATCACCGTCTTGCCGGCCATCAGGGTGTCGAGGCTCGCCTGGATCGCGGCCTCGACCTCGCTGTCGAGCGCCGAGGTCGCCTCGTCCAGCACCAGGATCGGGGCGTTCTTCAGGATCACCCGGGCGATGGCGACGCGCTGGCGCTGGCCGCCGGACAGCTTGACGCCGCGCTCGCCGACATGGGCGTCGTAGCCGCGCCGGCCGTGCCAGTCCTCGAGGTCCTCGATGAACTCGTGCGCCTGGGCCAGCTTGGCGGCGGCGACGATCTCGGCATCGTCGGCCTCGGGGCGGCCGTAGCGGATGTTGTCGCGGATCGAGCGGTGCAGCAGCGAGGTGTCCTGGGTCACCATCGCGATCTGCGTGCGCAGGCTTTCCTGCGTGGCGCCGGCGATGTCCTGCCCGTCGATCAGGATGCGGCCGTCCTCGAGGTCGAAGAAGCGCAGCAGCAGGTTGACCAGCGTCGACTTGCCGGCGCCGGAGCGGCCGACGAGGCCGATCCGCTCGCCGGCGCGCAGGTTGAGCGTGAGCCCTTCGATCAGGCCGCTCTCGCGGCCATAGCCGAACCGCACGTCGTCGAACGCGATCTCGCCGCGGGTGACCGTCAGCGGCTTGGCATCGGCGCGGTCGGCGAGGCCGATCGGCTTCGCGATCGTCATCATGCCTTCCTGCACCACGCCGATGTTCTCGAAGATTTCGGTGATCCGCATCGCCACCCAGCCGGCGATGTTGATGATCTGCCACGACAGCGGCAGCGCCATCGCCACCGTGCCGACCGCGACCTGGCCGTGGGTCCACAGCGCGATCGCGATGGCGGCGGTGCCGGTGACCAGCATGGCGTTGAGCGTGGTCAGGCAGAAGCTGAACAGAGTATTGAGCCGCAGCGAGCTGTGGAACAGCGCGGTGTGCTCGTCGATGGCGTCGCGCACATAGGCGTCTTCGTTGCGGGCGCGGGCGAACAGCTTCACGGTGAGGATGTTGGTGTAGCTGTCGACGACCCGCCCGGTGAGCATCGAGCGCGCCTCCGAGACTACCTTGGAGCGGTCGCGCATGCGCGGCACGAACGCGCGCAGCAGCACCAGATAGCCGACGAACCAGATGCTGATCGGCAGCGCCAGCCAGCGGTCGGCGGAGGCCAGCAGGAACAGCGCGCTGGTGCCGTAGACGAGGATGTACCAAACGCCGGTGATGAGAGCGACCAGCGACTCGCGCACCGACGGCCCGGTCTGCAGCACCCGCTTCGCGATGCGGCCGGCGAAATCGTTCTGGAAGAACGCCCAGGACTGGCGCGCCACATGCCAATGGGTCTGCCACCGGATCATGTTGGAGACGTTGGCCGAGATCGCCTGGTGGGTGATGAGGTTCTGGCTGGTGAGCGCGAGCGGGCGCAGGATCAACAGCACCCCCGCCATGCCGAGGAGGGTGCGCCAGGATTCGTCCCACAGGCGGGCCGGATCGCTGCCGCTGACCAGGGAAACCACCCGCCCCATGAACACCGGGATCATCGAATCGAGGATGGCGACCAGGAACCCGGTGGCGAACAGGGCGATGAACAGGCCCTTGGCCTGGCGGGCGAAATGCCAATAGAACGCCGTGAGCCCGCTGGGCGGCTCGGTCCGCGCGGGCTGGTAGGTCGGGTTCAGAACCTTTTCGAACAGGTGGAACATGGTCTTGGCGAATCACGGTTTGAATGCAAAACGGCGCCGCGGCGCATGAAGGCCGCCGGACGCGGGTCATCTCAGGGATAGTCGCATTTAGATATGCATCATGACCAGAGCAAGGCGGCTGGCATTCCGCCATAGTGCTGCGGCGCATCTCGAGGCCCGGTGGGCCGCTCATCCAGGCGCTCATTCCGCTGTCATAAAGCCGCAGGTGATTCGGCTTTATTGCGGTCACATGAACGAATTGCTCGTCGATACCATCGGCATGACCGGGGCGGTCCTGACCACGGTGTGCTGGCTGCCCCAGGCGATCCAAATCGTGCGGTCGCGGGACACCGCAGCCATTTCGCTGACCGGCACGCTGGCGTTTACGATCGGCATCGCGTTCTGGCTGATCTATGGCTTGGCGCTGATGGACTGGCCGCTGATCACCTCGAACGTGGTCACCCTGGCGCTGATGGCGGTGATCGTCGCGCTCAAGCTGCGGCACGGGTGACGCGCCGCTCGGCCCGTGGGGCGGAATAGCGAAGCAGGCGTAGGGTGGGCAAAGCAAAGCGTGCCCACGTCTGACCCGCGAACCGCGTGGGCACGGCGCGAAGACGCGCCTTTGCCCACCCTACGCGCTCAGACGTAGGGCGAATAACGGAGGTGTGGTTCGGCCACGCAGGATGGCGGGTTAAGCGAACCCGCCCTACGCACCTAATTGCAGACGCGAACCTGCGGCCGGACCCAGATGCCGCGCCACTGGTCCCACACCGGTGCGCCCGGCGCGAGATAGCAGGTCGGGGCCGGCGCATAATAGACCGGCGGGGGAGGCGGAGCGACGTAGACCGGCGCCGGCGCGTAGTAGACCGGCGGCGGGGGCGGCCGCACCATCGAGCCGATGATGGCACCGGCGGCAAGACCGCCGATGATGCCGGCCGCGATCTGTCCGCCTTCGGCGCGGGCCTCGATCGGCGCGGCCAGCAGCGACAGGACCAATCCGGCCCCGATAAGTGTCTTCATGTGGTCCCCCGGATCATTGCTTGGAATTTTCCGGGAGGTTAACGGGACATTATGTACGATCGGTAAAGACGCTCATTTCAGGAACGGATTGCATTTCAGGAACGGATTGCTCGCCCGTTCGCGGCCGATGGTGCTCGCCGGTCCGTGACCGCAGATGAACGCGACGTCGTCGCCGAGCGGGAGCAGCTTGTCGTTGATCGACCGCAGCAGCGCCGCGTGGTCGCCGCCCGGCAGGTCGCTGCGGCCGATCGAGCCGGAAAACAGCACATCGCCGACAATGGCGAAACGCTCCGCCGCATTGAAGAAGGCGACGCTGCCGGGGGAATGGCCGGGGCAATGCAGCACCGCGAATGCGAGCGCGCCGATCGCGACCTCGTCGCCGTCGTCGAGCCAGCGGTCCGGCACGACGTTGCGGGCGCTGAACATCCCGAATTTCAGCCCGCTCGCGGCGATGTGCCCGAGCAGGAACTCCTCGGCGCGGTGCGGACCCTCGATCGGGACGCCGAGTTCCTGCCGCAGCTCGGCGGCGGCACCGGCATGGTCGATGTGGCCATGGGTGAGCCAGATCTTTTCCACCGTCACCTTGGCTTCGGCGATCGCCTGGCGCAGGCGCGCAAGATCGCCGCCGGGATCGACGACGACCGCGCGCATGGTCTTCGCGCACCACATCAGCGTGCAGTTCTGCTGAAACGCGGTGACGGGAATGATCGCGGCGCAGACGTTTTCCATGCTGACCTCACCGATGCCTTACCGGCTCCTCATCTGCCGGCCGCCGCCTTGACATCGGCAATCAGCTTCCACATCCGATAGGGCATCGCGGGCATCCGCGCAGCGCGGCGTGCGCGAGCCCTCACTCCGCTACGACGTTCGCCGCCTTGATGATGGGCCACCATTTCGCGGCTTCGGCCCTTTGAAAGGTGCCGAGCGCCTCGGGCGTCAACTGGTCGCGCGGGGGGCCGTCGAGGCCGACGGCGGCGAGCTTTTCGCGCACCGCCGGTTCGGCGAGCGCGGCCACCACCGCCGCGTTGAGCTTTTCGACGATCGCGCGCGGGGTGCCGTGAGGCACCCACATGCCGCTCCACACCTCCATCTGAAGGCCCGGCAGCCCGGCCTCGGCGGTGGTCGGGATGTCGGCCGCGGAGGCCAGGCGCTCGGGCGCCGTGACCGCAAATGCCTTGATGGTGCCCTGGCGTACTTGCGGCAGGCAGTTCGAGGCCTGATCGATGATCATGTCGATCTGTCCGGCGACCAGGTCCTGCAAGGCCGGGCCGGTGCCGCGATAGGGCACGAACGACATCTGGACGCCGGTCAGGCTCTGCAGCAGCAGGCTCGCAATGTGAGCGCCCGAGCCGGCGCCCGCCGTGCCGGCGGAAATCTTGCCGGGAGCGGCCTTGAGCCGGTCGATCACCTCCTTGAGGCTGGCGGCGGGGAAATTCTTGCGGGTGACCACGATCATCGGATTGCTGGGCAGCCGGACGACCGGATCGAGATCGTTCAACAGATCGTATTTCAGCGGGTAGATCGCGCCGTTGGCGACGTGGGTGCCTAAATGGCCGATACTGAGGGTGTAACCGTCAGGCGCCGCCGCCACCACCCGGCCGACCCCGATCGAGCCTCCGGCCCCGGTGACATTCTCGATCAGCACCGGCTGGCCGAGAGCGGCGCGGATGCGTTCGCCGAGCACGCGCGACAGCACGTCGGTCGGGCCGCCCGCCGCGAACGGCACGATGATGGTGATGGGACGAGACGGATAAACCTGCGCGGCGGCGGGCGCCGCGCAGGTGAACGCCGCGACCGCCGCTGCGACTATGGCGGCTGCGGCCGCTCTTGCCAGGCTCATTCGGGCCTCTCCTCGATTGCCGACGATTCCACGGCGCAACCTAGATCATTCCCCGGCCGGCAGGAATTGCCGCCGCGTCGCGGGGCCATTAATTTCGCATTAACATTTCGACGCCGGGTTGCCGCCGGATATCAATCTCGCCGGGGTGGCGGCGGTCGGCGCCTGGAGTGGACGGCGCATGGGATGACCCGGTTCGGATTCTACCAGCCGGGCGTCATCTGCGCGACCGTTGCGAACATCGTCTGTGCGAAGTCGTCAACCTCGCCGTCATCATGACGCCGCTGCACCTGCGGCAGGATCGAGAATCGCGGCGGTCCCTGAAGACACCGTTCCGATATCCGATCGCCCACCCTCTGCACCGAGTGACATTACGCCCTTGATCGGGAATGCGAATCGGGGGTGCGCTGGCCCGAGATAGCGCCCCGGTGTTTATATGAAATTTATTTCATTGACATCCAAGTTTATGGTGAAGTAATATCACCCTACTTTCCCGTCCGGCTGCAGGATGGGGAATGGCCCCCGGAGGGAAAGCTTTCATCTTCAATTTCCCCCCGGGGGTTTTATTGTCTGCACGCGCGGTGCCGGATCACGGCGCCATCATTTACCGCAACAATTTCAATTCATTCGCCGGGTGCCTTGGCGCTCGCGCACGCCTACTGACCGCCCGTCCGGCGGTGGCTGGGGCTGCAACCTGACGATCTCCGGCCAACACTCCAGCCACACGAACTGATTGACTCCTTCGCACAAGAAAAACCCCCGGTGTCGCCGCCGGGGGTCGAAAACCAATGAACCTGATTTTGAGCATCAGGGGATGAAGTTGCGCTGGACCCGGAATATGGCTGACCAGACGCCCTGGTTGGCAAACGTGTAGAGTCCTGCAGGCACGGCGCCCGACGAAGCGCCGACGTTGACGGTGGCACCCTTGTTGGCGGTGTTGAGAGCCGTATACATGACGTCGATACCGATATCGAGATCGGGATGCGGAACTCCAGGCGGTCCGTGTGCCGAGCTGCCACCAACTGGTGTCGGGGTTACAGTGGGAGCCCGGCGACCAGCCGTTCACGAAACCTGCGGGCTGATTGGTCTTCGATGCGACGCCGCTGCCCAGCGAGTTGTTCTGGGTTCCGAGAAGGGGAGAAGCCGGATTCCCGGGCTCGAAGCCGGTACCGTACCCCGGCGCGCCCGCGCAGATCAGGTTCTTTGCATTCTGGTCGTAATTGATGGAGACAAAGCCCCCTGAGACGGCCGTACGCAGCTTCGGAGTCCAGTAGTGCTCGTACTCGGCGGCCGCGGACCATTCCTTCGTCAGATCGATCTGAGTGCCGTCGGCGAAGACGCCGTCCAGGACGTTGGAGGTACCGATGTTGTTGCCGCTGCGAATGAACATAGTACCGGTGCCCCGGGTCACGTAACCCGCCGCGCCCTTGCCGTACGCGGCCTGGGCACCGAGGGTATCGCCCCGCATGCCCATGAAGTCCGTCAACAGGAAGCCGGCGGAGCCGGCATAGCCCCAGGAATCGCCGGGGTGGCCCTGGACGATGGTGTTCGCCAATCCCGCGTTGGGCGAATTGATGGCGTTGTTGTAATAGCCGCCGCTGTCATTGTGGAACGCGCCGGTGATCGAGGCATAGCCCCAGGATTGGTCGATACGCAGCCCCATGACCGGATCGAAGAACGAGTTGCCGGAATTATCCAAGCTCTGCCCCGCGCCGAGCGCACCGCTGCCAAAGCTGAACTGCGAAAGATCCGTGACAAAGCGCCCGCGCCCTCCGGTTACCGCGCCGCCGTCTTCAACCGAGAAGCTCAACGAAACGCCGCCGCCAAACTGCGCGGTATAGCCGGCGCCAAAGATGCCGCCCGGCGCAGAGTCGGCGCTGAGGCGGCTCGCCGAATAGGTATATGCACCCATCGCGTTGATGTCGAAGAAGGACCGCATGCGGCCCACTGTGAAACCGGCGAACTGGATGAAGGCGCGACTATTATAGATGCCGTTGCCGGCGGCATCTTTGGTCACGGCGCCTTCGGCGGTCGTCGTCGCGCCCGGAGTGACCGGAGCATTCGGCCAGCCGCCTGCGCTCGCCTGATCCGAGCCGATATTCATGTAAGTTCGCAGGGTGCCGTATTCGGTCTGGGTGCGAACATCGAAGGTCACCACCGCACGACCTTGGAAGTTGAACATCGACGTGTCTGTTCTATCGTAGCGGCCGGCTCCGGTCGCACCACCGGTTCCGAGGGGGGTGGGGCCTGCGTTTGCTAACACGCTGGCCCGGACATAGCTGCCGATCTTCATGCACGTGTCCGTCCCGGGCACGTACCAAAAGCCGGCGCCATAAAGGCTGCACACCTTGACGTATTCGACCGGCGCCGCGTTGACGGGAAGATCGGCTGCTTGCGCCGCGGAGACGGCCATCAGGCCGGCCGCGGACCCCATGAGTAAGCACCTTACCGATGTCATTTTGCCTCCCCTTCCCCTTAAGCGACGCGTACAAGCACGACCCGGCGTTTGCGCGCTGACCACTGTTACCGCCGTTATTTTTGTATAAATTCCCTGAGCAGACAATCACGGAATCGTCGTCCGCTCGTTGTTCAGGCTACATTTTCCGGTAGTGTTGCTCAAACAACACGAACAAATAAACGGTAAAAAATCCTATTTTTAACCATTGTAGGCGCCGCGCGATTTATTTGTCGTGCGGGTGCTCGGGTGCGCGGGGATCGCTGAGCCGGTAACCAACCCCAAGCTCCGTCAGAAGAATCTTCGGCCGATTGGGGTCGAGCTCGATCTTTTGCCGCAGCTTGCGCATGAATATGCGTAGGTATTGGGGACTATTTATGTGAGATTGGCCCCACACGCTTTTGAGCAGGCTCTGGTGGGTGATGACCTTACCCGCGTCCTGCGCGAGCACCTGAAGCAACCGGTATTCCTTGGGCGTCAGGTTGAGTCTCTCGCCATCGAGCAACACCGTGCGTGCCGCGAAATCGATCACGAGACGATCGAGCTTCAGCACGCTTTCGCCATCTTTACGCTCGATTTGCCGCCGCAGCGCCACTTTGGCCCGGGCGAGCAATTCCGACATGAAGAACGGCTTGACGACGTAATCGTCGGCGCCCAGTTCGAGCAATTTGACCTTTTCCCCCTCTCCCGCCCGCACCGACAGGATGATGACGGGAACGGCGGACCAAGCGCGGATGCGCTCCAGAACCTCCGATCCGTCGATATCAGGCAGCGACAGGTCGAGGATCACGAGATCGTAGGGATGCAGGGTGATTTCCCGGATGGCATCGGTTCCATTCACCGCTTCGTCGACGTGATAGCCTCCAAGCTCGAAGCCGGCCCGCAGAAACTGGCGAATCTGCGCCTCGTCGTCGACAATCAAAACACGGTGATCAGCATCTGGCATCTCGGTCCTCTCAACTGGGAGCGCGATCGCTAAAATCGATCAAAAACGCTCTCATCTATTTGACTTTACATATGATTTTTCTTGAATCCGCCGCACCCGGCATCATGCGGCAGCCTTCATCGACAGGGGCAACCGAATTTTGACGGCCATGCCTTTGTTGACGCCCTCGCTGACCGCCTCGACGGTTCCCTGATTGGCGATCACGAAGGCGTTTGCGATCCAAAATCCGAGCCCGAGGCCCGAAGACGATTGGGCGTGCCGCTTGCCGCGGAAGAACTTCTGCCCGAGCAGGGAACGGTCGTTCGGATCGAGGCCGGCGCCCCGGTCGGTTACCGTGAGGACGAAATGATCGGTCTCGCGCAGGCCCTGCACGGTGATCGTCGATCCTTCCGGGGAATATTTGGCGGCGTTGTCCAGAATTTGTCCCAGCGCCCGCTCCATCAGCACGGAGTTCGATATGCAGCAACACGAGCTCATCGGGCATATTGACCTCGACCGTGTGCTTGGCAAGGCGGTGGCGGCAGCGCTCCAATGCCGCATTGACGAAGTCCGCCGGCTCCGCCCATTCGAGCTTCACCTGCAGGCCGTCGCTGCTGATGCGCGAAGCGTCCAGGATGTTCTGGATCTCCACATTGAGGCGCTCCGATTCGTGATGGATCACCACGGCGAGCGACACCAGACGCGCATTGGCGGTGATTTCGGGCGCGGCCGACAGCACCGTCGAGGCGCCGAGGATCGACGCCAGCGGCGTGCGCAGCTCGTGCGACACCGATCCGATCAGCGCTTCGCGGAACTGCTCGGTCTCGGCGCGCATGCGCGCATCGGCGATGGTGCGCGCGAGCCCGAGCCGCTCCAGCGAGGACGCCGCATCGTTGATCACCGCGACCACGCGGATGCGCAGATCGTAGAAACTGTCAGTCTTGCGGCCGAGATCGACCGCGATGACGCCGAAATCCGCGGTGTTGACCGAGACCGGACGAACCAGCCAGGCGCTGCCGCGGCCGTCATCGACGACGATACCCTGCGAGCCCCCGGCGTCCGGCACCTGGGTCCGCCCGACCGACTCGGTCACCGCCTTGGGAATGTCGATATCATCGAGGCGCTCGGATTTGGCCTCCAGGGTGCCCCGCGAATCGAACAGCAGTATCTTGCGGCCGACGAGTGTCTCCAGATGGCGCTGCATGGC
Organism: uncultured Alphaproteobacteria bacterium; assembly: GCA_963746235.1. Lineage (GTDB taxonomy): Bacteria > Pseudomonadota > Alphaproteobacteria > Rhizobiales > Xanthobacteraceae > JAJPKK01. The sequence goes on from CAVVCE010000013.1 coordinate 27,434, forward strand.
ATCGAAGATGCCGGCCGGCGAGTTGGCGGCCGATAGCCGCTGCGAGAACGTGTAGAGTTCGCGGATTTCATTTTCGCTTTTGACCGCAGCGGCGGCGTCGCGGCGGGTCCGCGCGGCGAGGTAGCTCGTAACCAGCGCGACGATGAGAAAGAACAGAATGCCGAGAAAGCGCGAGCGATCCTGGGCATCGTAGGTGTAGAACGGGCTGTAGAAGAACGAGGCCAGCGAGATGACCCCGCCGAGCGCCGTCACCGAGCCGGCCAGCATGCCCCAGCGGATCGCCGCTATCAGGATCGAAAGCATGAAAGTGACGGCGACCGGGGGCAGTTCCTGGATATAGCGCAGCCCCAGCAGGATGGCGTCGGTCAAGATGACCAGCACCACCGCCGCCGCCACGCCGCGCAAACCACCGGGAGCGCTCGCATCCCGCGCCCAGGCCAATGCCCGGTCGATGTATTTCGTCATTGATCGATTCCGCCGCGCCTCGCGCAGAGGACTCAACGGGGTGCGATGCGCAAATGCAAGAGATTTCGAAAAGATTCACCCGCGCCGGCGCGACATCCGGGGCCAACATCCGGGCGACGCCTCATGCCGCGGCCACCAGGCCGGTCAATGGCTTTGCACCGGTGCTTTCGGGAAACACTTTGGTGGCAAGCGTCGTGTCCGGCACCCGCAGATGGTCCCCCAGCACGCCCTTGATCACGGCCCGCAAATCCGTGGTCGGCTTGAGATCGCGCTGATCGCGCAGGTTCGCCGCCTTGAGCCCCGGCCATTCGGCGATGACGCGGCCGCCCTTCACGGCGCCGCCGGCGAGGAGCGCGATGGTGGCGGTGCCGTGATCGGTTCCCTCGGTTCCATTGATGCGCGCGGTACGGCCGAACTCGGTGACGATGGCGACGACGGTGTCGCGCCAAGCCGCTCCCATCCCGGTCTCGATCGCCGCGACGGCGCCGTCCAGCGCACCCAGTAATGCCGCGAGCCGGCCGTTGACGGCACCCTCGTCGGCATGGGTATCCCAGCCGTCGAAGGCCAGCGCCCCCACCCGCGGACCGTCGGGCCTGGCCATGAACTTGGCGGCGCTGCCGGCGGACTCGGCGAAGTAGGCGCGCACCTGGCCGGCTTGCGCGCCTGCCGGCCGCGGCTGGCCGGGCTGGGGCTCGGTCTCCATGCCGCCGGCACGTGCGATGGCGGCAAGGCCGATGCGCTCTTCCAGCGCATGGGCAAGCGCGGCGTCGGTGTGCCGGTAAAGGTCGAGCAGGCGCATCAGGGTGTCCTCGCCCGCCGGCTGCAGGCGCGGCGGCGTCCACGACAGCACCGGCGCCGGGCCGCGCACGACCAGCGGCGTGACCGGGCCGACCGCAAATGCCTTGCGGTTGCCCGGATCGACCCGGCCGCCCGGTTCCAGCGCCGACAGCGCCCGGTTGAGCCAGCCGGTGTCGGTGGCCCCGGGGGCGGCGAGGCCGCTTTCGAGCACGTCCTGGCCGTCGAAATGGGAGCGCTCCCGGTAAGGGGTCGCGACCGCATGCACGATGCTCGCCTGGCCGGCCACGTACAGCCGGTGCAGGTTGGGCATCGCCGGATTGAGCGCGAAAAACCGGTCGAGCGGCAGCGCCGGGTTGGGCCCGTCGCGCCGCAGGACCTTGTCGCCGCGCAGCGCCTCGTAATCGGGATCGCCGACCGGAGCGACCGCGGCAAGACCGTCGAGGGCGCCGCGCAGCACGACCACCAGCAAGCGCGGGTCGCGGCCTTCCGCCATTGCAACCCTCGGCATGTGAGCCCAGGCGAACAGCACGCCGGAGGCGAGCAGCAGTTCGCGGCGCGAGGGGACATGCAAACGGGCCGGCAAGGGAGCATGTGAGCGAGCGTCGAGGTTGCGCATGGTCATCTCCGTTGGAATTCCGGCGCCATGAAAAGAAGCGTCAGGGCCTGGGGCCTGCTCTCGGCGCGGCGGATCGCGGTGCGCGTCGCCTCGGAGGCGAGCGGCCCCAGGCCGGTCTCGACCGCCACGGCTGGGATCGACCAGGCCGGCGACCCGGCGTGCCATCTGGTTGGAAACGTCGAGGCGTTGCGCCAGCCCATCGATCCAGGCCGCGTCCTCGTCGGCGAATCCCTTCGGCGCCGCCGGCCGCCACAACGGCTCGCCCAGCGTGATCTGCGCCTGCATGACCGGGGCGATCTCCGGCCGCGTGACGCCGGCGGCACGCAGCGACGCCACGATCCATTCGCCGGGCCGCTTGAGCTTGCGGTCGGAGGAGTTCCAGGCTTCCGGTGCGGTGACGAGCGCGATCGCGACTTGCTTGAGGTCGCCGTCGGTGGCGATGAAGCGCTTGGCGAGCTTGTCGGCAAGCGCGGGCACCGGCTGGTCGCTCACGAAGTGCCGCACCAGCTTGGCCGCGATGTGCTGGGCGGTCGCGGGATGGCGCGCCAGCATGGCGAGCACGGCGCGGCCCTGGTCGAATTCGCCGTCGGGGAAGGTCCTGCCGAGAACGGCCTGGGCGCCCGGCTGATGCATGCGCGGATTGAAGACGAACGCGCCGCCGCCCGGCTCTCGCGGCGGCACCACGGACCAGCCGGTGATGACGGCGGCAAAACGCGTCACGTCGTCCTGGGTGTAGACGGTGCGCACCCCCAGCGTATGAAGTTCGAGGATCTCGCGGGCGAGGTTCTCGTTGAGGCCCTTGCCGCGATTGCGGCCGGCGACGGAATCGGGGCCGATCGAGCGCGCATTGTCGAGATAGACGAGCATCCCCGGATGGCTTTCGACCGCCAGCAGCATGTCGGCGAAGCGGCCCGCCACATGCGGCCTGATCGCCTCGCGCTCATAGGCGCCGACGATGGCGCGCAACGGACCTTTGTCGGCCGAGATGCAGAAGTGATTGGACCAGAACCACGCCAGCCGCTCGGCAAAGCCTGTCTCCGCGGCAAGCGCGGCATCGAGCCGGGCCTTGGCCTCCTGGAGAAAGATCTGCTGGGGCACCGCGCGGCCGGGATCGGGTCTGGCGGGGCGAGGACTGCGCTCCAGTCGCGGAACCGGGCCCGTTCGCCATCTTGTCGTCCGCGGCCGGATCGGCCGGCGGCATGGAATTGCCGCCCGGCTTTGCAGCCCGCTCCGCATCCGCCTTGGCGGCGTCCTGCTCGGCGCGCGCGACGAGGCGCGCCGCCTTGCGCTCCTGGCGGAAATCGAATGCCGCGCGCGCGGCTTCGGCACTGGTGAGGAGATCGGGATCGTTCAGGCGCCCAGCGCCCGGCCGCGCGAGATCGGCGATGAGCGCGCCGCGGGGATCGGCGGCGATGGCGGCCAGCGATCCTTCGCGCGGACCGAGGCCGAAACGATGCAGGGCGAAAGCGGCCTCCAGCTTTGCGTCCGAACCAGTATCTGCCGCCATGGCGTCACCTCCGATGCGACTGCCTGATGGCCGCGATGATCGGAAACACCGGTGTCGAGAGTGCGGCGAAATGCTTTAGAAACGTTCATCTTGGCATGAAATTTTGGTAATGATTGCAATGCGATAAGACGCCTCTTCAATTGCGATCCTGGTTTCGAAACGGGTTGACGATGCGCAACGTCCCTCCGATCACCATGCCGTCCTGCATGTCCTCGGACCACAGCGTGTCGCACCCGGCGTAAAGCGCCGAGGCGACAATCATGGCGTCGTAGATTGAAAGGCGGTAGCGCTCGGCCAACGCAAGTCCGGACTCGTGGATCTCGATCGTAATGGCGTCGATCCGCAGCACGCCACGAATCATTGACAGAAATGCATGTGTGTCGGTCCATGACAGGCGCATCTTGCGGTGGGCCACGTTGGCAAGTTCGTTAAGAACCTGAACGCTGATCGCGCCGCCTTCGCCGACGACCTGTTCCGCCCGGTCCGCTTTCACAGGGTCGCCGGACGCGAGATAGATGAGGACGTTGGTATCGAAGAAGCTACCGGGCATTTGCCTCGTCGCGATCGAACTTGAAGTCGGGGGGAAGGCGACCGCGGAACGCACGAAGGCGCCTCAGCATCTCATCCCGTCCGGGTTTGCGCGCGACTGCGAATTCCCGTGCATCGGCAACGTGGATTTCGATCTCGTCGCCCTCTTTCAGCGCCAGTGCTTCGACCACCGCAGCCGGCAGGCGAATAGCGAGGCAGTTGCCCCATTTGGCGACCTGCATGACATACTCCATGGATATACCGGCCATCAATTGTATATCCAACGATGATCGCTATCAAGCGAACGGTCTCATCGCATCGGATTCGCATCGGATGCCACCGGGGGCGCCGAGGCATTCTCTCGCCCAGCGTATCATCGAAAAGTCGTGTCACGCCGGCCAACGCAGGCTGGGCGCTCCCGAAACAGCGCGGACGCTCAGCGCACCGCGGCCTGCACCGAGGCCGCGGTCTGGCCGAACAGGATCGCGCGCTCCTCCGCGGTGCGGATGCCGCCTTGGTTCGGATTGACCTCCTTGACCACGGCATAGGCGCGCTGAACCGCGGGCCGGGCGCGGATCGCCTCGAACCAGCGCTTGAGGTTCGGGAAATCCTCGATCCTCTGGCCCTGGCGCTCATGCGGCACGATCCAGGGATAGCTCGCCATGTCGGCGATCCCGAAGTCGCCGGCGAGATAAGGGCGATCGGCCAGCCGCCGGTCCATCACGCCGTAGAGGCGGTTCACCTCGTTGCGGTAGCGGTCCATCGCATAGGCGTTCTTGTCGACCGCATAATGGGTGAAGTGATTGTTCTGGCCGGACATCGGCCCAAGACCGCCCATCTGCCAGAACAGCCATTGAACGGCATCGGTGCGCGGACGAAGGTCGCGGGACAGGAACTTGCCGGTTTTGTCGGCGAGATAGAGCAGGATCGCGCCGGACTCGAATACGGAAACCGGCGCGCCACCGCCGGCGGGATCGCGATCGACGATGGCGGGAATGCGGTTGTTCGGCGATACTTCCAGGAACTTGCGCTCGAATTGTTCCCCTTTCCCTATGTTGACGGGAAATATTTTATACTTCAGCCCGGCCTCTTCGAGAAAAATCGTGACCTTATGTCCGTTGGGCGTGGTCCAGTAATAGACATCGATCATCGCGCAAACTCCTCCATGCCGAACGGCGTCGACCCGGGTGATATCGGATCAAATGCTCCCACATGCAACCTGATCGCCGCCGATGATTGCGCGATGCAGGCATGCTCCCGGCGCGGCTGATCGAGATTTGCAAGGACGGGGTTGCGCCGCCCCGCTCCGGTGGAACCGCCGACTGTAGGCTGGCGCGTCTGCGGATATGCCGGCCCTTTATGTTTCGAACCGCGTCAGGCGTCACTCATCGCCGCCATGCTGCTCAAAATAAGCGTTCATGTCGCGCGCACCATGGATGACCTGCGTGATGTACAAATGGCTGCGCGGCCCATCCTCGTCGGCGTAGCGCAGGAAGACGACATAGTTGCCGAACGTGGTGCTGCGAACATCGCGCCCAAGGTCGGGGCGCGGGCGGCCCATCATGCCGGGCAGCTTGGCAATGCGCTCGCAGTAATCGGTGAGGTTATCAATGAAGTCGTCGGCGACCGCGCGGCTCTGGCTCTCGCGCTCGATGTAGGCGGCGATCTCGGCAATGGCGCGGCGCGCGGCGGCCCGGTAAACGAGGCGCGACACCTACGGTCTGGGCATCTGCTTGAGACGATCGAGGTGATCGCGTGCGTAACGGCGCACCTCATCGGTTGTGAAGCTGCCGCCCCCGGCCTCGGCCGCCGCGAGCTCAGCGCGCAGCTCGACGAGCTTCGCTTGATTGATGGCATGGCGAACGGCATCCTCGGCCGTGGCAAAGCGGCCGGCCGCAAGCTCGGCCTGCACCCATTGCGCAGCGTCTGCCGTAAGTTCGATTTTCACATGGGCTCCTTCCAACGATAGGTATGGTAGCACACATAGGGGCGTTTTCAGATCGCAAATTTTGCAAGGACGGTGGTTGCGCCGCCCCACTCCAATAGAACCGCCGAGGTTTCACTCGCGCCCGCGCAGCGCGCGGCGGTCGATCTTGAGCAAGGTCGTGCGCGGCAGCTCGTCGATGAAGGCGAAGCGCTCCGGCACCTTGTAGCCGCCGAGCGGGCGCACTGCGGCGCAGAGTTCCGCGACCAGCGCGTCGCCGTTCGCGAATCCCTCGCGCAGCACCACATAGGCCATCGGCCTGGTGAAGCCGTCGGCGTCGGCGCACGAGACCACCGCCGCCTCGCGCACCGCGGGGTGGCCGGTCAAGGCGGCCTCGATCTCGATCGGCGTCACCCACAGGCCCCTGACCTTGAACATGTCGTTGTCGCGGCCGGAGAACCAGAAGAAGCCGTCTTCGTCGAAAGTGAGATTGTCGCCGGTGCGGGTCCATTCGCCGATGAAGGTCTCGCGCGACTTGTCGTATTTGCGCCAGTAGAAAAAGCAGGCGGTCTTGCTCTTGATCCAGGCCTCGCCGGGAATGCTGGGCTCGGTCACGTCGCCGCGGTCGGGGCTCACCAGCCGGACCTCGTAGCCGAAGATCGGCTTGCCGAGGCTGCCGCGCTTGAATTCCTTCTGGCGATTGGCGATCCACTCATAGGTGATCTCGGAGCTGCCGATCGAGTCGAACAGCTCGACGCCGAACTGCTGGTGGAAGCGTGAAAAGATTTCCGGCGGAATTTTCTCCGAGGCGCTGACGACGAATTCGAGCGCGGGATAATGCGGTTTCTCGCCGGACATGCGCACATGCTCGATCAAGTTCTTCAACACCGTGGGCACGCTGACGAGCTTCGTCACCTCGGCTTTCGCCATCGTCTCCAGCACCAGTTCGGGCAGCGGCGGACGGCGGGTCAGCACCGCCGTCGCGCCCCAGTAGAGCGGGATCAGCAGGCCGGGCCACAGGCCGTGGGTGAAATATTTCTTGGAGGTCGCGAACACCACGTCGCTCTCGCGGTACTCCCAGAAGCGGCCCTGGCGCTGCGGGATCAGCACGAAGTCATGGGCGAGATGGGTGATGCCCTTGGCGGTGCCGGTGGTCCCGCCGGAAAAGAACATGTAGGTCACGTCGTTTTGATGGCGCGGGCAGGCCGCGACGGCGGGCGCGGCGCCATCCGCAATCGTCCGGAACGAGACGATCTTCTTGCCGGGCAGCTTCGGCGCCGAGCATGGCGTCGCCGCGCACGATGACGGTCTCCAGCGACGCCGGCAGCGCGGCGGCGATCTCGGCGAGCTTTCCAAGCTGCTCGGCGTCGATGAAGAGGAACCGGGCGGCGGTGTCGCGGATGAAATAGGCGAGGTCCGGCGCCTTGTAGAGATCGGACACCGCGGCAGGGACGGCGCCGACGCGGATCGTGCCCAGCCACATCGTGACGTAGTCGAGGCTGTCGGTGCCGAACAGCAGAATGCGATTTTCGGGGACGACGCCGATCGCGCACAGGCCGGCGGAGACTTCGGCGACGCACCTGGCCAGCGCGCCGTAGCTCACGGGCTCGCCGTCCACGATGACCGCGGCCTTGTGCTCGACCGGCGTCCCGAGATGGCGGTCGAGCAATATCGCGGTGGGCGCGATGGTCTCGGGCACCTCCGGATCGACGAAGGCACGCCAGTCCGCGGAATAGATCTTGTCGTCATAGGCGGTCGGCGAGCGGGACGGCATGACCATCATTCGCGTTTGAACCCGTATTCGTCCCAGCGGCGCTCGACCAGCTCGGCGTCCTGTTGTTCCGGCCTCACCATCGGCGGATAGCGGTCGCCGCCGTAGTTCGCCTCCGGCTCGAAATCGAGATTGATGGTGGCATCGATCAGCACCCGGCACCACTTGCCGGTGCCGTAGAGATTGGTGTCGCGGAATTTCAGGCGCGTGCTCGGATCGAGGGCGGAGCCGAAGGTTCCGGGGAAGAACACGATGTCGTCCTCGGCCGCATTGACGCGGTAGGCAAAGGCCCAGTCGATGGCGCCGTAGTCGTGGATGTCGATGTCGTCGTCGACCACCCAGATGTGCTTGTAGCGCAGGTGCGCCGCGTTCGAGCCCCAGATCGCCGCGGCGGCCTGTTTGGCCTGGCCGCGATAGGTCTGCTTGATCTGGATCATCAGCGTAGTGCCGTTGTTGGCGGGCGGGCAGTGCACGTCGGTGACCCCCGGAACGCCGGAGCGCTCGAGGATATTCCAGGCCAGCGCGGCGCGCTGCACCGAGCTCATGATGGAATTCTCGTTGAGCATCTTCGGCAAGGTGCCTTCCAGCGTGCCGCGGAAGATCGGATTGTCGCGGTGGGAGATGCAGGTGACGCGCACCCGGTGCTTGGGGCCCTGCTCGCCCCCGAAATAGCCGGTGTATTCGCCGAACGGGCCTTCCGGCTCGAAGGTCGCCGGATCGGGCGAAATCCAGCCCTCGATCACGATCTCCGCCGAGGCGGGCACCTGCAGCGGCACCGTCTCGCAGTCCACGAGTTCCACCGGCGCGCCGCGCAGCGCCCCCATCACGTCGTATTCGGACACGTCCGGCGGCACCGGCGACGCCGCGCAGAACGGCAGGCACGGTTCCCAGCCATAGATGAAGGCGACCGGCATTTCCTCGCCCTTGCCGGTGTACTTCGCAAAATCCTGGCCCCAGTTCTGCGGCCGCCACAGCAGCACCGGAATGGTGTCCTTCTTGCCGATCATGCCGCGATACACGCCGACATTGATGCGGCCGGACACCGGATCGCGCGTCACCGTGCCCTGCATGGTGTTGATGTAGCGGCCGCCGTCGCGGCGGTGCCAGCGCGGCACCGGAAAATCGAACAGGTCGATGTCGCTGCCCTTGATGATGTTCTCCTTCACCGGGCCGGTGGCAACCGTCACCGGCGGCAGACGGCCCGCATAGGCCTTGCGTGCGGCCTTCACCAGATCGGTGATCGGCGCCTGCTTCGGCAGGCCGAACATCAGGGCGACGCGGGAGTAGTTCGACAGGCCGCCGGTGAACAGCCTGGTGCAGCGGCCGCCGGTGTAATCCTTGATCCGGTTGAACAGCAGCGCCGGCCCGTCGCCATTGCCGAACGCGCGCCGGGTCACGGTGCCGAGTTCGCAGTCCCAATCCACCTCGGTGTCGATCTCGTGAAGCTCGCCTTCCTTCCTGAGATGCGCGATCCAGCCGCGCAGGTCACCAAACTGCATATGGGTCTCCTCGTCTGTTCCGGCAGCAGGGCGCGCGGGCGGGCGTCGGGCCGCCCCGCGGCGGCGATGGAAGGGATCGGCTTTGATTTGCGGCGATGAGGCCCCGAGATATTCACGGCTGTTCGCGCCCGGGCCTCCGCCTACCGCGCGCACCGGCCGCAAATCCGGGCTAAACTACCATTCGCCGACGCTTCCCAGTCAAGCCGGAATGGAACGACGTGACTCATATGCAAAAGGACTATGCGGAAATGCGGGGCGCCATCCTGCGCGACCTGGACGGCCTGCACTACGAAGTCGATTCCGGGAAGAGGATCGGCTGGCTCTATCTCGATCGCCCGCCGCTCAATGTCATCTCCTATCGCGGCCGCAGCCAGATCGCGGCCATCATCGAGGCGTTCGGGCAGGACCCCGAGGTGCGCGTCGTCGTCATCCGCGGCATGAACGGCGTCTACACGTCCGGCGGCGACGTCAAGGCGTTCCCGCAGATCGAACGGGACGGCATGTCGCATCTCGCCTGGAATATCGCGGCGCCGGAGCGCTGCCCGAAGCCGGTCGTCTGCGCCATGGAAAAATATGCCATGGGCGTCGGCTTCGAGCTCGCCATGGCCTGCGACATCCGGCTCGCGACGAAGGATACGCTGCTCGCCCTGCCGGAAACCACGCTCGGCCAGATCCCCGGCAGCGGCGGCAGCCAGCGCGTCGCCCGCATCGCCGGGCTGACGCGGGCGGTCGACATGATGATGCTGGGACGCCGCATTCCGGCGCCCGAAGCCCATCAGTGGGGCCTCCTCACCCGCGTCGTCGACGACACCGCCGCGCTCGAGCGCGCCATCGACGAGGTGGTGGCGACGCTCACGTCGATGTCCGCGCCGGCGCTCACGACCATCAAGCGCGTGCTCAACACCACCTATGACGCAAGCCTCACGGTCGGCCTCGAGGTCGAAGGCCACGCCTATGAAAAGCTGCGCGACAGCGAAGACTACAAGGAAGGCATCGAAGCCTTCGCCGCCAAGCGCAAGCCGCGGTTCAAGTGAGACGGGGCTCGCTCCCTCTCGCCGATGAACACGTGCTCGCCGCGCCATTTGATCTCGCCGGTGGGGCGCACATGGCGAACCTCGTGATCGGCGTCGTACCAGGGATCGGCGAGACGGCCCGGCAGAGCGCGCGCCGGCGATTGCCAGAGCTTGACGGGCGGCATCTGGTCGAGCGCCTCGTGCGGCCGCTGCTCATTGAAGTGGCGGCGGAAAGCGTCGAAGCGGCGCTGCTGCTCGGCGGCCGTTTCCGCCGGCGGCTTCGAAGTCTCGGCCTTCAACGTGCGGTGCATGCGCTCGTGCCGGCCGTTGTCCTGCGGGCTCGCCGGCGGGATGTAGCGCGGCTCGATGCCGAGCTTGAGCCACCACACCGAGAGCGCCGAAAGGCCGCCCGCCCCCGTCGATCCAAACGGTGCGCCATTGTCGGAGCGGATCGCATCAGGAAGGCCGATGTCCTGGAAAACACGTTCCAGAGCGCCTCTGACGCCGGCCCCGGTCGGATCGACGATGCGCACCTCGACAAGAAAGCGGCTTGCTGTATCGGTGATGGTCAGCGGATCGCAGCGTGTCCCGTCGCGGGTCCGGAACCAGCCCTTGAAGTCGATCGCCCATTCCTCGTTGGGCGCGCTCGCCGGCGCCACCACCTCGCCTTGCGCGATCGCTCGACGACGGCGCCGGCGCGCCTCGACCAAGCCTTCACGATTCAGGATGTCGCCGATCGTCGAGGCCGCCGGCCAGTCGACCTCGGGCCGCTCCCGTTCGAGCCATGCCTTGATCTTCTTCGGGCCGAAATGCGGAAACCGACGCCGCGTCGCGATGATGCGGTCGGCCAGCCGACCTGCCGTCGCATGCGGACAGGTCGCGACCGCGTGGCTTCTCTCCTCGAACCAGTGCGGCTCCCCGCTCGCACGGCGGCGCTTCCAGACGTAGAACGTCTCCCGACTGATGCCATGCCGCGCGCACAGCTCCGTCACCGAAAATGCTCCCGTCTCGTACTCCCGAAACAACGCGATACGCTCCTCCACAGGACTGCTCTCCCTGAAAGGCATCGTCCGATCCTCCTTCGAATCAGACGAAGCCCGCAAGCGGGAGAGGGAGTCCAGTGCTAATGCAGCTTCTCGATCTTGGCCTGGGCGATGATGTTGCGGTACATCGGGACCTCGCGGGCGACGCGCGCCATGTGGCCCTTGCCGTCCTTGGCCTGGACCTGGAAGCCGCTCTGCACGAGCCGCTCGCGCATCTCCGGGCGGGAGAGGATGGCGAGCGTCTCCTTCTCCAGCCTGGCGACGATCTCGGGCGGCGTCTTCGCCGGCGCGAGCAGAGCGGTGTAGGTCTCGAACACGAAGTCGGGAAATCCGGCCTCGGCCATGGTCGGGATGTCCGGCAGGTCGTGCCAGCGGGATTCGCCGGTCACCGCGAGCGCCCTGACATTGCCGCCCTTGATCTGCGGATGCGCCGGGGCGAGCACGCCGGAGGAGAGCTGGACGGTGTTGCTCAGCAGCGCCTGGAGCGCCTCGCCGCCGCCGGCGAACACGACGGTCGCCATCTTGGCGAGGCCTTCGCGCGCCTTGAGCACCTCGGCCTCCAGTTGCGGCGTGGTGCCGACCGGCGGCGTCGAGACGTTGAACTTGGCGGGGTCGCTTTTGGCGAGGGCGATGAACTCCTTCATGGTGCGGACGCCGAGCTCGGGCTTCACCGCGAACACGTTCGGCGAGGTGGCGAGTTCGGCGATGGGCGCGAAGTCCTTGAACGGATCGTAGGGCAGCGTCTCGTAGAGGCCGGGATTGACGGAATAGGCGCTCGTCGCCAGCAGCAGGGTGTAGCCGTCGCCGTCGGCGCGCGCCACATAGCCCATGCCGATATTGCTGCCGCCGCCGCCCTTGTTCTCGACCACCACCGAGCCGCCGATCGCGCCCTGCAGCGACGCCGCGAGGATGCGGCCGATGATGTCGGACGGCCCGCCCGGCGTATTGGGCACCACGATCTTGATGGCGCGGTCGGGATAGGCGGCGAAGGCGGACCCCACCCGCAACACGCTCGGCGCGGCGACGCCGATCACCAGCGCGCCGGCATGCCTGATGACGCGGCGGCGCGACGGTGCCCCTGCGACCGTGGACTTCACCATGGGCTCGCCTCCCTTTGTGCCGGCGGTGCGGCGCTTCGAGGAGATACTGAGCATGATCCCGCAAAGGTGCAGATTTTTCGGACAAGATCAGGCTCATTCAATTTGAACCGACAGCGCTTCAGGGCGGGCGCGGGACAGGGTCAAATTCGCCGCTTTCAAATTCGCCGCCCGTGCTCGTCGGTCGCGGGAAAGCGCTGCCGCACATCGGGCACCCGCCACCCGTTGGCATTTCGCCAAACCATGGTGGGCGCCGGCACCGGAGCGGAAGCCGCGGGAGCGGCAGGCGCATGGCGCGCAACCAACGCCACCAGCGCGCCGAACACGAAGCCGCCGATATGCGCCCACCACGCCACCGCGGCGGCCATTCCGGGCGAGGCCAATTCGGAGCTTCCCTCCAGCACCTGAAGGCCGAACCACACGAAGGCGAACAGGAAGGCCGGCACTGGAATGAACAGCGGAATGAACCCGATCGGCACGATGGTCAGCACCCGCGCCCACGGATAGCTCACGGCATAGGCCGCGATGACGGCGGCGACCGCGCCGGAGGCGCCGAGCACCGGCTCGGTCGAATCCAAATGGGTCGCGATGTGCACGATGTTGGCGGTGACGCCGCCCATCAGGTAGAGCGCGAGGAATCCGAGCCGTCCAAGTCTCGCCTCCAGGGCGGGCCCGAAGATCCACAGGAACCACATGTTGAAGATGATATGCATCCAGCCGCCATGCATGAACATGTCGGTCAGCATCGGCATCCAATTGGAAGGATCGAGGCCGACGGAAACGGCGAGCTGCGGATCGGTGTAGCGCACCGGGATCAGCGCGTAGTGGACGAGCGTCGCCTCGAGCGTCTGCGGCGGCAGGCTCTGCATCCACAGGAACACGGCGAAGTTGGCGGCGATCAGGCCGAGCACGATCACCGGGGGCGATGCGCGCGGGGCGGTATCGATGAACGGGAACACGGCTGGCGATCCTCAGGGCTACGCTGAGCCTATATCTAGGCGTTCCCGTCGGAAGTTTAATACCGCCAGTTCCGGGCCTGTCGCGGCATTCTCCAGCACAGCCGACATGCCGGGCACACAAAATTGTGGGGACGGGTCGAAACCCGTCCCCCAGGGTCGGCTCGCCGGCGGGGCCGCGCATACCCCACTCCTTCGCCGAGTTGGTGGGCCGACTTGTCCCGACATTTGGTATCCAAATGTCGGGATCAGGCCACCGGGTATGGCCGGCGAGCGTTCCCCTTCGGGCACCCGTTACGCGTTTCCGAACGGAACCGCGACGAACTTGGTCGCGTTGCCCGACTTCACCCGCATCAGAACGGTGCGCTTGCCGGCCTTGTGCAGGTCCGCGATCTCCTTGGTGACATCGGCAGGATTGGAGACCGCCTTGCCGGCCACATCGAGGATGATGTCGCCGCTTTGCATGCCGCGTTCCGCCGCCGGGCCGTTGGGATCGACCGCGGTGACCGCGACGCCCTGGTTGCCGGCGCCGACCGCGCCGGCCGGTGCGAGGGTCAGGCCGAGCCGCGGCGTTCCCTTTTCCGACGACCCCTGCGGGCCGGCATTGGCCTGGCGCTCATCGGGCAACGTGCCGAGGGTGAGCGTCACGGTCTTCTCGCTGCCGTTGTGCAGGACGCCGAGCTTGACCGAGCTGCCGGGCGCCATTGCGCCGATCTTGCGCGCCAGCGTGTGGGAATCCTTCACCGCGTTGCCGTCGAGCGTCATGATGACGTCGCCGGACGTGATCCCCGCCTTGGCGGCCGGGCTGTCCTCCTGCGGCTCGTTGACGATCGCGCCTTCCGCCTTCTTGAGGCCGAGGCTGTCGGCAATGTCGGCGGTGACGGCCTGGATCTGGACGCCCATCCAGCCGCGGGTCACGTGGCCGGAGTCCTTGAGCTGGGCCACGACCGTCTTGACGGTTTCGGCGGGGATGTCGAAGCCGATGCCGACCGAGCCGCCGGACGGCGAGAAGATCGCGGTGTTGACCCCGATCACGTTGCCGTTGACATCGAAGGTCGGGCCGCCGGAATTGCCCTTGTTCACCGGCGCGTCGATCTGGATGTAGTCGTCATAGGGGCCGGAGCCGATGTCGCGGCCGCGGGCCGAGACGACGCCGGCGGTGACGGTGCCGCCGAGACCGAACGGGTTGCCGACCGCGATCACCCAGTCGCCGATCCGCGGATCACGGTCCGCGAAGTTGACGAACGGGAAGTCGCTGCCTTCGACCTTGATCAGCGCGAGGTCGGTCTTGGGATCGGTGCCGATCACCTTCGCGTTGAGGAGCTTGCCGTCATCGGTCACCACCTGGACGGTCTTGGCATGATCGACCACGTGGTTGTTGGTCACGGCATAGCCGTCGGCGGAGATGAAGAAGCCCGAGCCTTCCGCGGCGGCCGGCCGGCGGGCGCGCGGCTCGGCGCCGTTGGGCATTCCGTCCGGAAGTCCGAACTGGCGGAAGAAGCGATCGAACGGAGCGCCCTGCGGCGTCCGGCCGTCATTGTCGTCGAGGCTCGCGGTCTTCTCGGCGTCGAGACGGACGCGGACCGAGATCACCGCCGGCTTCACCTTGGCGACGATGTCGGCAAATCCGGTCGACTGCAGCATGGTCTCGGCGGCGAGTGCGGAGCCGGTCCAGGCAGGCGTGCTCATGGTGTGGAACGCGCCGGGACCCGCGAGCAGGACTGCGAGGCCGACGCCGGCGACGGACGCCATCAACGTGACGCGCCGAGCCGAAAGTTTGTTGGGATGATTTTGTGTCATCTGTTATCTCCGAGTTACTGGCCCAAGTTTGGTGCGCGGCCGCCGTCGGGAGTTTCCAAGACGGAATGTGACCATCGCTGTGCAGTAAACGAACGAATAAGCGCGCAACGTTACGCACACCTGTCCCCGACATGAATTGTTGGTAAGACGAGACCAAATGGCGCAGGACGTTCACAATCGCGAGACCATTGGCGTCGCCATGCGCGGCCTTTGCACCCGCCCGGGGCTTGTTCTATCTTGCGGCACATCCGAAGAGACGACTGGAGGAAACCATGCGCTCGAGGCTCGCCACCTGCGTCGCCGCGGCATTCGGCCTGCTCACGCTGGTTTCCGCGGCCGGCGCTGCAAAACTCACCATCGCGGTGGGCGGGGCGGGCTGCCTGTGCTATCTGCCGACCGTGCTCGCGGAGCGATTGGGCGAATACAAGAAGGCGGGCGTCGACGTCGAACTCGTCAATTTCAAGGGCGGCTCCCAGGCGCTGACCGCGGTGATCGGCGGCAGCGCCGACGTGGTGTCCGGTTATTACGACCACTGCGTCAATCTCGCCGCCAGGAACCAGCAGCTCACCGCCTTCGTCGTCTACGACCGTTATCCCGGCCTCGTGCTCGGCGTCTCGCCCCGGCACGCCAACGAGATCTCCTCGGTGAAGGACCTCGCCGGCAAGAAGGTCGGCGTCAGCGCGCCGGGCTCGTCGACCGATTTCTTTCTCAAGTATCTGCTCGCCAAGAACGGCGTCGATCCCAATGCGGTGGCGGTGATCGGCATCGGCCTCGACGCCACGGCGGTCGCGGCGATGGAGCGGGGCACCGTCGACGCCGCGGTGATGCTCGACCCCAGCGCGACGCTGCTGAAGGGCAGGTTTCCTGCGTTCAAGATCCTGGTCGACGTGCGCACCGAGGCCGACACGCTTGCCGTGTTCGGCGGCGAATATCCGGGCGGCGCGCTCTATTCGCGCGGCGATTGGATCGCCAGGCACGAGAAGGAAACCCAGGCGCTGACCGACGCGATTCTCGCGACGCTGAAATGGATCCATTCCCACACCCCCGAGGAGATCATGGCGAAGATGCCGGACGAGCTGGTCGGCCCCGACAAAGCGCTCTATCTCGCCGCGCTCAAGAACTCCATTCCGATGTACTCCACCACCGGCCGCATGGACCCGAAAGGCGCCCAAGCCGTGCTCGCCGTCTTCAGCCAGTCCTCTCCCGACGTTGCCAAGGCCAAGATCGACCTTTCCAAGACCTACACCAACCGCTTCGTCGAGCAGTCCACCCAGAAGATGGGGATGCAGTAGAGGTCCTCGGTTCGGACCGCATTCGCGAATGGATACCAAGACGGCGTCGTTCCGGGTTCGCGCTGCACTGCGCGGCGCCCGGAATCGTATCGAATGTCGCCATGAACATCCTCTCGATCCAATCCCACGTCGCCTACGGCCATGTCGGCAATTCGGCGGCGGTGTTCGCGCTGCAGCGGCTCGGCTGCGAGGTGTGGCCGGTCCATACGGTGCAGTTCTCCAACCACACGGGGTACGGCGCCTGGAAAGGCGAAGTGTTTTCGGCCGGCATGATCGACGCGGTGGTCGCGGGCATCGCCGATCGCGGCGTGCTCGCAAGCTGCGACGGCGTGCTGTCCGGCTATGTCGGCTCGCTCGACACCGGGGCGGCCATCCTCGCGTGCGGTCGGCAAGGTCAAGGCCGCCAACCCGGCCGCGGCCTATTGCTGCGATCCCGTGATCGGCAATCGTGCCCGCGGCGTGTTCGTGCGGCCCGGCATATCCGAGTTCTTCCGCGACCGCGCGGTGCCGGCGGCGCAGATCGTGACGCCGAACCATTTCGAGCTCGACCGTCTCGCCGGCCGCGACACCGCGGACATGGCGCAGGTGACGGCGGCCATCGCCGCGCTCCACGCCCGCGGCCCGCGCGCGATCCTCGTCACCTCGGTCGCTGCGAGCGAGACCCCGGCGGGCCACGTCGACATCGTCGCCTCCGACGGCGCAGCGCTGTATCTCGTCCGCACGCCGAGGCTCGCCACCGCGGGCAACGGCGCCGGCGACCTCATCGCGGCACTGTTCCTGTATCACTTCCTCAGCAGCGGCTCGGTGGCCGAGGCACTCGCGCGCGCGACCTCCAGCGTGTTCGGCGTGCTGCGGCGCACCCTCGCCGCCGGCGCAGGAGAACTCGCGCTGATCGCCGCCCAGGAGGAACTCGTGGCGCCGTCCGAGCTGTTCCAGCCCCAGCGGATCGCACCATGACGGCGATGCAGACGCCGGTCGCCATCGACCGCCTCGAGCTCGGCATCACGCCGTATCGCTGGCGGTTTGCCGAAGCGCGGCGCGAAGAGATCGACGCCCACTTCGCGGCCCGGCGCCAGGCGGTGCCGGACCTCTGGAACGGGCGCGTGCTGCTCATGAACGAGGCGGCGGTCGCCGGCGGCGTGCTGCGCGGCACCTTTTTCGAAACCGGCTTCGCCGATTTCATGGCGTGGCGCGATTGGGGTTTCCCCGACCAATCGGTGGTCAACTGCTTTGCCATGGCGGCGCTGCGCGCCAGCGACGGCGGCTACCTGCTCGGCGTCATGAGCCAATTCACCGCCAATCCCGGCCGCATCTATTTTCCGGCCGGCACGCCCGACCTGAGCGATGTCAGCGGCGACACCGTCGACCTCCTCGGCAACGTGCTGCGCGAACTCGGCGAGGAGACCGGCCTCGGGGCGGAGGACTTTTCCGCCGCGCCGGACTGGACCGCGATCGTCGCCGGCCCGCGCATCGCCCTGATGAAGGAGGTCGCGGCCGACGCGGCCGGCCCAGGAGCTGCGCGCCGCCGTGCTGCGCCATCTCGCCACCGAAGCGCGACCGGAACTGGCCGACATGAGGATCGTGCGCTCGCCCGCTGATTTCGAGCCCGCGATGCCGGAATTCGTGACAGCATACCTGTCCCATGTCTGGACGCAAGGAGCGCGCACTTCTGATGCGGTTTCGCGGTCGGTCTGCGGGTTAGTCTCTAAACAGCTTGCCCACGCAGGCCCCATTTCCGCTAGGAAAGGGCACCGGCTCCGAGGTCCGTGCGCCATTTGGGCGGTTGGCGCCTTCGAATACCGGCAACGAGGGTTATACGGCATGTCGATGCGGCGCCATATCAGCGCGATCGGACGGAGGGCTGCAACGGCCCGGCCGGATGCTGCCCTTGTGCTTCGGATTCTGCTTCTTACCCGCCCCTGAGGGCCGGCTGGGCGTTCGCGCCTGGGCGCTCAGGGGGATGAGCGGACGCAACCCGAGGGCGCCCCTGCGGCGCGATATTTACAGAAGGACATTTTTCCATGACCGCGCAAACCCAGTCCGAGCAGGACCGCGTCGTCATATTCGACACCACCTTGCGCGACGGCGAGCAGTCACCCGGCGCCACCATGACCCACGAGGAGAAGCTCGAGGTCGCCGAGGTGCTCGACGCCATGGGCGTCGACATCATCGAGGCCGGCTTTCCGATCGCCTCCGAGGGCGACTTCCAGGCCGTCAACGAGATCGCCAACCGCACCAGGAACGCGGTGGTCTGCGGCCTCTCCCGCGCCGGCCAGAAGGACATCGACCGCTGCGGCGAGGCGATCAAGCCGGCGCGGCGCGGGCGCATCCACACCTTCATCTCCACCTCGCCGGTGCACATGAAATGGAAGCTGCAGATGGAGCCGGAGCAGGTCTACGGCCTCGTCGTCTCGTCCGTCACCCGCGCCCGCAACTACACCGACGACGTCGAGTGGTCGAGCGAGGACGGCACCCGCACCGAGCGCGATTTCCTGTGCCGCTGCGTCGAGGCGGCGATCAAGGCCGGCGCCACCACCATCAACATTCCCGACACCGTCGGCTACACCGTGCCGGAGGAGTATTACGAGCTCTTCAAGATGGTGCGCGAGCGCGTGCCCAATTCCGACAAAGCGCGGTTCTCCGCCCATTGCCACGACGACCTCGGCATGGCGGTGGCAAACTCGCTCGCCGGCGCTGCGCGCCGGCGCCCGCCAGATCGAATGCACCATCAACGGCATCGGCGAGCGCGCCGGCAATGCCGCGCTCGAAGAGATCGTGATGGCGATGAAGGTGCGCAACGACGTGCTGCCGTTCTGGACCGGCATCGACGCGGCGATGCTGACCCGCGCCTCCAAGCTGGTCTCGGCCGCGACCTCGTTTCCGGTGCAGTACAACAAGGCGATCGTCGGCCGCAACGCGTTCGCCCACGAGTCCGGCATCCACCAGGACGGCATGCTCAAGCACACCCAGACCTACGAGATCATGACGCCGGAAAGCGTCGGGGTGAAGCAGACCTCGCTGGTGATGGGCAAGCATTCCGGCCGCCACGCCTTCGTCCACAAGCTGAAGGATCTCGGCTACGAACTCGCCGGCAACCAGCTCGACGACGCCTTCGTGCGGTTCAAGGCGCTGGCCGACCGCAAGAAGCACGTCTACGACGAGGACATCGAGGCGCTGGTCGACGAGGAGATCGCGACCGCGCAGGACCGCATCAAGCTGGTGTCGCTGACGGTGATCGCCGGCACCCACGGGCCGCAGCGCGCCACCATGAAGCTCGACATCGACGGCCGCACCGCGATCGAGCGAATGCGAGGGCAACGGCCCGGTCGATGCGACCTTCAACTGCATCAAGGCGCTGGTCCCCCACGAGGCGATGCTGGAGCTCTACCAGGTGCACGCGGTGACCGAGGGCACCGACGCCCAGGCGGAGGTCTCGGTGCGGCTCTCCGAGAACGGCAAGTCGGTGACCGCCAAGGGCGCCGACCCCGACACCCTGGTCGCCTCGGCCAAGGCCTATCTCGGCGCGCTCAACAAGCTGATGGTCAAGCGCCAGCGCACCAAGCCCGAGGCGATGGTGGCGCCGTAGCCAGCGATGCGCCCCTTCTCCCTCTCCCGCTCTTGCGGGGGAGGGTCGGGGAGGGGGCATGGGGCGTAGCGGCAGGGCACCGTCGCCCGAGATCAAATTCAGCGGCCCCCTCCCCAACCCTCCCCCGCAGGCGGGGGAGGGAGTAGAAATCACGCGGGGATGTAAGTGGCAGGCGGGGAGGGAGCTGCCCATCACTCCTTTACATTGCGCACTTCCGTGTTCATCCGCACGTCCTTGCGGCGGCGTTTGACGAGCTTCTTGCCGGCGGCGAAGTAGTCGCCGCGGGTCGGCGGCCAGCGCCTGGGCGTCGAGGTCGTCGGACCATTCGCCGAGCGAATAGCCGTACCACGGCGCCTCGGGCTTGAGCTTGGGCAGGCCGAGCTCGTCCCAGATCTTCCGCGCGTTCTCCATGTATTCGCGCTTGGGCAGCGAGATCGGCGGGAAGTTCTCCTTGAGCGTGGCGTCGATCAGCACCGAGGCGTCCTGGCCGCCGTTGCGCTGGCTGCGCGGCCCGTGGCCGGGGTCGCGATGCGGCAGGATGTGCATGTCGATGCCCGCATTGGCGCGGTACGACATCGCCCACAGCAGCGCGTCGGCATTGTCGGGATCGATGTCCTCGTTGATGGCGATGACGTATTTGCCGGCGGCGCGGTGCAGCGACCGCGGCGCCGTAGAGGGCGCGCCAGACCTCGGTCGACGGGCATGTCGCGTTCGACCACCAGCGCGATCACCTTGCGGATGTTGGTCAGCGGCTCGTGCATCGAGACGCGCTTGATGCCCTTGATGCCGAGCGTGTCGCGCAGGAAGTTGAGGAACAGCGGCTCCATGCCGATGCGCTTGATCAGGCTCGATTCGCTCGGCGTCACCTGGGAGATGATCGAGGTGAGGATGGCGTCGCGCCGCCGCGTGATGCAGGTCACGTCCATGTAGGCGTTGAATTCCTGCAGGTTGACGTGGCCGTGGGATTCGCCGAACGGCGCCTCCGGCTCGAGATATTCGGTGTCGATGAAGCCCTCGATCACGATCTCGGCTTCGGCCGGCACCAGGAGGTCGACGGTCTTCGCCCGCACGACGTTGATCGGCGAGCCGACGAGGCCGCCCGCCACGTCGAGTTCGTCCACGCTTTCGGGCAGCTTCTGCACCGAGGCGAAGGTGACGCAGGGCGGCGCGCCGAGCACCACCGCGCAGGGCAGCTTCTTGAAGCCGCGGGCGCGCAGCTTTTCCCAGTGATTGTAGATGCCGGGACGAAGTTCCAGCGACGGGTTCATGCCGAGCCGGCGCGGCGCCTTCACCTGGCCGCGGTAGTTGCCCATGTTCTGGATCCCGGTGTCGGGATCCTTGGTGATGTATTGCGACAGCGTCGCGTACGGCGCGACGTCCCAGCCCGGCGTCGAGATCGGCAGCGGGATGCCGTCGAGGCCGTTGCCCGGCTTGTCGAGCGCCTTGCCCTGGATCACGATCTCGTGGCACGGCGCGTTCTCGACGATGCGCGGCGGGATCGGATGGCGCGCCGCCGCGACCCAGCGGGCGTCGATCTCGTCGAGCTTGCAGCCGATGCCGATGCGGTAGATCTCGCGGTTCGCCGCCAGCACGCCGACCGCGACCGGGATGTCGTATTTGCGCTTCTTGCTGTCCACCACATTGGTGAACAGGAAGGCCTTGCGGTCCTTCTCCTCGATGCCGCCGCGGAACTGCCAGCGCACCAGCGGGTGCATCTCGGTGTCCTTGTTGATCGGGCGGTCGACGGTGACGAGGAGCCCGGCCTCGTCGAGCGCGCGCAGGTGGTCGTGCAGGTCCGGATAGCTGCGCGCCGGCGCCGCCGCGGGCTTTTCGGCCTTGGTCGCGGGCTTGCGCTTCGGCTTCGTCAACGCGTCCATCGTTCATTCCCTTTCATTGCGAAAAACGTCATCCGCGCGGGGGCCGCGGCTCATTGGGCTCGCGGCTCATGCGCGGTGGAGGTACGATCTGTGCGCGGGCCACTGCTCCCTCCCCCTTACAGCGGGAGGGGAATCGCAGGGGAGGGGATGCGGTAATCCGGCCATGATTGCCGCGAGAATTCCCATCACGCCGACACCTTCATCCGCGCATAGTCTTCGCGCAAGCGGTCGCGCAGCACCTTGCCGCGGTCGCTCTTCGGCAGATCGGCGACGAAGAATATCTGCTTCGGCATCTTGGGTGGCGGCAGGAAGGGCTCGCAGTGCTTGCGGATGGCGGTCTCGGTGAGGGCGGTGCCGGGCTTGGCGACGATGTAGCAAACCACTTCCTCGCCATAGATATGGTCGGGCACGCCGACCGCCGCGGCTTCGAGGACGTCTGGATGGCGCAGCAGCACCTCGTCGATCTCGGCAGGCGCGATGTTCATGCCGCCGCGGATGATGATGTCCTTGGTGCGCCCGGTGACGCGCACGAAGCCGTCCTCGTCCATGGTGGCGAGGTCGCCGGTCTTGATGCGGTTCGGGCGGATGCGCTCGATCGAGCCGTCGTCCAAGAGATAGCCGATGGCGGTGTGAGGACCGCCCGCGGTGACTTCGCCCTCGACGCCGACCGGGCAGGTGCGGCCTTCGGCATCGACGATGGCGAATTCCTGGTGGAGCGCCGGCACCCCGACGGTACCGATCCGGTTCTTGTAGGTGCGGTTGCCGCACACCCAGCCGGCCTCGGACATCCCGTACATCTGGAGCAGCTTGACGCCGTACATCTCCTCGAACTGGAGCCATTGCTGGGCGGTCAGCGGCGCGGTCGAGCAGCTCATCAGGCGCAACGTCGGCACGTCCTTCGCCGTGTAGCCGAGCGGCTTGTGCAGAAGCATGTTCAGCACGGTCGGCACCCCGGCGGAGAAGGTGATGCCGTAATTTCGGATCCAGTCGAAGAACCGGCTGTGGGAGAAGCGCCGCGCAATGTGCATCGTCAGGCCCTTCTCGAGGAAGGGCATCAGGCTGAGCACCTGGGCCGAGTTCCAGCCGAACGAGCGGTATTCCAGCGTGCGGTCGTCCGGCGTGAGCCCGAGGAATTCAAGCGTGGAAAGGCCGTTGAGCCAGTAGGCGCAGTGATCGTAGATCACGATCTTGGGCCGGCTGGTGGTGCCGGAGGTGCAGAAGATGCAGGCGATGTCCTCGGGCGCGTTGCGCTCCGGCAGCTCCGAAGCGCGGTGTCCGCTGGACATTACCGCGAAGCATTCGTCCTGCGGGTCGGCGGCGCCGTCGGCCGACCACGCGCCGAATTTGACGCGGGGCGCCTTGCAGTCGCCCACCAGCGGCATCGCAATCGAGGTCCTGGTGGTAGAGGATCAGGGCCGGGTTCACCACCGGGGCGAGGTCGGCGAGCACCTTCTCGTTGATCTCGATGTTGAGCGGGCAGACCACCGCGCCGATCCGCCAAATCCCGAACCACAGCAGGAGCTTTTCGAGGTTCTCGTCGGACAGCAGCAGGACACGGCTGCCCTTCGCGACGCCGCGGCTCTTGAGAAAGGCGGCGATGTCGGTGGTGACCTGGTCGAGCGCGCCGAACGTGATCGCCGTTCCCGAATCGAGATCGACGATCGCGGTCTTCTCGGGATCGCGCTCGCGGTACATCGCGAACAGGTCCGCGATCGGACGATAGGGAATGCCGAGCTGATGGTCGCCGAATACATCAGCCATGGTCATCCTCTTCGCTCGACCGCTCGCCGTGCCGTCGGCCTCCACTCCGTCACGAACGGCTTGCGCCCGGTCGATTTTGTCGAAGGGCGCGCACGCGCTCTCCTGACTTCGTCGCAGACGGTCACTTGCTCTCCCCGACATAGGTCAGCTCGTCGGCGATCTTGAGCTCGATGAGGACGTTCTCGTCGGTGGAATCCTCGCACAGCATGGAGCGATGGCCGATGCCCTTGGGGATGAACAGCATGTCGCCCGGATGCATGATCTTCACGCCCATCTCGGTCTCCCATTTCAGGGCGCCCTTGACGCAGAAGATGATCTCGTGGGCGTCGATGTTGCGGTGCCAGAAGCCCATGTCGTGCTTGCGCCGCTTGGAGACGTCGACCTTGACCCGATCGGAGGTATAGAGCCGCAGCGGGGTGCCGTCCGCCTTGTCGATGTTCGAGGGCGAGAACTTTGTCCGCAAAGATGTTGATCATGCGGAAGATGTCCTCGTTCTCGAGGACGCCGGCATTGACGACCGGCGGCTCGTTGTGCGCGAGGACGACGTTCTTGCCGTTGATGGTCACCAATTCGCGGTAAGGAGGCTTCATGGCTGGCTCCGGCTTTCTGTCGGGTTCGAGGGTGGCGCCGCGCCGTCGCGGCGAGCACCGCGGCGACGATGCCGGCATAGCCCGTGCACCGGCAGATGTGCCCGCTGAGCACCTCGCGGATTTCATCCTCGGTCGGATGGGGATTTCTCGCAAGGTAGTCGGTGAACGACATCAGGATTCCCGGCGTGCAGAAACCGCACTGCAGGGCATGGTTCTGCTGAAACGCCTTCTGCAGCGTGTTGAGCGTGCCGTCGGCGGCGGCGAGCGATTCCACCGTGGTCACGCGGCGCCCTTCCGCCTGCACGGCGAGCGTGAGGCAGCCGCGCACCGCGGTGTCGTCGATCAGCACCGTGCAGCATCCGCAGACGCCGTGCTCGCAGCCCACATGGGTGCCGGTGGCGCCGATGACGTGGCGCAGGAAATCGGTGAGCAGCATCCGCGGCTCGGCATCTCCCGACGCCGGACGGCCGTTGAGGGTGAAGGCGAGACGCGCCCGCTCGTCCTTCTTCACGCGGCGCATTGCAGGGCCTCCTCCACGACCGCCGGCCCGACCTGCCGCAGCAGGTCGCGGCGCAGGCGCGCGGTGGCGTGCATGTCGTCGTATCCTTCGAGCTCCCAGGCGAGCGTCTCGAAGGCGGCCTTGGCCGCACCGGCGCCGTCGAGGACGATGCGCCGCACCGCCGGCTTGTCGGCGACGCCGCCGATGCCGACCCGCACCGCGGGCGCCGACCCGGCCTCGCCGCTTTCGACGCAGGCGGCGATCGCGATCATGGCGAAGTCGCCGTGACGGCGCGCCACCTCGCGGAAGGCGACGCGCCGTTCCGCCTGGACCGGAAAGCGCACCGCCGTGATCAGCTCGTCGGCCTCGCGGGCGGTGGTGAGCATGCCGCGCTGGAAGTCCGCCGCCGCGAGGGTGCGGGTGCCGCGGCGCGAGCGCAGGACCACCTCGCCGCCGAGCGTCGCGAGGCTCAGCGGGATTTCCGAGCTCGGATCGGCGTGGGCGATCGACCCGCACACGGTGCCGCGGTTGCGGGTCTGGAAATGGCCGACGAACGGCAGCGCGCGGGCGAGCAGCGGCAGCTTCGCCGCGAGTTCCGGCCAGTCCTTGAGCCGGTTCTGGGTCACGGCGGCGCCGACCTCGACCTTGTTCCCGACCACCTTGATGGTGTCGAGCTCGGCGAGGCGGGCAATGTCGATCACCACCGCGGGCTCCAGCAGGCGCAGATTGAGCATCGCCATCAGCGATTGCCCGCCGGCCATCACCTTGGCCTCCTCGCCATGCTCGGCGAGAAGCGCCAGCGCCTCCGCGACGCTGTCCGGGCGCACGTAGTCGAAGCGGCGCGGTTTCATCGTTGCCTCCGAACGGCCGAACAGCCGGCGCCACAGGCTGGGCTTGGCGGTGCTGCGCCCGCCGGCCCGGCAAGCTGCCGCCCCAGCCGCTCGAAGAACTGGCGGATGATCACCTGCGTCGCGCCCTCGAGCAGCCGGCCGCCCACCGCGGCCACCTTGCCGCCGACGGCCACCGCATAGTCGTAGTCGATCCGCGTTCCCGCCTCGGACGGCGAGAGCCGCAGGACCCCGGAACCCGACGCGCCCCCGAGGGGTCCGGTCAGCGTGCCGCCGATCCGGCCCGAGGTTTCCGTCACCAGGTCGGAGAGGCCGACGGTCGCGGTGAAGCGCCCGCGCACCGGGCCGACGCCGAGCGAAACCTCGGCGAGGTAGTCGTTCTCTCCGGTCTTGCGCAGCTCGTGGCAGCCGGGAATGACCGCCTTGAGGCTGTCGGGATCGAGCAGCGCGCGCCACACCGCGGCGGGTGGCGCCGCCACCTCGAAGGTGCCGGTGCCGCGCATGGTGCGGCCATCCGGCGCCGCCGCGGCGGGAAGCTCGGCCTTGCCGGTGCCGGCGGGACGCGGCGGCTCCGGCCCGGCCATCAGGGCGTGCAGCCGGCGCGGCGTCAGCGGCAGCACGATGTCCTTGACGCCGAGCGCGTCGGCCACCGCATTGGCGATGCAGGCCGGCGTGCTCATGCAGTTGCCTTCCGCGAGGCCCTTGGCGCCGAGCGGCGTGAGCGGCGACGGCGTCTCCTGGTGCAGGATCTCGAGCCGCGGAATCTCGCTCACGGTCGGCACGAGATAATCGGCGAAGGTGCCGGACAGGAAGCTGCCGTTCTCGTCGTAGACGAACTCCTCGTAGAGCGCCGCCGCCACGCCCTGCACGAACGCGCCATGGACCTGGCCGTCGGCGATCAGCGGGTTGAGCAGCGTGCCCGCGTCATGCATGGAGACGTAGCGGTCGATGCGGACCTGGTAGGTCGCGGGATCGATCTCCACGCCGCACATGTCGAACACGAAGCCGTAGGTGAGCGAGGTGTTGATGCGGTCGTCGCGGGTCGGCGGCTCGAGCTCGGGCGGCGACCACACGCCGGTCTCGACAGGCCGGGCGCCATGCCTTCGGGCAGCATCACCGGCGACCAGTGGGCGGTGCCGGCGACCCGCGAAAACGGCAGCGCGTTGTCGGGATTGGAGCGGCTGCGGATCCGGCCGTCGGCGAACTCGATGTCGCCGGGGAGGATGTTGAGCTGCTTTGCCGCGATGCCGGCGAGCTTGTCGCGCATCTGGGTGGCGGCGAAATGGGCGGCGACGGCGGTGCCCGGCGAGAACCGGCACGAATAGCTGCCGGCGGCGATCGACCAGGGGTCCTTGCCGGTGTCGAGGGCGAGCGACACTTCGACGTCGTCGGGCGCGAGGCCGAGCCGGTCGGCGACGATCTGCGACAGCACCGTCTCGTGGCCCTGGCCCTGCACGGTCACGTCGGCCGTCATCGAGACCGCGCCGAGCGGGTCGACATTGACGGTGACCATGGACACCGCGCCGTTCTTGGGGCCGGCGCGCTCGCGGGCATCGGCGGAGAGCATCGTCGAGAGGTAACCCATGTTCGACATGCCGGGCTCGACGACAGTCGCCAAGCCGATGCCGTAGAGCTTGCCCGCGGCGCGCGCCTCGTCGCGCTTCTTGCGCAGCGCCTCGAGCCGGCCGCCCCCGACCGCGGTTTCGAGCGCGCTGTGGTAGCCGCCGGAATCGTAGAGGGCGCCGGCCGCCGTGCGGTACGGGAATTTAGCCTCGGGAATGAGATTGCGGCGGATGACTTCGAGATGGTCGAGGCCGAGCTCGACGGCGATGCGCTGCACCAGCCGCTCGATGGCGAGGTAGAGCTGAGGGCCGCCGAAGCCGCGGATCAGGCTCGCCGGCATCTTGTTGGTGAGCACGATCCGGTTCGTCACGTCGACATTGGCGATGTCGTAGGCGCCGGTGACGGCACCGTGCATGCGGTAGAGAGGTCCCGGCATCGGCGCGCGCAGGTAGGCGCCGTAGTCCTCGAGCTGGTCGAGCCGTAGCGCGAGGATGCGGCCGTCCTTCGTGACCGCGGCCTCGATCTCGGTGATGCGGTTCGGCCCGGAGCTTGCGGCGACGAGGTGCTCGACCCGGTCTTCAACCCATTTCACCGGCCGCCCGGTGATCTTAGCGGCGATGGCGGTCAGCACGACGTAGGGGAAAACCGAGAGCTTGATGCCGAAGCTGCCGCCGCTGTCGGGTGGGATGCGCAACCGCATCTTGGTGCCGGAGACCCGCAACGCCTTGGCCATCACCGGATGGGTGGAAAACGGGCCCTGGAAGTTCGCGGTGACGTCGTAGCTCTTATCGTGGGGGCGATATTCCGCGACGACGACGTAGCATTCCATCGGCGTAAAGGAAAGCCGCGGGAAATCGACCCTGAGCGCAACTCTGGCATCGGCCCGCGCGAACGCCGCGGCGGTATCGCCATAGGTGAACTTGCGGACCGAGATCTCGTTGGTCTTGCACTCCGGATGCAGCAGTGGCGCCGATTTGTCGCAGGCCGCGAGGGGGTCGATCACGACCGGGAGCGGCTCGTAATCGACCTTGACCAGCTCGGCGGCGTCTTCCGCCACATATCGGCTGTCTGCGGCGACCAGCGCGACCGCTTCGCCGACGTAGCGCACCACGTCGACCGCGAGCGACCACTGGTGGACCGGCTGCTTCAAGGCGATCAGGAAGGGGTCGGTGAGCTTGCGGACCTCGTCGCCGGTGATCACCGCGGCCACGCCAGGCAGTTGCCCGGCGGCGGCGGTGTGGATCCGCACGATCCTGGCGTGGGCGTGCGGCGAGCGGATGACGTGAGCATGCAGGGTGCCGAGCGGCACCGGCAGGTCGTCACAATAACGTCCGCGTCCCGACAGCAGTGCGGGATCTTCCTTGCGAACCAGCGGGAAACCGAGCGTGGACACCAAAACACCTTCACGATTGCTTCCGCGTGATCACAGCACAAACGCGGGAGGGCGGAAGGCCGGCTCCAGTCGTTTCCCCGCTGACCCTGCGACGTGGCACCGCAGCCTGTCGCGGGCGACACCGTCGGCCGTGCCCGCGCTCTGCCGTTGCGCCGATCTCATCGAAAGGTGCTTTAGCTAAACGCAGCGCATTCGCGAGTAAAGCATTGCCGCCGCAAGCCTGCCATTCCGGGACTTCGGGTGGGGCTTGCAGCCATCGTGTTGAAGTGAGTGCGGCTCACGGGCATAACGTCGGCCCGACGCGTGCAGCACGAACTGGAACAGGAAATGAACATCGAACGCAAGCCGGTGGCCTATGGCGATCTCCGGGGCTGGATTAAGGCGCTGGGAGGCGCCGGCGAGATCAAGGAGGTCAACGCCGAGGTCGACTGGAATATCGAGATCGGCACGGTGATGCGCCTTGCCCAGGGCACCGGCGACGGCCCCGCGCTGCTGTTCAACAACATCAAGGACTACGGGGCGAACAGCCGCTGCCGCCGCATTTTCGGCTGCGGGCTTTCGAGCTACCGCCGCGTCGCCATGATGCTCGGCGTCGCGCCGGACACCCACCCGCGCGAGCTCGTCAAGCTCGGCCGCAACGTGCTGAGCAACGGCGTGCCGCCGAAGGTCGTCGCAACCGGTCCGGTGAAGGAGAACATCGTCACCGGGGACGACATCGATCTCTATGACCTGCCGTCGCCGTGGTGGAATCGCCTCGACGGCGGCCGTTACCTCCTCACTTATGGCGGCTGCGTCACCAAGGACCACGACACCGGAGTGATGAACGTCGGCATCTATCGCGGCATGGTGGCGAGCAAGAACGAGATCCCTATCCTGCTGTGGAAGGCCCAGCACGTCGGCCAGCACGCGACGTCCTGGGAGCGCGCCGGAAAGCGCGAGATGCCGATCGCGGTCGCCATCGGCTGGGAGCCTTCGCTCGGCTTCACCGGCGGTGCGCCGGTCGCCAAGGGGGTGTGCGAGTATGACGTGATGGGGGCGATCCGCGGCGCTCCGGTCGAGCTCGTCAAATGCGAGACCGTCGATCTCCATGTGCCCGCGACGGCCGAGATCGTGATCGAGGGCTATCTGCAGCTCGATCCCGAGAAGTTCGTCATGGAAGGGCCGTTCGCCGAGTTCACCGGCTATCTCGCCGGCGACAAGTCGCCGAAGCCGACCATCCGGGTCACCGCCATCACCCACCGCAACGATCCGATCCTGCGGGGGACGATCGAGGGGTCGCTGCCGGGCAGCTTCTCCGAGAACGCCATCTGCTCGTCGATCATGCGGGCGGCGACGGCGTGGTCGGTGCTGGAGCGCGCCGGCGTGCCCGGCATCACCGACGTGTGGTGTCCGCCGGTCCATGCCGGCATCAACCTGCTCGTCCAGATGAAGCAGAGCTATCGCGGCCAGGCCAAGCAGGCGGCAAACGCCATCTGGGGGAGCTCGGCGGCCCATGTCCGCTACAAGCACATCACCGTGGTCGACGACGATATCGACATCCACGACTATGCTGCGGTGGACTGGGCGATCGCCTACCGCGTCAATGCCGGCGAGGACGACATCGTCATCATGCCGGCGACGTTCGGCGCCGGGCTCGATCCCTCGACGCGGCGGCGCGACCGCAATCCCGCGCTGTTCGGCACCGGCAAGTGGAATCGCGTGCTGATCGACGCCACCATGAACCTCGATTACGACCCCGATCCCGATCTCGGCGGCGCCCGCTTCCCGCCGAAAGTCTGGCCGTCGGACGACGATGTTGCTGCGGTGGCCCGGCGCTGGAGCGAGTTCGGATTAAAGCCGCTGCCGCCGAAGCTGTAACGACATGCTTGTCGTCATGTAGATGTAGTTTCTCCTCTCCCCACGCGGGGAGGGGAGTAGAGGCAACAACCGGAGATTGTTGATGCGTTTGGAAGTGCCGGCGCCGCGGGAGACGTTCGAGGTCGTGTTGGAAGACGGAGCCCGGATCAAGGTGCGCAGGCATGGCCGGCCTGGCGGCGTGCGCCTCTTCATCAGCCACGGCAATGGCTTCGCCATCGACGGGTATGTGCCGTTCTGGGAGCATTTCCTGCCGAGCTATGAGGTCATCGTCTTCGACTTCCGCAACCACGGGCAGAACGCGCCGGTGACGCCGGCAAATCACACCTATGCGCAGCTCACGCGCGACCTCGAGCGCGTCTATCAGGGGGTCTGCGAGCGACTCGGCAGCCGCAAGTCGGCGGGGATCTTCCATTCCATGTCCGGGCGCACGGCGATGAAGCACGCCCTGGAGATCGGCTTTCGCTGGGACGCGCTGGTGCTGTTCGATCCGCCCAACGTGCCGCCGCCGGGGCATCCGGTCCATGCGGCGATGGAGACCTTCGAGGCTCGGCTCACGGCGTTCGCCAGCAACCGCCGTAGCGCGTTCTCGAGCGTGGAGGAACTGGCGGTCGAGTTCGCGAAGTCGCGGGGCGGCCAGGCCTGGGCGCCCGGCGTGCACGAGCTGATGGCGCGCGCGGTTCTGCGGCGGAACCCTGCTGGCGACGGCTTCGTGCTGGTCTGCGATCCCGCCAACGAGGCCGGCATTTATGCTGAGGCCATGGCCATGAACCTGTGGCCCAAGGCGACCGACTTCCGCGGGCCGGTCAAGCTGATCGGCGCCGATCCCGACCTCAAGGGCGGACCGCCCACCGGGCGCGCCAACCAGGCGCTGGGCACCGAGAACGGCTACGACTACAGCTTCGTCCCCGGCACCGGGCACCTGCTGCAGGTCGAAAAGCCCGAGGAGTGCGCGCGCCAAACCCTCGCCTTCCTCGCCGATTGCGGGCTGAAGTGACGCTTCCTGTCCGCGGTGCTCAACATCGCGTTTGCGTCATGCCGGGGCCGGCCGCGGGCCGGAACCCGGAATCCATCTCCTGTGGCTCGGCCGTCTGGATCCCGGGTTCGGTGCTTTGCACCGCCCCGCAATGACGGCGTGCACTGCGCCGCTTACGACTTGAACTGCGGCTTGCGCTTGGCGCTGAACGCCGCGATGCCTTCCTTATAGTCCTCGCTGTCGCGCAGCTTCTCGTAGGCGTGCCCCTCGACCTCGAGGCCGACGGCGAGGCTCGTATCATAGGTGGTGTTGAGCACGCGCTTGATGGTCTTGAGCGCCAGGGCCGACATTGAGGTCAACGTCTTCACCACCTCCTCGATGGAACGATCGAGCGCCGCGGCGTCATCGACCACCCGGGTGAGGAGACCCCACGCATGGGCCTCGGGGGCCGGAATGCGGCGCCCGAGCATCATCATGTCGGCGGCGCGCGTGAGCCCGGCGATGCGGGCGACGCGCTGGCTGCCGCCGCTGCCGGGGATCTGGCCGAGCGTCGTCTCGGGGAGCGCCAGCACGGTGTCTTTCGTGGCGAGCCGGATGTCGCACGCCATGGCGAGCTCGAAGCCGACACCCATGGCGTATTTTTCCATGGCGCAGACCACGGGCTTGGGGCAACGCTCCGGCGCCGCGATGTTCCAGGCGAGGTGCGACATGCCGTCTCGCTCGATCTGCGGGAATGCCTTCACGTCACCACCCGAGGTGTAGACGCCGCCGAGGCCGCGGATGACGACGACGCGCACATCCGGGTCCTGGCCGAACGCCTCGATGATGGCGGCGATCTGGCCGCGGCCGCGATAGGAAATGACGTTGAGCGGCGGCCGGTCCAGATAGAGCCAGCCGATCTTCTTGTCGGCGTCCACTTCGTAACGCAGGCCGTCGAGATCGCGCAGGATCGCGCCGCGCATTTCCGCATAGTCTCTTTGCATGATGTACGTCGTTCCGTTCTGGCTTGACTGGAAAGCATGATGGTAGTTTAGCCGGGATCGGCCTTCGATGCGCGCCTCGACGCGCGTGCCGATGCCGACCGCTGCGTTGCGGGAAGACGTCAACTTTAAAGCGGATCGCCGGCCGTTCGTCGATTCTGCGGTTAAGGATACCAGGGCTGCATCGCCGCAACTCACGACCCTGCCACTGCCACTGCCACCGGACGTGCGGGCCGTTCGGCCCGGCTTCGGCCCGCCCAAAAATACCAGGAGACGCACATGCAGTTCGGTGATCTGCGCGGTTGGATCGCGCACCTCAAGAAGGAGGGCGAGCTTCACGAGGTCAACACGGAGGTGGACTGGGACTGCGAGCTCGGCACCGTGACGCGGCGCGCCTTCGGCAATGGCGACGGGCCGGCGCTCCTGTTCAACCGGATCAAAGACTACACCAGCGGTCGCTGCACGAAGGTGTTCACCGGCGGCCTGTCGAACTACTCGCGGGTCGCGATGATGTTCGGCCTGCCGAAGACGGCGCCGATCACCGATCTCGTAAAGGCGGCGCGGCGCGCCTATGCCGGCCGAGTGCCGCCGGTGACGGTCGCCACCGGGCCGGTCAAGCAGAACATCCTCAAGGGCGACGACATCAACCTGTTCGAATTTCCGGTGCCGCGCTGGCACCGCCAGGACGGCGGCCGCTACATCAACACCATGCAGGGCACCGTCACCCGCGATCCGGTGTCGGGCCGCATCAATGTCGGCATGTATCGCGGCATGATCGGCAAGAAGGACACGATCCCGGTGCTGCTATGGCGTCCGCAGAACTGGGGCCAAGATTTCGCCAAGTACAGCGGCAAGGGCGAGGAGATGCCGGTCGCCTTCGTCTATGGCTGGGAGCCGTGCCTGCCGTTCTGCGCGGCCTCGCCGGTGCCGCCCGACGTCTCCGAATACGACGTCATGGGCGCGCTGCGCGGCGCTCCGGTGGAACTCGTCGACTGCGAGACGGTCCCGCTGCAGGTGCCGGCCTCCGCCGAGATCGTGATCGAAGGCTGGATCTCGCCCGACCCCGCGACCTTCGAGCCGGAAGGCCCGTTCGGCGAATACACCGGATATTTCGGCGGCGAGCAGGGGCCGAAGCACCGCGTGCGCGTGACCTGCATCTCGCACCGCAACGACCCGATCTTCCGCGGCACGCTGGAAGGCACGCTGCCGAAGATGCTCAACGAGAACTCGATCATGAGCTCGGTGCAGCGCGCCGCACTGGCGTGGAATATTCTCGAACGCTCCGGCGTGCCCGGCGTCACCGACGTGCACTGCCCGCCCGCCAACAACGGCACCACGCTGATGATCCAGCTCAAGCAGACCTATCGCGGCCAGGCCAAGCAGGCTGCCGCCGCGATCTGGGGATCGAATGCTGCGCACCTGCGCTACAAGAACATCTGGGTCGTCGACGACGACATCGACATCCACGACTACGGCGCGATCGACTGGGCCTTCGCCTATCGCGTCAATGCGGCCGAGGACGACATCGTATTTTTCCCCGGCACCTTCGGCTCGGCGCTCGATCCCTCGACCCGGCTCAAATTTCGCGACACCAACCTCTACGGCACCGGCAAGTGGTGCCGGGTGCTGATCGACGCCACCGTCAATCTCGATTTCGAGCCGGAGGCGAATTACAACGGCGAGCGCTACCCGGCCATGGTCCGCCCGGACAAGGGCGATTGGGAGCTCGTCGAGAAGCGCTGGG
Organism: uncultured Alphaproteobacteria bacterium; assembly: GCA_963746235.1. Classification (GTDB taxonomy): domain Bacteria; phylum Pseudomonadota; class Alphaproteobacteria; order Rhizobiales; family Xanthobacteraceae; genus JAJPKK01. The sequence goes on from CAVVCE010000013.1 coordinate 61,414, forward strand.
ACGAATACGGGTTCAAGCGCGAATGATGGTCATGCCATGCTGTCCCGCCAGCCGACCGCCTGCGACGACAAGATCTATTCCGCCGACTGGCGCGCCTTCGTGGACCCGGTGGTGCCGGACAGCATCCAGCCGACCGTCCTGCTCCTCGAGCGGCACCTCGGCACGCCGGTCGAGCACAAGGCGGCCCTCATCATCGATGATCTGCCGGTCAGCTACGGCGCGCTGACGAAGCGGGTCGCCGATGTGTCGGCCGGGCTCGCCGCCATCGGCGCCAGGTCCGAGGACCGCATCCTGCTGTTCGGGACCGACAGCCTCGACTACGTGACCATCTGGTTCGGTGCAGTGCGCATCGGCGCCGTGCCGGCCGTCGTGTCCGACCTCTACAAGTCGCCGGACCTGCTCTACTTCATCCGCGACACCGCGGCCCGTTTCCTGTTCATCGACGCCGAGCAGTGGCCGAAGCTCGCCGAGATCGCGGCGGCGCTGCCGGCTTCGCTGGAGACGATCATCGTGCGCGGCGACGCACCTGGCATCGTGCGCGGCGACGCCGCTGCCGCGACTTTTGCGGGCCGGACGGTGGTGCCGTTCGCCGCTCTCCTCGAGCCCGCGCCCGCCGTCGCCGCCTGCCCACGCCATCCCAATGACGTGACCTACATGTTCTTCTCCGGCGGCACCACCGGCACCGCCAAGGGGATCACTCATCTCGCGCACGACTTCGTGCTCGTCCCCGAGCGGCACGGCCGCTTCTGGGAGTACCGCGAAAGCGACGTCGTCTTCGCGACCTCGAAAAAGTATTTCACCCACGGTCTGTGGCCGGGCCTGCTGATTCCGCTCTACTGGGGCGCGACGGCGGTGCTGATCCGCCGTCCGCCGGCTCCCGATGTGGTGCTGGAGACCATGGGCAAAACGGCGGTGACGAAGCTCGTCACCGTGCCCACCGTGCTCAAGAACATGCTCGAGCATGTCCGCCTGTCCGGCCGCAAGCCGCATTATCCCGCGCTCGCGTTCGTCGCCAGCGCGTCGGAGAAGATCCCGCCGAGATCTTTTCGCGCTTCCATGAACAATTCGGCGTCGAGATCTTCGACTTCATCGGCAGCTCGGAGATCACCTACGAGTGGATCGCCAACCGTCCCAAGGAGTTTCGGCGCGGCAGCCTCGGCAAGCCGGTGTTCGGCTACGAGGTTCGGCTGGTCAGTCCGGACCGCGGCGACGTCACCGCGGCGAACGTTCCGGGCGAGGCGTGGATCAAGAGCAAGACGGCGTGCTTCTTCTACTGGCGGAAGTATGACAAGTCGCGTGAGACCTTCATCGGCGAATGGACCCGCACCGGCGACAATCTCTCCTTCGACGAGGACGGCTTCTTCTGGTTCTCCGGGCGCGACAACGACATGTTCAAGGTGAAGGGCCTCTGGGTCACGCCGATCGAGATCGAGGCCGCGCTGACGGCGCATCCGGCCGTGCGGGAGGCGGCGGTTGTGTCGTGCACGGATGCCGAGGGCTTCACCAAGCCGCTGGCCTACGTGGTGCTGCGCGAGGGTTTCGTGCGGGGCGACGGGCTGGTGGCGGAGCTCGGCGCCGCGGTCCGCCCGCTCGGCGGCTTCAAGGTGCCGGAGCGCTACGAGTTCATCGACGAGCTGCCGCGCACGACCCTGCTCAAGATCGACCGCCGGGCGCTGCGCGCGCGCTCGTGACGGCAAGGCGTTTCCGCGCCCGCGCCCTCATCTCGTCTTGCGTTTCTTCTTCGCCGCCGGCAGCGCGCGCACCTGCATCGGCGTTGTCCCATACTCTCGATAAAGGTCGGCGAAATCGGCGGCCAGCTCGTAGCAGACGAGAAGCTTGTTTGCCTGGAAATCCCAGCGCGCATTTGGAAATCCGCAGCTCTGCGCTTCCAGCGTGAACGGCTTCGGCCACACGAAGGCCTCCGCGGTATGCTGGGCAATGGCTTCCAGCAATCCGATCGAGCGCATCATGTCGGCCACGATCGCAAGGTCCCCTTTCGCGTCGCCATAGACCACGTCGATCTTGGCGGGTGGCTGATCCGCCGGTCGCACATGAGGCTTGAGCACGAGGTCCCACGAGAAGGCGGCGTTGCTGTAGTCGCCGGCGCAAGTGTCCTGCCGCGCCTTCGGCAGCTTCGTCTCCTTCGCCAGATCATTGAATTTTTCGTCGTCGGAGCCGACCATGAAGCAGACGATCTGGTAGGCGCGCTGCTGGTCGAGGCCGTGCTCGTCGTAGAACGCGACCGTATCGTCGGTTGCCCGATCGCGCCGGTCGGACAGGAACCAGCCTCTCGCGGCGTCGCCGAGAACGTGCTCGGTGAAGCTCGAGCCGATCTTGATCAAGCCAACGGCGGCAAAGGAATTGGCGGCGTCTTCCGGCCGGCCGAGCACCGGCAATCCCATCTCGCCGATCGCCGCGTGGGCGAGTTCGTGCAGGGTGACGAACAGCATGTTGCCGACGACGAACTCGGTAAGCTTCTCGCGGTCTGCCGGAGGCAGCCGCTTGAGCGTCGAATGTTTGCCGAGCTTGCTCGCGGCCTCCTTGATCCGAGCCTGGAACAGGTCGCCTTCATTGGCGGGTTGCGCGAAGGCCGGGGTGGCGCCCAGCCAGAGCCCCGCGAACAGGGCCGGAAGCAAATATCGGTTCGACATGAGTGAAGCCTTGGTCAGCGGGCGACGCTTGCGCCGATCAATGTTGCGCATACGCTTCACGGCCCGCGGTTCGGGAAATCCTTGCACGGGGCAGGCCGGATGCCAACCGTGCCCGAAGTCGCAGCCGGTTCCCCGGCACCGCGTGCGACCGGGGTAAGGCGCGCTTGTCGCAACGAAAGCATGCCTGCAACGCGCAAAGATTGGTGGCGATCGGGTTGCAAGCCCTGCCAACTCGTCCGATATCAGCCTGCAGCCGACGGATCGGTTATGCCGCGGCCCCTTCGGCACCGCGCCCTGCGCAGGGCAAATCGGGCAGAGGCAGGCTGGGGATGAGCCGTCTGGCGTTCAAGGAGTCCGCACGATGATCGACGTCTATTACTGGACCACCCCCAACGGCCATAAGATCACGATCTTCCTCGAAGAGGCGGGGCTTAAGTATAAAATCATTCCGGTCAACATCGGAAAAGGCGAACAGTTCGATCGCGAGTTCCTGGAAGTCTCGCCCAATAACCGCATCCCCGCCATCGTCGATCACGATCCGCCGGGCGGCGGCGCGCCGCTCGCGGTGTTCGAGTCCGGCGCCATCCTGCTCTATCTCGCCGAGAAGACCGGCAAATTCCTGCCGCCCGACCTGCGCGGCCGCACCGAGTGCATGCAATGGCTGTTCTGGCAGATGGGCGGGCTCGGGCCGATGTCCGGGCAGAACAACCATTTCAGCCATTATGCCGCCGAGAAGATCCCCTATGCGATCGACCGCTACCGCAAGGAGGTGAACCGTCTCTATGGCGTGATGGACCGCCGGCTGGCGGATCGCGCCTATCCTCGCCGGCGGACTATTCGATCGCCGACATGGCGAGCTATCCCTGGGTGGTGCCCTACGAGCGGCAAGGCCAGAAGATCGAGGACTTCCCGAACCTCAAGCGCTGGTTCGAGGCGATCCGCGCCCGCCCCGCCGTCGAGCGCGCCTACGCCATCGTCAAGGAGGTCAATCCGAACCAGGGCGGCATCCGCACCGCCGAGGAGCGCGCAATCCTGTTCGGCCAGACCGCGGCGTCGGTGCAGTCGGCGGTTCGGTGAGGTGAATGGCGCGTGCTCATGGCAGCGCGCGCTATTCCCAAGCCACATCGGCCTGCGGAAGCATGTGCGCCGGATCGCCGATGTGAAATTGCCGCGGTTTTTTGAGCCACGGCGAGGGCCTCGGTGCTTTGGTCACGCCACGGTGCAGGGTGACGACTCGCTCGTTATCTCCCTGCAAACCTTACGAAGATTTCATGCGGGAGATGAACGGCCGTAAAGCGTTTCGCCGCAGTCTGGACACTGGTTGCGTCGATGATGCGTGAAATGCGCAACTCGCATCGGAGGCAACGCCATGGCGGCAGATGCCGGTTCGGACGCACGGATGCAGGCCGTTTTTGCCTTGCATCGTTTCGGTCTCGGCCCGCGGGCCGGTTCTCTCGACGCGGTCGCTTCTGATCCGCGCGGTGCGCTCATCGCCGACCTATCGAGGGCGGATCCGGCGCGCCTGAGTGGCCCGGACCTTCTCCCCAGCGCAGAGGCTGCCCACGAGGCCTTCGAGTTCCGCCAGGTCCGCAGGATCGAGCGCCTCGCCGCCCGGGCCGTCGCAGACCCCTCGAAACCAGCGGCAACGCTCGGAGCGCGCTCGGGCGGAAGACCTGGGTTTGCGGCCGCCGCGGACCCCGGTGCCGGCGACACGATGGCGAAGTCCGGACGCTGCGATCGAACAAGGCCAGCGCCCCCGCGCGGAGCGTCCCGATCCCGCCCGACCCGCGCCGCCCGTTCCACAGCAGATCTTCCTGCGTGAAGCCAAGGCGAGGCTCGACGCCGCGCTCACCGCCGACATCGGTTTCGCCGAGCGGCTGACATGGTTCTGGTCCAATCACTTCTGCATTTCTGCCGACAAGGGACCGCTGCGTCCGATCGTCGGCGCCTATGAGCGCGAGGCGATCCGGCCGCACATTACCGGCCGCTTCGTCGACATGCTGCAGGCCGTGGAAAGCCATCCCGGCATGCTGGTCTATCTCGACAATGCCCGTTCGATCGGTCCGGAATTCGATCGCCGGCCGCAATCGCGGCAAGGGCCTCAACGAGAATCTCGCCCGCGAAATCCTCGAACTGCACACGCTGGGTGTCCGCAGCGTCTATTCCCAGGACGACGTCACCCGCTTCGCCGCCGTAATCACCGGCTGGACCGTGGTGCCGCCGGGGACAGCCGCAGCAGGCGGCACATTCATCTTCAATCCGCGTATGCATGAGCCGGGCGCCCAGACCATCCTCGGCAAGACCTTCGCCGACGGCGGGGTGGAGCAGGGCCGCGCGGTGCTCGCGATGCTGGCGCGCCATCCCGCGACGGCCAAGCACATCGCCACCAAGCTCGTGCGGCATTTCGTGAGCGATCAGCCGGTGCCCGCGCTGGCCGACAAGCTCACCCGCCGCTTCCTCGACACCAACGGCGACCTAAAGGAGGTCGCCATGGCGCTGGTGACTGCGCCCGAAGCCTGGAACGCGCCGATCGCAAGCTCAAGCGCCCTAGCGAATGGATCGTGGCGTCGCTGCGGGCGACAGGTGTGAGCCCGCCCAGATCGGCCCGGTGATGCAGGCGCAGAACACTGCTCGGCGAACCGCTGTGGCGGCCCGCCGCGCCGAAGGGATTCGCCGACGAGGAGGCGGCCTGGATCGACGGCCTCGCCCGGCGCCTCGACGTCGTCCAACGAGATGGCGCGCCGCGTCGCCGGCGTGGCCGATCCCGCAGCCGCGGTCGAGACCGCGCTGGGGCCGCTCGCTTCGGACGAGACGCGGACCGCGATCCGCCGCGCCGAAAGCCGGCCGCAGGCCCTGACGCTCTTTTCATGGCGCCGGAATTCCAGCGGAGATGACCATGCGCACGCTTCATGCCCCTTCCCGCCGCGCTCTGCTGCTCGCCTCCGGCGTGCTGTTCGCCTGGGCCCATATGCCGCGCAGCGCGCGGGCGGAAGGCCGCGACCCGCGCGTTCCTCGTCATCGTGTTGCGCGGTGCTCTCGACGGCCTCGCCGCCGTCGCGCCGGTCGGCGATCCCGACTGGATGGCGCTCCGCGGCGACAAGGTGCTGCGGCTCGATGGGGCGAGCCCGGCCCTGCCGCTCGACCGCTATTTCGCGCTCAATCCCGGCGATGCCGAACCTGCACCGGCTCTACCGTGCCGGCCATGCGAGCATCGTGCACGCGGTCGCGACCCCTACCGGGAGCGCTCGCATTTCGATGGCCAGGACGTTCTGGAAAGCGGCCTTGCGGTTCCAGGTGCGGCCGACATCGGCTGGCTCAACCGCGCGCTGTCGGCGCTCGAGCCCGGTGGCCGGGTTGATCCTGCCAAGGCTTTCGCCGTCGGACCCGTGACCCCGCTGGTGGTGCGCGGCCCGGCTCCGGTGCTGTCGTGGACGCCGCCCCGCCTGCAACCCGCCAGCGACGACACGCTGATGCGCCTGCTCGATCTGTATCGCCACACCGATCCGGCGCTCGCCAGGGCGCTCGAGGAACGCATCGGCCTCGCGGCGATCGCGCGGGCCGGCGGGATGGACGGGGGCGAGGCCGGGCCGGCGGCGCCGGGCGGCCAGCCGCGGCCAGCCGCCGCGCAGGGCAATCAGGTGCGGGCCTACTTCGCGGAATCGGCTGGCAGCGCCGCCAAGTTCATGGCGCGGCCCGACGGTCCGCGGGTCGGGGCGCTCGCCTTCGACGGCTGGGACACCCATGCCAATGAGGGTGCGGTCGGCGGCCGACTGGCGGCGCTGCTCGGCGCCCTCGACGGCGCGATCGCGGCGATCGAGACCGGAATGGGACCGGCCTGGAACGACACCGTCGTCGCGGTGGTGACGGAGTTCGGGCGCACCGCCCGCATCAATGGAACCGAAGGGACCGATCACGGTACGGCAACCGTCGCGCTCCTTGCCGGCGGCGCCCTCAAGGGCGGCCGTGTCATCGCCGACTGGCCGGGGCTCAAGGTCGCCAATCTGCGCGACCAGCGCGACCTCAAGCCGACGACGGATCTGCGCGCCGTGCTCAAGGGGGTGCTGCGGGATCACCTGCGCGTGCCCGACGCGACCCTGGCAACGAAAGTGTTCCCCGACAGCCTTGGCGCCAAGCCGCTGGCGGGTCTGGTGGTGGCTGCGTAGAATTTTCAAGTTGCAAGCGACGAATCTTTTCGCGACCTCTTGCATTCGTGCATTGCCGCGGGTGGAGTGCCCGTCCTGGCAGCGGCGGGTAGGTCATGAAGAAATACATTGATTTGGCATTGGGCTGGGTGCGTGAAATGAGTTCGCCCGGCGGCTTGCGCGGGGTGCTGGCGGGCCTTTCGCTCGTCGTCGTCACCGACGCGCTGCTCCTTGGCATGCGATATGTGCAGGAATTGCCCCCGGTCGCGGTCACCTACCTGCTTTCGATCCTGGTGTCGGCCATCCGCTGGGGCTTGCTGGCGGGCACCGTGACCTCGATCGGCGGGGCCATATCGCTCACGTTGTTTTTTTATAGCCCGTTTTATACCTACGACGCCCAGGCGCGCTCGCGGTTTCTCGGCATCCTGTTCTTTATGATCGTAGCGCTGGTCACGACCTATCTCGCGGCGCGGACACGGCGCGACGCCGACCTCGCGCTCAAGCGCGAGAACGAGATCCGCGACCTTTATACGTTCTCGCAGCGGCTCTCGGCGGCGAGCTCGCCGGCGGGCATCTTCGAGGCCATGCAGCGCCATCTGGAAACGCTGGTCGGGCGCAAGGTGCTGCTGTTCGATTCCCGGGGTACGCTGGAGGCGAAGTCCGAGCGGCTCGGCGACGTCGATGTTCCTAAGGCGGTGACGGATTCGGTGGGGCGCACCAAGGCGGCGGGCGCGGCGGGCGCCAAAGGCATCGTGGTGGACGATGGCAGCGGCAGCGCCTGGCTGATCCGCCCGGTCTCGGTCAATACCGCCGACTTCGGCGTCATTGCGGTCGATCTCGGCCGCAGGACCGACAACTTCGACGATCTGCGGACCCGGGTGGTCGCGGTCATCAACGATGCCGCCTCCTCGCTCGAGCGCCTCGGCCTTGCCCGTACGCTGGCGGACGTGCGCATGCGTGCCGAGACTGAGCAGTTCCGGGAGGCGTTGATCGGGTCGGTCTCCCACGAGCTGCGCACGCCGCTGGCGTCGATCCTCGGCGCTTCGACGGTGCTGTCCGCCGCACCGGAAATTACCGCCAATGCGCGGCTGGAGACGCTCGCCGGGGTGATCCACAACGAGTCGGTGCGGCTCAACGCCGAGATCCAGAACATCCTGGACGCGTCGCGCATCAGCAGCGACGGCCTCCAAGTCAAGCTCGAGTGGTCGGAACCGGCCGACTTTGTGAATGCGGCGCTGGAGCGCTGCCGCCACCGGCTCACGAAGCACAAGGTCGAGGTCGAAATGCCCGACGAGCTCGTGCTGCTGCATATCGATTCCGTGCTGATGGAGCGCGCTCTCGGGCAGTTCATCGACAATGCGGCGAAATACTCTCCGGACGGCTCGGTGATCACCGTGAAGGGGCAGCGTGAAGGCGACAGCTTCGTCCTCACCGTGACCGACCGGGGCGCCGGCCTCGATCCTAACGATCGCGCGCTGCTCGGGCAGAAGTTCTTCCGCGGCAAGCGGTCGGCCCAGTCGACGTCGGGGTTGGGCCTTGGATTCTGGATTTCGAGCGCCTTCGTGGCCGCCAACCAGGGAACCGTCGAGGCCGTCAGCGATGGGGCCAACCGGGGCATGGTGGTCAAAATCCGGCTGCCCCTGCCCATGAGGGCCGCCGCGTGACAACCGGTATCCGCGCAGCGCTCATGCGCGGCAACCGTATGTAGACCCTGGGAATCGTGTGCTAGAGCAACGAAATGAGGGTCGTGGCGCGCAATCGCCAGACACGCTGAAAAGGATCGAGAATGCCCGATGCGAGCCACCGCGTGCTGATTGTCGACGACGAGGCGCAGATCCGCCAGTTCCTTCGCGCCGGTTTTGAGCTTGGCGGGTATCACGTCGACGAGGCGGTCAACGGAACCGAGGCGATCCGCGAAATCACGCTACACCCCTATGACCTCGTCATTCTCGACCTGTCGCTGCCCGATATCGACGGGTCCGAGGTCCTGGAGCGTATCCGGGCATGGTCTACGGTTCCGGTCATCATCCTGTCGGTTCGGGCCGGCGAAGCGGAAAAGGTCAAATTGCTGGAGCTGGGCGCCGACGACTATGTGGTGAAGCCGTTTTTCATGTCGGAGCTCCTGGCTCGCGCCAAGGTAGCATTGCGCCGACAGGTCGAGCGAAAGGACGGGGAGAGCGTGCTCAAGCTCGACCGCCTGGTGATCGATTTCGCCGCCCGGACCGTTCTGCTCGACGGCGAACAACTCAGCCTGACCCCCAAGGAATACCGCCTGCTCCAGGTCCTCGCCCAGGACCCCGGGAAGGTCATCACCCACCAGAGCCTGCTCAGGAGTGTGTGGGGACAGTCACACGTGAACAGTCCCCAATACCTGCGCATCTTCATGCGCAAACTGCGCCAGAAGATTGAGCTCGATCCTAATCGGCCGAAAATTCTGCTGACGGAACTTGGGGTTGGCTACCGGCTCGACGACCCCCGGACGACCGAGCACGGGCGCGCGGAATGACGCCCGAAGACCTTTAAGTTGCAAAAAATAGGATTTATTACCTGTTCAAAAAACGTGTCCTTTCCGCAACAGAAGCCGGAAATGTCGACTGAACAGGGTCCCGAGGGCGATTCGGCGATTGTCTCTCCGGGTGATTTGGACAAAAATCAACCTCGGTAGCAGTGGTCAGCGGGCGTGAAGCCGGTCATCGGTTCGTCCGCATCGCTTATGGGGAAGGGGAGGCAAATGAACTCGATAAGATGCTTACTGATGGGGTCAGCGGCTGGCCTTATGGCTGTATCCGCGGCTCAAGCAGCCGATCTTCCCGTAAAGGCGGCACCCGTCGAATACGTGAAGGTCTGTAACATTTATGGCGCCGGGTTCTGGTATGTGCCAGGAACCGACACCTGCATGAAGATCGGCACCTGGGTACGGGCGGCGTTCTACTACGGCGGGGAAGGCGACGGCGGCGTCACCGCCGGAAGCTCCAGCCAGACGTCGGCCGGCCGCTTCACGCGGACCGACACCTCGTTTGCGACCATCCAGTCTCGTGCACTGGTCACGGTCGATGCGCGGACGCAGACCGAATACGGCACCCTGCGCAGCTACATGGACGTCGGTGCCCGCCTCTACGGCGACGCCCGTTGGCCGAACGCTCCGCTCACCGGCGGCGGCACGACCACCGCGGAAGCTCCGATCAACACCCAGTTCAACAACAACAACGTCGATGCTTCGCGCGCCTTCATCCAGTTCGCGGGCTTCACCGCTGGCCGCATTCGCTCGCTGTACGACATCAACGCTCCCGGCGCCTACACGCTGTCGAACAACCGTACCATTGCCGACACCGCTGATCCGGGCATCTTCAGCCTTGCCTACACCGCTCAGTTCGGCGGCGGCATCTCGATCAGCTTGGCGGTCGAAGATCCCGGCATGAACGGTGGCCGCACACGCGCAGTCGCCGACATGTCCGCGGCCGTCTGGGGCAACGCTACACTCGGTGGGGGCCAAACTCTTGACAATTCGGGTTCCACCTTCTGGGATCCCGTCGTCAACCTGCGCATCGACCAGTCCTGGGGCTACGCGGCGATCAGCGGCGCGTTCCAGAACGATGGCGGCGGCTACTACAACAACGCCATCGGTTCTACGAACACAAACTTCAACAACACGATCGCGCAGGGGCATCCCGGAGACGTGTACGGCTTCGCGGGTTCGGCGGGCTTCCTCTTGACCGACTTCCTCGGCCTCAAGGGCGACACCTTCGCCGCTCAGGCGAACTATGGACACGGCGCGAGCGCTTACGTGACCAAGGCGACGGGCACCTGGTTCAACTACGGCGGCGGCGGCAAGATCGCCTACGGCACCACGCTCGACGGCGTGTTCGCCAACGGCACCGGGATCTCGCAGTCTGACGCTTGGGCGGTCTGGGCAGGCTATGAGCACTTCTGGACCCCGCGGTTGCACACTGCGGTCCAGGGCGGCATCGTGGGGGTCACGTACAGTCAGGACGCCAAGAACCTGATGTGCGCCGGCGCCCCCGGCTTTGCGGCGAATACGCACCAGTCGCTTGGGTTCGCCCTCGGCGGATCGAACATCATCTCCGGGCAGTGCAACCCGAACTACGGTTGGTACACGGTCGGCACGCGGACCATCTGGAACCCGCATCCCGATCTCGATATCGGTCTTGAAGTTCTCTACACTGGTTTGGAGTCCGCCAACCGCGGTGCAACGATCCAGGCCACCGCTGCCTCGGGCGCTCTGCCCCCGGGACAGTACACCTTCGGCAACACGGGTAGCTTCACCGGCGTGTTCCGCATCCAGCGCAACTTCCTGCCCTGATCCTCGCAAAAGGCAGGTCGGACTTTCAGCCCCCGGCAGCAATGCCGGGGGTTTCACTTTGTTGCGGAACCATGTCCGGCGATACACGCCCGCTTTGTGCGAGGTTGCCGGAGGCGGGCGAGTGGCGAACCGGAACACCGGCTCGCCGAAAGAGATGGAGCTCAGCCTCGCGAGGGGTGGTGATGCACCTTGGCGGACGCCGGTGCGGCATTGGGGCAGTCTCCCCAGGCGCCGAAGCCCATTTCACCCCATGTCTTCGAAGCTTTGTAGCATTGCGTGGAGTTCTTCTGGGGGCCGTAATTGTACTCGGCCATGGCCGGAGTGCCGGCCAACACTGCGCCGGCCAGCAGAGCTGCCGCGGCGGTCATCAGAGTAAGACGCTGCATTTTCGTACTCCTTGAATGTGCGAGCAACGGCTCGCACACCTCGACTTAGGAGTTTCATCAAGGCCACGCAATTATGCGCATGTCTGAGGCGCTACGAATTGACGTCGCTTTGCTGCGGACACATGACTGAGGAAAAGGGTCCGCCCTCGAGGGCACGCCATATTCACGCCAAATCAGCCTAAAACCTCGAATGAAACTCTAAACGGCGGGTTTTCCGGGCTGTTCATGCGCATAGCGCAGCGCATATAGATGCGCGCCGAATGCATGACAAAAACGTATTCCGCGGGGCCGCCTCACCCGTCTGTGTGTCCGCACGACAGAGCGGCGGAACCGCACAAAGCACTCCAGCGCAGCGATTGCGCAATTCTAACCGCGGGCGGGAACCGCAGCTTGAGTGGAACGTCGGGACAGAGAAACCCCCGGAGGGAAATTGAAGATGATGAAAGCTTTCCCTCCGGGGGCCATTTCCCATCCTGCAGCCAGATGGGAAACTCGGCATATGTTACGGTTGCATAAAGTTGGATGTCAACGAAATAAATTTCGCATAAACACTCCCGCGGTGAATTGTGGCTCCGGCCCCGTTCGGCGTGGTCGTCACGGCTTGCGGGCACTCATCAGAAGCAGCGCGGCGGAGTTTCGCATCGCTGGCAGATTCGGGCGGCTCGGCGCGCGACATTGATGGCGTCGAGGCGGGCGTGCTAGTCGTTCCGCGGTTTTGCTTTTGCACGCGCCGCTGAACTGGGTCGGGACGAAGGGCTGAGGCTGCGGCGGCAACCGAAGGACGGACACTTGCACACGCGCAGGGTGTGGATCGCCGCGATAATCCTGGTGATTGCCGGTCTCGGATTCTATCTCCGTGTGACCATGGTTGCCGACGCCGAGGTCGTCGGCCCGCTTCGCGCCGACGCGTCCGAGTACTATCTCAGCGCCTACAACCTCACCAAGAACGGCGTCTATACGATGTCGGACGCGCGCCTGAAGGATCCAGGCGCCGTGCTGCGGCCGGACAACTTCCGCTGGCCCGGGCAGCCTTTGCTGATCGCGGCGTTCATGGCGGATTGGCCGGACCATCTCCTGATCGTGCGCAAGATCCAATGGGTCAACATCCTTGCGGGGACCGCCACCCTGGCGTTGATCGGCGTGGCCGCGGCGGCGGTGTTCCCGGCATGGGCGGCCGTCTCGGTGGTTTTGCTCGCTGCGGTGTCCCCGCATCTCATCGCCTTGACGATTTATGTGCTCACCGAAACCCCTGCCGCGTTCCTTGTCGCCTTGCTGCTGGCGCTGTGCGTCGTTGCGCGGCGCGAGGATGAATCGCCGCGGCCGGCGGTAATGGTAGCGATCGGGATCGTGCTCGGACTCCTCACGCTGTTCCGGCCGATTTTCATCGGCTTCGTCCCGCTGATGGGTCTGGCGGTCACCCGGCACCGGATCAAGACTCTGCTCTTGGTGGCGGCGGGCGCGGCGGCCCCGGTGGCGCCCTGGCTCGTTCGCAACATGCTGACCGACGGCCTCGTGACCACCCCGAGCTCGCTTGCCATGACCCTGGTGATCGGCGCCTATCCCGACTACGTCTTCAACGGCGACCCGCGCACCTTTCCCTTCCCGCAGTCCTACGATCCCGACTTCCTCAAGGTTTCCGCCAGCGTCGCGACCGCGGCCGGCGATATCCTGCGCAGGATTGCCGCCGATCCCTTGGGCATGGCGGCGTGGTACGCGCTGCGAAAGCCGATCTACCTCTGGCAGTTCGTCAATATCGACGGCGTCGGCGACGTCCTCGTCTATCCGGTCCGCAACTCGCCGTTCACCGGCAATTCGGTGCTGGCCCTCACCCACGATGTGATGCGCCTGCTGCACTGGCCGGTGGTCGTGCTCGCCGCCCTTGGTTCGCTCCTCGTGTGGGCGCCGCGCACCGCGAAGCTCGTCCCGGAGGCCCGCGGCCTCGTCTTACGCACGGCGAGCCTGCTGCTGATTTTTCTCGCGATCGCGACGGTGCCCCTGAACAACCCGGTCCGCTTCGCGGTCCCGGTGCTGCCGGCACTGTTTCTCGTGGCGATGGTGCTTCCTGTCCTTATGGGTGAGTGGATCTGCAGGAAGGCCGGCTCCCGGCCGCCGGCGCTGGAGCGTGCAAGCTGATCGCCGACTAACTCTGCTCCCCGCAAGGCGGCGCTTCCTGCCGAAATGTGCGACCATAGGATTTCGGCGGCGGTTCCGCCGCTAGGCCCAGCTTGCAATTCAATTTCTTGCTTTCGTTCGCCCTGCCGGTAATCGGGCGTTCTCCGGGTATCTCGAGATGACCAGAAGACTGCAGTTGCCGGATGTGACGCTGTGCACGGTCACGTCGGTCAATATCGAATCCGGTGACTCCCCATGAATTCTCCGGGCCTGCGCAATTGTGTTTCGCGTTCATCGTTCATGAAGCCGAAATATGTGCCGCCGAGAACTGGCTGGACGGGTCATGCACCTTTCGCATTCTGGCTGGTGAAACTCTCAAGCCCAGGAGCATCGTGGAACTCGGCGCTCATTATGGATATTCGTATTTTTGTTTCTGCCAACGAGTTGAATCTCTGAAACTGTCTACATCTTGCATTGCGGTGGATTCGTGGACAATGGATTTGTGGACAGGTGACGAGCTTGCGGGATTTTACGACGAATCCGTATTCCATGTGGTGAGCAGCATCAACGCGGCCTATTCTGGTTTTTCGAGCCTCCTTCGGACGACGTTCGACGGCGCCGTTGATAAAGTTCCAGACGGATCGATCGATCTTCTTCACATCGATGGGCGTCATCGGTATGAAGACGTGAAGCACGATTTTGAAAGATGGAAAGGTAGGTTATCCAATCGCGCCGTCGTGTTGTTTCATGATACTCAGGTTCGTTGGGACGACTTCGGTGTCTTTCGGTGTTGGTCTGAAATATCCAAATCGCGTCCTCATTTTGAATTTACTCACGGCTATGGTCTCGGGGTTCTCGGATGAGCGGCTCGCTCAGGCCGTCGCTGGAAATCAGATGAGGCGGAACGAGCCATGTCCGTGTGGTTCAGGGCTCAGATATAAGCACTGTTGCGGGTCCTTGACCCAAGTCGTCTCAAACGAGTCAACCGAACCAACGCCCTGGAGAGGAGGCGCCATGAAGCTGGCCGAGCTCTTGCAGCGCGCCATGCAGATGCATGGCGCCGGAAATCTTGCGCAGGCCGAGCGGCTGTACAACGAGGTACTCGTCGTCGATCGGCGACAGTTCGACGCGCTGCAGATGCTCGGTATCGTGCAGTGCCAGCGCGGCAGCTTCGGGGCTGCGATAGCGCTGTTCAAACGGGCGTTGGAGGGAGGCCACGCTCGGTCGACGCCCTCGTCAATCTCGGCCGCGCCCAATCCGAGGCGGGCGATCTGAATGAAGCGGAGGGCAGCTATCGGCGTGCCCTTGTGATCAATCCGAATTTCGTCCTCGCACTCACCAATTACAGCACGCCTCTCCACAGCCCCCTGCTGCTCCCAGCATGTCACCCAGGTAACAAAACCTATTGACGCACTCCAGATTGCTGCCATCCTCAAGCACCACCTCCTGTTCATCCACACCCCCTTCTGCGCAACATCCCCCTACACACTTGGCACATCTATAGCTCGAGTCTTTCTTCAGCTTCCCTAATTTCACCCCACCGCATTTCTTATGGACCCATTTCTTGCACCCTCCGCA
>CAVVCE010000014.1:0-60655 GCA_963746235.1 uncultured Alphaproteobacteria bacterium
GTGCCGGCGCTGTCGCCCTGCCAGCCGCTGGAAAGGCCGATGTCGCCGGTCGCCCGTTCGGCCGGCACGATGGTTAGACGGCCGCCGCGGTTAGGCACGTCGTGCCACATCAGGTGGCTCGACTTCGTCATGTCGACCGGCTTCACCAACTGGAACGTCGCGGTGTACTCGACCATTCCCTTGGCATTGCGCGGGGCGAGCTTGATGTCCTGGATCACCGCATTCTTCGGATCGTTCGGATCGAGCTCGCCGAACGCGCGCCCGGTCAGCGTCTCATACTGGCCGGCGGTGCCGAAACTCGCGCCGTCGAAGGCCGGCGACACCTTGTTTTCGACCACGATCTTGGTCACCTTCGCCTGCGCGCCCAACCGCCCAATAGGGCGAGCGGCTCGCGCCCGCGATGCCGGCTGCGGGCTTTACCGCGCGGCGCTGGATGCGTGATTTCGTCATGCGTTTCTCCCGTAGGGTGTTTGGAAACCAGGTTGGATCGTAGGGGGCACGTTCCAACGGCTCATACATTGAGCCAGTCGAGCGACTTTTCGTTTTCGATGTGCTGCAGGCGGTCGAACAGGGGCTCCGCCTTGTCGCGGCCGAGGCGCTTGGTGAGCAGCAGGAATTTTTCCTGCAGGTCGGCTGCCGAGCGGGCGCTCCGGCGTGCCTTTGAAGCTCGTCACCGGGCGCGAGAACTCGCGCCCGTCCTTGAGCGTCACGGTCACGGTGGCGGCGAGGTCGCGGCGATCCTGGCCGGGGACGATCGGCATCTTGACCCGCGACGAAGTCGAGGATGGCGCGGTCGTGCACCACAGCTTCGTCGAACGAGCGCGGATCGACGGGATCGCGATAGAGCGCCAGCGCGACGCTGAACGGGATGCTGTATTGCGCCAGCATCATGTCGGCCGGGCGCCGGGATGTTGTTGATCGTGGCCATCCGCTCGTTGCCGGCGATGTCGATCGGCGACGACATCGGCGGCGGTGAAATTGTGCTCGTTGCGCAGGTCGAGCATCGCCTCGACCGGATTGTGCGCGGTGATGTGGCAGGCGAAGCGCTTGAGCATGATGTCGAGCGTGAAATAGTTGGTGCCGAGCCCGTGGGTCAGCTCCGCCAGATCCCATTCGTTGCAGAACACGCGCAGGAAGCCGGCCTCGCCTTCGAGCACGGTGGTCGGGCCGGTGAAGCCCTCGGCGGCGAGGCTCGCGGCGAGAACTCCGCCTTCGGCCGCGCGCCCCATGTGCAGGCGCTTGACCATGGCGCCGTTGCCGGCATGGGCGAACTCCAGCAGGCCGCGAGGGCAGGAGCCGGCGATGCCGAGCGCATTGGTCATCTTCCCGGCATCGAAATTCAACAGCCGCGCCGGTCGCCGCGGCCGCCCCGAACGGGCCGGTGGTGCCGGGGGCATGGAAGCCGCGGACCTCGTTGGTGTGCTTGGTCGCGTGGCCGACCCGGATCATGGTCTCGGCTCCCGCGACGAAGCCGGTGAGAAGGTCGCGGCCGGAGAGCCCGCGCTCCTGGGCCACCGCAAGCGCGGCGCTGAACACCGTGGCGCCGGGGTGCGAACCGGAGTCCGGCTTGGTCAGGCTGTCGAGCTCGAAGGCATGGGTCATGGCGCCATTGGAGAGCGCCGCGGCACCGGCATGCACGGGGGCTCCGCCGGAGCCGAGGATGTAACTCTTGCCCGGCGCGCTGTTCTTCTGCGCATAGGCGATGATCATCTTGCTCCACGGCAATTCCGCGCCGTAGATGATCGCCGCCACCGTATCCGTCATGCAATCCTTGGCGCGCTGCACCACCGCGGGCGGCAAATCCTCGAACCGCACCGCGGCGGCGTAGGCGGCGAGCCGTTCGGTCTCGTGGTTGGTTTCCTGGTGGGCAGCATGGCCGGCCGGCTCCTGGGCGCGCGCCGCGGCCACATCGAGGGAGGCCGCGGCCCCGCCGATCAGCGCCGGCGCGAGAGAGGGAGCGAGGCGGGCCGAACCGGCGACGGTCGCCATCTGCTTGAGAAAGGCGCGGCGGCCGAAGCCTTCGATATCTGTCATGGAATCCTCCCAAAATCGCGTGGTCGCGAGCTGCGGCTTGATCTCAGTGTAGCCCGGTTTTCGCCGCTGCTCCACCGGACACATCGGCGCGCCGCAAAGCGCTGATTCCGGTCAGGCAGCGCACCGGCCGTCGGCGAACAACCATCAAGCTGCTGGATATTCGCGGCAGCGAATGCGCTGAATTTGAGCCGTCCCGCAGGACGTCTGCCGCAAGGGAGGGGAATATGGAATGCCGGAACGGCATCCGCAGCACCGAAGAGGCATGGCGGACGATAAGGGCTCGCTTGCCGTCCGCCATTGCCCGATGTGCTGCTTACTACGGCGTTTCCGAGGTTCGAATCACATCGATGCCATCGGACTTGTAGGGTGGGCAAAGCGAAGCGAAGCATGCCCACCATCGTCGGATCCGCGTGGGCACGGCGCTAAGAGCGCGCCTTTGCCCACCCTACGGATTGGTTTGATGGAATCGATCCACTACTTGTCGAGCACCTCAATGTAGCCGAGATGGCTCGATGTGTCGCCCGACCACCAGATGCGGTTCGGGTTGGTCGGATCGATTTCAATCCGTCTCGCATCCAACTCCGCGATCGGCAGCGAGAACTCCGTCCACTTTTCCGTCTTGGGATCGAAGCGGGCAATCTTGTCCGCCGTCTGTTCGGTCAACCAAATCACTTTGGTCCTTGGATCGCTGACCGCGTGATACGCGCCATTTTTCGGGGTCGGCGGGTCGTAGTGGGTCATTGTGCCGTATTTCTGATCGATCTTCACGAGCTGGCTGGCCTCATGGAAGCCGACCCAGACATTGCCCTCCCAATCCGCTCCCATCCGGCGCGGGATGTCGACGCCGGGGGTCGGGAACTCGTCGACCTTTCCGGTGACAGGGTCCAGCCGGCCGATCTTGTTCGCTTCCCGCTCGGCAAACCAAACCCTCCCATCCGTCGCGACGTCGATCCCGTACGCGCCCGGGTTCTGTTTCTTCTCGACCCAGGTCGGAATGTCATACGCGGTGAACTGCTTGGTTTTGATGTTCAATCCCACGACTCTGGTGCCGGCCGTCGACCACACCATCTCCCCGTTGGGGTCAACTCGCATGCTGTTGCCGGTCATCTGACCCTTGAATTCGGGGGGTGCCGGATACTCGGTGAATTCGTTATTCTTGGTGTCGAACTGCAACCAGCGGCGATTGGGGCCGATCTCGGCCATCCAGATCGAGTCCCCGGCGCCTCGCACCGGCGGACCCATGTGATTGAGAGCGGTGAGTTTCCTTGGCCCTGGGGGCGGATCAATTTGGGTGAATTCATAGGTCTTGGGGTCGAACCTTCCCAGCTTATACAGGTTGAGTTGGTTCACCCAGGCAATACCCCGCGGATCCACCGTGATGTCGTGAAGGGCCGAGTCGGGATTCGCTACCGCATAATCCACGGCGATGTACCGGGCAGCGTCGCCCTGCAGCAAGGTCCGGGACAAGCGGCCATTGGGATCCGCCTTGGGGGCCTTATCCGAATAATTCGTCGCCAGGTAATCCACCACGATCTTCGCTTCCTCGTCGGTCAGATCCTGGGCACCCGGCTTTTCATGGATGCGTTCCCGCATCCAGGCGATCTTTTGCTCCCAATTGTTGCGGGTCCATCTTTGCTGCGTCGGGCGGTGCAGGAAATGACATTGGACGCACTTGGTTTCCATGATCGCCTTGCCCGCCCCTTCCGGCAGGTTCGGCGGCGCCAATTCGTGATCGAGTTCGTTGCCGGCCACGCGCCCGGGGCTGCGAACCCATCCATTCGGCACCTCGGCTTGCACATCCGTCAGCGACACATCGGCCATCGCCGGCTTGTCGGCCGTCAACGCCACCGATATGGGCTTGCTCTGGAAGCCGTTGCCGATACCCTGCACCGTGTAATTCCCCGGCGGCAGGTTGTTCATCGTGTAACGGCCTTGCGCCTCGCTGACGAGCATGAACGTCAGACGCCGCTCCGGATTGATCAATTTGACATAGGCTCCGGGAAGCGCTTGCCCGGATGCATTCTTGACCACTCCCTGAACGCTGCCGGCAAAATCGGCCGCTCTGATCGACTGGACGCCGGCGAACAGCCCTACAGCCGTGGTTACTGCTAGGATCCGACTCCCGTGGCTAAGCATCGTTGTTCTCCTCCTCTGGCGGAATCAACTCTTTGGCCTTTCGGCGCCCAGAGTATACACCCCATTTGCGGTACAACCGAGCCCTCAAAGAGCGTTTTTTCTCCGCGACGGGGGATTGGCGAACGGGACGTGCGGACGGCCTTCCGGCATGGTCGCGCACGCCCACCCGGCGGTGGCCGCACCGCGGGCAGCACCAATTGCGAAGGCGAGGTTTTCTCCGCGAGAGCCCGGCTTATGGTGTTGCGGTGGCCCCTTGTTTCTTGAACACCGCGTCGATTGCGGCTTGGGCGCATTTTTCGCCGTCGCCGCTGGAAACGCCCATCGCGCCGATCACCTCGCCGTCGATTATGATCGGCAAAGCACCGGGTTGCGGAAAATCACGCATGAAAGTGGGCGCGAGATTTTGGCCGTTGCGCACCAGCTTGTTCGTTTCCGAGGTCGCCCGGCGCCAGCGGAGCGCCGATTTCGCCTTCAGCAGAGCGGTGTCGATGGCGTTGGCGGCGGCGCCTTCCATGGCATGGGATTCGACCAGGTTCCCGGCCCAATCCAATACCGACATCGCGAGGATCACGTGATTGCGCTCGGCCCAAGCCGTGCAGGCGTCCGCCATGGCACGCGCGCCCGCGCTGGAAATGACCTTCTGCTCGCGAATCATCCCCTCAGCGGATGCTTCGGCGGCAAACGCGATGGCGGCGATCGCGGTGAGCGGGATCAGGCAGGTTCTGAGACGCATGTTTTTTTCCTCCTCCTTGGACAGTGCACTGTAACAAACTGTGGTGCCGGGCGTCGAGCGGGCTGTCCCGCTCGGCAGCCGCGGCGTCGATGAAGCCGGTCGTCGCCAATCCGTCGGATGGCCACATCATCGCGATTTCCTCGTATCTCGCTACGGCTTTGCCTGAGCCGGCGTGGGCGCCGCCTGGTCGGCATCGCTGATCACCATGCCGGACATCGGCTCGATCCAGGTCAGGTGGCTGACCACCGACTTCACGCCCGGGATGTTCTCGGCGCAGACCCGGATCGCCTCGCCCTGCGCCCCCTCGAAGATCGTCCCCCACAGCTCGACCACGCCGTCCTTGACCGCGACATCGATCAGCGCCACCGGCGCCCATGATTGGCGTTCGAATTCCGCCAGCAATTGCTGGCGGATCGCCGTGTCGGTCTCGGCTGGCGGCGGGCGCCGCGCGGCCGAGCGTGGCGAGCGCCCGCATCAGGTTGGCGCGGCTGACGATGCCGACGATCTTCGTGCCGCGCATCACCGGCAGGCGCTTGATGCGGCGGTGCTCCATGGTCTGCACGACCTCGTCGAGCGGGGTGTCCTCGGTGATGGTGATCGGCTCGCGGGTCATGACCTCTGCGACCTTGCGCGCATGAGACTCGACATATTCCTCGGCGAGGCGCGCCGGCCCGACCAGGAATTCGAGCCAGCGCGGCCGCTTGCGCGCGGTGCCGATCTCGGCGCGGCGCAGGAAATCTCCCTCCGTCACCATGCCGACCAGCGTGCCCGACGCATCGACCACCGGCAGGCCGCTGATGTGATTGCTCATCATCAGCTCGATCGCCTCCACCACGCCGACATCGGGCGAGATCGAAACGACGCGTGCGGTCATGATGTCGCCGGCTTTCATGGGAGTCTCCTGTCTGCTTTCGCGAAATCGATCACTCAAAACGACCCGAATGCGGTGCCCAGGCCGATGACGACGGCAAGCGCGATGATGGCGCCGACGATGCCGACCATCACGATGTCGAAATAGCTCTCGCGATGGGTGGTCCCGCACACCGCGAGGAGCGTCACGACGGCGCCGTTGTGGGGAAGGCTGTCGAGCGTGCCCGATCCGATCACGGCGACACGGTGCAACAAGGCGGGATCGATTCCCTGTTCCCGCGCCAACGCCAAATAGGTGTCGCCGAGCGCGTCGAGCGCGATGGTGAGGCCGCCCGAGGCGGAGCCGGTGAGCGCTGCGAGGACGTTGGTCGCCGCCGCCAGCGAGACGAGGGGACCGCCGCCGATCCCCAGCACCCAGTCGCGCACCACGGCGAAGGCCGGCATCGCCGCGACCACCGCGCCGAAGCCCACCAGGCTCGCGACGCTCAGCGCCGGCAGGACCGAGGCGTTGGCGCCGGCGTCCATGGTTTCCCGCAACGCCGGCAGGCGGGTGCGGTTGATGCCCACGACCGTCAGGATCGCCGCGGCCAGCGCCGTGACGACGGCCCATACGCCGCCCACCGCGGAGAGCGACGTTGCGCCCCACTGCTCCTCCGACAGATACGACACGTCGAGGCGCGGCAGCACCACGAGGGACATCACGAGATTGACGCAGACGACCACGAGGAGCGGGAGAAAGGCGAGCACGACCGGCGGTGCGGTCGCGCCGTGAACGCCGTGCGCGAGCTCGGCCGGATCGAATTCGCGCGCGGTGGTGGCGCGCTCGCGGAGCATCTGGTCGTCGGCGACTTTTTCGATCCCGGCCGGTTCCCCCGCGCCGAATGGCTCGCCGGCGCGCCTGGCGGACGCCTCGGCGCGGCCGAGCCACCACAGGCCGAACCCGAGCATCACGGCGGAGGCGATGATGCCGAGCCCCGGTGCGGCAAACGGGGTCGTGCCGAAGAACGGCATCGGGATGGCGTTCTGGATCGCCGGCGTTCCCGGCAGGGCCGACATGGTGAAGGTGGACGTCCCCAGCGCAATCGCAGCCGGCATCAGGCGGCGCGGGATCGCGGCGGCGCGGAACAGCGCCTGAGCCATCGGCGCGAGCACGAAGAATGCGACGAACAGGCTGACGCCGCCATAGGTGACCAGCGCGCCGGCCAGCACGACCGCCAGGATGGCGCGCCGCTCCCCGAGCCGCAGCGTCATGTAATCCGCGATCGCCGTGACCGAGCCGCTGTCGTCCATCAGCTTGCCGAACAGCGCGCCCAGCAGGAAAATCGGGAAAAACTGCGCGAGGAAGCGCGCGGTGCCGCCCATGAAGGTCTGGGTCCAATGGGCGAGCAGCGGTTCGCCGGCGAACAGGGCGGCCACCAGCGCCGCGGCGGGGGCCAGCAGCAGCACGCTCCAACTGCGGAACGCCAAGGTGAGGAGCAACGACAGGCCGAGTGCGATACCGAGCAGACCCATGGTATCAGACGCCCTCCAGCAGGAGGTCGAGGTCGAGCGACGAGCGCCGGCCGAGGTCGGCGGCATGCGCCGTCAGGAACGCCTCCGCCGAACGCCGCCCTTCATCCCGCAGCATGGTCAGGAACTCCCATTCCGCGTTGAGCTTGGAGGAATAGCCGAGTTCGGCCATGGCTTCGCTGGACACCCGATGAATCCGCATGCCGGCCCATTGCGCCCCTTCGGAGTCGCCCGGCTGCGCGAGCTGCCGCAACAAGGCGATCATGCGAAGCTCCTTGAGCAGCACCGCGTTGAAGGAGACCTCGTTGAGGCGGTTGAGGATGTCACGCGCCGAGCGCGGATAGCCCGGCCGCTCGACCGGATTGATCTGCACCAGGATGGTATCGCGCGATTTGCATTCGCGCACGAGCGGCGTGATGGTGGGGTTTCCGGCATAGCCGCCGTCCCAATAGTGCTCGCCGTCGATCTCGACGGCCTTGAAGAAAGTGGGCAGGCACGCCGAGGCGAGGAGCACGTCGGGCGTGATCTCAGCGTTGCGGAACACCCTTCCCCTGCCGGTGTGGACGTTGGTCGCGGTGACGAACAGCTTGATCTCGCTGCGCGACAGCCGCTGAAAATCGATCGTCTCGGCCAAGACCTCGTGAAGCGGATTGGCTCCGATCGGGTTGAGATCGTAAGGCGAGAACAGTCTCGACATCATGTCCATGGTGACGAACAGGGGCGAGTGGTCGAGCGACCAGCGGCCCAGCAGCACATCGAGCGGGCCGCGCTGGAACGGACTGAAGCGCGCCGATCGCGAGACGCCGCTCCAGAAGGATTCGAGCGCCTTGCGTGCGCCCTCCGGACCGCCCACCGTATAGCCGTCGGCGAGTGCCGCCGCGTTCATGGCTCCGGCGGACGTGCCGGAAATGCCGTCGATCCGCAGCCGCTTCTCCTCGAGCAGCCGGTCGAGCACGCCCCACGTAAAGGCACCATGCGCGCCCCCGCCCTGCAGCGCCAGGTCGACCAGGATGTCGTCGGCAATTTTTTGCGTGGATTGCGTCGTGGAAGTCGACATTGATTCCCCGTATGTCTGCCGCGCGCCGCCTCGTCCCGCGGTGCGTCCGCGGGACGTTCATGCGGTGATGCATCGGCCGCGGTTCGCTCAGGCGGCGGGCGCGGCGCTTGTCGCTGTCGCCGCATGTCCAGCCAGCGCTTCGCGCAGGGCGGCCTCCTTCGTTTCGTCGAACGACGTACGCATCACGGTTCCCCCGACACCCTCCAGGTCGGCCAGAACCTTGTCCGTCGTCATCTTTCGGACCAGCAAAAACAATCCGGCGGTCCCCGGTTGCAGCGCGCCGGCCGCATCCTTCATGAAGTCGTCGTTGATGCCGACGTCGGTCAATTTCCCGCCGATCGCACCCGAGGCCGCGCCGATTCCCATGCCCAGCAATGGATTGAGGAATATCAGGCCGATCAAAGTACCCCAGAATGCGCCGGAAATCGCGCCGGTGGCGGTCGTGTTTATCAGTTGATTGAGCTTCACCCGGCCATTCCCGTCCTTCACAGCGACGACGGCGTCACCGAGTTCGATCAGATATTCCTTTTGCAGCGCCAGGACTTTGTCACGCACTTCTTCAGCCTTCTGTTCGGACGGGAAGGCGATAAAGACGAGATCACTCATGCTCAGTTCTCCTGATTTGCGGGTTCGAAAAAGAAATCGCCGACCGACAGTCGCGGACCGCCTCGATAGCGGTCGCGCCGTTCGCCTTGGCCTCCGTCAGCCCGTTCGCCCGCGTTGCCTTCGGCGCGACCACCCTCTATCACATGAGCATGTCTTTTGGACGCTGCTTTGCCGCGACCCCGCCATGAGCGATCCCGTCCGCGGTGTCGACATGACGGGCGATCGCGGGCTGCGCGCGTCGATCGGTCTCTGTGCCGTCGTCATCGTCGTCACTGCGCTGTATTTCTCCGGTACGGTGTTCGCGCCGCTGGCATTCGCGCTTTTGATCATCGCCCTCATCTGGCCGGTCCAGAAGCGCCTCCAGGCGCGGCTGCCGAAGCTCGTCGCGCTCGCTGTGAGCATGATGGTGACGGTCGTGATCCTCACGGCGTTCGGCTCGTTGATCGCCTGGGGTTTCGGCCGCGTCGGCCGTTACATCGTCGGCGACGCCGCCCGGTTCCAGATGCTGTACGGGCAAATGGCCGATTGGCTGGAAGGTCACGGCATCGTGGTGGCGGGCCTGTGGGCCGAGCATTTCAATGTCGGCTGGCTGATCCGGCTGTTCCAGGAGATCACGAGCCGGCTCAACAGCATGCTCACTTTCACCGTGGTCGTGCTGATCTACGTGATCCTCGGCCTGCTCGAAGTCGACGCCGCCGCCGGCAAGCTCGGCACCGCCGCGTCGGGCGAATTTGGGCGGGTCCTGCTGGCAGGAGGCGCAGAGACCGCGGCGAAGTTCCGTCGCTACATGCTGGTCCGCAGCCTCATGAGCGTCATGACCGGCCTGCTGGTATGGGGCTTCGCCGCCCTGGTGGGCCTTCCGCTCGCGGCGGAATGGGGCGTGATCGCGTTCGCGCTCAATTACATCCCGTTCATAGGCCCGTTCGTCGCGACGGTATTTCCGACCTTGATCGCGATCGCACAATTCGAATCCTGGCAGATCGCCGTCATCGTGTTCGCGTGTCTCAATCTCATTCAGTTCCTGGTCGGAAGCTATCTCGAGCCTCGGATCGCCGGCAGCGCACTTTCCATCTCGCCGTTCCTGGTGCTGTTCGCGGTGTTCTTCTGGACCTTCGTATGGGGGATCGCCGGCGCGTTCATCGGCGTGCCGATCGTCATCGCGGTCCTGACGCTGTGCGAGCAACACCCATCCAGCCGGTGGGTTGCGGATCTGCTGGGAGGCCCCGGCGGCGAGCCGGCGTGACGTGACCGGTAGGATGGGTGGAGCGAAGCGAAACCCATCATCCGCCGATCGATTACCCACGATGGGTTTCGCTGCGCTCTACCCATCCTACTTTTGCTCTTCAATCAGGGTCGGGTCGCGCCGTCGATGAATCGTCGACGGCTTGGCGCCCGGGCAGCGCGACGCGGTCGGGCTCGAGGAGCCTGAGCTTGCCGTCGGCGTCGGTCGCCAGGTTGTGGATGTAGAAATACGTATCGCGCTCGTCGGTCGCTTCCATGACCGGGGACGGCGCGGACACGATCAGCAAGCCCCCGCACTCGCCGATCCAGTCCATGTGCCGGTGGCCGTGCATGACGATCGCGTTGTCGGCCAGCCGCTGCAAACGCCGCACGAACCAGCGAGCCGTTGATGAGCGCCGTGCCGATCCGTATGGACAGCGCCTTGGCGGGCTTGGGATACTCGACGACGTGGTGGTGGAGCGCGACGATCCAGCAGGCGCGGGGAAATTGCGCGACCGCGATGTCGATGCCTCTCGCCTGCTCGTACGACATCATCCCGAGCGCATTGGTGAAGGAGAAGTGGGTGTCGGCGTTCGAGTTCAGCACGATCACGCCCAGTCCGTCCTCGGTGTCGGGCGGCAGCACCATCGGAAACACCGCCGCCCACAGATCGGCCAGGCGCAGCGACAAGCGGATCGAACCCTTGTCCGCGAAGGCTTCGATGGCGGCGCGGTGCGGCTCCAGGGCTTGTGCCAGCGTGTCGCCGAGACGGCCGGCGGCGCTGTCGACAATCCTGGCCCGGGACCCCTGCAGCGCGGCGAACGCGGAGACGCTGCGCAGTTGGCGCAGGCGCTTGGTCGGACTCGTCGGCAGGTCGAGGCGGGCCGGGTTGGCGCGGTCCACGACGTTCACGTCGTGATTGCCGGGAAGCCCGATCAGCAATCCCGCGAGCGCGGGGTAAGGCGCCAGGGCGTCGAAAAATTCCGCCCATTCCGCCGAGACGCCGGCATCGGTCAGATCTCCCGAGATCAGGATCGCGTCGAGCGGTTGCGCTGCGTGGATCTCGTCCAATCGCGCCAGGGCCAGCCGCAGCCGCTCGTTGCCGCGCGCGCCGGACCTTCCGCTCTCGACCCGGAATCCGTATCGCTCGCCCACGGTGTGGATGTCGGACAGATGCGCCACGCGCCATGACCGGCCGCCTTTCGGAGGCGCATCGAAGGCACGCAGGTCGCGCGGCTGCGCCATCGTCGCGTCGGCCATGCCCCAGACGAACGCCGCCCCGCCGAAATAGCCGGCGACGATCACGACGGCGTTCGCCAGCGCGATCGTGACGAGCAGGCGCGGCGACGCGAAGTCGCGCGAGACTGGCGACCCAGCGCGAAGCAGGCCAGGCGAGCGCGGCGACCCAGAACGAGACCGCGCTGATCGCCAGGCCCGACGCCGCGGCGCTGATCGCCCGCACCGACGCCCGCCCGGCTGCGCTCACGCTTTGCGGAAGCAGCCGCTCGGCGATTTGCCGGAGCCCCTCGCGACAGATGACGTAGGCGGGCTGCACCCCCAAGGCGTTCAGCGACCAGAAGCTGCTTTCGATCAGGCGAAGCAGCGGACGCCCGCCGAACCAGGCGAGGCCGAGGAGCGCCGCAAGGAGCGATGATCGGCGAGATGCCCGTCAGAATGCTCGAAACCTTCGACGAGGCTGCCGAGAGCCACAGCGATACGATGAGCGGCGCCACGCCGAGCATGATGCCGGGCAGCCCGATGAGAAGCACCCACGCGATCGCCAGTTTCGGCAGGCTGATTTCCGCCAGCAAGCTGCCGGCCAGGGAGAACAACGACCGCCGCTTGGTGCTGGACGCATCATCCTCGATATCGCCGTCACGCGGATCGATGATCGGCTTCATCTAAAGCGCCGCCAATATCTGCAGCGCCGCCAATATCTGCAGCGCCGCCAAGATCTGAAGCGCAGCCGAGGCGCCGACGCAAGCGCGGGTGAGTTCATGAGATCACGGTCTCGATCATGAAATAACAGCGATACATGAAACAGCGATACATGAAATTGCCTTGCCAACACAACGATTGCAGCGCGTCCGCGCTCTTCGGCCCGTTGTTTCATATGCAACCGACCTGGACGACGAGATCAAGCCGACACAAAGTCCGGATAGACATTTTGGCGTCGTCGTCATAAATGAAAGCAGGCCCGACGCCGCCACAAGCTCGTTCTTTCGGACCGAGGAGGGGCTGCCATGCGATGGCTTCACATAGTCGTGGTCGCGCTGTTCGTGGTTGCGACGTGCGTTTTCGCGATACAGAATTTCGAGATCGTCACGTTGTCGTTCTTGGGCTTCAGCGCGCGGGCGCCGCTCGCGCTTCTGGTCGCCATTTTTTACCTTTTGGGCATGGCGACCGGCGGCAGCCTTTTTGCGCTGCTGCGCCGCTCCATCGCGAGGTCGAGGCTCAACGCAATGAACAAGTCGTAGCCCAGGACCGAATTGACGGCGCAGTCATGCCGATCTGCGTGGGCGAGTAGACAGGCGCGCATGGCGAGGGACCGCCTTTGCCTCGCACGCGGCGACCGTATTTCAGCTTTGAAGGTTCACAATTCGGACGAGCAGAGCTGGTAAGACCGCCCTCGGCGGAAAGCTGATCTTGTCATCGTTGCCGGAAGTGATCCAGATGCCAGACTGGCCCGCCACCGGACGAGATGTCCATTCTGAGAAGCGTTGTGTTCTAGCGTGAAGGAGGAATCGGTCATGGAAAGACGAACGTTTTTGACGGGCGGCGCTGCCGCGGTGGCTGGCCTGTCGTCCCAGCCTGCCGGTTCTCAATCGCCGCCGGTCCCCGGGCAGCCGTTGGCGCCCACGGACCTGATGTCGGAGGTCGCCCGTCTGCGCAGGCAATTCCTCCGCGAATTCGATCCCGCCTACGTCGATAACGTCATCGTCCCGCATTTCCTGGTCAGCATCTATCAGGGGGAGCGGCTGTCGCTTCCGATGATCGACGTGAAGCTCACCAAGGAAAATGCCCTGCCTTATGACCTCTGGGGATTGATCAGCGAGACCTGGAAGCCCAGTCCGGAGAATGGCGTTACCGTTTTTCTCCAGGGCTTGGAGAAGCGTGGGCCGGACAATCGCCGCAAACGGATCTACATGTCGGCGTTGACGCCGGACCTGTATCGCCCGATGTACGGCGACAAAGTCACGCAGATTTTTCGACAAGCTGCTGGATGCGGGGAATGCCGGCAAGCCTCTGATGCGCCCATACCTGGAGGGCTATTTCGACCTGTACTGGGATCTGCATCTGGGGGTCAAAGGCGACGCCATCCCGGCGCGGGTTCGCCAGATCGGGGAGAGCTTCAATACCGTCCTCGCCTATCGCGATCCGACCCAGAAAATCGTCTACGACAACTACATGGTGGTGCGCTCGAACCTGAGCTTCCTGAAGGCGTGGATCGATGAACGAATTGCCGATTTGACGAACGGGAAAACGGCAAATCCGGAGAAGACCTTCGTCTATTACTGGATCAAGAATGCCGGCGACGGACAGAATTTCCAGCACCAGGACGTCGTCTTCGAGTGCTTCCATAATTTTGTCGCCTTCAGCCAGTGGGGCAACACGCTCTACAACATCATGTTGAAACTGGGCACCAACGCGGGCGACCCCGAAGCCCGGGCCTCGTTCAAGAAGACGATGGAAGGCAACTTCGACCAGGCTGGCGGAGCGCCGTTCACCCCGCTGGAGCGCCTGGTGATGGAGTTGTTCCGCACCATCACGCCGAACGGCGGCAGCATCTCGGCCCTCGAGGAGGTGAGAACGCCGCCCTACGAAAGGCATGGCTACATGGTGAGCCCCCATGCAGCCACCAGCTTCGACCCCGTGCAGTGGAAGAATCCCGAGAGGTTCGACCCCGATCGTTACAACCTCGTGCCCACGAGCAATCAAGTCGACGAGGCGAAGTGCCAGCAGATCGGCTTTGCCAAATGCCCCTTCGAGAGAACGACGTTCGAGGTCAAGGACGGCCGGAAGGCGATCCTGCACAACAGCGGATTTGGGACCGTCTATGGCATCGTCGACGGCAAGCCGCTCCCGGTTTGCGACCATGCCGGCTTTGCGCCGTTCGGCTTTGGATATCGCCGCTGCCCCGGCGAGCAACTCACGATCCAGGTCTTCGAGGACTTTCTCAGGAAGGTGTGGAGGGACAAGATCCAGTTCGAGAAGCTCGACATCGCCGATCCGGAGCCGCTTCCGATCGGACCGGCAACCGTCATCGGCGACAATGTCGGGTTCAGCCGCGCGATATAGTGTTATGACTTTGACGCTTCATCTGGCCTCATTGTCATGCCCCGCGAAAGCGGGGCATCCAGTAATCCCTGTGCCATCGATAAAACTATGCTGTGCCGCAAATCGCGGTCCCGTGGTTACTGGATCGCCCGGTCAGGCCGCGCGATGACGGCAATAATTCAATAAATACTGGGCCGGCCTACTCTTCGCCGATATCGGGAAGCTTTCCGTTGTTCATTGCGGCGGCGCGTAGTTGATATCCTTTTGCGACGTGCTTCAGTTCGGCGCTGACGAACGGGTTTTTCGAACTCGCGCGATTGCTCGAGACAAATACGCGCCAGTTCCACCAGGTCGTCATAGGTCTGCATGGTGTCGCCCTCCACCTTGCAGGCTCCTCCCATTGGCGAAGATCGAGCGTGAAATAGCTCACACAGAGCTGCGAGATTTGAACGGCCTTTGGGGTCGGCGGCCTGGTTTCCGGCGGTTACGCCTTCGCGCCGCGCGCGATACTTCGCGTGATGCCGCGAACTGGCGCAGGAGAAATTCTCGTGGATCGATTCCATGAAACCGATCGGACCGCACAACGTCGAATTTAATCCCACGGACCTCATCCTGAGGAGCCATGCGAAGCATGGCGTCTCGAAGGATGGACGCTGTGGTACGGCCTTGCCTGCGACCGTCCTTCGAGACGCGCGCAAAAGCGCGCTCCTCAGGACGAGGTTGATAAACGATATCGATATGAGTTCGAACTTCGGAAACAGTGGACCCGCAGACCCGCCACTGGTGCGATACTGAAGTCCACGCCCCGCAAATCGGCAGCCGATTGTCGGCTCATTTACGGTGGATTGGACCTCGATTGGACCGGTCCGCCCTTGCCAAATATCTCCAATGGCGCATATTCAGCGCGTAAATATAAGAATTGGGTATCGTTTGAATTATTGGAGCGCAACATGTCCGAAATCCTGGTCAATCTCATCATTCAGGCGGTCGGCGGTGCGATCGGCGGCAACGCCATCGGAGCGACCCTCAAGAACTTGAACCTTGGAACGCTCGGCAACACGATCGCCGGCGCGCTCGGAGGCGCCGGCGGTGGTTCGATCCTGGGCGCGCTCATCCCGGCGCTTTCGGGCGGCGCAGGCGGCCTCGATATCGGCGCCCTGGCGGGACAACTGGTCGGCGGCGGGGCGACCGGCGCGATCGTCACCGCGATCGTCGGTGCGGTCGTCAACGGCATGAAGAACAAGGCCTGATCCGCCGTTCGACTGATTTCGCTCGCGTTGGTCAACTCTTGCAGCAAACGACGACACGCCTTGCGGCGGGTGCGCTGTCCGGTTCGATCCGCGGATAGCGTCTCGCTGCGCCGATGATCGAACGCGTGCGCAAGATCGGATCGACAAATGGGAGGATCAGTTGGCCAAGATAAATGCGGCGGTAAATGCCGCGACAAATTCGGCCGCAGCGCCGGTTTCAAAGCGCGAGCGATCGGCAATCGTGAAAAATCCGTCGAGGAGGACCGGCAAGCTCCAGTCGAGCAATTGGTATGAAAAGGCCGCCCGGTCGATCGGGATCAGCGACGGCCGCATGCCCAAGGCGCGCGACGAGGAGCATGGCGAATTCGGCTCCTGAACCGGCAGGAAGCCCGAGGAAGCGTCCAAAGACGCATCTACGTAGCGTCGAGTCGAAATCCGCCGCTCGGCCCGGTTTGCCCGATCGCGGACTTGATGAGGGTCGCGAAACCCTCCGTCACCTCGTCTCGCGATCGCTTTCGTCCGCGATCTGCTTCGATCGTGCGCTCACGGTTGCGGCAGCGCGAACGCCATGATCGCGCCGCCCGGACGCGGGCCGCCTGTCCCGGCGGCTGCGCCGGTGGCGACGGCTACGAACTGCCGCCCGTTCACCGCATAGGACATCGGCGGGGCACCGACATTGACTCCGGTCTGGTGGGTCCACAGTGTTTTGCCCGTGGCCGCATCATAGGCGCCGAAGCGTCCGTTCGCCTCGCCCGTGAAGACGAGGCCGCCCGCGGTCGCAAGGGTGCCGCCGACGAGCGGCTCCGGCGTCTTCACCTGCCACAGCACGCGGCCGCCATTGGTCAGGTCGAGCGCGGTCAGCGTGCCCCAGGTCTCGCCCGCCGGAACCGGCTTACTGACCAGCTTCGCGAGCGCAGGACCGCCCGGCACGTTCGGGACCTTCACCAGGGTCTGAATGGACGGGGCATGCCTGCTCGCCACATAGACGACGCCGGAAGCGGCATCGTATGACACCGGCGAGACGCTGACGGCACCGCCGGTTCCGGGCGCGACGACGATGCCCGTCGGACTCCCTGCCGCGTACGCATTCTGGTGCGGCACGACCTCGTCGGTGCGGAACAGCAATTTGCCGCTGGCGCGATCGATGACGAAGCACCAGCCGGCCTTGCCGCACTCCAGCACGGCGGGAACGCTACGACCGTCGACTTTCGCATCCAGCAGGACCGCTTGGCCGGTCGCATCATATTGGCCGTGCGGCGCCTCCTGGAAAAACCAGCGCAGCACGCCGGTCCTCGCATCGAGCGCCGCGACGCCGTTGGCATAGAGATTGTCGCCGGGGCGCACGATGTCGACGTCGCCGGGCGCCGGATTGCCGGTGCCGACGAAGACGAGGCCCGCGGCCGGATCGAAGGCAGGCGTCATCCAGGTCGAGTTCGAGCCGGCGGCCCAGGCGTTCTTATAGAGTAGCGCTGCGGCTTTTTCGGCCGCGATATCGCGGTGGAGCGGCATCCCGTCGGGCGTCGTGGCGGCATAGCCGCCCTCCCAGCCGTCCTCCTTGGTGGTGTACCACCGCCATACCTCGGCGCCGGACTGCGCATCGAGCGCGCTGAGGAAACCGCGGCGGCCGAGATTGGCGTTTATCCAGGCCGTGCCCACGTCGACGCCGGCGGCGATGCTCGCCTTGACGAAATTGTCGTCGAACTGGTTCGCCTCGAAGCCGGTGGCGCCGACGATCACCTTGCCGTCATAGACCAGCGGGGCGGCCCGCATCAGGAAGTCGACATCGGGCTTGCTCTGCCCGCTCGGGACCAGCGCGGAGGGATCGAAGGGTTGGACGATCTTGTCCCACACCACCTTGCCGGTCGCCTGGTCGAGCGCGATCACCCGGGCGTCGTCGGTCGCCTCGAACACGCGGCCATAGGCGACCGCGACGCCCCGGTTGCTCGGGACGCGCGGCAAGGCCACCCTCGCCGCATGGCGATATCGCCAGATCTCGCGGCCGGTCGCGGCATCGATGGCCGCCACGTCATTGCCGGCCATGCCGACATACATGATGCCGCCGACCACCAGCGGATGGGTCTGCGCCGATCCGACGGTTCCGAGCGGGTAGGCCCAGGCGGGCGCCAGCCGCGCCACATTGCTGCGGTCGATCGCCTGGAGGGGCGCATAGCGCTGGTTCGAATAATCGCGGCCGAAGGTGATCCAGTCGCCGTCCGCTGTGGCGGCGGCGAGGAGGCGCTGATCGTCGACGGCACCGGCCGAAGCTACCGGCGCCGCCTGGCCCTGAGCCTGCGCGGCGGTCGAGGCGCCAAGCCCGGCGGCGCAAAAAATCGCGACGATCAAATGGCCGTTTCGCATTCTATCCCTCCTCGTCGGCAAGCATCGCCGATTTTGCGGAGGCTATGTTGCCTCGACTTGGCGTTCAAGAGTTGCGTCGAGGAGTGTCGTCGGGGAGTGTCGTAGAGGAGTCCGTCGGCGACGCATCGATGCTAAAGTCGAAACGCACCATGGTCGTCTCCGGTCCGGCACTGCGCGGTCAAGTCGTCGATGAACCTCACCTTCACTCATCGCCTGGCGCGGCGTACCGACATTCCGGCGCTGAATGTCCTCATGGCGGCGGCGATCCGTGAGTTGCTGCGCGATTTCCTTTCGCCGCAAGCCGTGGAAGCCTCATTCGACGTCATGGGGCTGGACACGCAACTCATCGATGACGGCACCTACTTCGTGGTCGAATATGCCGATGTCATCGCGGCTTGCGGCGGATGGAGCCGCCGCGCGACCCTGTTCGGCGGCGATCACACCGCAAAACGCGATGCAGCATTGCTCGATCCCCGACACGATGCGGCGCGCGTGCGCGCGATGTATACGAACCCGTCATTCGCGCGCCGCGGCCTCGGGCGCCTGGTATTGAGCCGGTGCGAACAGGCGGCCGCCGCCGAGGGTTTTGCGCGGGTGGAACTTGCGGCGACCATGGCCGGGGAGCCGCTCTACCGCGCCTGCGGATACCGCCCATCGAACGCATCGAAGTCGACACGAGGTCAGGCGTTCGCGTTCCTATCGTTCGCATGGGCAAGCGGATCGGTTGATCCCATCGGACTGTAGGGTGGGCAAAGCGAAGCGTGCCCACCATCGTCCTATCCGCGTGGGCACGGCGCGAAGAGCGCGCCTTTGCCCACCCTACTGATTGGTTTCACGGAATCGATCCGCTAGTCGATCGACACGTTGGCGGCGCGGATCACGTCGCCCCAGCGCCGCGTGTCCGTTTTGACGATCTCGGCCATCTGCGCCGGCGTGCCGCCGATCGGTTGCAGGTGCAGCGTCTTCAACTGGGCCCGCATCTCGGGTGCCGCCAGCACTTCGTTGATGGCGGCATTGAGCTTGGCGACGATCGGCGCCGGGGTCTTGGGCGGCGCCGAGATCGCGTTCCAGGTATCCGACACGAAGCCCGCAAGCCCGGCTTCCTGCATGGTCGGAATATCCGGCAATTCCGGAACGCGCTGCGGCGTCGTCACCGCGAGTATTCTGGCCCTGCCGGATCGATGCATTTCCGTCGACGTCGCGATCTCGTTGAAGAGCACGTCGACGTGCCCGCCCATCAAATCGTTGATCGCGGGCGCGGTGCCCCGATAAGGCACGTGAAGGAGCTTGGTGCCGGTCGCCTGCTCGAACATCACGCCGGTCAGGTGCGACGTGGTGCCGTTGCCTTGCGATGCATAGGTCACCTTGCCGGGATTGGCCTTGGCGTAGGCGATGAACTCCTGCACGTTCTTGGCCGGAAAGTTCGCTCGCACCGTGAGCGTGTTCGGTATCGCGGTCAGGACCGCGACCGGCGTGAACCGGGTCGGATCGAACGACATGCTCTTGTAGAGCAGCGGGTTGGTCGTGATCGGCGCCGGCTGCGAGGCGAGCAGGGTGTAGCCGTCGGGTTCCGCGGTGAAGACCGCCTCGGCGCCGATATTGCCGGACTGGCCGCCCTTGTTCTCGATCACGATGGTCTGTCCGAGCCGGTGCTGCAGCCTCTCGGAGATGATGCGGGTGACCGTATCGACGCCGCCGCCGGGCGGCAGGCAGACGATGATCTTGATCGGCCGGCTCGGATAATCCGGCTGCTGGGCGCTCGCCGGCAGCGCCGCGAGGAGCGCGCCTGCGGCCGCAATCAGCGTGAGATATTTCGGCATGGCGTTGTCCTTCACACCAACGGGTAGATCGATTCCAGGAAACCGACTCGTAGGATGGGTAGAGCTCTTGCGAAACCCATCATCGGCTTTTCGGCATGGCGACGCCCATGATGGGTTTCGCTGCGCTCTACCCATCCTACGCACTACGCGCCTGCGCGTTTACGCCGCGCCGACCTTAGCCCGCCACAGCCACGAAAGCAGCCCCCGCAGACGCGGACGGACCGGCACCAAAGCGTCGCAGGCGGCCTGCCTACAATCCGAACACGTAAAGCACGGTCGCGTTGCGCTGGTCCTTGAGTTCCGGCGAGTTGCGGATTTTCTCCCTGGCGGGTCCGCTCGGCCCGGTCGCGATCGCCACATATTGCTTCCCGTTGACCTCGAAGCTCATCGGCGGCGCGGCGATGCCGGAGCCGACATTGACCTTCCATAATTCGTCCAGCGTCACGTCATCGAAGGCCGCAACGGTGCCGTCCATGAGGGCGATGAAAACAAGCCCGCCGGCGGTCGTGAGCGTGCCGGAGTAATTGGGGTAGCGCAGATGCACGCTCTTCTTGATCTCGAAGGTCACGGGATCGAGTGCGGTCAGATTGCTTTCATAGCGGTCCTCTACCTTGAAGGAGCCGCCCGAGCGCGGGATCCAGCCCTTTTCCGTGCTCGGCTTGTTTCTGTCGATGGACACGAATTCGCATGCCGTCATGGCGGGAATGTAGAGCAACCCGGTCTTTTGGCTGTAGGACGACGGGTAGTAATTATTGCCGCCGTTGCGGTTCGGGCAGACCTTCTTGACCGGGGCGTCCGCGGTCGGATTGGCGAGGCCCGAATAGGTCTGGACATCCTTGTTGGGATCGTAGTCGAGCGGCTTGCCGGTCTTCTGGTCGATGCCCTTGGTCCAGTTGACATCCGTATAGGCCTTGGCGCCGACCATCTCGCCATTGTGGCGGTCCATCGTATAGACGAAGCCGTTGCGTGCCGAATGGGTGACGAGCTTGCGCGGCTGCCCGTCGATCACGCGTTCGAACATGATGTGGGTGCCGACCTCGTCGTAGTCCCACATGTCGCCGGGCGTATACTGGAAGTACCAGTTCATCTTGCCGTTGTCGGGGTCCCACGAGACGACGCTGTTGGTGAACAGGTTGTCGCCCGGCCGGACCCTGGCATCCAACTGGGGCACCGGATTGCCCACGCCCCACAGCGTCTGGTTGGTATCGGGGTCGTAGGTGCCGGTGACCCACATGGCCCCGCCGCCGGTCTGCCACGCATTGGTGCCGCCCTTCCAGGTTTCGCTGCCGGGCTCGCCCGGCGCCGGGACGGTGAATTTGCGCCACAGCACTTTGCCGGTCGCCGCGTCGAGACCGGCGATCCAGTCGCGGATGCCGCGATCGCCGCCGGCTGCGCCGACGATGATCTTGTCCTTGATCGCGAGCGGCGCACCGGTGATCTGCACCTGCGGCACGTCGAAGGCGATATTGGTCTCCCACACGACCTTGCCGGTGGTCTTGTCGGTGGCGATCATGCGCGCCGGCGAGTTGGCGGCCGAGACGACGAGATTGCCCCAGAAGGCGGCGCCGCGGTTGACCGCCTGCCGCTCCTGCTTGGGCTCCATGCGCCAGACGACGTGACCGGCGTCGCCGGAGGTGCCGTCGATCTTGTAGAGCACGCCCCAGGAATCGGTGATGTAGAGGAAGCCGTCCTCGGCGAGTGCCGTCGCCTCGTTGGATTCGTTGCCGGCGCCGCCGCCGAGCGCGACCGCATAGGCGAGCTTGAGGCTTTTGACGTTGCCCGTGTTGATCCTGGCGAGCGGCGAGAACCGCTGGCCGTCATAGCTGCGGTGGTTCATCAGCCAGTTCTGCGGCTCCTTGTCGGGATTGAGCAGCCGTTCCGGCGTCACGTCGGCCGCCAGCACGGGCCATGCCCCCAGCATGCTGCCAGCGAGCAGCGCGGCGCGGATCGAACGATCGAGTTGTGTCATGGTGTCTTCCCTTTGTTTTCATCGGACCGTGTAGGGTGGGCAAAGGCGCGCCCTTTCGCGCCGTGCCCACATGTGCCGCCCGGCGTGGGCACGCTCCGCTTTGCCCACCCTACTTGCTTTACCTCACAGCCCGAACACGTAGAGCACGGTCGCGTTGCTCTGTTCCTTGAGCTCAGGCGTAGCCAGGAGCTTGGTCCGCGATGTCGGGCTCGCCCCCGATGCGATCGCCAGATACTGCTTGCCGTTGACCTCGAAGGTCATTGGCGGTGCCCCGAATCCGGCGCCGACATTGATCTTCCACAGCGGCTCGAGCGTGGTGTCGTCGAACGCCGCGACAGTGCCGTCCAGCAGCGCGACGAACACGAGCCCGCCGGCGGTCGCCAGGGCGCCGGAGTAGTTCGGGTAGGCCAGGCGCACGTTCTTCTTGATCTCGAGGGTCACCGGGTCGACCGCCGTCAGGGTGCTTTCGTAGCGGCCGTCGATCTTGTAGCCGCCGCCGGTCCGCACGAACCAGCCCTCTTCCCGCTTGGCCGCGATGGTCTTGTCGTTGGTCACCAATTCGCAGGCCGTCATGGCGGGAATGTAGAGCATCTGGGTCTTGGGACTGTAGGAGGACGGGAAGTAGTTGTTGCCGCCGGTGCGATTGGGACAGACCTTCTTGATCGGATTGGCCGCGGTCGGATCGGAGAGCCCGGAATAGGTCTGCACGTCCTTGTTGGGATCGTAGTCGAGCGGCTTGCCGGTCTTCTGGTCGATGCCCTTGGTCCAGTTGACGTCCACGTAGGGCTTGGCGCCGACCATGGCGCCGTTGGCGCGCTCCATGGTGTAGACGAAGCCGTTGCGCGCCGAATGGGTGACGAGCTTGCGCGGCTGCCCATTGACGACGCGCTCGAACATGATGTGGGTGCCGACCTCGTCGAAATCCCACATGTCGCCGGGGGTGTACTGGAAATACCAGTTCATCTTGCCGTTGTCGGGGTCCCACGAGACGACGCTGTTGGTGAAGAGATTGTCGCCGGGCCGCGCGCGGGCATCCATCATCGGCACCGGGTTGCCGATGCCCCACAGGGTCTGGTTGGTGTCCGGATCGTAGGTGCCGGTCACCCACACGGCGCCGCCGCCGGTCTGCCAGGCATTGTTCTTGTCCTTCCAGGTCTCGCTGCCGGGCTCGCCGGGCGCCGGAATCGTGTATTTGCGCCACAGCAGCTTGCCGGTCGCGCCGTCGAGCGCCGCCATCCAGTCGCGCGCGCCGCCGTCGCCGCCGGACGCCCCGATGATGATCTTGTCCTTGATCGGCAGCGGCGCGCCGGTGATGGTGACGCGTTCCGAATCCGACACGTTGGTCTCCCACACCACCTTGCCGGAGGTCTTGTCGGTCGCGATGATGCGCGCCGGTGAGCTTGCGGGCGAGATGACGAGATTGCCCCAGAGCGCGGCGCCGCGATTTGCCCTGACCACCTCCTGCTTGGGATTCATGCGCCAGACCATCCGGCCGACATCCCCGGACGTGCCGTCGATCTTGTAGAGCACGCCCCAGGAATTGGTGATGTAGAGGAAGCCGTCCTCGGCGAGCGGCGTCGCCTCGATGAATTCGTTGCCCTTGGTGCCGGCGAGCGGAACCGCATAGGCGATCTTGAGGCCCTTGACGTTGCCCTTGTTGATCTTGTCGAGGGGCGAGAACCGCTGGCCGTCATAGGTGCGGTGGTTCATCAGCCAGTTCTGCGGCTCCTTGTCGGGATTGAGCAGCCGTTCCGGCGTCACGTCGGCGGCGAAGGCGCTGGTTCCGAATGCGGCAAAGATGGCGCAGCCGCCGAGCAGCGGGCTGCGCAACGAATGCGTGTCGCTTTTGCATGGCTTTCCTCTCCATTTCCGATTTACTCGTTGTCGTCATTTGCGCTCGTCGTTGCGCAGAGTGTTCAAATTCGCCGCAGCCCTTACCGGGCTCCCCACTCGCGGGGAGAGGTCGGCGTGGCTCTGGCGCGCCGGGTCGAGGGGGCCTATACCGCGAGTCTAGCGTGTGAATAGGCCCCATAAAGAAGGATCGAAATCGGCAACAGCCGATTTCGATTGCGGGGCGAGGGGAAGACCTCACAGCCCGAATACGTAGAGCACCAGCGCGTTGCGCTGCTCCTTGAGCTCCGGCGTGTTGGCGAGCCGGGCCCGCGAGACCGGGCTCGGGCCTGAGACGATCGCCACATATTGCTTGCCGTTGACCGCGAAGGTCATCGGCGGCGCCGAGAAGCCGGAGCCGACATTGATCTTCCAAAGCTCGTCGAGGGTGGTGTCGTCGTAGGCCGCGACGGTGCCGTCGAGCAGCGCGATGAAGACGAGGCCGCCGCCGGTCGCCAGCGTGCCGCTGTAGTTGGGATAACGCAGGTGCACGGTCTTCTTGACCTCGCCGGTCAGGGGATCGGCGGCGGTCAGGTTGCTCTCCCACGCGCTCGGCGGTCTGGCTCAGTCCGCCGTTCCAGCCTCTTTCCTTGGTGTGCTTCTCGCGGTCGACGGTGACGGTGACGCAGTTCGAGAGCGTGGGAATGTAGAGAAGCTTGGTCTTCGGGCTGTAGGAGGACGGCCAGTAATTGTTGCCGCCCGCCTGGGACGGGCAGACCTTCTTGAGCGGCTCGCCCGGGTTCAAGTTGCCGACGCCGGCATAGGTCTGGATGTCCTTGCCGGGGTCGTAGTCGAGCGGCTTGCCGGTCTTCTGGTCGATGCCCTTGGTCCAGTTGACCTCGATGTACGGCTTCGCCAGCACGGTCTGGCCGTTGTACCGGTCCATCGTGTAGAGGAAGCCGTTGCGCGCGGAATGGGTGAACAGCTTGCGCGGCTGCCCCGCGACCACGCCGTCGATCAGGATGTGGGTTCCGACCTCGTCGTAATCCCACATGTCTCCCGGAGTGAACTGGAAGTACCAGTTCATCTTGCCGGTGTCGGGATCGTAGGAGATCGCGCTGTTGGTGTAGAGGTTGTCGCCGGGGCGGTAGGTCGGATCGAACATCGGCACCGGATTGCCGGTGCCCCAGAGGGTCTGGTTGGTGGCGGGATCGTAGGTCCCGGTCACCCACACCGCGCCGCCGCCGGTCTGCCAGGCATTGTTGTTGCCCTTCCAGGTCTCGCTGCCGGGCTCGCCCGGCGCCGGGATGGTGAACTGGCGCCACAGCCGCTTGCCGGTCTTGGCATCGACCGCCCCGATCCAGTCGCGCACGCCCTGGTCGCCATTGGCGGCGCCGATGATGATCTTGTCCTTGATGGCGAGCGGCGCCGCCGTGAACGTCACGTCGGGGGTGTCGGTGAAGGTGGTGTCCCACACCACCTTGCCGGTGTCCTTGTCGGTGGCGATGATCCGCGGCGCCAGGCCGGCGCCGGTGATGACGAGATTGCCCCACAGCGCGGCGCCGCGGTTGCGCTGCTGGCGCTGCTGCTTCGGGATCCATGCGCCACACGATGCGGCCGGCATCGCCGGAGGTGCCATCGATCTTGTACAGCACGCCCCAGGAATCGGTGATGTAGAGGAAGCCGTCCTCGGCGAGCGGCGTCGCATTGGTGAATTCGTTGCCGGCGCCGCCGCCGAGCGCGACCGCATAGGCGAGCTTGAGGCCTTTGACGTTGTCCTTGTTGATGATATGCGAGCGGCGAGAACCGCTGGCCGTCATAGGTGCGGTGGTTCATCAGCCAGTTCTGCGGCTCCTTGTCGGGATTGAGGAGCCGTTCCGGCGTCACGTCGGCCGCGAGCACGGGCCATGCCGCCAGCACGCTGCCGGCGAGGAGCGCCGTGCGGACCGAATGATTACGTATTGCCATGATGTTCTCCCGCTTGCTTTCATTTGGGTGAAACGGCGGATCAGCGGCCCGCCGCGGATTTTCAGACTAAAGCGCGAACACGTAGAGCACGGTCGCGTTGCGCATCTCCTTGAGCTCCGGCGTGTTCATCAGCTTGGCCTTGGACACCGCGCTCGGCCCCGAGGTGATCGCGACATATTGCTTGCCGTCGACCTCGAAGGTCATCGGCGGCGCCGAAAAGCCGGTGCCCACATTGACCTTCCACAACTGCTCGAGCGTGGTGTCGTCGAAGGCCGCGAGCGTGCCGTCGAGGAGGCCGAGGAACACCAGCCCGCCGCCGGTCGCGAGCGTGCCGGAATAGTTCGGGTAGCGCAGATGCGTATTCTTCTTGATCTCGAACGTGACGGGGTCGACGGCGGTCAGGTTGCTTTCGAACCGCTCGTCGGTGGTGAAGAGGCCGCCGTTCCAGCCCCGTTGCGCGTTGTGCTTGTCGCGATCGATCGCCACCGCCACGCAGGCGGTCATCGCAGGAATGTAGAGCAGCTTGGTGTTCGGGCTGTAGGACGACGGCCAGTAATTGTTGCCGCCGGCGATCGACGGGCAGACCTTCTTGAGCGGCGCCCCCGGGGTCAAGTTGCCGACGCCCGCATAGGTCTGGATGTCCTTGCCGGGATCGTAATCGAGCGGCTTGCCGGTCTTCTGATCGATGCCCTTGGTCCAGTTGACGTTGTCCATATAGGGCTTGGCGCCGATGATCTGGCCGTTGTGGCGGTCCATCGTATAGAGGAAGCCGTTGCGCGCCGAATGGGTGATCAGCTTGCGCGGCTGGCCCGCGACCACGCCGTCGATCAGGATGTGGGTGCCGACCTCGTCGAAGTCCCACATGTCGCCGGGCGTGTACTGGAAATACCAATTCATCTTGCCGGTCTCGGGGTCCCAGGAGATCGCGCTGTTGGTGTAGAGATTGTCGCCGGGACGGTAGGTCGGGTCGAACATCGGCACCGGGTTGCCGGTGCCCCAGATGGTCTGGTCGGTGTCGGTATCGTAGGTGCCGGTCACCCACACGGCGCCGCCGCCGGTCTGCCAGGCATTGTTCGCGCCCTTCCAGGTCTCGCTGCCGGGTTCGCCCGGTGCCGGAATGGTGAACTTGCGCCACAGCACCTTGCCGGTCGCGGCATCGAGGGCCGCGATCCAGTCGCGCACCCCGCTGTCGCCGCCGGACGCGCCGACGACGATCTTGTCCTTGATGGCGAGCGGGGCCGCGGTGATGCGCAGCTCCGGCTGGCCGAACATCATGTTGGTCTCCCACACGACCTTGCCGGTCTCCTTGTCGGTGGCGACGATGCGCGCCGGCCAGTTGGCGGGCGAGATGACGAAATTGCCCCAGAACGCGGCCCCGCGATTGGTGGCCTGCTTCTCCTGCTTGGGGTCCATGCGCCAGACGATGCGGCCGCGATTGCCCGCGGTGCCGTCGATCTTGTAGAGCACGCCCCAGGAATCCGTGGTGTAGAGGAAGCCGTTTTCCACCAGCGGCGTCGCCTCGTTCCATTCGTTGCCGCCCACCCCGCCGAGCGGAACCGCGTAGGCGAGCTTGAGGCCTTTGACGTTGTCCCTGTTGATCTGGTCGAGGGGCGAGAACCGCTGGCCGTCATAGGTGCGGTGGTTCATCAGCCAGTTCTGCGGCTCCTTGTCGGGATTGAGGAGCCGCTCCGGCGTCACGTCGGCCGCGAGCGCCGGCCACGCCGCCAGCAGGCTGCCGGCCAAGAGCGCATTGCGGACCAGCGCATTGCAGGACCAGCGCATTGCGGATCAGCGCATTGCGGATCGAGCGATCGCGTGGTGCCATGGTGTCCTCCCCGGGGGATTTTTATTTGCCTGCGGAATTTTATTCGTTGGGTACAGGCTACACCGGCAGCCAGGGTGGCGGAAGGGCACCCGGTCATTCCGGGGCGCGCGTAGGCGGCGAACCCGAAATCCAGAACGTCCTTCGCCACGCGCGCCGCAGTCTGGATTCCGGGTTCGCGGGCTCTGCCCGCGCCCCGGAATGACGGCACTCGGCGGCCTACGCCATCATCTCGTGCATCAGGCCGACCGCGGCGGCGCCCTTGAGAGCGCGGCGCCACAGGTCCTTCGCCATTTTCTCGTGGAGCGCCAAAGCCTCCGGCGCGGAGGTGATCATGGCGACGCCGACCCGGATATTGGGCTCCTCGCCGAGCCGGAACGGCGACAGCGCCAGCACCTGGCGATCCGGCTGGCGGAAAATCTGGAAGCTGGCATGGGGCAGCGTGTCGGGCACGATGCCGATCTGGACGCCGATCGGCTCGTCCTCCATCAGTGCGACGAAGTGCGCGGCCTCGGCACGGGCCAGCGCCCGGCGCTCGCGCCGCACCTTGTCGGGCAGGTCGAGCCGCCCGACCAGGCCGTTGCGCAGGAAGTGCTGCATCTCCGCCGCCGAGATCAGGTTGACGATGCCGGGCTGGCGGCGCCGGTAGGTCTCCTTGCGCTGGCGCAGCACCGCCATCACCTCGTCGACATGGGCCAGCGCCCGTTTGCGGCCCTCCGCGGCGTCGGGAATGCTTTCGCGCAGGATTTCGTCGAGCGAGCGGTCGAATCCGTCCGACGCCAGGAGATAGGAGATCGGCCCGGCCAGCACGATGATGTGCTCGGAGGTCTCCTCGATCTGGCGCATGCGCTCGAAATAGGCGACCGCCGAGCCGATATACTCGACGCCGACGCCGAGCAATGTCGGCACCGAGACGCCGAGCAGCTCGGCGAGCTTCTCCAGCGTTTCGATCTTGGCCAGTTCGCCCTTCTCGAAGCGGTAGAGCGCGGTGCGCGAAATATCGAGCCGGCCCGCGATCTCGTCGGCTGAGAGCCCGGAGCCCAAGCGGAACGCCTTGAGGCGGTTGCCGATATCGTCGAAGCGGATGGCCATGAAATGCGGCGCACGCCCTCATTTGATCGGCGCGGGAACCTGGAACAGTGCGCCGAGCTGCTGCTTGGTGAGCGGCTGGGCGATGTATCCGAAGGCGACGCCATCGGCCATTGCGGCATCGAGGCCGGCGATGAAGTCGACCATCAGATGGTCGCGGGGATAGTACACGTCGCGCATCTCGCGCGCATTGGCGGGCGAAATCTTGGCGAATTCGGCATAGGCGTCGAGCGCGGCGGGATCGGAATACATCCACTCCAGCGCGTCGCGGTAGCCCTGGACGTAGCGGGCGGCGATGTCCTTGTGGCGCTCGAGAAAGCCGGCATTGGCGACGATCAGCCGGACGGTCCGGTCGCGGAATTCGGGCAGGTCATTGCCACGGGCGACGATCCTGATCCTGCCGTCGCTGACGGCATCGAGCCCGAATGGCGGCGACGACCAGCCGACATCGATCCGGCCCGACATCACCTGGGCGAAGGCCGCCTCCGGGCCGCCGGTGGCGATCGCCCTGGCAAACAGGCCGTTGGTCCTGATGAGGGAGAGCACGATGAGATGGCTCGACGATCCCGTGGTGGAGTAGGCGATGGTCCTGCCGCCGGCATCGGCCATGGCCTTGATCGGCAAATCCGCCGCCACATACCAGTATGCGCCGGAGCCCGAGCCGGCGTTGCCGATGACGCGCAGCGGCGCTCCCTTTACATAGGC
This sequence comes from uncultured Alphaproteobacteria bacterium, assembly GCA_963746235.1. GTDB lineage: Bacteria > Pseudomonadota > Alphaproteobacteria > Rhizobiales > Xanthobacteraceae > JAJPKK01. Next base: position 29,256 of record CAVVCE010000014.1, read on the forward strand.
CGCCATGACCGGCGCGGTGTCGAGCCCGATGCCGATGTCGACGCTGCCGGAGAGCACCGCCTGCAAGATCTCGGCGTCGCCATTGGTGGAGAGCAGCTCGAGCGCGAGCCCGCGCTTGCGGAACACGCCGGCATTCTGTCCGAGCTCCGAGGCCGCAGTCTCCCAATCGCCGCCCTGGCCGAGCGCGACTTTGACGGTGTCCTCGGCGGCCGCGGCCTGCACGGCCGCCGCGAGCATCAGCGCCGCAAGCGCCACGCGCACAAGCTTGCTGGCACTGGCGCGACCCGGCCGCGCAACATTTTTTCCGAACGTGTATCCGCTCAAGCCTTCTGCCTCGCTTCGGCCTGCAGGCGCTTGGCGGCATCCAGCGCCGAAATGACGATGTTCTGATAGCCGGTGCAGCGGCACAGGTTGCCGGAGATCGCGATGCGGACCTCCTGCTCGGTCGGGTCGGGATTGTCGCGCAGGAATTCGATCAACGTGGTCAGCATGCCCGGCGTGCAGAAGCCGCATTGCAGGCCGTGGTTCTCGTGGAAAGCCTGCTGCAGCGGATGCAGCTTGTCGGGACTGGGCGCGATGCCCTCGACGGTGAGGAATTCATGGCCGTCGGCCTGCACCGCGAGCATCAGGCAGGAGCGCGCGGAGAGCCCGTCCATCAGGATCGTGCAGGCGCCGCACACGCCATGCTCGCAGCCGAGATGGGTGCCGGTGAGGCCGAGCTGGTGGCGGATGAAGTCGGCGAGGGTGACGCGCACCTCGACCTCTTCCTCGTAACGCTTGCCGTTGACCGTCAACGCGATCTTGCGCGTCTCACCCATTTCGACGACCCTATGCTTTGCCGGTGGCGCGGGCATACGCTTTTTCCAAAGCGCGCCGCGACATCACGGTGGCGAGATGCTGGCGGTAGGACGCCGGCGCGTGCACGTCGTCCAGCGCCTCGAAGCCGCGGCAGCTCTCGCAGGCCTCGCGCAGGAACGCGGTGTCCGGCGCCTTGCCGATGAGCGCCGCTCCAATTCGCTCGCGCGCACCGGCGCGGTGCCCATGCCGCCGAGCGTCACCGCCGCGCGGGTGATCTTGCCGGCGCCGTCGACGGTCAGCAGCACGGCGGCCGAGACGATCGCGAAATCGCCATGGCGGCGGGAGAATTCGAGAAGGCAAAGCCGTGCTTGGCCGGCCACGCGGTAAATCGGATGGCGGTGAGGACCTCGTCGAGCTCCACCGCGGAGGTGAGATAGGCCACCGGGAAATTCCGCGAACTTGATCTCGCGCTGCCCCTTCGGTCCGGCGATCACCACGGTCGCATCGAGCGTCATGGCGCAGGACACCAGCTCCGCCGACGGATCGAGATGGCAGAGCGAGCCGCCGATGGTGCCGCGGTTGCGGGTCTGGCGATGGCCGATGTTCTGGATCGCCTCGTGCATCAGCGGAAACTTCCGGGCGACGAGGTCGGAGAATTCGAGGTCGCGCTGGCGCGTCATCGCGCCGACCTCCATGCCGTCGGCGGTGTCGCGGATATAGGCCAGGCCCTCGACCCGGTTGAGGTCGATGATGTGGTCGGGCTGCACGAAGCGGAAGTTGAGCATCGGCATCAGCGACTGGCCGCCGGCCAGAAGCTTGGCGTTCTCCAGCGTGGACAACAGGCCGACCACCTCGGAGACGGTCTTCGGATCGTGATAGCTGAAGGGAGGCGGTTTCATCGGCAGAACTGTTTCATCGAACCACTGCTCGCGCGCAGCGCTGCGGGGGCGCGCGTTGCTTTACTTACAACAGATATCATGTATCAATCCAAAAAAAACGCGCAGTCTCAAAAATGGGACGCGCGGTGCCGGGCACGGGGAATGCCGCGTTCGGCGGACAGGGTGACCCGCGCTGATGAAGCCCGCCGCGTTCCGATATCACGCACCGAAGACGATCGAGGAAGCGGTGGCGATGCTGGCGCAATATGCGCCCGGACGACGGGCGGGTGCTGGCCGGCGGCCAGAGCCTGGTGCCGACCATGGCGTTCCGCCTGGCGCGGCCGCATCATCTCGTCGACATCAACGGCATCGCCGGCCTCGATCGTCTCGCGAGCGAAAACGGAAGGCTCGCGATCGGCGCCGGCGTGCGCCACCAGGCATTCCACCGTCCGGTGGTGGCGGGACCGCTGGGCGATTTGCTGTCGGCGGTGATGCGCCACATCGCCCATTATCCGATCCGCACCCGCGGCACCTTCTGCGGCAGCGTCGCCCACGCCGATCCCGCGTCCGAATGGTGCCTCGTCGCGGCGACGCTCGACGCCGAGATGGTGGCGCGCTCGACGCGCGGCACCCGCGTCATCGCCGCCGCGGATTATTTCCAGGGCATCATGACGACCGCGCTCGAAGCCCGAGGAGTTGCTCGCCGAAGTGCGGCTGCCGCTGCTGTCCGACCGCGACCCGCTGGGGCTTCTACGAGTTCAACCGCCGCGCCGGCGATTTCGCCATGGGCATGGCGCTCGTCGCCTTCGAGATTGGACAACGGCGTGATCGTCGCGCCGCGCGTCGGCGTCGGCGGCGCCGAAGCCCATCCGCGCCGGATCGCCGAGGCGGAAGCGCTGCTCGCCGGGCGGCCGCCGGGCGCAGCCGCGTTCACCGCCGCCGCCGAGGCCGCCGCCGCGGCCATCGATCCCCTGACCGATGCGCAGACCGACGCGATCTATCGCCGCGAACTCGTCGCCACCGTGACCCGCCGCGCGCTGGAACAGGCCGCAGCGCCGCCGTCATGACGCGTGCCGCCGCCGCCGACCAAATACTCCGTGTCATTGCCGGGCTTGTCCCGGCAATCTCGACCGGATGGGCTCGGCTTCGTAGGGCGGGCAAAGGCGCGCTCTTCGCGCCGTGCCCACGCGGGGTCCCGGGTGGCTGGACGTGGGCACGCTTCGCTTTGCCCACCCTACGGGGTGTACCGGCCAGCGGTTCATGGGCGCCCATGAAATTCGCCGCCGACCGCGTCGATCCCGCGAAGATCGCGGCCGACAAATACATCGGCCAGCCGGTGCCGCGGCTCGAGGATCCGCCGCTGGTGAGGGGGCGCGGCCGCTTCGCCGGCGACATCTCGTTTCCGCACCAGCTTCACATGCGGCTCGCCCGCGCGCAGGTCGCCCATGGCAGGATCGTCGCCATCGACACCGCGCCGGCGCGGGCGCTGCCGGGGGTCGTCGCGGTATGGACCGCCGCAGACATCGCCGACGTGCCGCCGATCGATTTCCGCGAAGGCCGCATCGAGCGCTTGGAGCCGTACCGCCAGCCGGTGCTCGCGACCGACCGCGTGCGCTATGTGGGCGAGCCGGTCGCCGCGGTGTTCGCCGCCGATCCCTACGTCGCGGAAGATGCCGCAGACCTCGTCGTCATCGACATCGCCGAACTGCCGGTGCTGCTCGCCGCCGATGCGGAGCCCGGCGAGTTCTCGCCCGGCCGCAGCACCGAGCCGACCATCGTCCGCCAGGGCTATGGCGACGTCGATGCCGTGTTCGCGCGCGCCGAGACCGTGGTCGAGCTCGATCTTTCCGTCGGCCGCCACAGCGGCGTTCCGCTGGAGACGCGCGGCGCCATCGGCCGCTACGACGCCTCGCGCGACATCCTCGAATTGCACGGCGCCGCCAAGGTGCCGCATCGCAACCGCGACCTCCTCGCCCATATGCTCGGGCGCAGCCCGTCGTCGATCCATGTCCACGAATCCGATGTCGGCGGCGGCTTCGGCATTCGCGGCGAGATCTATCCGGAAGACGTGCTGGTCTGCGTCGCGGCGATGCGGCTCGCGCGCCCGGTGAAATGGATCGAGGACCGCCGCGAGCATCTCGTCTGCGCCAACCATTCGCGCCAGCAGCGCCACAAGATCCGCGCCGCGCTCGACGGCGAGGGCCGCATCCTCGCCCTCGACGACGAGTTCTGGCACGACCAGGGCGCTTATGTGCGCACCCACGCCATCCGCGTCCCGATGATGATCTGCGGCGTCCTGCCGGGGCCTTACCGGGTGCCGGCCTATCGCTCGCTCGGGCACTTCCGCCTCACCAACAAGACGCCGGCGGCGACCTACCGGGCGCCGGGCCGCTACGAGACCACGTTCATCCGCGAGCGCCTGATCGACGCGATTGCGGTAAAGCTCGGCGTCGACCCCATCGAAGTGCGCCGCCGCAACGCGATCACCGCGGCGGAGATGCCGTATCCGCGCCCGCTCGAAGCGCTCGGCGAGGAAATTCACTTCGACACCGGCGACTATATGGGGCTGCTCGAAACGGTGCTCGCCGCGGTGTCCTGGGACACGCTGCAGGCCGATCTCCGGCGCCGCCGCGCCGCTGGCGAACTGGTCGGCGCCGGCATCGCCATGTTCGTGGAGAAGAGCGGGCTCGGGCCGTCCGACGGCGTGCGGATCGCGGTCGACACCTCCGGCGCAGTCGAGGTCATCACTGGAGGCGCATCGATCGGCCAGGGTTTCGAGACCGTGATGGCGCAGGTCGCGGCCGAGATGATCGGCGTCGATATCGCCCGCGTGCGCGTGACCCACGGCCAGACCGACCGCATCGAATTCGGCATCGGCGCCCATGCGTCGCGCGCGACCGTGATGACCGCCTCGGCTACGCAGGTCGCGGCGCTGAAGCTGCGGGACAAGGCGCTCGACATGGCGGCACAGCTGATGCAGGCCGCGCCTGACGATCTCGACATCGTCAGCGGCATCGTCGGGCGAAAGGACGGCCACGGCGCGTCGATGCCGCTCGGCGCCATCGCCACCGCGCTGCTGCCGACCTCCAAGACCCTCGCCGGCCGCGCGCCCGGCCTTGCCGCCGAGGGCTGGTTCAACGTCGAGCGGCAGGTCTATCCCTATGGCAGCCACGTCGCCGTGGTGAAGGTCGACGGCGACACCGGCGGTGTCGCCGTCGAGCGCTACGTCATCGGCTACGACATCGGCCGCGCCATCAACCCGATGCTGGTCAAGGGCCAGATCGTCGGCGGATTTGCCCAAGGGCTCGGCGGCGCGCTGATGGAGGAGTTCCGCTACAGCGAGCGCGGCGATCCGCTCGCGGTGACGCTTGCCGATTATCTCATGCCGACGGCGCACGAGACCCCGCGCGTCGAGATCATCCTCACCGAGGATTTCCCGACCGATCTCAATCCGCTCGGGATCAAGGGCGCCGGCGAGAGCGGCATCACCGGTGTCGGCGCGGCGATCGCCTCCGCGGTCGACGCCGCGATCGGAATGCCCGGCGCCATCACGGCGCTGCCGATCACGCCGTCGCGCGTCAGGGAGATACTGGCGCGCCGCGAACTAGCGGATCAATTCCATGAAACCAATCAGTAGGGTGGGCAAAGGCGCGCTCTTCGCGCCGTGCCCACGCGGATACGACGACGGTGGGCACGCTTCGCTTTGCCCACCCTACAAGTCCGATGGCATCGATATGATTCGAACTTCGGAAACGGTGTACTAGGCAGTTGACGACTGCTGCTTTGCTTCCGTTGTCGCGCGTCGACGCGACGGCGCAAGCGGGGCGAGGGAGAAGAGCGCCGCGCCGAAATTTCATCGGAGGAAGAGGAAACCGTGGCAATAAATATTCCCATCACGCTCGCCTGCGGCGATTACGAAATCACCCGCGCGCTCAAGGAGGGGACGGTGACGCCCGACGGCATCGACCTCACCGTGCTCACCGACATGGACTCCACGACCCGTCACTGGCGGTTCCTGCGCAACCGCGACTTCGACATGGCGGAGACCTCGGCGTCGTCCTACATCGTGGCCCGCGGCCACGACTTGCCGGTGCGGGCGCTGCCGGTGTTCCTGCATCGCCGCTTTCGCCACGGCTTCGTCTTCGTCAACACCGGCAAGGGCATCGCCAAGCCCACCGACCTGATCGGGCGGCGCATCGGCATCAAGTCGTTCCTGGTGACGGCGATCCACTGGATGCGCGGGTTGCTCGAAAAGGAATACGGGGTGCCGCACACGTCGGTCGAATGGGTCGCGGAGCTCGACGAGGACGTCGACTTCACCCCGCCGCCGGGCCTCAAGCTCACGCGGCTGCCGAACGACAAGTCGGTCGAGTCCATGCTTGCCGAGGGCGAACTCGACGCCGTCATCCATTCCAGCATCATCAAGCCGTTCGCCGCCGGCGATCCCCGCGTCGGCCGGCTGTGGCCCAACTACAAGCAGGAGGAGATGGCGTTCTACAAGAAGACCGGCATCTTCCCGATCATGCATGTGATGGGGATCAAGCGCGAAATCGTGGAGCGCCATCCGTGGGTGCCCATCAACATGTACCACGCCTTCAACAAGTCGAAGGAGATCGCCATGGAGCGCATGAAGAACCCGCGCATCGTGCCGCTCGCCTGGTACCAGGAAGCGCTGGAGGAGCAGGTCGCGCTCCTCGGCCCCGACCCCTGGGAATACGGCCTCACCGAGCGCAATCGCAAGACGCTGGAAATGCTCGCCGGCTTCTCCCACGAGCAGGGCCTCACCCCGCGGCGCATGTCGCTCGACGAATTGTTCCTGCCGGTATTCCAGGGTAGGAAGCGCGGGGATGAGCATAGGATTTGAGGAGCGGGCATCCTCGTTTCCGGTGCGCAATCTGAGTTGATGACAGTCATTCCGGGGCGCGCACTTGCGCGAACCCGGAATCCAGACGACCTCGCCGCTGGATTCAGGATTTCGCGCGAAAACGCGCGCCCCGGAATGACCGCACTGAATTGAACGCGTCACCTCCCGCGCTTGCGCAAAATCTCTCTCATCCGCTGCGGCGTCACCGGGAGCTGCGTCACCGCGCCGGGGATGCCGATGGCGTCGTCGATCGCGCTGGCGATGACGCGCGCCGACGGCGTTGATGCCGGCTTCGCCGCCGCCCTTGAGGCCGAGCGGGTTGCGCGGGCTCGGTGCGTCCTCGGTGATCAGCGTCTCGATGGGCGGGACGTCCGACAGCGTCGGCATGAGGTAATCGGCGAAGGTGACGGCGAGCGGATCGCCGTTTTCGCCATAGGTGAACTCTTCGTAGAGCGCGCCGCCGATGCCCTGTACGGCGCCGCCGACGAGCTGGCCTTCGAGCATCATCGGATTGACGGCGCGGCCGACGTCATAGGCGACCATCAGGCGCTCGACGGTCACGCGGCCGGTGCCGGCATCGACCCGCACCACCGCGAAATGTGCGCCGAACGGAAACACGGTGTGGTCGGTGGTAAACCAGGCCTGCGCCGTGAGCCCGGGATTGCGCCCCGCGCAGCAGGTCCGAGGCCGGGCCGACGCGGCGCGCGAGATCGCCGAGCGCGATCGAAGGGCCGCGGGCAACGGAGCGCCGGGCAAAGGAGCACCCGGCAAGTGATCGCCGGACTTCCCGCGCTTTCGCACCACGCCGTCGACGATGTCGAGCTCTGCAGCCGGCGTCTGCAATAGCTCTGCCGCATAGCCGAGGGCGAGGCCGCGCAGCTTGACGGCGGTCGCATGGACCGCGCTGCCGGTCAGCACGGTGGCGCGCGCGGCGTGCGCGCCGATGCCGTGGGCGATGCGGTCGGTCTGGCCGTGCACGACGCGGATGCCGCGGTAATCGACGCCGAGCGCCTCGGCGCAGATCTGCGCCATCACGGTCTCGAAGCCCTGGCCGACCGAGGCGCCGCCGGTGACGATCTCGACCGCGCCGCTGGTATCGATGGCGATCTGGGCGCCGTCGCGTCGGGCCGCGGCCGGCCTCCTCGAGGAAGAACGCGACGCCGGCGCCGACCAATTCGCCCGGCGGCGCGCCGCGCCTTGCGCGCCGGCCTCGAGCCTCGGTCCAGCGGAAATGCGTCAGCGCCTTGTCGAAGAAGCCCGGCGTAATCGCCGGAATCGAGCGGCGAGCTCCTCGGCGCCTTGCTCGTTGAACGGCGATCGTGTACGGCATCTCGGCCGCCGGGATCAGGTTCGCGCGGCGCAGCTCGACGCGATCGATGCCGAGCTTGTGCAGCGATCGCATCCATCGACGCGCTCGCGCACGAAGCTGCTTTCGTAGCGGCCGGGCGCGCGATAGGTCGCGGCCGGCGTCTTGTTGGTGAGGCGGAAATGCGCCGACGCGCGCGATAGGCCGCCGACCTGGTAGGCGCCGGTGAGCATGCACATGGTCCGGCCCACCACGCTGGCGCCGTGGGTGCGCACATAGGCGCCCTGGTCGTGGAAGAATTCGTCGTCGATGCCGAGGAGGCGCCCGTCCCGGTCGACCGCCGCGCGGATGCGATGGCGCTGTTGGCGCGAATGGTTGGTCGCGATCAGGTGCTCGCGGCGGTCCTCGATCCATTTCACCGGCCGGCCGAAGCGCTTCGCCGCGACCAGCACGAGAATGTCTTCCGGATAGAGTTCGCCGCGCATGCCGAAGCCGCCGCCGGTGTGGCCTTCATGCAGGTGGATCTGCGCGGCGTGAGGCCGAGCATGCGCACCAAAGTGTCCTTGATTGCGGTGTGGCACCTTGGCGGCGCCATGCAGCTCCAGCACGTCATGGCCGGCGTCGTAGAGACCGATGGCACCGCGCGTCTCCAGCGGTACCCCGGAATGGCGGCCGATCGGCAGATCGAGCTCGATCACCGCATGGGCGGCGCGCGAACGCCGCATCGATGTCGCCGTGGCTGTGGCGCACGGTGAGCGGCGCGGTGCTGCGGCCGTCATCGAATTCGCCGGGCGGATCGCTTGCGGATAGCAACGCCGGCAAGTGCTCGATCTCGATCTCGACGAGATCGGCGGCATCCTCGGCGACATAGGGATCGTCGGCGAATACGGCTGCCACGGGATCGCCGACATAGCGCACCCGGCCGCGCGCCAGCACCGGCTGGCGGATACGGCTTGATCTCTTCGGCCGCGCGCGCGGCATCGCGGAAATCGATCGCGCGGAACGTCCGGCGATGTCGGCGCTGGTCCACGCCGCCGCTACGCCCGGCAGGCGCAGCGCCGCCGCCGTGTCGATGCGCACGATCCGCCCATGGGCGACGGCGGCGCGCACCACGCGCATATGGAGCTGATGGGTGAAGGCGACATCGCCCGCAAACAGGCCGCGCCCGGTCACGAGCGGCCGATCCTCGATGCGTGGCACCGCATGCCCGAGCACCCGGCGCTGGTCCGACCTGGGCGGGACGGGATAAACGCTCTCGTCACCCGTCACGTCACCGCCTTGCGCATCTGCGCGGCGGCGGCGCGCACCGCCTTGATGATGTTCTGGTAGCCGGTGCAGCGGCACAGATTAGAGGCGAGCACGTCGAGCAGCTCGTCGTCGCCGATGTCGGGCTGGCGCTCCAGCATGTTGACCGCCAGCATCAGGAAGCCCGGCGTGCAGAATCCGCATTGCAGGCCGTGATGGTCGATGAAGGCCTGCTGGATCGGATGCAGCGTGTCGCCGTCGGCGAGCCCCTCGACGGTGCGGATTTTGCGGCCGTCGGCCTGGACCGCGAACATCAGGCAGGCGCGCACGGCGTCGTCGTCGAGGATGATGGTGCAGGCGCCGCAGATGCCGTGCTCGCAGCCGATATGGGTGCCGGTCTGGCCGCAATCGTCGCGGATGGCATCGACCAGCGTGCGGCGCGGCTCGACCCGGATCGGATAGTCGCGGTCGTTGATGTTGAGCGTGATGTCGAATGTCTCGGATCGCCGAGTCGGCCATCTCCACCGCTCATCGCCATGCGCTTCGGCAGGAACGCCGCGAACTTGGCGCGGATGCGGGCGTCGAGCTCCTTGCTGGAGCGCGCCTCGATGGGGAAGCTGTCGCGCCGCGCCCACGGCTTGCAGGCGTCGATGACGACGCGGGCGTTGCGGGGGTCGTCTGGGCCGTAGGCCATCGGATCGAGCGAGGTGCTCCAGCATCCCCGCAGGGTTTCGATGTCCTCGCGCGGATCGAACCGCGTGCACATCGCCCAGATCACCTGGTTCATGTCGGCGGGGTCGATATCGTCGTCGACCACGACCACCCAGCGGTTGGCATAGGCGCCGGCATGGCATTGCGAGGCGATCAGGCCGGCCTGCTTGGAATGGCCGCCATACATCTGCTTGATGGCGACGGTGAGCCACAGGCGGCTGCCGCCGGCCTCGTGGGACCACACGCCCTTCACCTCGGGGATTCCCGCGGCTTCGAGCTGGTTCCACACCGCGCCGCAGCGGTAGGTGCCGCGATAGAAGGTGTCGTCGTTGGGCGGCATGCCCGGCACCGCGCCGAGCAGCACGGGGTCGTTGCGGTGCCAGAAGGTCTCGATGCGGATGGCCGGCTCGCGCTTCTTGCCGCCGGCGTAATAGCCGGTCCACTCGCCGAGCGGACCTTCGTCGACGAGGTCGTCGGGATGCACGAAGCCCTCGAACGCGATCTCCGCATGGGCCGGGATCGGCAGGCCGGTCTTGGGCCCGATGATGACCTCGACGGGTTCGCCGAGCAGCCTTCCGGCGGCGTCGTACTCGTTCTTGCCGTAGGGGATCTCGATGCCCGCCACCATGAACAACGCCGGATGCATGCCGCACACCACCGCGATCGGGCACGGCTTTCCGAGTTCGTGCCAGCGCCGCATGATCAGGTTGCCGTGCTTGCCCTTCGAGGTCATGACCGAGGCGACAGCCTTGTCCTGGGCCTGGATGCGGTAGGCGCCGTAGTTGATCCAGCCGGTGTCGGGGTGCTGCATGATCACCATGCAGCCGGTGCCGATGTAGCGGCCGCCGTCGTGCTCATGCCATTTCGGCGTCGGAATCTCGGAGGATGTCGATGTCGCCGCCGGTGGCGGTATTCTCCATCAGCGGTCCGCTCGCCACCGTCACCGGCGGGATGGTCTCGGGGTTCTTCATGTAGGCGCGCCAGTAGCGCACCAGGTCCATCTCGCTGGTATCCGCCGGCAGGCCCAGCGTGAGGTTGATCCGCCGCACCGAGGTGAGGATATTGGCGACCACGCGGCGGCCGCGCGGAAACCCGGGAATGTCGTCGAACATCACCGCGGGGGCGCCCATGGTGCGCTGATAGATGTCGACGATGCCGCCGATCTCCTCGTCGCGCCCGGCGCCGGTGACGGTCACGAGTTCGCCGGCCGCCTCCATCTGCTCCAGCCAGACGCGGAGGTCCTGCTTGGGCGCGTTGCGCAAGCGGTGGTCGGCACGCGGTGCGGCGGTGTTCAGCATGTGGCGCTCCTTCGTGTCATCCGTGCCTCATGCTCACGCGCGCCCGCCGACCGCAAGAGCGCGCTTCGGCAAGCGCGCTCCGGAAATGGACCGCGCGCGGAACGCGCCGCGCTCCGAGGCGTCGCCGCATCAGGCGGCGGCGCGCCTTGCGGCCACGATCTGGTCGGCCGGCTTTCCGGTGAATTCCGCCATGTGGTCGAACTTGTAGGTGAAGCTGCCGACGCCCGGCGGTCGCCGATCGCACCTCGATGATGAGGTCGCCGATCTCCGATTCCGGCATCATGCGCGCGCACCACGTCCCAGCCGTCCCAGCCCTCGCGGGTGTCGAAGCCGAGGATCTGGCCGCGGCGTCCCGACAGGATGGCGTTGATCTTGGTGGCGGCGTCGGACGGGCAGACGATCTCGACCGTGTGGATCGGCTCCAGCAGCACCGGCTGGCATTGCGGCAGCGCCTCGGTGATGCCGATGCGGCCGGCGATGCGGAACGCCATGTCGGAGGAATCGACGCGTGTGATAGGAGCCGTCGATCAGCGCCACCGCAACGTCGACCACGGGGAATCCCAGCGGGCCGTGCTTGAGCGCGTCGATCACGCCCTCCTCGACCGACGGGATGTAGTTGCGCGGCACCACGCCGCCGGTGATCTTCTCCTCGAACACGAAGCCGGAGCTGCGCGGCAGCGGCTTGATGTCGAGCACGACGTCGCCGAACTGGCCGTGGCCGCCCGACTGCTTCTTGTGGCGACCGCGCTGCACGATCGGCTTCTTGATGGTCTCGCGATAGCCGACGGTCGGCCGGCTGCCGTTCGATGGCGACGCCGAAACGGTCGGCGAGCCGCTCGGTCGCGACCCGCAGATGCATCTCGCCCTGGCCCCACACGACCACCTCGTGGGTCTCGGGATTGTGGATCACGGTGAGCGAGGGGTCTTCCTCGACCAGCTTGTTGAGGGCGAGGCCGAGCTTGACGTCGTCCTTGCGCTCCTTGGCGGAGATCGCGATGGCGAGCACGCCGGGATAGGGCGTCACCGTCGCGACCGCGGCATGCGCCTGCTTGCCCGAGGACAGCGTGTCGCCGGTCTTGGCGTGGTCGAGCTTGCCGAGCGCGACGGTTTCTCCGGCCACCGCGGGGCCGCGCTTCTCCGTCATCTGTCCCATCATCTTGGACACGCCGGACACCCGGCCCGGCCTCCTCGGCGGGCGAATTCAAGGTGATGCCGTCGCCGATCTGCCCGGCCAGCACCCGCGCCACCGAGAGCTTGCCGCCATGGGCGGTGTGGAAGGTCTTGAGCACCTAGGCCGACCGCGTCGCCGCTGCGCCTTGATGCCGAGCCGCTTGGCGGTCGCGGCGATCCCCGGCGCCTCGTGCCGCAACGCCTTCATCAGGCGCAGCACGCCGTTGGTGCGGGTCGCGACGCCCATCAGGACCGGACACACCAGGCCGTCGCGCAGTTCCTTGGCGAGATCGTCGAACACGCGGTCGCGCGGCGGCGGGATATCCGCCAGCAGTTGCTCCATCAGCTCGTCGTCGTGATCGGCGAGCGTCTCCAGCATGGAGAAGCGGGCATCCTTGCTCGCGATCGAGATCGTCGCCCTCGAGCTTCGATCACTTCGGACGCGGTGTGCTCCTTGTAGACGAAGGCCCGCTCGAGCGCGAGATCGACGAAGCCGCTGACGATGTCGCTCTTCCAGATCGGGATCTGGCGCAGCAGCAGCGGAACGCGCGACGCCGGCTGCAGCAGCTTGAGGCTCTCGCGGACCTGCTTGTCCGCCTTGTCGATCTTGTTGAGGAACAGGAAGCGCGGGATTTTCAGGTCTTCGAGCTCGCGCAGAATGAGCTGGAGCTGGGGCACCTTGCGCTCGTCCGCCTCGCACACGACCACCGCGGCGTCGACCGCCGGCAGCACCGCGCGCATGTCGTGAACGAATTCGACGGAGCCCGGACAATCGATGAAGGTATAGCTGTCGCCCATGAAGGAGGTGGAGGCGACGGCGAGCTCGACGCTCATCTTGTGGTCGCGGGCCTCCTTGCTGGCGTCGCCGACGGTGGTCCCGGCTGTCAACGGTGCCCTGCCGCTGCACCGCGCCGGTGCGGGCGAGGATCGCCTCGAGCAACGTCGTCTTGCCGCTCTGGAACGGCCCGACCAGCGCAATGCACCGTGAGCCCTGATGGTACGCCTTCCTTGTCTCCCATCATTGCCTCCCTCGATTTTCGAGATCGGCCCTTCGCGCGGGTCCGTGTCGCTATCGTTTCAGGCGAATGGGGGCATTGGCAAGAGCGCATTTTGACGGGCCGGCGACGCGGCTGCGCCGCACTGCGCCGCAGAACCGGCGCCGCGAAGAAACACCGGTTCGCGCCGTGGTCGATTGCGCGATGCAGACGGTCCGCGATCAAAAGCACGAAAGCCCCGGCGGTGCCGGGGCTTTGCGCAGATGTCGCAGGTCGTGTTCAGCGCGCCGGGATCAGTGTCAACCCGGCAACGCCGGCGGAGACGTTCAAGCCGGACTGCGCCTGCCCGCTGAACGGTTGCAGCGCGAAAGTGTTGTAGGAGCCGCCAACCAGCGCATTGGCGCCGGCGCCGATCCCGAAGCTCGCATTGGCTTGCACGCCGCCATAGTTGCCCGCGAGGTCGCCGCGGCCGACATAGGTGGTGGGCGCGAACACCGACCAGCCGAGCCCCACGCCGGAGTTGAAGCCGAGGTCGACGCCGATCCGCTGGATGGTCGCATAATAGCGATGCGGCCGGCCGCCATAGGCGGGGAAGAACATGCACCGGAACTGGAGCACCGCGCCGACGACGAAGGTGGCGCCCCCGGCGCTGCGGCAATCCAGGTGGCCGGCCTGGACCCAGGCCTTGGCGCTGCCGGGCAGCAATGCGGTCATCATCGCGGCGGCGGTCAACGCAGGAACAATCGAACGAAGCTTCATGACAGAACTCCCGTATGGTTTGGCTTCATGGGCTCAAAGCATGTGGCAAAGATGTGTGGACGGCATGTGGCGAAGACAGGTGACGTGGATCGGGCATGTGGCGAAGGCTACGAAGGACTGCGGGCGACCGTGAGGATCACCGCACCCATCGCAATTCGATGCCGGTCACGCCGGCGGCGACGTTGAGCCCGGTCTGGCCTTGCACCGAGAGAGGTTGCAACTGGATGGTGCGATTCGAACCGCCGACCAGGACATTTGCTCCGAGCCCCGCCCCGATGGTTGCTTCCGCGGAAGCGCCGCCATAACTGCCGGCGAGCGAGCCCGCGGCCCGCGAGGTCGGCGCATAGACCGCCCACACCATGACACCGCCCGCGGTGGCGCCGATATCGATCCCGAGCTTGCTGAGCACGCCCGCATAGAATTCGGGCGGACCCGGAACGGCCGACACGAACGAGCAGTTGAGGCCCTTCTGCGAGCCGATGATGAAGCCGATGCCTCCGGATATGTCGCAGGTCAGCGTTCCGGCCTGAACGTACTCGACGGGCCGCTGGGCCACCGCCGTTCCGGCCGCCATTACCGAAGCCGTCACCGCGGCCAAGATCACGCGTTTTCGCATCTGGACAACCCCCTTGCACTCCGACGCCGCGGCGGCCCGCATTCTGCCGGGCATTATCCGTGACCCGCCAGCGTCGGCTCAATTCCCGGTACGATGATAGGACATTATCAAGGGCGTGTCGCGATCAAAGGCGTGTCGCGCAACATATAGGCGGCCGGCGCGACCCGACCGCCACACCCCTGCGGTCCGACCGCGACATTCGGCTCCCAATGTTGGGACAAGCTACCCCACCAACGTATTGAAGTCGTGGGGCTTGAAGTCGTGGGGCGACTTTCCAAGCAGACGGGAACCGTCTGTTTGGGTTGCACCGGCAACCCCGTCCTACCGCAGGCCGGCGCAAAAGCGCTGAATGCGCTCGCAGGCCTCCTGGAGCGACGGCGTCGCCGTGGCATAGGAGATTCGGAAGTTCGGGCCGAGCCCGAACGGGGTCCCCTGCACCACCGCAACCCCTTCTGCATCGAGCAATTCGGTGACGAAGTCCTCGTCGGTGCCGATCTTGTTGCCGGACGGCGCCAGCTTGCCGATGGTGCCGGCGCAGGACGGATAGACGTAGAACGCCCCCTCGGGCTTGGGGCAGTGAATGCCCTTCGCCTGGTTGAGCATGGAGACGCAGAGATCGCGGCGTTCCCTGAAGATATTGTTATGCTTAGGTATGAAGTCCTTTGGACCATTGAGCGCCTCGACCGCGGCCCACTGCGATACCGCCGCCGGGTTCGAAGTCGATTGCGACTGGATCATCGCCATCGCCTTGATCAGGGGCTCCGGGCCGCCGGCAAAGCCGATGCGCCACCCGGTCATGCAATAGGCCTTGGAGACCCCGTTGACCGTCAGGGTCCGCTCGTAAAGCCGGGGTTCGACTTGCGCCGGGGTGGTGAAAACGAATTCGTCGTAGACGAGATGCTCGTACATGTCGTCGGTCATCACCCACACATGGGGATGGCGCACCAGCACGTCGGTCAGTGCCTTCAATTCGGCCCTGGTATAGGCCGATCCGGTCGGGTTCGAGGGCGAGTTGAGGATCAGCCATTTGGTCTTGGGCGTGATCGCCCGTTCGAGCTGCTCCGGCTTGATCTTGAAGCCGGATTCGGCGGTCGCGACCACCGCCACCGGCGTGCCGCCGGCGAGCATCACCATGTCCGGATAGCTCACCCAATAGGGCGCGGGGATGATGACCTCGTCGCCGGGGTTGAGCGTCGCCATCAGGGCGTTATAGAGCACCTGCTTGCCGCCGGTTCCGACCGAGATCTGGCTCGGCTTGTAGTCGAGCCCGTTTTCCCGCTTGAACTTGGCGACCACCGCCGCCTTGAGCTCGGCGATACCGTCCACATTGGTATATTTCGAGGATCGGCCGTCCCGAATCGCCTTGATGGCGGCTTCCTTGATGTTGTCGGGGGTGTCGAAATCCGGCTCTCCGGCGCCGAGCCCGATCACGTCGCGGCCCGCCAATTTCAGCGCCCGCGCCTTGTCCGTGACCCCAATCGTGGCGGACGGCTTGATGCGCTGCAGCGTGTCGGCGAGAAAGGCCATGACCATCGATCTCCATCATCCTTCAAGGGCGCACCCTTCAAGGGTGCCCGTTTCCTAATGGGCGAAAGCAAGAACGGCAAGCCCAAAACCGCGCTTTGTCCCGCATCGCACCCGTCGTGGTGCAGCCCGGGACCGAGATACGACGACCGAGATACGACAATGCGCGGCGACGAGATGCGACGTTGTAATACTGTCATCCGTGTCACAAAGGCGCTATTGCAGTCGCGGTTGCAACAGACTGTCACAAATGAGCGAGCCGCTTCCCCACCATCTGCTGCGCCGGTTTCCCCTCGTCGATACCAGCGATCCCAACGAAGTCCGCAGCTTGCTGCTCGACGTTTTCGACGCCCGCTATTTCGATGTGCGGCAGGACAGCCGGCCATTCCACGTGGCGTGGAATTATGCCCGGTTCAAGCAGCTCGATTTGGGATATGCCCACTACAACAGCGCCGTCAGTGTCGGGGTAGCCGGCATCGACATGGTGAGGCAGATGTTTTCGCTCACCGGAAGCTCGCGGACGGCGTTCGGCTCCCGGCAATTCACGTCCGATCGCCAACACAGCAGCCTCATTCCCGCCGGGGTCGAGGCGCGGGTCGACCGCGGCGCGGGCCACGGCGAATTGCGCCTGCGAATCGATGCGACTGCGCTGAAGGTCAAGCTCGGCGCCATCATCGGGACCCCGATCGCGCGTACGCTCGAATTCGCCGCGCCGGAGGGCCAGCCGGAATTGCAGCGCCTGCACCGCCTGCTGATCTTCCTGGCCGGCCAGCTCGATTGCGAAGAGACCAAGATTCCCGATCAGGTTCTGGCCGAATACGAGCAGTTGGTGATGGTCACGTTCCTGACCAGCAACCGGCACAATTTCAGCCACCTGCTCGAGCGCACCCAGCCGGCGCCGGGCCCGTGGCAGGTCCGGCTCGTCGAGGAATACATCGAAGCGAACTGGAAGATGCCGCTCAGCATCGAGTCCCTCGCCGCGGTCACCGGCGGCAGCACGCGCAGCATCTTCAAGGCCTTCAAGGAGGCGCGCGGCGTCACGCCCATGGCGTTCGTCAAGCGCGTGCGGCTGACCCATGCGCGACGCATGTTGCAGGCGCCGGCCGAAGTGACTTCGGTCATCGACGTGGCGTTCCAATGCGGCTTTCTCAACCCCGGGCACTTCGCCAGGGACTACCGGCAGGCGTTCGGGGAATTGCCGTCGGAGACACTGCGCAACATCAAGCGCGGGGGCAGGCAGCCCAATTGAGCCCGCCGGCCCGAACCCTGCGACTGCCAAAATCTCGCGGCACCGGCATGTTGCCTCACGCCGTCGCCGCCCGCGCCTCGTCCGGGCGGTCCTCGCCGAGCCGCAGCAGCGAGCCGGCGAGATCGTTGAGCGAGGGCTGGCGCAGTGCGTTGAACGGCAGCGGGCGGATCACCTCGATGGCGGCGAGGCCGAGCCGGGCGGTCAGGAGGCCGTTGAGCACGCCTTCGCCGAGCCGGGCCGAGAGCTTGGCCGCAAGGCCGTGGCCGATCACCTGCTGGATCAGGCTGTCGCTCGCGGCCATGCCGCCGGTCAGGGCGAGATGCGACACCGCATGGCGCATCAGCGCGATGAGGCCGATGGTGCCGGGGCGCCCGCCATAGAGCAGCGCGAGCTTGCGCACCAGGCCGAGCGCAGTGAGCAGCACGAAGAACACGTCGATGGCGGCGCGCGGGCTGACGGCCGTCACCACCGAGACCCGTTTGGCGGCGCTGGTGACCAGCCGGCGCGCCTCCTCGTCGAGCGGGGCCATGAGTTCGCGCTCGGCGAGGCGGATCAGGTCGCCGCCGTCGATGATGTCGTCGAGATGGCCTTGCAGCCGCGCCCGGGCGCGGGCGAGGCGCGGCATGCGCCTGGTCAAGGCGAGGAGGTCGCGCACCAGAGCGCGGCCCGCGGTGCGCTCGTCGCTGGCGAGGATCGCCACCGCGCGGGCGTGCAGGCTTTCGATCGCGCCGAGGCGGGCGAGCCCGATCGCCTCGCGGGCGATGATGGCGCACAGCGCGACGCCGGCCACCACCGCGAGGACGAGGCCGGCGCCGCCCAGCCAGGCCGCCCGGCTTGCGAGATCTTCGATCAGGTTGACGACGGCGAGCCCGGTCGCGAGCACGGCGAGGCCGAACACGCCGATCCAAAACATCGCGGCCCAAGGGGCGCGGTTGGCGCGGTGCTTGGCTTCCGGCGGGCTTGCCGGTTCGGCCGGCGGCACGATCGCCGGCACGGCGGCGACGACGGCGGGGTCGTCGAACCGAAACACGGCCGGCCTGCGGGTGCGTTCGCTCATGTCAAACGGTCTCCGATCAGGAATTGAAGCGCACGATCAAGACGAATATGGGGTAGCGCCGGCGGGCCGTCACCCCCCGCCTCCAGCGGCGGCGGGCGAAACCGCAGGAACCGGAAATCGCTCTCCTCGGCGGTGGAACTCGACAGGCCCCGGAACACTGCCTTGCCCGGCGCAAACACCGCGTCGGGGTCGGCCGGAAGGTCGCCGGGAAACACCGCGACCTCGGTCACGCCGTCCAGCCGCCTGCCGCCCACGGTCTCTCCCGCCGCGGGAACGCCGACGATCGACGGCAGCATCTCGCCGCCGTGGCGCACCTGCGCCTCCCTGCGTGGCGCGCACCGCCGCGAGTGCGATCACGTCGACGCCGGCGCCGGCCACGCCGGCCCGCACGATGGCGCGATCGACCATGCGGCGCAGGATCGCCTCCAGCCGGTCGTGGCTCGAGGGATGGAGATGGTCGGCCTTGGTCGCCCCGAACAGGATGCGGTCGGCGCGCGGGCGCAGCAGCGAACTGATGAAGGTCCGCCGCCCGATCTCGAAGCAGTCGAGGATCGACTTCAGGGCGCCTTCGAGGTCGCGCACCGCTTCCGGTCCGGCATTGAAGGCGGCCAGCGCATCGACCAGCACGATCTGGCGATCGAGGCGGGCGAAATGGTCGCGGAAGAACGGGCGCACCACCACGCCCTTATAGGCCTCGTAGCGCCGCCGCATCATCGCCCACAGGGAGCCCTCCGGCGCTTCGCCCGCGGCCGGCAGGTCGAGCGGCGCAAAGGTCAGCGCCGGCGATCCCGCGAGATCGCCGGGCATGAGGAAGCGCCCGGGCGGCAGCAGGCTCATGGCGTAGTGCTCGTTGCGGCAGGCCAGGAGATATTCGGTGAACAGCCGCGCCGCGGTGATCGCCGCCTGCTCCTTGGCCGGCGCCTTGCCATCGAGGGTCGCGAGGTGGGCGTGCCAGGCCGCCGCGAGCGACGCCCGCGGCTGCTCGCGCGACAGCGCCAGGCTCTCGGCCGACCAGGCCTCGAAGCTCTTGGTCAGGAGCGGCAGGTCGAGCAGCCATTCGCCGGGATAGTCGACGATGTCGAGAATGAGTTGACGCATCGCGCCGGACCGCGACTGGTATTCGATGATGAGCCGCAACTCGCTGATCTGGCGGGTCGATTCCGGCCAGACGCGGTCGGTGACGAGGGCGTGGACATGGTTCTCATAATCGAACCGCGGCACCGCGTCGTCCGGTTGCGGCGACAGCCGCGCGGCGACGATGCGGCCCTCGTTCTGCGCCTCGAACACCGGAAACCGCCCGCCGCGCACGAGGCCGTGCACCAGCGCGGTGATGAACACGGTCTTGCCGGCCCGCGACAACCCGGTGATGCCGAGCCGCACAGTCGGATTGAACAGGCTCCCGCCATATTCCGCAACGGCGCGGACGGTGAGCCGGGTCTGTTCGAGGAGATCGGAAAAGGATGCCACGGGACTGGAATGTGGCGCGGCGCGGCCGGTTCATCAAGACGGGGGCGGGGACATGGACGAAGCGTCATCCGTTCGAGCCGAGCCCACTGTGGAAATCGCGCGCGGCTGCCGTGAAATCGCCCGATACGGGACGCAACATTTTCTTCACCATCTGGGGGGATGGGCGGGTGTTCCGGTCTCGACGTGTCAGCGTCGAGGCCGGAGCAACGCGTTTTGAGACCGACGCGTTTTGAGACCGACGTTCCGCACGATCCCGATATATTTTCTTCCCTTGCGGTTCCAGAAGTGGAAGCGGCCCAATGGGTCCTCAGCCTCAGATTGTCGGCGATGACCTCGACGACGTTGCCGATCAACTCATTGCTCGAAGCAGCGCTGCCTGACCGGTCAGGGAAGGGGCAATTCCACGGCATAGACTCGCTACGAGAGCCTCCTCCCCAACCCTTTCCCCAACCCTCCCCCGCAAGCGGGAGAGGGGGCAAAAAAGCCGTTCGATCACGCGAATTGAAGCGATATTCACGGACGAGCCCTAAGAACGCGAATTCAACGCCGCGAAGGCGAGCGCGTGCTCGGCGAAAATCTTCGGCCGTTCGAGATGCGGAAAATGGCCGGCGCCTTCGATCCGCTCGAACTTGGCGCCCGGCACCGCCGCGCAAAAGGCACGGCCGTAGCTCTCCTCGACCAGCCGGTCGCCGGCGCCCCACAGCACCAGGGTCGGAATCGCGATGCGGCGCAGCCGGTCCCTGAGCTTGGGGTCGTGCATGTAGGGCGAGCCGGCGAACCGCGCCGCGGATTCGCGGTTGCGGGCGACGACGCGAAGCGCCTCCTCGCTGGTGGTGCGGTGGTCGCGCCGTGCCGCAGCCGGATCGGCGAACGCCGTCTCGTTGAACTCGTCCTCCGGCATGGCGAAAACGTCGAGGATGTCGCGGTCGCCGACCTTGATGCCGACGGGGTTGGCGAGCACCAGGCGCGACATGCGCGCGGTCGACTTGATCGCGATCGCGGCCGCGATCCAGGCGCCGAACGAGATCCCGACCACCAGCGTCTGTTCGAGATCGAGCGCATCCATGGCGTCGAGGTAGAAATAGGCGAGGTCGTCGACCGTCGTCAGCGTCGGCGGCAGCTCCGAGCGGCCGAAGCCGGGATGGGACGGCGCAATCAGCCGCCCGCCCGCCGCCAGCATGGCGAACACCGGCGCCGACGGTTCCAGACCGATATGGGGATGGAGGAACAGGATCGGCCGGCCGCGGCCGCGGTCGATCAGTTCGAGCTTTGACCCATTGACGCAAATCGACGCGTCCGTCGCCACGGCATCATCGGCGACGCTCATCCGTCCTTCCGCCCGGTTGCGTTCATGGCCTCCCCGTTCGCTTGTTTTCGCGCTCGTATTGTTGCGCCATTTCTTGCGCCCATGGGTATCGGCGCCGCGCCGCTTTGGCAACGCTCCCCAGGCGCGGGCGCTCGGCATTGCCTCCAAAACCGTTTCACTCGTAACTAGAATTGTTCTAATATAGCTCCGTGGCCCCTCGCACCCTGCTGGGGAAAGGCCGGAGCGATCCCATGGCGCAGATCACCAAGCAAGACACCAAGCGTGAGAAGCCGCACAGCAAGGCATCGCGGATCGAGACCGCGCCGGCCTATCAGCCGGGGTTCGGCAATCAGTTCTCCACCGAAGCCGTCGCCGGCGCGCTGCCGGTCGGGCGCAACAGTCCGCAGCGGCCCCCCCACGGGCTTTATGCGGAGTTGATCTCAGGGACGGCGTTCACCGCGGCCCGCCATGAGAACCGCCGCACCTGGACCTACCGCATCCGGCCGTCGGTGGTGCACAAGCCGTACAAGCGCGTCGAGAACGCCGCGATGCGGACCGCCCCGTTCAACGACACCGAGGCGACGCCGTCGCAGTTGCGCTGGAGCCCGTTCCCGATCCCGGAGGCGCCGACCGATTTCGTCGAAGGGATCGTGACCTTCGGCGGCAGCGGCAGCGCCGCCGACCAATCCGGCATGGCCGTCCACGTCTATGCCGCCAACCGCTCCATGACCGACCGCTACTTCTACAATGCGGACGGCGAGATGCTCGTCGTCCCCCAGCAGGGGCGGGCGCGGTTCGTCACCGAGCTCGGCCACCTCGAAGTCGCCAATGGCGAGATCGCGATCATCCCGCGCGGCCTGCGGTTTCGCGTCGAGCTGCCGGACGGTCCGTCGCGCGGCTACATCTGCGAGAATTACGGGCAGATGCTGCGGCTGCCCGAACTCGGCCCGCTCGGCTCCAACGGCCTCGCCAACCCCCGCGACTTCCTGGCGCCGGTCGCGGCCTACGAGAGCAAGGAGACGCCGTGCGTCCTGCTCGCCAAGTTCCAGGGCAATCTGTGGGCCGCCGAGATGGCCCATTCGCCGCTCTCGGTGGTCGCCTGGCACGGCAATTTCGCCCCCTATAAATACGACCTGTCGCGCTTCATGGCGATCGGCACCATCAGCTTCGACCATCCCGATCCCTCGATCTTCAGCGTGCTGACGGCGCCGTCGGACATTCCCGGCACCGCCAATATCGACTTCGTCATCTTCCCGCCGCGCTGGCTGGTGGGCGAAGATACATTCCGGCCGCCCTGGTTTCATCGCAACGTGATGTGCGAATTCATGGGGCTGCTCAAGGGCGTCTACGACGCCAAGGCCGAAGGCTTCCTTCCCGGCGGCGCCAGCCTGCACAATTGCATGACCGCCCACGGCCCGGATGCCGAGACCTTCGCGCGCGCCTCCGCCGCCGAGCTCAAGCCGCACAAGCTCGAAGACACCATGGCCTTCATGTTCGAGAGCCGCTTCGCCATGCGGCTCACCCGCTACGCCATGGAGTCCTCGGAATTGCAGCGCGACTATTTCGAAGGCTGGCAGGGCCTGCAGCGGCATTTCCCGGGTGAGCGAGAGCAGCCTTTTCCCTCGCGCGCGGGGAGGCCGGGAGGGGCCTTGCTCGAGACATGCCGCGAGCGCCCTGCTCAAGGCTGAAGATATCCGTGCGTTTGCTCCTTTGCATAGGGTTGTTTTGCGAAAGTTGTTTTCGGGGCTGACGGGCGCCTCGCCACTCCGTCTGCCATCGCCCTGACCGCAGGCGGGAGGGAGCACCGCACGTCCCGGCCGGTGCTGCCCTCGCCGAAACGAATCGCGAAATGTGCTACCGCATGTCGCCGGTCAGGCCGAGCCTCTCATGATCCGCATCAACGACACCATCAGCATCGACGAGAGCGAGATTTCCGAGACCTTCATCCGGTCGTCGGGGCCGGGCGGCCAGAACGTCAACAAGCTCGCGACCGCGGTGCAGCTGCGCTTCGACGTGCGCCATTCGCCCTCGCTTCATCACGAGGTGCGGGCGCGGCTGGAGCGGCTTGCCGGCAAGCGCCTGACCCGGGACGGCGTCCTCGTGATCACCGCCCAGCGCCACCGCACCCAGGAGCGCAACCGCGACGACGCGCTCGAACGGCTCGTCGAGCTGATCCGCGCCGCTGCGGTGCGGCCGACGCCGCGCCGCCCGACCCGGCCGACGCTGGGCTCCAAGGTGAGGCGCCTGGAAGGCAAGAAACGCCGCTCCGGCGTCAAGGCGCTGCGCCACGGCAAGCCGGGGGTGGAGTGAGCAAACTACGACCTCATCCTGAGGAGCCGTGCGGAGCACGGCGTCTCGAAGGATGGCCCATGCTGCGCTGGCCATCCTTCGAGACGCGCATCTCGCTGTCGCCGATTCCTTCAGGATGACGCGTCGGCAAGAGCTGGCGCGCTACCTCAGGATGAGGTCGCAGCAAGCTGAAAGCGCAAATTCGCCGCTCCCCCCGCCCATCCCGTTTGCCTATGATGGCGCCTCCGATCACCTGAGTCGCACCATGCCGGTCCGTCAGCTCGAAACCGCCGTCATCAACCGCATCGCCGCCGGCGAGGTGGTGGAGCGGCCGGCGAGCGTGGTCAAGGAACTGGCCGAGAACGCCCTCGATGCCGGCGCCCGGCGCATCGATGTCCTCACCGATGGCGGCGGGCGGCGGCTGATCCGGGTCGCCGATGACGGCGCCGGCATGACGCGCGAGGATCTCGTGCTCGCGGTCGAGCGGCATGCGACCTCGAAGCTCGACGGCGACGATCTCCTCGCCATCGGCACCCTCGGGTTCCGCGGCGAGGCGCTGCCCTCGATCGGCGCGGTGGCGCGGCTCACCATCACCACGCGGCATGGCGGCGAGCCCCATGCCTGGACGATCGGCGTCGACGGCGGCGCCAAGTCGCAGCCGCGGCCCGGCGGCGCTGGGCGAGGGCACCTGCGTCGAGGTGCGCGACCTCTTCTATGCGACGCCGGCGCGGCTCAAATTCCTCAAGACCGACCGCACCGAGGCGGAGGCGATCCGCGACGTGGTGCGCCGCCTCGCCATGAGCCGGCCCGACGTCGCCTTCACGCATGGCCGGCGAGGAGCGCGCGCCGGTGACCTGGGCCGCGGCGCTCCCCGATGCGCCGGGGCGGCTGCGGCGGCTCGGCGACGTGCTCGGGGCGGATTTCCGCGCCAATGCCATCGAGGTCCGCGGCGGCCGCGACGGGCTCTGGCTCGAAGGCTTTGCCGGGCTGCCGACCTACAGCCGGGCCAATGCGCTCGGCCTCTATCTCTTCGTCAACGGCCGTCCGGTGCGCGACAAGCTCATGCTCGGTGCCGTGCGCGCCGCCTATGCCGATCATTTGCCGCGCGACCGCCATCCGGTGGTCGCGCTGTTCGTGACCGTCGACCCCCACGAGGTCGACGTGAACGTCCATCCCGCCAAGGCCGAGGTGCGGTTTCGAAACGCCGGGCTGATGCGCGCGCTGATCGTGCGGGCGCTGCAGGATGGCCTGATGCGCGACAGCGCGCGCACCGCCTCGACCGGCGGCGCCGCCACCATCGCGGCGTTCCGCCCCGATCGGCCCGCCGCGTGGGACTGGCGGACGTCGCCGGCGCGGCCGTTCCCGGCGACCCAAGGCTCCGTCGCGTTCGCCACCGCGCTCGCCGGCGCGCCCGCGGGCTTTGCCGAGGCGGCGCAGGCCGCGTTCGAGGTCGGCGGGCCGTCGGCCGATGCCCGCATGCACGAATTCGAAGCCGAGCCCGACGCCATCGACCGGCCGCTCGGCGCCGCGCGCGCCCAGATCCACGAGACCTATATCGTGGCGCAGACCCGCGACGGTATGGTGATCGTCGACCAGCACGCCGCCCATGAGCGGCTCGTCTACGAGCGCATGAAGACCGCTTTGGCGCGGAGCGGCGTGGCGCGGCAGATCCTGCTCATCCCCGACATCGTCGAACTCGACGAGGCCGACGTCGAGCGTCTCGTCGCGCGCGCCGACGACCTCCTGGGCTTCGGCCTCGCGGTCGAGAGCTTCGGCCCCGGCGCAGTCGCGGTGCGCGAGACGCCGGGCCTGTTGGGCGAGATCGACAGCGCCGCCCTGGTGCGCGACCTCGCCGAGCACATGGCCGAGTGGGACTCGTCGCTGCCGCTGGAGCGGCGGCTGATGCATGTGGCGGCGACCATGGCGTGCCACGGCTCGGTGCGGGCCGGGCGCCGGCTCAAGCCGCAGGAGATGAACGCGCTGTTGCGCGAGATGGAAGCGACGCCCAATTCCGGCCAATGCAATCACGGCCGCCCGACCTATGTGGAATTGAAGCTCGCCGACATCGAGCGCCTGTTCGGGCGGCGCTGAGCGTCTTCCTCTCCCTCGCCCCCAATCTCCGCTTCCCAAGGGGTGGGAGCCGTTTAGACTTATGCGACCCGCGCCGGAGAACCGGCGAGAAGCCTGCGGCCGACGCGCAGGCAAGGCAATGGAGGCTGCGATGTCGCGGACCGCTCTGGGTTTGATCCTCGCCGCGGTGCTTTCGACGGCCGGGGCGCTGTCGCCATGCGTGGCGCAGGAATGGCCGACCCGCACTATCACCCTGGTGGTGCCGTTCACGCCGGGCGGCGGCGTCGACATCTCGGCACGGCTGCAGGCCCAGGCGATCGGCGAAATTCTGGGGCAGAACGTCATCGTCGAGAACATCGGCGGCGGTGCCGGCATGACCGCGGGCGTCCGCGTCGCCCATGCCGCTCCGGACGGCTACACCTTCATGATCGGCAATACCGGCACCCATGCCTACAACCAGTCGCTCTACAAGAAGCCGCTGTACAATTCGGTGACCGACTTCACGCCGGTCGGGCTGGTGTCGGAATCCCCGCGCATCCTCAACGCCCGCAAGGACCTGCCGGTGAAAAACCTGCAGGAATTCATCGCCTGGCTGAAGGCGCAACCAGAACCAAGGCGCAATTCGGCTCCGCCGGCGTCGGCACCGGAACCCATCTGCCTTGCGTGATGTTCAACCTCGCCATCGGGGTCAACATCACCCACGTGCCCTACCGCGGCGCCGGGCCGGTGATCCAGGACCTGATCGGCGGGCGGATCGACTATATGTGCGATACCATCCAGACCGGCGCGCAACTCGCCAAGCAAGGGCACGCTCAAGCCCATCGCCGTGCTTTCGGCCAAGCGCGTGGCCATCATTCCGGACGTGCCGACCGCCGCCGAGCAGGGGCTTGCCGGCGTCGAAGCCTCGGTCTGGAACGCGTTCTTCCTGCCCAAGGGGACGCCCGACGCGATCGTCCGGCGCCTCAACGCGGCGGTCAACCAGTCGCTGGAAAATCCGGCGCTGCGCCAGCGCCTGGAAGAGCTCGGGCTCGAGATCGTGCCGCCGGAGCAGCGCACGCCGGAATATCTCGCCAAGTTCCTGCCCGAAGATATCGCGCGCTGGGCCAAGCCCATCCGCGCCGCCGGCATCAGCGCGGATTGAGATGCGGTCTGCTTGTGGTCGAGCGCGTGTACCGCCTATGTGACCTCGTCCTGAGGAGCCGTGCGAAGCACGGCGTCTCGAAGGATGGCCGCAAACACTGCGCCTGTGGCCATCCTTCGAGACGCCGGCTGCGCCGGCTCCTCTGGATGAGGCTCGAATGACGATCGCGCGCCTGCCTACTCCACCGAAATCGTGTGCGGCGCTGGCGGCATCCTTCCAGCGCCGCAGTTCGCGCGAGACGAAGGTGCCGAATTCCGCCGGCGGTGCCGCCGGCCGGGGTGAGGCCCTGCTCGTCGAATTTCGCGGCGATCGACGGCCGGGCGGATGATGCGGTTCACCTCCGCATTGAGACGGTCGACGATCTCCTTCGGCGTGCCGGCGGTGGTGAACAGCCCGACCCAGGCCACCGCCTCGAAGCCGGGGAAGCCGCTCTCGGCGACCGTCGGCAGGTCGGGGAAATGCGGGTCGCGCGCGCGCACTCCCCGACCGCCAGCGCCCGCAGCGCGCCGGCATTGATCTGGGCGAGCGAGGCGAGCGGCGACATCACCGTGAACTGCACCTCGCCGGCGACGGTGCCGAGCACCGCGGGCGCGCCGCCGCGATAGGGGATGTGCTGCATCTCGATGCCGGCGAGCTTGCTCCACAGCGCCACCAGCAGATGGGCCTGGCTCGCCGCCCCCGGCGTGCCGTAGTTGAACTCGCCGGGGTTCGCCTTGGCGAGCGCGACGAATTCGCCGAGCGTCTTCGCCGGCACCTTCGGATTGACGATGAACAGCAGCGGGTTCTTGCCGATCAGGATCACGGGCGCGAGGTCGCGCTCGGGGTCATAGGGCAGCTTGGCGTTGACCGCCGGGTTGACGGTGTAGAGTGGTGAACGCCATCAGCAGCGAGTAGCCGTCGGGCGCTGGCCTTTGCGACGAGGTCGGCGCCGACGATGCCGGTGGCCGCCGGCTTGTTCTCGATGATGATCGGCTGGCCCAGCGCCTTTTCGAGGTCGGGCTGGATGAGCCGCGCCACGATATCGTTGGCGCCGCCGGCCGCGAACGGCACGATCAGGCGGATCGGGCGGGTCGGGTAGGATTGCGCAAAGGCTGCGCCGCACAGGCCCGCAAGGACTGCGAGCGCTCCGAGATACGCACGCAGGAATCTCCGGCCGGCCTCACCGATTGCGCGATTGCATTGCCAGTCGCATTGCCATGTCGCGGTCCAGTGACCGGCGTCGAGGACATCACACGGCCGCCGCCGGCGCAATCACCGCGCGGCATTCGCCGAAGCCGAGGCGGGCGAAACCGGCCTTGGCGCAGTGGCCGCGCAAGATGATCTCGTCGCCGTCCTCGATATAGCCGCGGGTCTCGCCATTGGGCAGCGTGATGCGTTCCTTGCCGCGCTGGGTGAGTTCCAACAGGCTCGCCCAGCTCTCCCGCTCCGGCCCGGACACGGTGCCCGATCCCATGAGGTCGCCGATTTCGAGATTGCACCCATTGCTGGCGTGATGGGCGACCATCTGCCCCACCGTCCAGTAGACGTTGGCGAACGAGCCTCGGCTCAGCCGGAACGGCGCCTCGCCGGCGCCGCGCATTTTCGCGGTGAGCAGGAAGGCCTCCATGACGATGTCGAGGCCGCCCGCGGCCTGGTCTTGCGCCGCGGTGAGATGGGGCAGCGGCGCGGGGTCGCCGTCCGGGCGCGCATAGGCGCGGGTGCGGTAGGGCGCGAGCGCCGCGGCGGTGACGACGAAGGGCGATACCGTGGTGGCGAAATTCTTGGCGAGGAACGGGCCGAGCGGCTGGGATTCCCAGGCCTGGATGTCGCGCGCCGACCAGTCGTTGAGGAGGCAGAACCCGAACACGTGATCGCCGGCCGCGGCGATCGGCACCGGTTGGCCGAGCGCGGAGGGCGTGCCGATGTAGAAGCCGAGCTCGAGCTCGTAGTCGAGGTTGTGGCTCGGCCCGATAGACCGGCGCCGCTTCGTCCGGGCGCTTGGTCTGGCCGAGCGGCCGGCGCACCGGCATGCCGCTCAGGCGCACCGAAGAGGCGCGGCTGTGATAGGCGACCGGCACGTATTTGTAGTTGGGCATCAGCGGATTGTCGGGCCGGAACAGCCGGCCCGCATTGGTGGCGTGAAAGATCGAGGCGAAGAAATCGGTGAAGTTGCCGATCCGGACCGGAAGCAGCAGTTCGGCATCTTCGATCGGCGTCAGGTGGGTCTCGACCGCCGCGCTCCGCTCCGTCGATCCCGTGCGCAGCAGCCGCGACAGTTCGGTGCGCAGCGCGGCCCAGGCCGCGGGGCCACGCTCCATCAGCGCGTTGAGATGCGGCGACGCGCAGGCGGCCGCGGCGCCCGCGGCCATGCCGTCCATGAGATCGGCGACCGCCGCGATGTCGAGAATTTCCGCGCCGATGGCGACGCCGACGCATGGCGGCGCATTGTCCCCGCGCCGCCGGAACACCGCATAGGGCAGATTCTGGATCGGGAAATCGCCGTCCGGCACATTGGCGCTCGCGATGAAGCTGCGCAGAGCGGGATCATGGGTTTCGTCCAGTGTCATTGTCATACCTGGAATAGCTCTGGTCGTGCCTGGAATAGCTTGCCTGGAGCTCACCGCGGCGGCGTCTGCACGAACTCGGTGAGCTGTGCGGCAGTCAGCGGCTCGCGCAGGAACTTCAGCTTGACGGCGTCGCGTAGCGTGCCCGGCAGGTCCGCCATCTTGTCGGTCTGCAGCACGTCCTTCGGATAGAACTCCGCCACGGTCGCCTTGACGAGATCGAGCGGCTTGTCGATCTTCTTGGCGTAGAGTTCGAGCGCCTTGGGGTCGGCGTACATCCAGTCGACCGATTCCCGGTACGCCTTGACGAAGCGCGCCGCCACGTCGGGGCGTTGCTTGAGCAGGTTGGCATTGACGACCGTGGCCCGCACGGTCTGGCCGCGCAGCGATGGGGCGTCGCTGCCGCGGGCGATGATGCGCAGCCTGCCGTCCTTGATCTCCTGCATGGCGATCGGCGGCGCGGCCCAGCCGATGTCGATCTGGCCGGACATGACGGCGGTCAGGGTCGCAGGCGGGCTTCCGGTCGGCGTCGGCTTCGCCTTGAGGCCGAGTTCTTCGACGAAGGCCAGCACGAGATTGTGCGAGCTCGATCCGTTGGTGGAATAGGCGACGGTGTTGGCGGCGGTGGCGTCGGAAAGCTTCTTGATCGGCGAATCCGCACGCACATACCAATAAAGATCGGACGAGCCGGTGAAGGCCGGCGCGAGGATGCGCACCGGCGCGCCGGCCGAGAACGCGCGCATGGCGCCGGCGACGCCGACGCCGATGCCGATATCGGCGCTGCCGGAGATGATCGGCTGCAGGGTTTCGCCGGCCCCTGCGGTGCCGAAGGTCTCCAGCACCAGGCCGTTCTTCTTGAAGATGCCGGCCTCCTGGCCGAGCGTCGGCGCCTGGTTCTCCCAATTGTTGATCTGGCCGATCGCGACCTTGAGGGTGTCGTCGGCACGGAGCGGCAGCGGTGCGAAGGCCGGCGCGGCCAGTGCCAGCGCGAGGCTGACGATGTGGGCTCGGTTCATCTGCGTTTCCTTCCCTTCGGCGTTTGCGGCCTTTGCGGCTTTCGGTGATTTCCGCGGCTTTGCCGTCGGCTTCTTCTTGGCAGGCGCGGCGCGCAACGCGGGTTTCCCGGCGCGCGGCGCCGGTGGCATCTCGCCCCGCTTGGCGAGCCGCGTCGCCCAGTATTCCCACGCCCGCGTGTGGGTATTCGGCCGTTCGTAGAGCGCCTGCGCCAAGGTGATCTCGCCGGGCGTGAGCGGCCCGAAATTGCCGAGCTTCTTGGCCTCGCTCAGGTAGCGCGCATTGTCGCAGGAATAGATCGCGCGGAACACCAGCTCGCGCAGGCTGCGGGCGACCACCGTTGCGCCATGTCGACGCATCAGCACCATGGAGTGACCGCCCAGCGCGCGGGCGAGCGAGGCGCCTTCCTCCGGCTTGACCACCAGGAGATTGGTGTCGCCGAAATCGTCGCGGCTGTCCCAGAACGGCGCCACCGGCCCCATGGCGGCGCCGAGGTGGAACACCGGCACGATCGGGTCGCCGCTGATGCAAAACGGCATGATCGCGGCGGCGTGATGGTGGCAGACGGCGATGACGTCGGGCCGTACCTTGTAGATCTCGCCGTGAATGACGCGCTCGGCATAGAGTTGCACGGTGGGCGGCTTCACCGGCTCGGAGTCGAGCGTGAATTCGAGAATGTCGTCCGGCTCGACCAGCGCCGGAGCGCGCGACCGCGACAGCAAATAGCGACCGGCATCGCCGGGATGGCGCATGCTGACATGGCCGAAGGCGTCGATGACGCCTTCGTGGCCGAGGATGCGGTTGGCAACGGCAAGCTCATGGCGCAATTCGGCGGATGTGTCGGGCACGGGGATTTCCTCTCGATTGGTGCAAAGTGGCTCGAGCGGCCGTGCGCAGCAATGCCGAAACCCGTGCGGCAAGGCAAGCGGCCCGCTTTCCCTCCCCGAAGTCGGGGAGGGTGGCCGGGCAAAGCTCGGCTGGGTGGGGTCTTCAGGTGCAACTCGATCGAAGAAAGACCCCACCCTCCCGACCCCTCCCCGAAGTCGGGGAGGGAAAGCGCGCGGCGCACCGCTATTTCGCGGCCCCCAGCAGGATATCGG
>CAVVCE010000015.1:0-45771 GCA_963746235.1 uncultured Alphaproteobacteria bacterium
AATGTATTGCTGGCCTCTTCGACGTCGGCTCGGGACTTCGCCTCAACTAAAAATCGCGCAGGGCCTCCCAGTTGGAAGGTGGTCAGCGGCGCAAGCGCGACATTTTCCTGAAGCAGCATGCAGTTCGATTTCAATATACACAGCGCCCTCGCGGGCCGCGAACTCGCCTTCGGTGTGAAGCGTCCGTAATCGAAAGCGGTGCGCGTACATCTTTACGAACCCAATCCGATAGAATGGATTCATACTTGTCCGAGAGGAATCTAAATTATGCCGATGTATCCCGAGATTATGGTCGTGCCAATGCCGAGGAACTCACGCGGGTGGGAATCGAAGAACTGCACACCGCGGACTAAGTCAAGCAGGCGCTGAAGAACGGTCCCGGCAAATAAAACTCCCTATATTTATAAGAATTTAGAAATCAAAAATATCAAATAAATCAAATAAAATGAATAAATAAAATATAATAAATAAATCAAATAAATTAAATAAATCAAATAAATCACGTAAATCAAATAAATCAGATAAATCAAATAAATTGAAAAAATCAAATTGATCTACGGATCGTCCTACTGTGCCACATTTTTACTGTGCCACATTTCTCTTCTAACAACATATAATTGTACAATTGCACTAAAAAAGGTAAAGCCGAAACTTTATCAGCTAAAAAAAAGGCTTATTACTAAAAAAGGGTGTTGATTAAAGGGAAATAGTTTAAAAAGTATAAGATTAAAGCTTTAATAACATTTTTGTTTACTATATTTTATTATAAAAATAATGGATTTTTCTTTAATTATAAAATTGCATGATTTTTTTTTTTAACAGGAAATTTTTTTTTTTAAGAGAAATGAGAAAAAAAAATTTTTTTTTGAATTTTTTTCTTATAAAAATATGCTGCTGCTACGAAAATTAAATAAAAAAATATTGTGTAAATTGAAAAAAATGACTATCTGAATATAAAAAATCGTTAAGGGAAATTCATGATATAAGTGTAAAAGGCTTGCATGAATTACATACAATAACTGTAAATACATTAGAAAAATTATCCTCTTCATCGTCCTCGTCCTCCTCTTCTTCAATGTAAATATTTTTTAATTTTAATAATATTTTAAATTATTTAATTTTATATTTTTAATATTATCTTTTTTTAATAATTATTAGTTTCTTTGCAGAAACTTTTAAAATCGAAACCATATTGTGGCCAAGTCGCGAATTTATCGTAGACCTTATAACCAAGATTTAGTCACGATATGGTTTCACATCGTCATGATAAGTTTAAGTAAATCATATGTATAAAGTTAATGCATATTAAGGAAATCGTCACCTGATTAAACCGGGTCGTACAAAAATTGCATCAAAATCGTAAATGCATATTAAAATTATATTAAAGTTATAGTAATTATAGTAAAGTTATATTAAATGTATTTTAAATTTATATTAAATATATAGTAGATTATATTAAATAAATAGCAAAGTTATATTAATCGTTATAGTAAAGTTTTATTTTTGAAGTTATAAATAAATCTTTAAGATATAGTAAAGTGTTCTATTCTAAATCTAATTGTATGCAAATCTATTATAAATGTAAACTATTCTAATATGAATAAATTGTAAATAATAAACATTAAACGGCTTTGAAAAAGTATAAGTTTCGTACATACAAATCATTTCTAGAATTGTATTGTCTCCGTCACATTCTTCGTCTCTACAATTGTGAACGAAATGCGCAATGTTAATTGCATTCACTAAATTAATAGAGAAAACTCTTCGCCAATTATTTCGCGGACTTCTTATTAACCTGTATACTGGGCAGCCTAGAATCTTTTGATTCAATTCCTCAAACCAATCAACGATAATAAATGCAAATCAAACGTCATTTTTTTGATGACATAATATTGCCCTTAGAATCGCAAAATTTTCTCCGTCTTCGATATTGATCGATACAACGTCCCCAACATGTAAACGGCATAAAACAGTATCACCGTTTTCTTTTTCCAAAAGGAAACTTGCATATCCAAAAAATGATATCGTGCTGTTAAAAATTGCAGAATTGTCTCCCAAATCTTTGTAAGCTTGCTTCAATTCTGCATGGATATTCAACAATAATGATGTTTCGATGTTTCTTCGAAAGAACATGCTTCTTTAATAATATATTAGAAATACGTTCATCTGGAGAGTAAACTTTAAGATAAATAAAAAAATTGGTTTAATGTTAAATACTAAATGTAAATTAGTGTCAAATAAATGTAATAAACCGAATAAATAAAACTATTATAATATACCTTCACTTGCTCTCCCGTCACCCTCCATACGTTACGATCGATGAGCGCACGCTCACGTTCCGACTGGGCTTGAAGGGCAGCAGTGGATCTGGTCTCCGTGCTTGCCGTGCGCTCGGCGCGCAGGCGATCCACGGTGGTGCGCACACCGGAAACTTCGTGCACGGTCCTGTCGCGGTCGGCAATTGCGTCGCCAATATTGCTTGCGCTGAAGCCGACGCCGGCAAGAAGGCTCATTCCGGCAACGAAAAGCCACAGGCACCAAGCAACGGAGCCTACGGCGCGGTTGCCGGATCCCTGGAGGCGGCACCCCACCGACGGCAGAATTACGGCCAGGACGTCGATTAGTACCCCGATCGCGGCAAGTAAGAAGGCGGCTTCGTTGGATCGACCGAACGATGCCGCGAACCGGGCGTTGATGACGAGTCCGACGAGACCAAGTCCAATCGCAGCTGTAAGCATCAAGGCCGATTGCAGGTCCCAAGCTCGGTGTGCTGGTGGACAATAAACGGCGTGCACGGTCGCGCTCGATACCTGCACGGGGAGCACGGCCGGCTCGGTCGAGTTGAGGGCCGGCGTAGATGTCTGAACAGGTGGTGCTGCAGGCTCCACGGAGGTGCCCGCGGCCCCTTTACGCGGCTGTGCAACCGTGAGCACGGCCGGGCTCGACGCGAGCACAGGAGCGACGACCGCGGTGATGACAATCCTTCCCCCTGAGCCTGATCTGCGCGTGATAAGTCCCGCGCCCTCCCATCCCTTCAGCGCCCGCGATGCACGAGTGCGCTCCCATCCCCAGACCTTGGCCAGGGCCGTGATCGTCGTTTCCACGTGACCGGCTTTGCACAGCCAGTTTAAAGCGGCATCCACATCGAGCGGCTGAAAATATTCGGAGATCGTCATTTTGGGGACCGTTTTTGAGCTGGCGGAGAGGAATTAGTCTTTTGCCGCTAAGATCCGAACGCATTTCAGTCCCGTGCGCTCCACTTCGAGTTCGCCGCGCTTGACCATCCGCTTGACGGTATCGACCGATATGCGGCGCTCAGCCGCGTATTCCTCGTAGGTTAGCCGGCGCGTGCCAACCGGCCGCGAGGCCGTAGCTTCGGATTCATTTTTTTTGGTAGGTGTCATTTGCCTGCCTCCCTGCAGAGCGATGCATCCGTCCATAAATCGGTCTATGATGCGAACGTCTCGCAATTTGGGCGTGGTCTGTTCGCGGACCGTCCGCGAACAGGGACAATTGGCAGTCATGGCTCCGAAGAGAATGACACCTGACGGCGCCCGTCAGCTCGACGTCGGCGAAATCGTGGTCGATTGCGAGAAGGCATATGCGCTGCTTCAGCGCTCCAAGGTTAGCAACAAAATTGCGCGGGCTTCCAAGCACATCGGGATCGGAACAACCGTGATTCGCCGCATCATCGGTAAGTGCGGACCGTGGAGTGTTGTTTTAGAAGTTAGTGCCAATGTCTTCGCTGAAGCATGCGGTGGCCGGCTGAATATTAAATGGAGCGAACAACCCGACACCGGCGGACTGCCTGATCGAGGCCACCATCCCTTGCCCGAGAAAGCCGAGGTACCGATCAATGCAGCTAATCCCGACGTTGCGAACTATTTGGCATACTGGCGTGGCGTACGTTCCATAGACCTCGGCCCATATGTGCCGCTGACGATGCAGAAGGAAAAAGCGCTGATTGATCTTTCCGGGATTATCGAACTAATGAGGGGAACACCGACCCTGCAGATCGTCGGCCCCTCCGGGTGCGGCAAGACCCATCTTCTAGCCCACCTCGCATTGAGCTCTACTGACTGCGGATTTATTCCTATCATAATCAGAGCCCGGGACTTTTCGGGCCACATCTACGAAATGCTCGATGACGCCATTTCCAGCGCGACGACGCTGCGATACGCGGAACTGGCGGGCAGCTGCGCCACTGCAAATGTGACTCCTGTAGTCGTTGTCGACGGCCTCAATGAATGCTCGCCCGAATTTCGACCAACTCTCATCCCGGCATTGCAGGACCTACGCATCCATACCAATGCGCGGATCATTATTAGCGGACAGACGCTCACGGAAGTGCCCTCCAGCCTACAAGGACCGACCGTCTTTCTCTCGTTGCCCGATGCTGAACAGAAACTTCGATTGGTCGAGGCGCATTTAAAGCGCCCGTTTCCCGCTGATGCACGGTTCGCCTTGGATATGATATCAAACGCACACGATGCGATGGTTTGGGCCGAGGTCTACAAGCATTCGAGTCCCGGCTCCAGCCGCTATGCTCTGTATGATTCGTTTGCACGACGACGTTTGGGATCAACACCCGATGCGGATATCGCTTACCGCGCCTTGACGCATCTCGCTGCGGAAATGCATAACAACTTTATTTTTTCTTTGCCGAAGGCGGCGGTGGCCACGACGATTGCAAGAAGCGTTAATCAACATGCGAACGAAGGAATCATCACGGGCACGATTATCCAGTCCGGGCTGCTCCAAGTTGCGGGTGGACATGCGGCCTTTAGTCACGAATTGGTGCAATCCTTTTTTGCGACTGGAAATCTCCTCATCAGCTCGAACAATGCAGATGCACTCTCCGGAGCGCTGGGGCGACCTATCAACGCCGAGCTGGTCGAATTCGCAATCGGAAGCCTTTTCAGCAGCGGGGATATCGACTGTGCTTTAGCACATTGTAGATCACTGCCTGTTCTTTGCGCTTGCCTGATTGGTCGATGCGGACCGCGAGCGGCGCGTACGGTGGCAGATCATTGCGTAGCCGCACTTGGCCAACTCAGCGCACGTTACTGCGCAGCGTCATTCGACTGCGGACCAGAGGAACAGTTGTGGTTGACGATAGATCTGTCGGCGTGCCCACCGCTTGACGATAAAGACCAACTCTATCTCAGCGCCGCGGCTATGATCGCCCCTGAGGCCGGGCTGCTGGCCCCCTTCTTGGCGACGTTCGGTTCCATCGACGCCAAGATCGAGCGCGATACGATACGTTTTCGCGAACGATATCCTACCAAGACAATTGCTTGGCGACGTGACATGTTCACATCGGTGTACGATTTGAGCGAGATCCACGGGATTTTCCAAGCAAGGGGGTCAGGAGCCAACGCCCGCGAGAGATGCAACAAGATCGCTGAGCAGATGGCTAGCCACGACGAGTTTACCCCTGGTCAACTGTACTTTCTCATGGAGTATCTTCGTCTTCTAGACGAGAACACTACCGATCTTATCTACGAACTGGTCGCACGTGCGTGGCGCACCGGTATCAACCAGTTGCGCCTGGCCACGGAGCTCTTGCTGGTATCGAATGCAAGGCGTTTTTCCGAGGAGGAACGCAAGCGTTTCGTCAAGCTTGCAAAGAGCTGGCTTCCAGATGATAATCTGCTGCAGAATGATAATGTCACCTATATTCTCAAACATTTGGGCGCGTTGGACGGCCAGTTTACGACCGAGGATGCTTTAGCTGAATTCTGTGCGGTTCTTGCGCAATCACCGTCTAAAGACGCGTGCGAGCGGGCCTTCACACTTTATTCCCAAATAACGGACCATCCGTTTGAAGCTGCGTATCGTGGTGCCTATTACCAACTAGCGCCGGCTCAACGGAACGCGTTGCTGGCTCGCGCCGTTGAAACCGAAGCAACAAATTCATTGTCATACTCGTTTCTGGTCTCGGAGATTGCGCAGAATCCGATGCCCCAAGTGGCCTCGGCGTTGCAGCGGGCGGCGTTGGCACCAAAGCGGGACACAGACTGTATCCAAGGGTCGGTCAGTACGTTTGTCTACGCTGTGATAGCCCTCGCACGTATCGGCGCGCCTTTGCCTGAAGACTTATCAGAGGGCGGTGCGGCCACAAAAGCTTGGCGTTGCGGGGCGGAAATTCTTCATATACTTTATCGCCGTGATATTACGAGGGAACAGTATTTGCTTCTGACACGGGACAAATGGCAGCGGCTGGTCGAGCTTGATGGTGTGGATGTCGCTATGCGTATAATCCACGATCTCTGGGGCCACCTTAATGAACCTGCGTCCATGTTCCGCGACTGGTCAAGCCATCAACTTTTGCGGCTATCCCGGGCCACGCTTGTCCGGAATAAGGCATTGGTGTCACTCTTCAGGAAAGAGCTTCGTTTGAATGTGCGATTAGTTCTTAGTATCATCGATAGCTACGGCGATAAATCATATTCAAAGCTTGTCACGCTTTTGCTTGAAGATCCTGTTCACGGCGCGAGTGCGATCGAAGCGGCTCGGAATCATGCGCCGGCGTCAATCTTCAGTAATTTACACATTCACAGGGAGCAACGTTCGGAACACCTGCAATTCGCTCTTAGTATCATCGATAGCTATGGCGATAAATCGGATTTACAGCTTGTTACGTTCTTGCTTGAAGATTCTCTTCACGGTACGAGCGCGATCAAAGCTGCCCGTAGTATTGAAAGCCGGTAACAAGTGAGGATCCGGTCCCTCGATCAACTGTGGGAGCCGCATATTTCGAGTTGGGTGTATCAAGCCCGGAGCGGGACGACCCTCCGTTCGCTGTTATCTCCCATTGATTGAAGATGGTCGGCCCACCCGATTAGTGCTGCAGTCTTCTCCGCCACATAGAAGGCGCGATTGTAGACACCAGCCACTCCGGCTTTGTGACCGCTGACGTGATTGAGAACAGCCTCGATGACGTGCGGCTGTACCCCATTCTCGGCCATGTGTGTCGCCACGGAGCGCCGGATGTCGTGCAATCGCCAAACGGAGAAGGGCTTTTTCTTGTTGCCAGTTGTCTTTTCTCGGGCTTCTACGAGCCGCACCTCAAGCGCTTCTTTTGCGTTTGACCATCCTGAAAACGGACCTCTGCCAGCACCGAACACGAGATCTCGACCAGACGCGCGGTCACGTGTCTGTAATAGATCCCTTACGGCATCCGAAATGGGAATTTCATGTTCGCGCTTATTCTTGGTGCGCGACGGCGGAAACACGATCACGCCGCGATCGAAATCGATTTCCGACCACCGTAGACCGCCGATCTCCTCTCTACGCTGGCCGGTAAGCATAAGCAATTTGACTATTGTTCCGTAATCATCAAGAAGGAGGGCGGTCCATATCTCCCCAAGTTCGGCAACGGAAAGCACGCGATCGCGGGCCACCTCATCCGTCCGATTGGTGCCTATCACCACGTTGCTGTCGAGCATCCCCTCCCTGACCGCCCAGGCGAAGAAGGTTGAAAGAGAAGCTCGCACCCGGTTGGCGGAAATTGGACCGTGGGAATCCGCGATGTCGGAAAGCAGCGCCGAGATGCGGCGCCGATCAATTCCGGCCAGCATCAATCCATGCAGCGGCTTGGCGTGTCTGGTGAGGTGGCGTTCGACCTCTATATAGCTACGAGGCTTCAACTTGAGCCTCTGCCTTTCCAAGAAGCGTATTGCCTCCCTGCCGAACGTCTCTCTTACCCTCAGCTTGTCTTCGTCCCTCACGGCGGCCGGATTGCCCCCATCGTCGACCTGCTCGCGGTAGAAGCGCGCCTTTGCCCGCGCTTTCTCAAGACTGAGCGCTGGCCAAACGCCAAGCTTCATGCGCTGATGCTTGTCGCCGTACTTGTATTGGAAAATCCAAGTCCGCGAGCCGGCTTGACGAAGCCGGACGCCAAAACCCACCACGCAGTCGGTATGACCGTAGTCGAAGAATTTTATCTCGCGGACGCCTGTCGGCAGCGTAAGTCCGGCGACAACGTCCTTGCCGGTAAGAGCGACTTTCATAGATAGCCTCTGGGCAGACCATGGGCAGAGCAGCTTTGCTTTTCATTGAGCCGCAACGCCGTGCAAAGACTGAGAGTTTACGGTAAAAGGCGTCTTTTCTCAGGCATTTGACGACATAGTCCACAGCGATGCATCGCAGTGCGATGTACGAACTTCAGACTACGAATTTGGGGGTCGGGAGTTCGAATCTCTCCGGGCGCGCCAATTCGGTACACGCTGATTGCCGCCGAATACAGCAGATTGTGCGCGCAAGCGCGACGGTGCGCTGGCACATCTCAAAGGGCCTCAGGCCACCGGCGTGCGCCGTGGAAGATTCGCAGGACTTGGATTGTGTTGTCGACCAGGCGATACGGCACGATGTACGGCGTCCCGGGGATCACGAGCTCGCGCGTTCCCCGGAACGCGACCGGGCCGCCCCATTTCGGGGCTATTGGGAAGCAATGTCTCGACATTGCGGATGATATGGAGCGCAACGCGTTGCGCCGCTGCCGGATCGTCCTGGGCGATGTAGGCCCGCAACGCCGCAAGGTCGGCAACTGCCTCCGGCGACCAAATCGGGTTCATGAACTCTTGGGCATTGGCCTCTCGTCCGCACCGCCCCAGGACGCGACCCAATCCTTGACCTGATCATGAGTAATCCCCTCGCCGTGGTCGAGCGAGGCGATTGCGCGCTTGATGCCGGCAACCTGCCACTCATTGATTTCGAGATATTCGTTGATAGCCTCCGCCGCGAGAAAAGAACGGGTGCGACCAGTACTCTTAGCCAATCGTTCGAGCCTTTTCTTCACGCCCGTATCAATTCGCACAGTGAATGTTGTCGACCTCATCGGGCTGATCCTGCCGTACTTGATTGTGTACAATATAGTACCGGTGCCGAGAATCCGCAACCGAGCGCTCGTAGACCACGACCACCTACGAAATCGAGAAGCGGGGGGCCGATGCGCCTTCTGTGCCCCTCGGCGGCGGCGGCTTCCGTCGAAGCTCCGCCGTCCGGGCCGCGCTCCATCTCGTATGCGACGCGATAGGGCTCGAGGGCGAGGCGGTCGCCGTCGGCGGCCGTCGGGAGAAACGTCGACAATACCACCCGCGGCTCACCCGCGTCGACGCCGACGCCGACCACCACGCCGCCGCCTTTGAGAGCGCGAAATCCGAGCCCGATCGGACCCGTTCCGCTGTTGCGGCCTACCCTCATGCAAGCACCGTCCAGGGCGCCAGGCCGGGACCTGTGTCTTTCTTCATGTGAGACGGTCACATATATGCCATCGGTCGCATTGCGTGGTCGACGTTCCGTTGCCGCCACCCAAGAAAGCATCGATCCGGCGCGCCGCCAAATGAGCGGCGTAGTATTCCCGAGAGCTCGAGGTCATGTCTGCGAAGTTCGTCGCTCCGGATAGCCCGTTATAGCGCCACGGCGAAGACGTGGTGCTTCGTTTCCGAAGTTTAAATCATATCGATATCACCATTCGACCTCGTCCTGAGGAGCGCGCTCTTGCGCGCGTCTCGAAGGACGGCCTCCAGCGAGATCATGCTGATGGCCATCCTTCGAGACGCCATGCTTTGCATGGCTCCTCAGGATGAGGTCTGCGAGATTGAATTTCATCCCTTCCGATATGATTGGTCAACCGGTATTTCTTGCCGCCTGACTTATATGTCAGAAACTAACTCATTTGTAATCTGAAATTATAACATGAGCGCGATGCCGCGGGGCCAATAGTTAATTCCGCCCCGGCCCACGCTCTCGATGCCGCGTTATTTTTCGGGTATCGGGCGATTCCTCGCCGTCGCGCTATTCCCTCGCGACCCGAGTGTGGTTTATGATGCTGTCATCGGTCCGGGTCATTGTCGTGACACTCCCGGGGACGAGCGTGCCAGACACCTTCAAGTACCGTGCGTTGCTGTCCTACAGCCCTGCCGATGTCGGCGTGGCAAGGCTGGTGCGCAGCCGTCTCGAGAGGTTCCGCATTGACCGGGACGTGGTCGGTTGCCCGACATGGGTCGGACCCGTCCCCGAGACACTCCGCCCGATCTTCAGCGACCCCCATGATTTCTTCGCCAGCCCCTCGCTCGGATCCGCGACTGTTGCGGCGCTCGCCAACTCCGCTGCGCTCATCATTCTCGCCTCGCCCCAATCGGTGCGGAGCAGATACGTCGACAAGCAGATCAAGTTCTTCAAGTTGCGCCACCCCGGACGCCCGGCGGTCGTGCTGATCGTCGAAGGCGCGCCGGGCGAAACAACGAGTGGTCCCTCGTCCTTGCGATTTGCCGTGGCCCCCGACT
This sequence comes from uncultured Alphaproteobacteria bacterium, assembly GCA_963746235.1. Classification (GTDB taxonomy): domain Bacteria; phylum Pseudomonadota; class Alphaproteobacteria; order Rhizobiales; family Xanthobacteraceae; genus JAJPKK01. The sequence continues at coordinate 10,293 of CAVVCE010000015.1, forward strand.
GGGCCGACCCCGCCGCCGCGCCGCCGCCCGATCTATACGAGAGTGACGGATTTGAACGCGCGATCGCCAAGGTCATCGGCCGGGTGATCGGGCTCAGCGTGCGGGACGTATGTCAGCGCACCGAGACCGTGCGGCATCGACGAAGCCGGATCTGCACCGGGGTCGCCGCCGCGGTGGCGATGCTGGCAACCGCGAGCGGCGTCCTCCTGTGGCAATCGCACCAAAACAGTTTCGCCGGCGCCGAATTCGCCGCGCTGGTGGAGAGGTACAAGCTGGCAAGTCCGACCCAGGCGGCGGCTCCCGGCGCCAAGGAAAGCTTTACCGAGGCAATCACCGCCATCGCGGAAGGCGCCGCAACGGAACCGAGATACGCGCAGGCGCTGGAGCTTCTCAAGGCCGGCAAGGTTGCCGAAGCCGAGCCGCCATTGGAGGCGGCGGCGGCGGACAAGGCGATGGGGGCCGCCCGGGTCGGCAACCAGGTTGGGAAGCAGGTCGGCAAGCCGGCCAAAGCCGCGGCGGCGGCCTATCGGGCGCTGGCATCGATCGCCGCCATATCCGATCCCGGGCGGGCGCGGGAGTATTATGCGAAGGCGGCTTGGCTGGACCCTTCCGACATCGTGGGCTTGTTCCGAAATGGCTGGTTCCAACAGGAGGCCGGACAATTCGATGTGGCGGAGGCGATCTATCGCAGGGTGATTGCGTCGGTCCAGGCCAGCAACAGCGAATGGGTCCTTTGGGCGCTTTTCGGCAAGGGCGATATCGAGCGGGAGCGCGGCCGTCTCGACGATGCGCTTGCGACCTACCGCGAGGCCGGCGCCATCGCCGAAAATCGGGCCAAGGCCGACCCCACCAGCCTCGTCCGGCAATATGACGTGGGGATCAGCAATGAGCGCATCGGCGACCTGCTGATGGCGCTGGGCGACCAAGCCGGGGCCGTGAAATCCTATCAGGCTCAGCAGCAGGTCCTCTCCCGCATGGTCGACGGCGATCCCGATCGTGGCGCCCGGCAGAGCGATCCGGCGGTCCTGGACATCACGACCGGCAGCGTGCCGGCGGCGCAGGAGCCATCTGCCCCGGGACCATCTTGCTGAGGTGTTGACATCGCAACAGGCGAGCCTCGCCAGCATGGAGCGCGTCGCTAAGGCCAATCTCGCCGATGCGGGCTGGCAGCGCGATCTCGCGGTGTCGTATGAAAGGGTCGGCAACCTGCTGGCATGGCAGGACCATCTGCCGGTGGCGCTGAACTCCTATTCTGCGAGCCTCGCCATCGTGGATCGCCTCGTCAGGGTCGATCCCGGCAATGCCGCCTGGCAGCACGATCTGGCGGCGTCATATGTCAGGATCGGCGACGTGCTGGTGCGGCAGCACGATCTGCCGGACGCTCTGAAGTCCTATCAGGCGAGCCTCGCCATCGCCGATCGGCTGGCCAAGGCCGATCCGGGCAACGGTCGCTGGCAGCACGAGATGGCAACGACATACGGCAAGGTCGGCGATGTGCTGGCAGAGCAGGATCGGCTGCAGGACGCGTTGAAATTCTATCGGGCCAGCCTCGCCATCGTGGAGCGGCTGGCGAAGGTCGATCCCGGCGAGGCGCTTTGGCAGCGCGAAATGTCGGCGACCTGCAACAAGGTCGGCGATCTGCTTCTGGAGCAGCGCAATCTGCCGGACGCCCTGAAATCCTATCAGGCCGGCCTCGCCATCGCGGAACGGCTGGCAAAGGTCGATCCCGGCGACGCCCGTTGGCGGCGCGAGATGTCGGCGACCTACAACAAGGTCGGCGACATGCTTGTGGAGCAGCGCAATCTGCCGGACGCGCTGAAATCCTATCGGGCCAGCATCGCCATCGCGGAGCGGCTGGCGATGGCCGATCCGAACGATGCCGGTCGGCAGACCGAGTTGACGGAGATGCACGACACGGTCGGCGACATCCTCAAGACCCAGGGCAATCTGCCCGAGGCGCTGAAATCCTATTCTGCGAGCCTCGCCATTGCGGAGCGGCTGACGAAGACCGATCCGGGCAATGCCGGCCGGCAGCGCGATCTGGCGGTGAGGTACAGCGGGATCGGCGACATGCTCAAGGCGCTGGGCAATCTGCCCGAGGCACTGAAATCTTTTTCTGCGAGCCTCGCCATCGCGGAGCGGCTGATCAAGGCCGAGCCGGGCGATGCCGGCCGGCAACGCGATTTGGCGGGGACGTATAGCAAGGTCGGCGACGTCCTCCAAACCCAGGGCAAGTTCCCCGAGGCGTTGAAATTCTATCAGGCGGGCCTCGCCGCAATGAGCCGCGTGGCCAAGGGCGACCCCGGCAATGCCGGCTGGCAGCGCGATCTCGCGGTGACCTACAGCGCGGTCGGCGATGTGCTCAAGGTGCAGGGAAAACTGCGCGAAGCGCTGCAATCCTATTCTGCGAGCCTCGCCATCATGGACCGCTTGGCCAAGGCCGATCTCGGCAATGCCGACCGGCAGCGCGATCTGTCGGTGACCTATGTGAGGCTTGCCGATTTCTACCGGAAATCCGGGCGGAGCTCCGACGCGCGAAAGGCGCTTGCCACCGCCCGCGTGATCATGGCGCGACTGGTCGCGCAATTCCCTCAGCAGGCGAAATTGAAACAGGAGTTCGCCTGGTTCGACGCGGACGCGGCGGCGCCGAACAAGTGAGTCGGGTTTGATCGGGCGGCGCCCAGCGCGTAGCCCGCATGAAGCGCAGCGAAATGCGGGACGGCGTCCCCGGATTTCGCGGCCGCTCAATCCGGGCTACCACTGCGGTGGCCGTCATTTTTGATGGATGCCCGTACTTTAGTATATTTGCGGTCCCGTCCAAATGCGACAGGCCGTAGAGATGGCCTGCAGAATATCTCGAGCAGGCTTTAGCGAGCTCCCGGGAGGAAGGCATCGTGGCTGCGGCCTATGATCTCGCCGTCATCGGCGGCGGCATCAATGGTTGCGGCATTGCACGCGACGCCGCCGGCCGCGGCCTTGCGGTTCATCTCTGCGAGATGGGTGACCTCGCCGACGGCACCTCGTCGCGCTCTACCGGGCTGATCCATGGCGGCCTGCGCTATCTCGAGCATTGCGATTTCCGTTTGGTGCGCGAGGCGCTGCGCGAGCGCGAGGTGCTGTGGCGGATCGCGCCGCACATCGTCGCGCCGCTGCGCTTCGTGCTGCCCTATCGCCCCGGCCTGCGCGCCGCGTGGCTGCTGCGGCTCGGCCTCTTCGTCTACGACCATCTGGGCGGGCGCAAGCTGCTGCCGCCGACCCGCATCCTCGACCTCGCGTTCGATCCCGCCGGCGCTCCGCTCAAGCCCGGCGTCTTCCGCACCGGCTTTGAATATTCCGATTGCCGGGTCGACGATGCGCGCCTGGTGCTGCTCAACGCCCGCGATGCCGCCGCGCATGGCGCGACCATCCGGACCCGCACCAGGGCAGTGGCGGCGGTGCGGCACGCCGCCGCCTGGCAGGTTACCATCGAGGACACTGTGAGCGGCCGGTGCGAGACCATCGAAGCGCGGGCCGTGGTGAACGCGGCGGGGCCGTGGGTGGCGCAGACGCTCGCCTCGTGTCTCGGCCGCGCCGGCCGGGAGCATGTGCGCCTGGTCCAAGGCTCCCACATCGTGGTGCCGCGGCTGTTCGACCACGATCGTGCCTACATGTTCCAGAACCCGGACGGCCGCATCATATTCGCCATTCCGTATCACGGCGCCTATACGCTGATCGGCACCACCGATCGCGACTTCGCGGGCGACCCGGCGGCCGTGGCGGCGACGCCCGGGGAGATCGCCTATCTGTGCGACGCCGCCTCCTGCTATTTCGCCCGGCCGGTCGTGCCGGCCGATGTGGTGTGGAGTTTTTCCGGTGTCCGCCCGCTCCACGACGACCATGCCCGCGACCCCGACGCGGCGACCCGCGACTATGTGCTGGCACTCGACGCCGCGCCCGGACGCGCCGCGCTGCTGTCGGTGTTCGGCGGCAAGATCACCACCTACCGGCGCCTCGCCGAGGCGGCGCTCGACCGGCTGGCGCCGCATCTGCCGCCGCAGGCGCGGCATCGCGCCGGCTGGACCGGCCATGCGCCGCTGCCCGGTGGCGATTTCGCCGTCGACGGACTGGCGGCGCTCACCGCCACGCTCGCGACCGAATACACGTTCCTGACGCCCGCCCATGCGGGGCGGCTTGCGGCTGCCTACGGCACGCGGGCGAAAGATATTCTCGGCGGCGCCCGCGCGCCCGCCGATCTCGGTGTCTGGTTCGGGGCGACGCTCACCCAAGCCGAGGTGCGCTACCTGATGACGAAGGAATGGGCGCGAACCGCCGACGACGTGCTGTGGCGTCGCAGCAAGCTCGGCCTCGCGTTCACTGGGAGCGAAGTTGCGGCGCTCGCGCGGTTCATGGCGGGCGCCGGCGCGACGGCGCAGGATGCGGAGCGGCGCACCGCAAGGAACTCATGACCAGTCACGTCCTCGCCAGAGAGAGTGACGAGAATTTCAGAATGTTTTGCCATGATGACCGGCCCGTGCGGGATTGGTCGCGCTATGGGTGCCGGTGGGCAAGGCGGCGGCGATATCGCCCCCAAAGCTATCCGGTGCCGCGGACGTGGAGGGGCCGAACGTTCAGATGATCCTTCGCCTTCTTGCGCAGCTCATCCAGAGTGTCCTCTGTGACGGCGATCTGGAGCCATAATTTGCCCTCGGTCTCCAATTCGAGGCGCCGATGAGGATCGACCTCATCCTCGGCCAGTCGCGCGAACCGTTCGGCTTTGAGATGATAAAACGAAGTGCCACCCATAGCCGGGTTATGGCCCAGCTAACCTCAGCCCGTCTGTGCAATATCGCACACTTTTGAACACGGATTTCAACGCGGAGAGAACGGCGGAGGGCGGGCTCAGGTGATTGGGAGCTTTCTCGGTCGGAGTCAGATTTGGAAGAGTGAGCAATTTTGAACAGTTGCCCTCGCTCACTGTCGTTAGACTTCATGGCATGCATGGAAAGTTGAATATAATAGCGCTTACAATCTAAAACTGCAGTGGCGCGCACGCGGTTCTCTTGATCGCTTCCTTTCCCTCCTAACCCAGATTGCCCGCAGCGATGTTGCCAGCCCGCCCGGATGGGCATTCCAACCGACACGTTGATCCGGAGAGTGCCCTGCGGTTTTCCCGATGCCCGCACGGAATGACGAGGAGTGAGGTGCGTTATGTCGAATGGACAGGCGGAACTGAGCGCGGTGGGTTTTGGGCGGGTAGCGCGGCATGGCAACCTGCCTCCGGGGAAGACAATGCGGACACCTGATCTTAAATCGGTTGTGTCTATCGCCGAGTTGAAGGGACGCTCGTCGCGTCCCCCCGACCCTGCAGCGGAGAACCGTGCTTTGATAGCGTTGGCGGAGGAGATGGCGGCTTCGCCTGCCGGCATTTTGCAGAAGCTCGCGGAGACCGCGCTCGCCCTGTGTCGCGCCCACTCGGCCGGGCTCAGCCTCCTGGAGGATGGTGACCAGAAAAAGAACTTCCACTGGCGCGCCATCGCCGGGCAGTGGGCATCGCATCTGAACGGAGGCACGCCCCGTGAATTTGGCCCGTGCGGCACGGTCCTGGACCACAACGGTCCACTCGTTTTTTCACACCCCGAACGCGACTTTCCTTACTTCGGCGAGGTGACGCCCTTATTGGAAGAAGGGCTCTTGATTCCGTTCTACATCAGTGGGGAAGCCGTTGGCACCATCTGGGTGGTCCTCCATGACGAGAGTCGCCGTTTTGACGCGGAAGACCTTCGCGTGATGACAAACTTGGGGACATTTGCAGCGGCAGGATATCAAGCGCTTTTGTCCCTCAACGCAACACAACGGATTGCTTCGATCGTCGAGTGCTCTGATGACGCGATCCTCAGCAAGAACCTCGACGGCGTCATCATGAGCTGGAACCGGGGAGCAGAGCGTATCTTTGGTTACTCCGCCGAAGAGGTCATCGGCAAGCCCGTGACGATCTTGATTCCTACGGAATATCTGGACGACGAGCCTACAATTCTGGAACGCATCCGTCGTGGCGAGCGCATCGAGCATTATGAAACAGTTCGCATGCGCAAGCACGGAAGCCGGATCGATGTTTCCCTGACCGTGTCGCCGGTCAGGAATGCCGAAGGCAAAGTCATAGGTGCGTCAAAAATTGCGCGGGACATTACCGAACAAAGGCGGAGCGCCGCGCAAATCTCAATTCTCGCCCGAGAGGCCGAGCACCGCGCCAAAAACGTGTTGGCCGCTGTTCAGGCGACTGTGCAGCTTTCCCAGTCCGACACGCCCGACGGTCTCAAACAAGCAATCCAGGGCCGCATCCAGGCACTCGCAAATGTCCATGCGCTGTTCGTTGAAACGCGCTGGTCAGGAGCTGATCTACACAGCTTGGTCACGCAGGAGCTTTCGCCGTATTGCGAAGATGGAGACACCCGGGCGCGGATCAATGGCCCGAATCTGGTGCTGGAGCCGAGCGTGGCCCAGACAATAGCGGTGACCGTGCACGAGTTGGCTACCAATGCTGCCAAGCATGGTGCCCTGTCGGTGCCCAATGGGTACGTTCAAGTGGAATGGTGGCGTGCGACCGACGGACGGCTCGTGTTGCGCTGGGTGGAGACCGGCGGCCCGCCTGTCGCGCCGCCCACGCGTCGTGGCTTCGGTACACGCGTCATGGATCGCATGATTCGAATACAGTTGAATGGCGAAATGCGGTTCGATTGGCGCGCAGAAGGGCTTGCGTGTGAAATCGCCGTGCAAACGTGAAACTGAAGTCCGGCTGACCTCATGACCGGCCACGTCCTCGCCATCGACCAGGGCACCACCTCGTCCCGCGCCATCGTGTTCCGCGCCGACTGCACCATCGCGGCTGTCGCCCAGCAGGAGATTCCGCAGCGCTTCCCGCAGCCCGGCTGGGTCGAGCACGATCCGGAGGAGCTGTGGCGCACGGTGCTGGCGACCGGCCGCGAGGCGATCGCCAAGGCCGGGCTTGCCGCGCGCGACATCGCCGCGATCGGCATCGCCAACCAGCGCGAGACCACCCTGATATGGGATCGCGCCACCGGCAAGCCGATCCACAACGCCATCGTCTGGCAGGACCGCCGCACGGCCGCGCTGTGTCGCACGCTCGCGGCAGCCGGTCACGAGGCGCTGGTGGCGGCGCGCACCGGGCTGCTGCTCGATCCCTATTTCTCCGCCTCCAAGATCGCATGGCTGCTGGCGCATGTGCCGGGCGCGCGCGCCAAAGCGGAACGCGGCGAACTCGCCTTCGGCACCGTGGATTCGTTCCTGCTGTGGCGGCTGACCGCCGGCGCCGTGCACGCGACCGACGCCACCAACGCCTCCCGCACCGCCCTCTACGATATCCACGCCAATGCCTGGAGCGGCGAATTGTGCGCGCTGTTCGGCGTGCCGGTCGCGCTGTTGCCCGAGGTGCGCGACTGCGCGGCCGAATACGGCACCACGGCGCTGTTCGGTGGCGCGATCCCGATCCGCGGCATCGCCGGCGACCAGCAGGCGGCGCTGATCGGCCAGGCCTGCTTTGCGCCCGGCATGATGAAATCGACCTACGGCACCGGCTGCTTTGCGATCCTCAACACCGGCCGCAGCGCGGTCGCCTCACGCAACCGGCTGCTCTCCACCATCGCGTATCGGCTCGGCGGCGAGACCGTGTATGGCCTCGAAGGCGCGATCTTCGTCGCCGGCGCCGCGGTGCAATGGCTGCGCGACGGGCTCGGCATCGTGCCGTCCGCCGCCGCGACCGGCGCGATGGCGGCAGCCGCCGATCCGGACCAAGACGTCGTTCTGGTGCCGGCCTTCGTCGGTCTCGGCGCGCCGCATTGGGACGCCGAGGCGCGCGGCGCGCTGTTCGGTCTCACCCGCGGCACCGGGCCGAACGAATTCGCGCGCGCCGCGCTCGAAAGCGTGTGCTTCCAGACCCTCGACCTGGTGGACGCCATGCGGGCCGATTGCGGCGCCGTGGCCGACACGGTGCTGCGCGTCGACGGCGGCATGGTGGCGTCCGACTGGACGATGCAGCGGCTCGCCGACATTCTCGGCGCGCCGGTCGACCGGCCGACCATCCTGGAGACCACCGCGCTGGGCGCGGCCTATCTGGCCGGGCTGCAATCGGGCCTCTATCCGGAGCCGTCGGCCTTTGCGGCGCGCTGGGCGCTCGACCGCCGCTTCACCGCCGAGATGGATGAAGCGACGCGCGCGCGCAAGATCGCCGCCTGGAAGCGCGCCGTCCGCCGCACGCTGAGCGGTCATGCTGAGGGGCCAAACTGAGCGGCCATGAAGTTGCGGGCGCGCCGTAGCGATGCCAGGGTGCTTTTTTTCATCGGCGGATCGATGAGAAGCTGGCGCGTCGCCAGTATTGGGTTCGAGGAGAAGTGCCATGCCGGGCCTCATCGTAAAGAATGCCAAGCTTCTGGATACCTTGGCTGCAGAACTGCGGCCGGGAGCGTCGCTGCGGATCGAGGAAAATAAGATCGTCGAAGTCGCCGAGGACGGTCGCGAGCTTGCCGCCGGCGCCGATGTCGTGGTCCTCGACGCCGAAGGCAGGACCCTGATGCCCGGCCTGATCGATGCGCATGTGCATCCGTCGATCACCATATTGGATTCGACCGCCATGGTGCGCCGACAGGCGTCCTGGGTCGCGATCGAAACCAAGTTCATCCTCGAAGGCATGCTGCGTCGCGGCTTCACCACCGTCCGTGACGCAGGCGGCCTGGACGCCGGCATCGCCAACGCGCTCGACCGCGGCCTGATCAAAGGACCCAGGGTGTTTCGTTCCGGCCGCGTGCTCAGCCAGACCGGCGGTCACGGCGACCTCGATCCGGTCATGGAGCATCCTGCGCTTTGCGCATGCTCGATCCGGACGACGGCCTTCAGTCACATCGCCGACGGCGTCGATGCCGTGCGACGGGCGGCCCGCGAGGAACTCAAGGCCGGCGCCCAACAGATCAAGGTCATGGCCGGCGGCGGCGTCGCCACGCCGTCCGATCCGATCGACATGGTCCAGTACACCGAAGAGGAAATCCGGGCCGCAGTGGAGGAGGCGCAATCGCGTCGGACTTACGCTTTCGCCCACGCCTACATCCCCGAGTCGATCCAACGCGCGGTGCAGGCGGGCGTGCGCTCCATCGAGCACGGCAACCTGATCGATGATGCGTCGGCGCGCCTCATGGCGGAACGCGGATGCTTCCTGGTCCCGACGCTGGTGACCTACGACCAGATCGCCCAGTTGGGAAAAGCCCATAAATTCCCCGAGGCAAGCCTTCGCAAGCTCCAAGAGGTGCTGCATGCCGGGGTCGGCTCGATCGAGACGGCGCTCCGCGCCGGCGTCAAGGTGGGTTTCGGCACCGATCTGCTCGGCGAAACCCACCCGGCGCAGAGCAAGGAGTTCGTGCTGCGGGGTCAAATCCAGAGCAACGCCGACGTTCTACGGTCAGCGACGGTCGTCAACGCCGATCTCCTCCAGCGCTCCGGCCTGTTGGGCGTGCTCACGCCGGGCGCATTCGCCGACCTCCTGCTCGTCGACGGCGATCCGCTCGAGGACCTGGGAGTGCTGGGCGGTCAGGGAGAGCGGCTCGACGTGATCGTGCGCGGCGGCGTCATATGCAAGAACGCCCTGCACTGACGGTTGCGATCGCCGCGTGATACTGACGACGTAACCTTACTGACAACCCGCGGCAGACAGCCAGGCCGACAAAACGCCTTCACTCGTGGCCTGTCCGTCAGCCCCTAGAATGTATACGGTGTTGACATCTGTAGCCGGTGTATTGCCGGAAGCCGGACTACCGGACGAAATTCCGATGTACGTTTGCGTAACGGGATCGTAACGATACGTATAAGGCCAGTTATATTTCGTAGCCTGCAAGGCAATCAATGGGGATCCAAAAGCGGCAGCGGCCCAAGTGAAAAAACACTGGAAAACACCGTCGACCGCCAAACCGGACGGTGTACTGGCAGCATATTGAGCAGGCGTGGCACCTGTGGTTTTCAGGCCGATGAAACCATCAGCCGCGTCGTACATGTAATTGAAGGCCTGCAAGAAACGAACGGTGGTGTTCAAAAAAGGCGGGCCATTTTTCTCGACCGACACGGCAAACGGCGAAACCGGATTTCCGCTTTGAGACCCGTTGTTGGCGCCTACGGTATAGTTCCACCAGGCGACCGGAATGGCTTGATTCGACAAAGAAACCTGAACTCTGGTGCCGCTCACGGCGCAGCTCGGCGGGTTCGAGCCGTTGCACTCGGCGCCGCTAGGCCCCATTCCGGTCGTCGGCGTCGCCCCTATGGGGGATGTCAAAAAAGCCGTCGTCACGCCGGTGTCGAACAATATGGCGCCGCTTCCCGATCTTCCATTCACCGTGATCGTTCCCCGCGCATGTTGCCAGTCGGTCAGCACACTTGCAGATGCGGGGGCAGTTTGCCATTGGGTGGCATCCGGCGCCAACAGCGGCTCCAGTTTGATCAGGGCAAAACCTTGCGTATTGATCGATGTCAAACCGATCTGGACGCCTTGCGTCGATAAAATATAGCCGGGCGAGGGCAGCAGGCCGCTCCCCGATATGCTCGTGACATTCAAAAAGGCGTTCTTGTCCGGCGTTCCCTGAGGTTGGCCCGCCCCGCCTGCGAAACCGATACCGAAATAATGCGTCTCAGCTCCGGTGCTATCCAGGGTCTTCGGGTCGCAAGCTCTGGCATCCATTTCGCAAGCAACATGGGTTACGGCCATGACAGGTACTGTCGATTGTGCGACGATCGTGGTGCCGCTATACAAATTCACAATGGCTTCATACCAATCGCCGGTGAATATAATGCCGCTGCTGGTAAGCGTTTCGCTTCCCGGGCCGACAAAACTCGAATCCAGTCTCCCGGATGCCGGCGGGGTGAAATAAGAACTACCTGCGATAATTCCCACGGAACCGGTGTCCATGGTGACGGAAAACATGGGATGTTTGACGGTGGAATTGGAGCCCTTGAACCCGACCGTGATTTGAGGGCTGACGTACAGAAGAGGATTGCTGAGGTCGGACGCGTTGACGAACGGAACAGAGACACTGGGGCCGCTATAAGGCGGACGCGCGTCCGCTTTCGCCGCCCATGAATATACCGAGCTCACCGAAAAAATGACGACATAAACAGCGCAGCGCAAAATAATCTTCATTTCAGCGTCCACTTTGATCAAACGGCGGCGGGATCGGTATTGAATGGGTCCAGCCGGGATACTCTGTCGCTCGTCCTCCAGAACACCCGTCGCCGTTCGGCTGGGCACGGAAGCACGCCCGCACGATCCGACATGCTCTCTGATTCGGCAAGGCAACACCGCAATCCGGGCCGAACACCACCCGGTCTGCACCGCACATTTCAGCACCTGCGGCCTTGGGTGGCTGGCATGCGCAACGTGCACGTCCGTGTCGTGACACCGTCGCGAATGCCGAGCTACATTGAGCGCCGACAGATGAGGGTAACGGTGAGGGAAACATGGGACGCCTAACCATCGCTGGCTTGATTGCCGCCGTGACTTTGGGGATTTTTGTCGTTGCCGCGTCTGCTCAACCGACCCCCCCACCCCCCTCTCAGCCCCGCCCCAGCTTTTGGCCCCCGCTCGATAAAACAAAGAAGGCCCCGGTAACGGAATGGTATTCCGACATTCCCTGGACTCAAAAGCTAGGTACTTATAGAGGCAACGAAATCGATGAAGCTCTTGTCCTCCCTTACGAGGCACTGGGGGCAGATGAGAGAAAGTTTTGTACGGATAACAAGCTCTCACCAGAAGACTGCATGATTGAAACTGGAGTCAACAACATTCTGGGCGTCTTCAGAACCGATACTCCCTACGTTCAAACCGATCCGAAAATCGCGGCGGCTACATATTGCAAGTCCCAGTCATGCATAGAAGTCAGGCTGCAGGCGTCTATGTTTTGGACTCGGAGCGCGGGTTGTAAGTCAACGTCAACACCGCCGTGTATAGTACAGCCGCGTCCGTTTGGAGTTCTACCTCTAAAATGGAATACTAATTACGGCGCCTATTACAAAGGATACGTGATCAACGATGGCGGCAGTTACGCCCCTCAGATGCCTTGGTATATGGCGCACTACTGCGATTCAAAGTTAACGGTCGACCCCCAGGATCCTGTTTGCTACGGCGATTACTTTTCCCCGATGAACGTCGGGTTCAATTGGTTGCCGATGAAGAATGAAACGGACTGGCCGAACTCGGCGCCCTTTTCGGTGTTTCCATTTGCCCCACCCCAGGCACCAAGCAACACCTGCCCGTCGCTGTATGGAAACGTCGTCCAAACAACGTGCCAACTCGTCTTGGCGGGATTCGATCTCAGCCCAGTGCCGCAGAGCCTGGACGACTCGAGCCCCTCGTATAAGCCGTATAGGCCGTACAACAAGTTTTTGTTTGATTGGTTCAATGTCGCGCTGACACAATTTCCGAACAACTTTACCGACGCTGATTTTTATCGTCATTTTCCCTGGAGTGCGACAACGCAAGTTACCTGGGCAACAGATCCTAACTCCCCAACCGATCTGTACTATCAGGCCGTACTCAACCCCTTCTTGGGGCAGTTCACGTCCGTGAATACTCAGCCAGCAGTCGTGAATACGGACCCACCAGATCCGCGGGACTGCCTCGGCGAGGGCACTCCGTCGGCCCCCCCGAATGTCTTTCCCGACACCTGCAAAAATACCGGAAACATGCGGGCTGGCCATTACCTATACCCGAGACAGTGCACGCTCGCCGATTTGGCCGGGACCGAACATACCGAAGCTACGCGCGTGCGGCCTCAACTATGAGCTTCATTCCGCTGGCTGGTTGGAGGAGTGGCCCCCCTACGTTTGCGATACGTCCATGCTGCCGTCCTGCGGGGCGGGGCCGGACTATTCTTGGTGGCAGGCCGTCAAGGCCGCGGACATGGTCGCCAACCAATACGGCCGGACGTCCTTCCTGTTCGCTGGCGTTCCCGGCATGCAGCTGCCGGTGTCATTCGGCAAAATCCCCGGCAGCGTGAGTGGCCTCAGTGTCTATGAGCAGGTCCATAACGCGAGCATCTTCGACGTGTATCTGCCCATCGCCAACGAAGCCGACCTCAAGAACGCTTATAATGGCCGCAATTACGGTGATCCCTCCGACTTTTACCATACATTGCTTATGACCAACCATATGGAGTCGGATCCAGACGAATTCGCGGAAGGCATTAGAGGAAAGGTGTTGTGGCATAACGAATACCGGACGCGAAAAATGTACGCTTCGGGGAATTCGAAGTTCGGCGCCAGAACGTTCGCGGCGGCCTTTGACCCCAAGAAGGCGCCGGCACCTTTTCATAACAATACCTGTGACGGGTGCCACGTACGCAACGGCAGCGGCATACCGATCACGCCAACGTCAGCCGACGGCGGGTACAAGCTTGATGCGTCGCTCCAGGCCCCACGGGGGTTCATGACCACAGCCGCGTACAACCCCTACCCGACCAAGGACTATACCTTCACAGGGCAAATACTTCCCATGAAGCTGGTCTTTTTTGACTTAAGCCGTGTTACGAGCCCCAACGATGATTCGGTCTACTCTAAACCCCTGGCGTTTTCAGCGCTCCGGGCCCCGAGTGCCGTCAAAACCGGGGACCTCTACTACAACAACATGATAATGCAATTCTATGGAGATAGCTTTCACGTGGCCAAGTCGGGTAACCCCAACTATCCGATTTACAACTTTGCCTGGAGCTATGAAGCGGCAAATGCGAATCGAATGGTCGTGAACACTCCGCGTGTCAATTCCGAGCTCGCAAAAACCTATCAGCCGCTGCAGGTGAAGTTGGGACAATTTCAGATCGATCCGGGTTGTCAACTTGCCTCTAAACCACCGAATACCACTAAGCCATGGCCGACAAGTTGTAACCAAATCAATAGCGATGCCATACACGCGGCAATAGATGGCGGTTCTGGAGGGCCATCTGTAGGGTTTATGCTCCTCAACGGCAAACGCCTCGGTAACTCGAGCGCGATAGAAGCGATACCAAACGCGGCTATTCTCGGTTTTCACCAAAACCAAACCGCCGCGCTTGGCGCGGCGATCGCCGGGGAGATTCTTTGGAACGCGGGGTCGCGTGACGGCGTTGGTGGCACCGTTAAAAAGGTATGCACGACCAAGAGCCTGAGCGATTGCTATATCGGCCGATTCGGATGGCTTGGCGATCGCGTCTCTCTCGAGGACCAGGTCGCCAATGCTGCGTTCGTTGAAATGAATATGACGACGAGCGAAGGATATAAGAAGCTTTATCCCGATGGGAACGTAATGTTCCCGATCCGGTATGGCTTTCCCAATTGTGGTCCAGCCGACCAAAAGTGTCGCCAATCGAAGGGCAACGCGGATCTGTCCGAACGAGATATCAATCGGATGGCCGCTTACGCACGCTGGGGCGGCAATCCAACGCGCTCCGAGTTTATGGCTTCTCTGCCGGACGTTATCGCGGGCGAGACAATATTCGGACAACTAAACTGCAATACGTGTCACGTGATAAGTAAAATCGAACATCGATCCAGACGATACGATGCTGAGTTATTTTTTTCGCGAGCGTTTGAAGACGCACGTCGCGCAATCAGCCAGTCCATTTTTATCCTACCTTGGGACAGATTTGTTGATGCATGATATGGGCTACCTATCGCAGGTCAGCAATACGAGCCAGCCTATTAGAGACTCCGACGGAGTGGTGCTGCCGAGGTTCAAAGACTCCGTGCAGAAGATTCGCACGCCGGCGTTGAAAGGACTGCGCTTTAACCGCTTCGTGACCGACTCCCAATTGAATACAAATACCCCCTGCTCCCTCCTGCCGACCGACACTTGTGATCCAGCCTGCGACTTTCTCTTGCACGATGGGCGGGCTTGCGATGCGATCGAGGCGGCTTTTCTGCATGATGGGCCGGCGATCAAAAAGTTGGGTGTGATAGATGGGTTGAATGGCTTAAACGCGACACAGGTTCGCCAGCTGCGCGCGTTTTTGTATTCGTTATGAGGCGTGTCGGAGGCTCGGGTGCGGTCCACGCGGGACGAGCACCTGGCGTCTTCGCGGTCTTGAGATCGATGACGGGACCAGTGAGCTAAGCCATTGGTGCCGCAAGAGGGATTCGAACCCCCGACCCCATCATTACGAAGACTATATCCTACCCTGACGGCCAAGGACACATCCTGACATTCTTCACTGAACAAACCTCTGGAGCCATTGACGAAGGCGGTCGGGTCCGCGAGTGTCATGGACGAGGCATGACACGAGAAGACAGCAGATTTTGTTACCCGCCGTTACCCCGGAGACCACGCCATGAGAGATGAGAGGCTCACCGCGCTTGCCGTTATCCGGGCGAAACCGAAGCGCGACAAGGCGGGAAGGGCGATCCGAACCGAGCGGCCCGATCGGATGTGTCGGGGGCTGTATTGTGTCATACAACCGAGCGGGGCCAAGTCATGGGCGCTCCGGTATCGGCATGGCGGTCAGTCGCGGAAGTTAACGCTGGGCACGGTCCTCGGGGCCGATGAGGAGGCGCCTGTCGAGCCGAAGATCGGCGCGCCTCTCTCATTGGCCGCGGCCCGCAGATTGGCCGCAGAGGCTATGCATCAGGTCGAGCTCGGCCGGGACCCCGCCCGTGAGAAGGCCGAAGGCCGGTCACGCCTGGCACTCAAGCCGGTCGAGACCTTCCAGGCGATAGCCGAGAGCTACCTGAAACGTGAAGGCAAGTCGCTGCGCAGCGCGGACGATAGACGCGCGGATCTCGAACGGCTTGTGTTTCCCTCAATAGGCTTCATTCCGATCGCCGCCATTCGCCGCGGGGATATCATCCGCCTGCTCAATTCCATCGAGGACGACCGCGGTCCTGTCATGGCCGATAAGGCATTGGCGCTGGTGCGCCGGATCATGGGCTGGCACGCCAGTAGGACCGACGACTTCGCGAGCCCCATCATTCGTGGCATGGCCCGGACCAGACCTCGGGAGCGCGCACGGGAACGCATTTTGGACGACGAGGAATTGCGATCGGTCTGGAGAGCGGCCGAAACCGCGGGTCGTTTCGGTGCGCTCGTTCGGTTCCTGTTGATGACCGCGGCCCGCCGTAATGAGGCAGCGGAGCTCCCATGGGACGAGTTGTCAAAGGGTGATTGGGTGTTACCGCCTCGGCGAAATAAGGCGAAGCTTGAGTTGGTGCGGCCGTTGTCGAGCGCGACGCAGGCCGTTCTGGAGGTCGTTCCGCGCACCGGGCGGTTCGTGTTTGGGGCAGGCGATCGCCCCCTCGGCGGTTTCTCGAAGTTCAAAGCGGCGTTTGACAAGGTGTCCGGCGTAAATGGCTGGACTCTTCACGATCTCCGCCGCACGGCGCGGTCGCTTATGAGCCGGGCCGGGGTCCCGCCGGATCATGCGGAACGGGCATTAGGGCATGTTGTTGGCGGAGTGCGCCAAACGTACGACCGGCATGGATTCTACGATGAGAAGCGGCTCGCGTTCGAGGCGCTCGCCCGCCAGATCGACCGCATTCTGCATCCGCGGGGCAACGTCGCCCCAACTTCGCCCTAAACGCAGGGAGGCGCGCCTGCATGAGCGTCGATAATGAGTTTTGCGCCGATGGTTCGCTTCCCGAGGCCGTTTGGGAGAAAATCGAGGCAAATCTTCCGTGCGACAAGTCGATAATGGTCCACATCGAGACGGATGACGAAATTCTTGATCTGCCACTTCGCCAATACATCGAGATGAGAATAGGCGGTCTCGTCTCCTTGCGGGGCTTCCGCGGCGAGCGCCTGCCATCATTGCTGCAAATAAGAAACGACCGGAAGAATATCCTTGTGAAGACTGAAGAGTTCATCGCCGGCACAAAAAAACTGTACGGAAAGGCGTTCGACTTCGGCGCTCACGGAGATATCCGCGAGCTTCTATCCCGGATAGAGCAATTTGCTGACGAACAGCGAAAGGCGATCGCCGTAAAGATCAAAAGAGGCAGGCCTAAAGATACGATCAGGCAAGTTGTCCTAATGGATGTGCTCGAAGTCTACTGCCAACTCGGAGGAAAACTGAGCACCTCATATCGGAGCCACATTCGCGAAGGCGGACCCACCACCCGCGAAGATGGACCCGCCATCCGCTTCCTAGTTCCCTTGGCTGAGGCCGTTTTGGGCGAGGCAATCTCGAATAGTGCCGCCCGAAAGTTCATTAGGACCAACAAACGTCGCATCAAGCGTAAGGCCCAATTGCCCCCCTGATTTTTGTAATTTAGGCCTTCGCGACAGCGACCGCGAATTCATTCAGTCTGCCCTCGTCACCATGCGACGTGATGAGGAGCTAAATGTCAGAGCGAGAACGAGAGCGTCGAAGGCAACAAAGGTGGGCTTCCCGCCGCGAAGCCGCTGAACAATTCGGAGTCAGCACCCGGACGATTGTCCGGTGGGAGCTCGACGAACAGTTGGGCTTTCCGCGGCCAAAAATAGTGCGCGGCCGGGTATATTTCGAGATTGTTGAGCTCGACGCATTTCAGGCTCAACAATCGCGCGGCGCGGCGTGACTATGGCCCGCACCATAGCGAAGGGCCCGCGCGGTGGCGACCGACGAATATGGCAACGCCCGGCAACACAAGCGCGACATCACCGCGATCGCGCGATCGCGGTATGCGGCGGCACGCGCCTCATAGGCTATGTCCCGGAGGTCGAGCGCTCGCCGATCGCGCTCGATCCGGAGTACACCGAGAACGACAGATATGAGTTCCGCCGGCTGGCGTTTGCCGCCGTTAGCGAGACTTCACATCGCCGAGCAGCCAGCATTTGGGGGTGCGACATGATCTGCCCCTTCCCCGACATGTTCCAGCAAACAGAATGGGCCAGCCCGAAGGGCAAGCCGAACGGCGCTGCCCACGGCGAGAGCAATGGCGCCGTGAAGCGCCGGCGGCGCAAGGTCGAGCAGGTCCTCGACAAGCCGATCATCGTTGATGCCGACGTGGCGATCGAACCAGACGCCGCCCCTGTGGTCGACGACGTGATCGATCCCGACGCGGCCCACCGGGTCGACGACCAGGCGACGATCGAGCCCGACGCCACTGCCGCAGTCAACGACGAAGGGCTGATCGAGGATCCCGACGCCCGACGACGAGTTGGCTACGCCATCAACGCGATGCGCATCGCGGAAAGCGAGCACGGCCGTCTGCTGGCGATCCGCCGTTGTGCCCGCACATTGGACCCGGTTCAGCACCATGACGCGATCGCGCATTTGGTATCTGTCTCACGCGACATGTTCGATCTCAAGGTCGATATGATCCAAGAAACGCTCGCCGAAGGGGCGCGGCATCGGGAGCGAGACCTGGCCGCCCGACAGCGGGACTTCGCTGCCGACAAGCCTCTCCCCAATGCGCCCCCAAGGTTTCGGCTCATCCCATTTGAGGAGCTAAAGCCTTCGTCAGAACGTTCCTATCTTATCCAAGAGGTATTCCCCCGCGTCGGATTGGTGATCGTGTGGGGCCCGCGCAAATGCGGGAAGAGCTTCTGGGTCACCGACGCAATGCTGCACATCGCCCTCGGCTGGCCGTACCGGGGCCGCAAGGTGGTGCAAGGCCCGGTGGTCTATTGCGCTTTCGAAGGCCAGGACGGCTACCTCGGGCGCGCCGAGGCCTTCAGGCAGCATAACCTAGCGGATCACACCGCCCCGGTGCCCTTCCACCTGGTGGCAAGGCGGATGAGATTTGCCAGCGACCACTCAGCGCTGATCGCCGACATAACGGCGCAGATCGCCCATGGAACCAAGCCGGTGGCGGTCGTGCTCGATACGCTCAATAGATCACTTGGCGGATCCGAGTTAGATGATCGCGACATGGGCTCCTATATCGAAGCCGTCGATGCGGTCCGCGAGGCGTTCGGCTGCCTCGTCATCATCGTGCATCATTGTGGGCACGAGGAGAAGCGTCCGCGCGGCCACACCTTACTGCCATGCGCAGCCGATAGCCAGATCGCGGTTAAGCGCAATGGCGTTAACATCACCTCAACCGTCGAATTCGCTAAGGATGGCCCCGAGGGCGCAGTGATCGCCAGCAGGCTTGTTGTGATCGAGATCGGCACCGACGCCGACGGCGACCCCATCACAAGCTGCGTGGTCGCCGGAGGGGAGGCGGTTCCCGCGGCGACCCCCGAGACCAAGCTCACTGGGGCCAAGTCGGACAAGTGGTCGAATTCGACCCTCGGTAGGGCGCTGATGGCGACCGCGGATGGCGCCCCGCTCATCCGACCTTTCCCAGATGGGCCGTTGGTCACCGCCGTCTCCGTCGAAACGGTAAGGGCAGAATTTTACATTCGCTACCCCGGCGACGGCCAGAACGCGAAACGTGCCGCCTGGAACCGGGACTTCCCACGGGCCGTGAAGGAAGGCTTCGCCGACATCCGCGAGATCAACGGAGTGCAAATGATGTGGCTGTGTAAAACCGAACGCAGCGAACGCGACCGAACGCGTTCGCCCCGTTCGTTCGAGGCCCAACCAAAATGAGCAAACCGAACGCAGCGAACGCGACCGAACTAATTCGCCCCGTTCGGTGGTGCCACGAAGCGAGCGAACGTGGCAAAAACGAGCGAACGTTCGGGCCGTTCGGGGGTTTCGACCGAACGAACGCCCCCCTAAAGGGGGTAGGGCGTACGTTCGCTTCGGTACTGGTGTCCCAGCCGATCGAGGAGATCGCTCATGACTGACCTAGCGATCGCACACGCGCCGGACACCAAGGCAGAGCTTGACGAACTGGTGAACAGAATCGGCGCGGTTCGCGAACGGTTGCCGAACGCGGTCGACCGTATCGAACGGGACGCGATCGAGAAGGAGCTCGGTAAGCTCTTATTCGAACTCATAACCAAAACTGGCGATCAGTTCGTCGGGTGGCTTCCCCGCCTTTACGAACAGAAAATCAACGTCGAGATGCTATATTGGAAGATCGGTCTGGGGCCCGAGCAGCAGGCGCATGTGGCAGCAGCGTTGGATCGCTTTCACGGATCGACGTCCACCGTTTCACCGCCGATAGCGAAGGCAGAGCTACCCGCCGCTACGAGCGAGCGCGCCTCGACGGAAGCGAAGGCCGCCGCGGTCAAGATGATGGAGCCTCGGGCGACCGAGCCGGCAAGAAAGCGGCTTGTGATTTCTCTTGGCTCGATCCGCGCGGATACTGAGGCACAGCCGAGAACGTCGATTTTCGCCGACAAAGTGTCCGAATACGTCGAGGATATGTCGCGCGGAGACAAGTTCCCTCCGCTGGTCGTCTTCTACGACGGGAAGGCCTATTGGCTGGCCGACGGCTTCCACCGCTATCATGCTGCCGTCGGCGTTCTCGGGCAGTCCCGCCAATTTGAATGCGAGGTGCGTGAAGGCACCCTGCGCGACGCTGTGCTTTTCTCGTGCAGCGCCAATGCGGCGCACGGTATCCGCCGCACCAACGAGGACAAGCGTCGCGCGGTGACGACTCTCCTGAAGGACGTGGAATGGGGCAAATGGAGCAACCGCGAGATTGCGCGGCAATGCCTAGTTTCACATCCGTTTGTCGACAAGCTGCGCGCTGACTTAATGCCGCTTCTGACTGGTAACGTTTCCAGTGAGCGGACCTATAAGACCAAGCACGGAACAGTCGCGCGCATGAACGCCGCGGCGATCGGCAAGCTGCCAAACACCGTGGCGGCCTCGGACGCCGCCGCAGGACCGGCTGAGCCAGTTCTGGCACCAGCGCCTGTGGTGCTCAACGAAGTCGAGACGCCCGCCGGCGACCTAATGGCACGCACTGGCGACGGCCAATACGATGATGTCCAGAACGCGGACGCCATCGCGGGCACCGACATCCTGCGCGAGGCTCTCGGCCATGCTGAGGTCGAACACAGGATTGATTTCGACCTGAATCCCGATCCCGCTGCGAGATTCGATATAGATGCCGCGTTGTCCGCTCACGCGGCCAAGAACTCCGCGGACTCGATTGTAATCCGAGAGTGGACGAACTCGGAACGGATTAAGACTGCCCGCGCGGTGGCGGCTGCATGGCACAGATTGGCAACGCATCTTGAACATTCGATGCCGCCGCTCGAAGGGACAGTTCGCGATAGATGCGCGCTCGCTCTTCCAGAAAAACGCGTGAGGCGCATCGAGGACGAACTGGAGAACCTTCGGTCGGTTGAAAGGACCCCCTCTGACAAAGACGTTTCGAGGTCATGGATGAAGCGCGTTCGCATTAGGCTCGAAGACGAGCTCATCGAGGGCGGCGTTGTGCCGATGAATGAACGTTGGCGCAAGATCAAGGAAACCGGTTCGTCGAGAACGGCGCATTGCCGACGAATCAATGGCCATGCGGACGGCGAGCAAGGGGACGAGTGATGGGCGCACGTCCTCCGTGCTCACCTGTGTGCCAACCTTATCAGGGGCGATTAACGAAGCACCCCGAAACACATTGGTGCCAATTCAATGCCTCCTCGTCACGCCCGACGAACCGCGATGAACGCCATTGACAGCGCTGATGGTACTGCTAGCCGGCGGCACCCCATAGGGGGGCAAAAACTCCACCCCCGACGGGCGGCCAGACCGCGCATGGGGTCACGCGGAGATTTTTTAATTGTAGACGTGTTTTTCAAGAAACGCGGGAAAATCTTTTCGAAGTTGCGGAGTGCTAAGGCCCCGACCTGATCAATGAAATCCGAGCCGCTCGGCGCTGACCAACGGGCATCGAATTCACCGAGGGGGCCGAATGGATTCCGAGACCAAATAGGCTGCGGACTGCGCAGCTACGGAAGGAAAGAGGATTTTTCCGATCGCTCGGTGATCGACCGCTACGTCGCGCGCATCATCGTCCGCCCGAATTCGATCGACATTGAATTGATGGAACCAACTGTGGCCCCGGCGCCTCGCTGGCAGCCAATGTTCCGGTTACCGTCGCTGCCGCGGCATCATCTACCTGCACCACCGTCATCAGCCTGCCTTGGAGCGTGCCAGCGTTTTCTTCCGTCAAGGGAGTTCTGCATCGGCCCGAAGCCAAACCGACGCTCAAACAAGAAAGCCAAGACGCGATTCTCCTCGCCGTAGCCAAAACGCGCACCTGGGTCGACGATCTCGCATCGGGCTGCGTTCGGTCGTTCGCCGAGATCGCGGAGCGCGAAGGCAACTTCGAAAGGCACATTCGCCTTCTCACGCCGCTCGCGTTCGTGCTGCCAAGCAGACTGACCGCGATCATTGACAGGGCTGGCCCGCATGATGCCACCGTGACGGCACTTGCGCATGCGGTGCCATATCGATGGGACCTCAGTCCCGTCGGCTTGTTCTCGGAGCGATCCTCCGATGACCGCCATCAATATGGTTCTCGATCATTCAGGAGCCGCGGAAGCAGCCGCTGCCGTGGGCCGAAATCTGCGAGCGGAAGTGTGCCCACAGCCGGTGCAACAGTAGGCCAGCGCGCTTGCCGACTGCATCCCACAAGACGATGTCGAGCGCCGACATGGCCATTGTGACGATGCCGCCACGGCTATAGGTTGCAGTCACCTGCCACAGATCGCTCCAGCTGGCCTCAACCACGGTGGCATCCTTGCCGATAACGCGCGGCAGGATCGTCTCTTCCAAGGCTGTCGCAATGGCCGTCCTGCCTTGAGTGAAAGCCCGTTTTGCGCGAATCTAAATGGCTCTATTGCCTGAGGGAGGAATATCATGGATTTTCAAAGCGAAGTCTCACGCCGGCACATGTTGGCGATCTCTGCGGCGGCGGGCAGCCTTGCTATCGAAAGCAACTTTCGCCGCACTTCGGCGCAGGCGGGAAAGCGAATCGAGCAATACGCTCCAGAGCTGGACCTCATCGTGTCAGGCTCGGAACCCGTCCAGGAGTTAGCCTCGGGCACCGGCGGTGCACTCGGGCCGACCGAGGGGCCGGTCTGGTGGAAAGAAGGCGGCTATCTACTTTACAGCGACATTCACAATAACAGGCGCATGAAATACACGCCGGGGCGGGCCACATCAGTGTTTGCCGAGCCGACCAATCGTGCCAACGGTTTGACGCGCGACCTCCAGGGCAGACTGCTCGCTTGCGAGCACGATTCCCGCCGCGTTACCCGCCAGGAGGCGGACGGCAGCGTCACGGTGGTCGCCAACAGCTTTCAGGGCCGCCGCCTCAACCGGCCGAACGACGTGATCGTGAAGTCCGATGGCTCGATCTATTTCACCGACCCATGGAGCAGTCCGCTCCACGTGAGCAATGGGACCTCACTTACTCCGGCGTCTTCCGACTCAGCCCCGATCTCGGCACCCTGACGCTGTTGCTGGACGATATGGTATTCCCCAATGGGCTCGCCTTCTCGCCCGACGAGAGCGTGCTTTACATCAACGACTTCCGCCGCGGCCATATCCGTGCCTTCGACATGGCGCAGAACGGCACTCTCGCAAAGCAGACCGACCGCGTGTTCGTCGATCTCGCCGGCCCCGAGCCCGGCGGCCCGGACGGCATGAAGGTCGATACCGCCGGCAACGTGTATTGCGGCGGTGCGGGAGGAATCTACATCATGGACCCCAAGGGCAGGAAGCTGGGTCGCATCGTTCATGGACGTCCGGAGACGACCAATATCGCCTTCGGCGGCGATGACTGGAAAACTCTCTACTTTACTAATTGGAATTATCTCGGTGCCGTCAAGACGAAGATCGCGGGCATCCCCGTGCCGGTCGCAAAGAAAGCATGATCGTACGGCCAAGTCGCGATAGGCCGGCCGGGGCTACTCGCAGCAGACGGGCCGAGATGATCGGGAAGTTGACCCACTACGAGCGCTGGATCGTTCCGTTCGCCAACATCCTTTTCTGCAAGGGGATTGTAGCACCCACGGGGTGATCGGATAAAATGCGCGAGGAGAACAAAAATGAAGATCGATCTTGCGGGAAAGCGGCACCGGCCGGGCCGCGCGGATTACATTCGTGCGGCTCTGCTGATCGCGACACTTGTACTGTCGGCATGTTCAGCCGAACCACGGTCGCTCGCCGACTACATCGCCGCGCTTTGCGCGACGACGTTTCGTTCCGCCTCTGGCGATGAGGCGCCGTACCTAGCCGAGAATGTCAGCGCGATGACGAAGATGATGATCGACATGGGCATCCGACCCTCCGGGGACGTCGACAAGGACTTCGTTGCGATGATGACTCCGCACCATCAGGGCGCCATCGACATGGCTCTGGCGGAGCTGCGTTACGGCCGCAACGAGCGCCTGAGGCGCATGGCCCAGGAGATCGTCATCACCCAGCAGCAGGAGATCGCTGCAATGCGGCTTGCAGTTGATCAACCAATGTCAGACGTCGGTGGCGTTGCCGAATTCGCTATCTGCGCCGCGCGCGCCGAAATCTGTGCTTTACCATTCAACGGAACCATCAAGGGAGCCGTGACATGAAACGCTCTTCGATTTTGAACGGAGCATGGGCCGCTGCACTTGTCCTCGCCGTGCCCTGCGCATGGGCAGGGCAAGCGCCGGGGGCGGCGTCCGATCCAAATACCCCGATCAGCCATCGCGATCGTGTTTATGCAGCCGAGCAGTTCTCAAACACGGTTTCGGTCACCGATCCGGTGGACAACAAACTCTTGGGCGTTATTCGATTAGGAGACCCGCAGCCCGGAAATCTGAGCCCGCTCTATCGTGGCCAGGTGCTCGTGCACGGCATCGGATATTCTCCCGATCACAGGACGATTGCGGTCGTCTCGATCGGTTCCAACTCGGTCACCTTTATCGACACCGCCTCAAATGCAATCAAGCATGTGACCTATCTGGGGCGCGCTCCACATGAAGCTTTTTTCACCCCCGATGGCAACGAGTTATGGGTCACGGTCCGAGGCGAGGACTATGTCGCGGTACTGGACACACACACGTTCGAGGAAAAGACGCGGATTAGGGTTCCGAACGGTCCGGGCATGCAGATCTTCTCGCCGGATGGTATGTACGGCTATATCTGCTCGTCCTTTCACTCCTGAAACGGTCGTCGTTACGGTCGCCGACCACAAGATTGTCGGACACGTGAAGCAGGACAGCCCGTTCTGTCCGAACATTGCAGCGACGGCAGACGGAAAGCAGGTGTGGTTCACGCTAAAGGACACCGGCAGAACGCAGGTGTTCGACGCCCGACCGCCGTTCTCATTACTCAAGACGCTCGACACCGGCCCGATCTCTAATCATGTGAACTTCGCCGACAACGCGAACGGCACCTTTGCCTATGTCACGATCGGAGGGCTGAACGAGGTCAAGGTGTTCCGTATCGATAGCTTCGAGCAGGTCGCAACCATCCAGGTCGGCAATCTGCCTCATGGGGTCTGGCCTTCGGGCGATGGAACGCGCGTCTATGTCGGGCTCGAGGGTGCCGATGCCCTGACAGCCATCGATACGCTGACCAACACGGTCATCGCGACCGTTCCGATCGGTCAGGCGCCTCAAGCTCTTGCCTATATCCCGAATGCCGCCCCGGACGGCAATGGCACTCAGAACCTGCAGCCGCTCGGCGTCGCGGGCGAAGCGGCCCACCTCGCGCTCGCCCCCTCCAACGGCGCCAAGACGAACGGCAAATGGCCCACCAGTGTATCGCTGTACGATCAGGGGCTCACCCAGGTGCTGGAGGCGGCAGTGACCGGATTGGTCCCCGTGCAGGCTTATGTCCTTGCGCTGGCGGCGATGCCCGACGGCTCGGGAACGGTCGAGCCGCTCGCGGCCTTCATGACCAATCCAGCGGGATCAGCGATCGTCAACGCCGTTGGACCTATCCGTCAGATCGTACAGAGCACTGACAAGGTGCAGCGGCGTTATCTGGTCATCCTCCCTGGAAGCCCCGGGAAGCTCGGGGCGCCGGTGCAGGTGCAGGCTGAATGATTCGGATATCCGCGATGGGGCGACAACCGCAGCTAAGAAAGGCGTCACATAGTCGTATGGTGCCTGACCGGTCCCTTTGAGGCCCTTTGAGGAAATCGCCTATGCGCCTTCCATTGATTCCGCCCGCCGAACTCACGCCCGAGCAAAAGTCGCTCTACGATGAAATGCGCAAGGGCATCAAAAGCAACTTCAACGCCTTCAAGGTCGAGCGCGAAGACGGCGCGCTGATGGGGCCATGGAATCCCTGGCTGCACGAGCCACAGATCGGCAAGGCGATCTGGGATTTCACACTCGCCATGACCGCAAATGCGAGCCTGCCGGACAATGTCCGCCAGATCGCCATTCTGGTGGTCGGCGCGTACTTCGATGCCGCCTACGAACTCTACGCGCATATCGCGGTCGCCGAGAAAGAAGCGATGAAGCCGGAGCGGCTCGCGACGCTCGTTGCAAACTTGAAGCCCAACGACCTCGCCTCTGACGAGAGCGTCGCGTTCGATTTCTCGTATGCGCTCGTCCGGGGCGGCACGCTGCCCGAACCTCTTTACCGGCTGGCGGTCAAGACATTCGGCCAGCACGCAACCAACGAGCTGATTTATCTTGTGGGGCTCTACGCCCTCGTATCGACGACCCTGAATGGCTTCAATGTGCCCGTGCCGGAACGGGAGTAGGCGTGACCGGCGCCTAGCGAGCGAGCGCTGAAGCCTCTATTTTGATCAGAAATGAGCTGCATCGCCACGTATTTCGCGCGACGAGCGATCGGTCGTGCCGCGCGGGGGGATAGCCGTCATCGAATGCAAGCGCCCCCTCAACCCGACGTGGTGAACCAACTTGAACTTAGTCTTCCAATTCGAACTTATCCTTTTGTTGATGGCCGCTGTAGTCGGTCTGGAGTTGCTCGCACGCCGGATGCGCCTGCCGCCTGCTGCCGCATTCATCCTCGGCGGCATCGCATTGGCGTTGATTCCGGGCGTGCCGGACATCACGCTTGATCCGGATTTGGCATTGTTGCTTTTCCTGCCGCCGCTCCTGGTGTCCAGCGCCTTTTTCACCGTGTGGCGGGATTTCCGAGCCAACTTGCGGATCATCCTTCAGTTGGCGGTCGGCGCGGTCGCTTTCACGACCCTTGGTGTAGGGGTCGTGGCGCATTGGGTTGTGCCATCCCTGCCATGGGCCGCCTGTTTCGCGTTGGGGGCGATCGTGTCGCCGCCGGACGCCGTCGCGGCCAAGGCGGTGCTGCAGGGACTGTCCCTGCCACCGCGCATCACCGTGCTGCTGGAAGGCGAAAGTCTGGTCAACGACGCCTCGGGCCTGGTGCTGTATCGGTTTGCAGTTGCCGCGACGCTGACAGGGACGTTCGATGCGGGGCAGGCCGCGCTGAGTTTCGGAACACTCGCCGTCGGCGGCGTGATTGCCGGGATGGCCTTTGGCTGGATCGTGACGTTCTTGCTTGGACGATTGCGCGATGCGACCTTGAGCGTGATTGCGAGCTTCCTGGCTGCGTGGGCGGCCTATATCGGCGGCGAGGCTATTCATGTTTCAGGGGTGCTCTCCACCGTCGCCTGCGGTCTGGTGATGGGCTGGCGGCAGCACACCGTGTTATCCGCGGTTACAAGGACCCAGGCCTTCGCCGTCTGGAAGGTGGTCGGCTTTGTTTTGGAATCCCTGGTCTTCATCCTGATCGGCCTCTCTCTACGCGGCGTCCTGCAGCGTCTGGGCGGAAGTTGGGAGGCGATCGGCCTGCTGGTGCCCGCGATATCGGCGATCATCATCACCGTGATCCTGACGCGCTTCATTTGGATTTTTCCCGCCACCTATCTCCCGCGCGCTCCTGGTCCCAGCGTTGCGCCGCAGAGATCCCTATCCGCCCGTTGCGGTGCCGATCGTCATGAGCTGGGCCGGGATGCGGGGCGTCGTCAGCCTGGCGGCCGCGCTGGCTCTCCCGGAGGCATTTCCCGGCCGCGACTTCATCGTCGCGACCACCTTCGCCGTCATTCTTGTAACGGTGTTAGTGCAGGGTGCGACATTGGCGCCGCTGATCCGGGTCTTGCGCCTTGGCAGGTTTACGTTGCCTGCGCGGCAAGACATTCCCGGAGGCGGAGGCTCGCGCCCGCGTGGCCGCCGCGCAGCTCGCCGAGGTCGAACGACAGTCGACCAGCGACGGAGAAAACCATCGCCATCCGCGGCTGGTCGAACAATACGGCTACCGCGCCCGCGCGGCAGCTCGGTTCAACGAAGCGGCGGGCGAGTTGGCCCCTCGCAAGCGAGAACACTTCACCGTCGTGTTGGCCGCGGTAACCGCTGGGCGCGTCGAAGTGCTGCGCCTCCACCGCGCCGGCGCCATCCACGATACGGTGCTGCACACGCTGGAACATGAACTTGATCTGGAGGAAATGAGCGCCAGCCGACATCTTCACGGGCCATCAGAGGAAGCGTAGCGGACCGGGCGGGATGCATGGGATTATCGGAACCAATTCAGACATCGATCGCAGACCTGCGGCACGATCGCCCCGCTCGGCCTGAAGGTTCAGATCGCCTTATCCGGGCGGCACGGTTAGCGTGATCTCGGGATTCTGTCGCGACAGCAGCCACCCGATAAACGCGGCACCGCCCGGCAGGATGAATGGCTGGGTGGAGGTCGGCGGCGGGTCGCTCGGCCTGGTGAGACTGGCGATCACAGAGAAGGGGCGGACATCGATCGTCCAATGACGTTGAAAGGAGTACGCTGGCGGCCGCGTGTCGGCGCAGTCTCAAGACGTGGCTCGCGGAATTCTCCGCAAAGGGCCCGTCGCCACCTGCCACATACGATTTGAGCCGTGGGAACGCAATCAATTCGCGTTTGCCGCTCCGCGGCGCAGATCCACCTCAATAAGGAGGCGTTTGCCGGCGCCGAATCGCGCCCGATAAACCTGAATGCTCTCGATGATGCGCTGGACGTAATTGCGCGTCTCGGGAAACGGAATGCGTTCGACCCAATCGATCGGATCGACCTTAGGATCGCGGGGATCGCCGTAACGCTCAATCCATTCCTTGACCCGGCCGCGGCCGGCATTGTAGCCGGCGAACGCCAGCACATAGGAGCCGTTGTAGCGGCCGATGTCGTCGGCGAGCTCGGCGGCGCCGATCTGCATGTTGTAGACAGTGTCGTTCAGCAGGCGGCTCTGGTCATAGGCGACGTTGAACT
Source organism: uncultured Alphaproteobacteria bacterium (assembly GCA_963746235.1). Lineage (GTDB taxonomy): Bacteria > Pseudomonadota > Alphaproteobacteria > Rhizobiales > Xanthobacteraceae > JAJPKK01. The sequence goes on from CAVVCE010000015.1 coordinate 39,326, forward strand.
TCTTGGCGATGTAGTGGCCGGCCTCAGGCGTCACCTGCATGAGGCCGAGTGCGTGCGCGCTCGACACTGCCTTTGCATTGAAGGCGCTCTCCTGCCGCGCGATCGAATAGATGACCGCCGGCTCGATGTCCTGCGCGATCGCCGCGTAGCGCGGCAGCCCGAAGGTCGGGAACGCGTAGTGATCGAACGCGTTCCCGCGCCCGAGGACTCCCCGTCCGATCAACAAGGTGCAACGTGCATCCTCGTGCAGGGCCATCTGTTCGGCGAGGGCCGCCAGAATCGCGAGGTCCGAACCGCGCTCGGCGAGGTCCGCGGCAATCTGAACGACGAGATCGCGCCGATCGATGGCGTAAAGGATTTCGACGGCGCGGACGATCTCGTTATTCGCGAGCGCGTCGCGCTTGTCGGTCTCGGAGACCGGCGAAGGCGCTAGCGCAAGCTCGGAGAGGCCGAGCTTGGCGCGCGCGAGTTGACCGTAAAAGGCGGTGCTGTAACGGGCCGCCTGCTCGTAATGGGCACGGGCCTCCTGCGGCTTGTTCATTGCGTCGGCGGCGCGGCCGCGCCAGTAGCCGGCCCGCGCCAGGGCGATCGGGTTGGAGATCCCGGTGATGCGGGCGAAGTGCTGGGCGGCGGCGGCGGGATCCTTGAGGAAGCGAAGCGCGATCCAGCCGGCCGTGAACTCATGCTCGACCCGGAAGTTTTCCCGGGTCGGCGGCGCGGCGTCCCGCACGATCCGATAGGCCTTCGGTGCGGCGTTTGTATCGAGCAGCTTGCGGGCGAGCAGCCGGCGCTCGACCCACCACTCGTCGGGGTCATAGATCTGGGCGACCTCATGCGGCGCTGAGAGCATGAGATCGGCGGCCTCGGCGATCTTGTCGGCGCGCCGCAGCAGCTGAATGCGGCTGAACAGCACGCCGGCGTCCTTATGGGCGCTCGACGGCAGGCCATCGATCAGCGCCTTTGCGTTAGAGGCTTTTTCATTGACCGCGGCCCGTGCCTTGACGATGGCGGGCTCGTTGCCGCCAAGGCGGATCGCCGCGCGTAGAGCAGTATTGGTGTCGTTCGCATACAGCCAGTGCTCCATGCGGGCCTTGTCGTCGGCCCGGGTGATGAGGTCACCAAAGGTTCCGAGAATCTCCTCCTCGGCGTCGAACGGCATTGGTTCGCTGCGCCAAGCGTCGCGGATGAGGGCTTGAGCGCCGGCGCGGTCGCCCTGAGCGAGCAGCGCCCGTCCGAGCGCAAATCGTCCTTTCGCGGACACCGGCTTGTCGCCGGTTAAGGCGCGGATGGCGGCGAGGTCGGCGCGTTCCTCCCACAGCATTGCCTCGGCCCGGCGGCGGAACATCGCGATGTTCGGCCAGCTCGGGTTGGCCGCGATGAAGGCCTGGAAACGGGCAAAGTCAGCGCCGTTGTCGACGCTGTGGAGGATTGCCCATTCCACCAGCTTGCGGGCGGTCGGATCGGCGATCCGCTGCTGCGCGTCGGTCGCGTCTTTCGGCCGGCGGCGGCTGGCGAAGCCGATCGCGTCCCGTACCGCCGCAAGATCGGAGGCGGAGGCGGTGATGGCCGGCGCAGCCATGGGGCTGTCATAGATAGGGGGAGGTCCGCCGAAAGGTGGTGGCGGAGGCGCGTCCTGAGCGGAGATAGACTGCAGGCCGCTCGGAAACAGCAATAGGCCAAGGACCCAGGTCAGCCTGATTTTACACACCTAGCCCACTCCTGCGGCAGCCGTTATTCTCTGACGCTCAGGGCCGCCTGATCGGACTCGCTGAGCGGCCCGCTGCGCTGCTCGGTCGCCCCGGCCGTCGATCTGATCGTTGTGCGTTGCGTCACGGCCGCTGCCTGGTAGTGCGAAAGGCCCCTCAACGGCTGTACTGTCCCGTTTGCTCGATAACCTCTCGCAGGGCTCACGCTGGGCGAGTCGCTTGGCCGAATTCTGGGCGTCTTATGATCGTTTTAGTGGCGTCCCATGGCCCTCGCGTGGCAACGGGAACCGGCCGGGCAATAGAAAATTGCACGGATCAATCGGCGCTTTCGGCGGTGGGCAGCCGGTCGGCCCGACCAGCGCGCTGATCTGCTGCTCTTCCTTCGGCATCCATACGCTTGCTCTTCATTTCCGCACCGGCGGTGCTGCCGGAAAGCGCTACTGCCCGGCTTGGCTGTGCGGCAGCGACCCAATAATGTGGCGAAAGCCCTACCGCACGTCACCCAGTCGGTCGCCGGCCCAGCTTGGTTCGGTAACACAGAGAAGCGCGGACCCACATGAATACCTTCCTACCCCTCGCCGCAGCACTTCTCCTTGCACTCCCAACTGGCATTTCAGTCCCCGCGTTCGCTCAGCCAGCCGCAATTGCGATTGATCGCGAGGCTATGATCGCGCCGCCGAAGATTACGGCCGCCTCATCGCGATTGAGCCCGGCAACGCTAAAGCCTGGAACAATAGCTGCTGGGATCGCGCGGTCTTGGGCCGTCTTGAGGAGGCGCTGGCAGACTGCAACGAAGCGTTGCGCCTCGCTCCCAATGACCCCGCGAACCTGGATAGCCGCGGCTTCACCTATCTGAAGCTCGGCCGGTTCGAGCAGGCGATTGCCGATTACGACGCGGCGCTGGCCCATAATCCGCGCGATCCGGGTTCGCTTTACGGCCGGGGTCTCGCCCGCCTGCGGGTCAAAATGATCCTGAAGGTGGCCGCGCCGACCTTGCGGCGGCGAAAATGCTCGACCCCAATGTCGCCGCGGAATTTGCTCGCTACGGACTTGGCGAGTGAACCGCAGGGGGTATACCGTTCCATCTTCAAGACTGCACGCGATTCGACTGGTTCGACAGATTTCAAGCGCGCCGCCTGCCCGCATTGCGGACACGGCACGGCCAACGCGGAAAGGGCGGGCGCTAATGGTGTTCCACTTGCAACTTCGGATGATTCCCAGAATCGATAGCGCAACTCGCGTTTATTCGTGCCTTCATTATGGGCCGATGAAGCAGGATTAAATGATTGCCGTGTCGCCGAGCGCTTGGAGTTGCTCCGGAACTCCGACCCAACCGGGGACGTTTCGCGTCAGTCATCGAGCGCGTCGGATATCGCAGACACGAGGTCCCGGTGACCGTGCGGCTCCGCCCGCAGAACGCAAAATCCGTTTTCCGCATTGTGAAAGGTGACGCGCTCGACAAGTCCCATCAGCACCCTCCGAGCAGCGCCTTAATGTCAGCCTGACCTGACTTAGACTGGAACAGGCCAGGCCGGCGTTCAATCTCCAAGGCCGCAATCGCAAGCTCCTTCTTCACGAGATGCAGGTGTCCGGACTGTAACTTCCGTAAGGGGAGCCTCAACTCGACCATCGACCTCACCGATGTCAGCCGTGCAGACGCCGACGCCGACCACATAGGCCGGTGGTTCGCGACCGTCATCCGGCGCGACCGGTATCAGCCGAATGTTCGCGATCCAGCCCGGCCTCCTCTGCGGCGAGCAAGCCGAGTGCCGACCAATCGAGTTCCGCATAGCCACGCGCAATTCCGGTGATCAAACGATCGCGCAAGACGCTGACCGACGGCATAGGCACGCTGGCCGCTTCTGCCTCGGCCAGAGCCAGACGCACATCCTTGAGGGCGAGCGGAAAGATGAAGCCGCCGGATGCGTAATGTTCGTTCCGCTATCTTGTCGCCATAGAGCTTGTGAACGCGGCTGCCAAACATCGACGCGGTCAGGACCGAGAGAAGCTGCCGGGGATCAAGGCCGCGTTTTCGCGCCAGCGCAAGCACTTCCCCCATGATCTGTAAGGTGGCGCCAGCCATCACGTTACCGATGAGCTTGACCAGGTTCGCGGTTTCGGGAGAGCCGCCAACCACAAATGTCTGCTGCCCGAGAGCGTCGAAGATCGGTCGGCAGCGCTCAATATCCGCCTCAGCGCCGGCCGCGACCACGAACAGCTGACGTGCCTTCGCGGCATCGGGATTGCCGAAGACGGGCGCCGCAATATAACTTTGCCCGCAGAGCGCGTGCTCGCTGGCGATCTCGGACGCGGCCGCCATGCTGATGGTACTCATCGAGAGATGTATCGCGCCGGGCTTCAAGCCCGCGGCCAGTCCGTCCACCCCGAAGTCTTCGCGTCCGAATACGATCTCGCGCACGGCGCGATCGTCCGGCAACATGCTGATGACGATGCCGCAGTCGAACAGGTCGGCAATGTCGGTCGTCGGCCTCAGACCGAGCGCCTTGAGTTCACCAATCCGTTCGGCGCGACGGACATAGGCGATCACCTGGCGGCCCGACGTGGCGAGATTTGCAGCCATCGCCGTGCCCATTCGACCGAGGCCGACAAATCCGAGATTGTCCGCGACCTCCGGGCGGCTTCTTTGCTCCGATCCTCCACTTCCGGTATCGGAGGAATCGCCGAATGCAGCGCCAGACTTGTCTTCATTCTTCGGCATTTGAAACCTCCTAGCTGCTCTCGCAGCGCCGCTTCGGTGCTTCGCATTCCGGCGGGATGCAAACTCGACTATCTCCGCCCGATCGTTCACTCGGCAGGGATTGCGCTGGCTCCCGCATTCGCCTCACGGCTCCGGCCGCGCCTGCCGATCCACAGGCGGAAGCGATCGAGATAGAGATAAATGACCGGTGTCGTATAAAGCGTCAGCAACTGCGAGAGCAGCAGTCCGCCGACGCAACGGCGAGCACATGCAGGCCCGGCGCATCCAGGTGAAAGATCCGCGCGACACCGCCACGCCCGACGACATGACCAAACTCCTGGCGCATATCTGGCGGAAAGACCTTTTCACTCCTCTCAACGCCAACGTTCTGCTGGGCATGATGGAGCGCTGCCAGACCGGCAAAGCCCGCATCAAAGGCATGCTGCCGCAGGGCACGGACGTGGCCCATAAAACGGGCACGCTCGGCGGCGTAGCCAATGACGTGGGAGTCATTACGCTGCCCAACGGCCTGGGTCACGTGGCCATTTCCGTCTTCACTAAAGCATCCAACAAGCCGGAAGATGCCGAGGAAAAAGCCGTCGCCGAAGTCGTGCGCACCGTCTACGACTACTTCGTTCTGTTCCCCGGTACCGGCGTCAACTGATGGCCGACCGCTGGGACAGCTCGCTCTACGACGATCGCCATTCCTTCGTCTGGAAACAAAGCGCCGATCTGATCGACATCCTCGCGCCGCAACCGGGTGAACGCGTGCTCGATCTTGGCTGCGGAACCGGCCACCTTACTGCGCAGATCGCCGCGCGGGGCGCCGAAGTGGTGGGGATCGATTCTTCGCTGTCGATGATCGCCCAGGCGCGCCAGAACTATCCCAGGCTGAAGTTCCAGCTCGCCGACGCGCGCGATTTCCGTTCCAGAAGCCCCGTTCGATGCCGTGTTCTCGAATGCCGCGCTGCATTGGGTGCGCGAAGCCGAACGCGTGGCCGAGAGCATGGCACTGGCGATTAAACCCGGCGGCCGGCTGATACTTGAAATGGGTGTCCGGGGCAACATCGACCGCCTTGTGCAGGGAGTAGAAGCGGTACTGTGCGAGGCTGGCCTGCCTGCGGAAAACACCTGGTACTTCCCCGGCCTCGGTGAGTACGCGCGGCTGCTCGAAAACTACGGATTCGAGATACTTCGCGCCGAAACGTTCCCACGGTGGAACAGGCTGGAGCATCCGGAGCGCGGCCTGCGCGAATGGCTGGAAATGTTTGGCGGCGTGTACTTTGGAGAACATCCCCCACACACGCCGTGAAGCCCTGATAACTGCCATTGAAACCAGACTGCGGCCCGTTCTCTTCCGCGACGGGGCCTGGTGGGCCGATTACCGCCGCCTGCGAATCGCAGCCCAACTGGTCTAACTTTTTCACGTGTTTGTGGGGCCAAGGCTTCCGCCCTGCCGCCGGGCCTCGAATCCCCTTTACGGGGTGAGAGCATCTTGCCCGGCGCGGAATCGAAGTCTGACCTTCGGGCTTACCCATCGGCTACTCTCTGATCTTCTGGCGCGCAATCCCGATCTCAACGCTGAACTTTATCCATTCAATAGCGCCGTTACCAGCGACTACATTATCGAGCGATAAATGCGTGACTCTTGAACCCGTGATCCAGACGCGGCCCTCTCCGGTCGGAAGCGCTGCGAGTCCCGCAACGGCTTCGTTAAATTTTTTCTTCACTGCCTTCGGGCCACAACGCAGTTTGCAGCAGGGCCGATGCTTTTCGATAACCTCCCAACGAGTCACAAAGTTGAATTCCCGCGGCGAAGTCCCCCACCTCCTGTTCCGCGGTCCAGTCATAGGCTGCATCGATTTCAAGCGGGTTGTGTGCTCTTTGCGGTGGCGTGACGAGGCGCGCGAACTCAACGCAATCCTTCCCATCCGGATGGCGCGGGACAATGGCAATGCCACCGCCTCCGGTCAGCACAAAATCCAGATCGCTGTTGACACTCCGTCGAAGCTCCTGACCATCTCTCACTTCACCGGAAAAGC
>CAVVCE010000016.1:0-96356 GCA_963746235.1 uncultured Alphaproteobacteria bacterium
AGCGCTTGAACCGTACCGAGTATGCCAATGCCGTGAAGGACCTTCTGGCTGTGGAGATCGATCCCAACCAGTACCTGCCGGCCGAATCGCGGTCGAAGGCTTCAACAACATCGCTGCGGCGTTGACCGTGTCACCCGCCTTCCTGGAGCAGTACGTCAATGTCGCGCGGGTAGTCTCGCGCATGGCAGTAGGCAAGCCGGTGCCAGAGGTCGTCAAAGCCTCTTTCCCTGCCCCCGCTATCGGCGACCAGGATGGCTATGTGGACGGCATGCCGCTCGGTACGCGGGGCGGCACGAGGTTTGAGTACACTGTTCCCGGCGGACGGGGAGTACCGCGTCACTATCTCTGACCTCGATTTCGGGCTCTACCCACGCGGGGTCGAGAACGAGACAACGGTGGTCGTGCTGATCGATCGCAAGGAAGTCTTCCGGGAAAAGGTCGGCGGTGAAGCGGATCGCGAGTTCGTGGATCGCGGCGGCGGTGCGCCGGCGGGAGCCAAGCTCATGGAGCGCTTCGCCAATATCCCCGTGCAGGTGACGGCCGGTGTGCACGAAGTCGTCGTGACGTTCATCGAGCGCTCCCGCGTGGCAACCGACGACCTGATTGCGGGCGGCACCCAGTATTCAGGGTTTGCTTTCAAGGGGTATCTGCGTCTGCCGCGCGTGATTGGGTCCATACAGGTCGTGGGGCCGTACGCGGCCACGGGCCCCACGCGCACACCCAGCCGGGAGAAGTTATTCATCTGCAAGCCCGAAGTCCCCGAGCAAGAACGCGCCTGTGCTCAGCGCATCACTACGGATCTCGCTGGGCGTGCCTTCCGCCGGCCCGTTACCAAGGACGATGTCGTCGGGCTGATGGCCTTCTACGACGCCGGCCATGAAGGACCCGGCGGATTTCAACGCCGGGATCGAACAGATGGTGACTGCGGTTCTGGTGAGCCCGGATTTTCTCTATCGCGGAATTGCCCGGCCGCAGGATGGGAAAGACGCGAAATTCTATGCGCTGAGCGATCTGGAGCTGGCCTCGCGTCTGTCTTTCTTCTTGTGGAAGCGGGCCCCCGACGATGAGCTGCTCAAGCTTGCGAACAAGGGCGAACTGCGACGTCCGGGCGTGCTGGACGCCCAGGTGCGGCGTATGCTGGCCGCTCCGCAGGCCGAGACGCTGGTGACGGATTTCGCGCTCCGCTGGCTCGACCTCCTCGAGGTCGACAAATTCGAGTGGGATCGGCAAATCTTCCCCGAATTCAGCGCCGAGCTGCGCCAGGATGTCTCGACCGAAATCGACCTCTTCCTGCGGAGCGTCCTGCTCGAAGACAAGAACGTGGAGGAGCTGTTAACGGCCGACTATACCTTCCTCAATGAAAGGCTGGCGAAGCACTACGGCATCACAACGGTGCACGGCGCGCAGTTCCGCCGCGTCCATCTCGAGGACGAGAATCGCTATGGCCTTCTCGGCAAGGGCGCCGTGCTGTTGCACACGTCCTATGGCAACAGGACTTCGCCGGTGGTGCGCGGCGCCTGGGTTCTCGACAAACTCCGCGGCACGCCGCCAGCGCCGCCGCCGCCGAATGTGGTGACGGATCTGAGCACGCCGCCGGGCGCGCAGCCCAAGACCATGCGTGCGATGCTCGAGCAGCATCGCGCCAATCCGACCTGCAACATGTGCCACGGTGTGATCGAGCCCCACGGACTGCCGCTGGAGCACTTCACCGTCACCGGGCAGTGGCGCGATGTCGATTGGCAGGCCAATGCGCCCATCGATTCGAAGGTGACAATGCCGGACGGCAGGGAAATCGACAGTCCGGCAGACCTGCGCCGCGTCCTGTTGAGCCGCCCCGGCCAGTTCGTCCAGGCGCTGACAGTCGAAGCTCATGATGTACGCGCTGGGCAGGGAGGTCGCGCCTTATGACATGCCGCAGGTCCGGGCGATCGTGCGCGATGCGGCCAAGAATGATTACCGGTTCTCGTCGATCGTGGCAGGGATTGTATCGAGCGATGCATTCCGCATGCAGGCATTGGAGGAGTGAACGACCATGTATCTGACCAAAAAGCATCTTTCTCGCAGGACGCTGCTCAAGGGCGCGGGCGTCTCCGTCGGACTGCCGCTGCTCGATGCAATGATCCCGGCCGCCACCGCGCTCGCCAAGACCGCCGCCGCGCCGAAGCTGCGGGCGGGCTTCTTCTATATTCCCCACGGCGCGGTCATGTCGAACACGAAGCATGGGAAGGCCATGGATCGCTGGACCCCGAGCGGTGCCGGCGCGGATTTCAAGCTCAGCCATATTCTCGAGCCGCTCGAGAAGCACAAGCACGCCGTGACTTCGTTCTCCAATCTCGAGAACAAGGCCAGCGTCGCCTCCGTGCACAAATACAACCCGGCGACGTGGCTCAGCGGTGTCAAGCCCGATCTCAAAGCGCCCGGTCCCAGCATGTCTGCGACGATCGACCAGATCATTGCCGGGCGCATCGGTCAGGAGACAGCGCTGCCGTCGATGGAGGTCTGCTCGGAGGGTGAAACCCAGGCGGTCGCGTGCGAGGCTGGATTCGGCTGCCTCTACAGCTCCACGTTGTCATACCGGAATGCAAACTCGCCTTTGCCGATGGAGTCCAACCCCCGCAAGGTTTTCGCGCAGTTATTCGGTGAAGGCGCTACAGCGGAAGAGCGCGTGGCCATCGTCAGGCAGAAGCGGAGCATCCTTGATTTCATCACCGAGCGTACCCGGGCGCTGCAACAGGAGCTGGGCCCGGGCGACAAAGTGCTCCTCGACGGCTACCTGGACACGGTGCGAGAGATCGAACGGCGCGTTCAGCTTGCGCAGAACCGCGATCTCTCGGGCGTGGCGGCGCCCGAGATGCCTGTGGCCGAGCAGGATATGGCGATCGACAAGGAGGTGCGGCTGTTGTTCGATCTGATCGCGGTCGCCTATCAGGCCGATCTCACGCGCGTGGCCTCCTACATCATGATCGGCGAAGGCACGAACCGGACCTATAATCACATCGGCGTGCCGGACTCATTCCATCCGCTGTCGCATCATGCCGATTATGTCGATCGGCTTGAAAAGCTGGTCAAGATTCAGCGCTATCACATGGAGCGGTTCGCGGATTTCGTCGCGAAACTCGCCGCCACACCCGACGGCGAAGGCACGCTGCTGGATAACTCCATGTTGCTCTACGGCTCCAACATGTCCAACAGCAACCTGCACAGCAATTATCCGTTGCCGAACATCCTGGTCGGCGGCGGCGCCGGCGCGCTCAAGGGAGGACGGCAGATCGAGCTGCCCGAACGCACGACGATTTCCAATCTGCACCTCACGCTGCTGAACAAGGCGGGCTTGGAGATGAAGAGCTTCGGAGACAGCACCGGCGAGATCGCCGGTGTCTGAGCGCTCGGGAGATCCGGCCATGAACCGCAGGGCAATACTGAAGGGCGCGTTGGGCGGCGTCGTGGGTCTGACCCTGCCGCCTTTCGCGCGCGACGCTTTCGCCCAGGAAGGTCCCGCTGTCGTCCCGGTGAGCGATGGTTTCGTGATGCTCACCGGCGCCGGGGGAAATATCCTGGTGCGGACGGCAAGCACCGGTCAGGTGCTGGTGGACAGTGGCGCTGCCGGGTTCACCGATGCGGTGCTTGCGCGCCTGCGCGAGCTGCCGGGCGCAGGCCGTGTCACAACGCTCTTCAACACGCACTGGCACCGGGAGCAGGTGGGCGGGAACCTGGCCTTCGGGCGGTCGGAGGCGACGATCATCGCTCACGAAAAGACCCGGGCGCATCTGGCGACGGATTATTACCTGCAGGACGAGGACCGGTACGAGAAAGCGCTGCCCGCAGCGGCTCGCCCGACCGTGACCTTTTTTACCGGCGACCAGACCCTCGCCGGCGATCAAGCGGATCGAGTACGGCCATCTGCTCGAGGCCCACACCGACGGCGACATCTATGTATTCTTCCGGGACGCGAACGTGCTGGCCGCGGGTGATGCCATCTCGCCGGTGAAGGATCCCGTGCTCGACTGGTTCGGCGGCGGCTGGCTGGGCGGACGCGTCGATGCGCAGGAAAAACTCTTGAAACTCAGCGATGAGAAGACACGGATCGTGCCGAGCTACGGTCCGGTGGTGGGCCGCGCCGAGCTGCAGGCTGAGTTCGACATGACGCGCGTGCTCTTCGATCGCATGCTTGATCTCGTGAAGAAGGGCATGAGCGCACAGGACATGCTCGATGCGGGACTTATGAAGGGTCTGCATCGGACCTTCCGCGACCCGTCGAGGTTCGCCTACGACGCCTATAAGGGCTATTGGGCGCATCACAATTCTCTCGCACCGGAAGTGCTCTGATGGACACCGTCATGAAGCGTGCCATTTTCGCAGTCGTTTTTTGCCTCGCAGCGGCCGGCACCGCTGCCGCCGCCGATGACACCCTCGCCGGTCTGATCCAGGCCGGTCAATCGCGACGCTGCGCTCAAGAGGATTGCCGCGGGCGCCGATGTGAACGCAGCCCAGGGAGACGGTACAACGCCGCTGCACTGGGCCGTCTACAAGATCGACGCGGATCTTGCCCGCGCGCTACTCGAGCGCGGGGCGAAGCCCGATGTCATCAACAATTACGGCTCGAGCCCTTTGGCGGAGGCGGTAAAGGTCGCCAATGCGCGCCTGGTCGGAATGCTGCTCGATGCAGGCAGCAACGTCGAGGTGCCGAACCAAGAGGGCCAGACGGCTTTGATGCTGGCCGCGCGCGCGGGATCCGTGGACGTTGCCGAGCTGCTGGTGCGCCACGGCGCCGATGTCAATGCACGAGAAAAATGGCGCGGCCAGACGGCGCTGATGTGGGCGGCGGACGCACGCTCAGCCGAGCTGACGCGGTTTCTCATCGACCATAAGGCGGACGTCAATGCCCGGGCGCTGGCCACCGACTGGCCGAGCCAGTTGACCGGCGAGCCGCGCAATCAGTATCGCCCGACCGGCGGCCTGACACCGCTGCTCTATGCGGCGCGCTCGGGATGTACGGATTGCGTGCAAGCGCTGCTGGACGCCGGCGCGGATCCCAACCGGCCGAACCCCGACGGGGTGACGCCGCTGATGGTGGCCATCGACAATTTCGCATTCGACACGGCAAAGCTCCTGTTTGAGCGCGGCGCCGATCCGCATCTGTGGGATTGGTGGGGCCGCACCGCGCTGTACACGGCGATCGACATGAATACGTACAGTCTGGATGCTTACGAAGAACGCACCGGGCCGCCCATCGTGACGACGAAGACCACCGCGCTCGAGCTCGCACGACTGTTTCTCGCCGCCGGCGTCAACCCCAATACTCAGTTGAACATGCATCGGCCCGGGCGCGGCGGCAACTCCGGCCGCTTCGCCGACGAGATCATAACCACCGGCGCCACGCCCATGTTGCGCGCCGCCGGGGGACTAGGACAGCGAGGCCGTGCGGCTGTTGCTGGAATACGGAGGGCGTGTCGACGTGCCCAACGCGATGGGCGTGACGCCGCTGATGGCCGCCGCGGGGCTAGGCATGGAACCCAGCCCGCGCTTCAATCCCAGCGCCAATGATGCGCAGGATCGGTCGATCGCGACGCTCGAAATCCTGTCGGCGGCCGGCGCCGACGTGAACGCGCGGATCACCGACGTCACGAGCAGGACCGCGCGCATGGGGCGTGGCAGCACGCTGCCGGAGCGGGGCGGGCAGAGCGCGTTATTCGGCGCGGTGCAATGGGCCTGGCCCCGCGTGGTCCAGTACCTGATCGATCACGGCGCGGAAGTCGCCATCATGGACGACCGCCGCGTGTCACCGCTCGACGCGGCTTTGGGGCGGGCCGGCAGCGCGGACAACCACCCCTCCCCCGAGGTCGCCAAGATACTCAAGACGGCAATCGGCCAGTAGCGCGGCGCACAAAGTCGTCGGGTATCTGGGGGACTGGAGACGCGCCCATCAAGCGGCTCGCGCCGCATCTCATAACCGGCTAGAGCGCGAGTTCGAGCCGGGCAAACGGGAGAGCCGGCCGCCGAGTTCTTTACTCGGTTCAAAGTCGAAATGACCAACAGGTTGGAACCAAGCGGTTGGCGCGCTCGGAGAGATTCGAACTCCCGACCCTCAGATTCGAAGTCTGATGCTCTATCCAGCTGAGCTACGAGCGCATCTCAGTTATTTCAATTGCTTACGTCTATATTCCGCACGTCGATGTCCCCACCGGCCTCCGCTGAGACGGAGCACGGAACAGCCTCGAATACCACGGCGCGACAGGCCTTCAAAGGCCGACGCCGACGATTTCGATGACGACTGCCGGTGCCGACTTCAAGCCACCACCTGGCCGGGAGGCCGCGTGCCCTTTCATGAAGTTGGGCAATTCGATAACGTCAACACGGGGTCGGGACAGCCGGGAGGTTTCGATGCGCCTGTCGATGCTTTCGCTCTTCCTGATCGCCGCCGCGCTGTTTGGTGAAATCCAGACGGCATCGGCGCAATCGCCGACGAGCTATCCGTGGTGCTCACAATACTTCAGGAAGGGGCGGCGGCGGTGCGGCGTCCTGCTATTTCACCAGCTATGCGCAGTGCATGATGACGGTGTCCGGCATCGGCGGATACTGCTATCAGAGCCCGTATTATCACACACCGCCTGCCAAGGCGACGGCGTATTCGCGCCGCCGCCGGCGCGGCTGATCGTGCGATCTCGCCCAGTCATTTGATCGCAGAGCAATCCACGCTTCGTCGCATACCCGGTCGATTGTGCCGGGCCGGAGCAAGCCATGAAACTTCCGCGTCGAAGTTTTCTGCGTCTGGCGGCGGGTGCCGCCGCCCTCCCCGCCATGCCGCGGGTCGCAAGGGCACAGCCCTATCCGACGCGGCCGGTGCGCTTCGTCGTCGGCTTTCCCCCAGGCGGCGTCAACGACATCACGGCGCGCTTTATGGGCCAATGGTTATCGGAACGGATGGGACAAAATTTCCTGATCGACAATCGGTCGGGCGCCGCCGGCAATATCGGCACCGAGGCGGTCGTACGGGCGCCGGCCGACGGCTACACGATCCTCCTGACCGGCACCACCGAATTCACCAACGCGACGGCCTACGAGAAGCTCAGCTTCAATTTCATCCGCGACATCGCGCCGGTTGCGGGGATCATCCGTGCGCCGCTGGTCATGGAGGTGAATCCATCGGTTCCGGCCAAGACGGTCCCTGAGTTCATCGCCTATGCCAAGGCCAACCCGGGCAAGATCAATATGGGCTCGGCCGGGGTCGGGATCGCCGATCCATGTGTCGGGCGAGTTGTTCAAGATGATGACCGGCGTCGACATGCTTCACGTGCCGTATCGCGGCTCGGCGCCCATGGTCACGGATCTGCTTGGCGGACAGGTGCATGTCGCGTTCGATATCCTGCCCTCCTCGATCGAGCACATCAGGTCCGGCAAGCTGCGTGCGCTGGCGGTGACGACGGCCACGCGTTCGGAGGCATTGCCGGAGGTCCCGACCGTGAACAATTTCGTGCCAGGCTACGAGGCGAGCTACCTCAATGGCGTCGGCGTCCCCAAGAACACGCCCGACGAAATCATCGAGCGGCTGAACAGGCAGATCAATGCGGCGCTCGCCGACCCCGCTATGAAGGCGCGACTTGCTGACCTCGGCGGCACGGCGCTTGTGCTATCGCCCGACGACTTCGGCACGCTCATCGCCGACGAGACCAGGAAGTGGGCCAAGGTGGTGAAGTTCGCCGGCATCAAGGCGGACTGAACGGGAGCGCCCTTAACCGCCCGTTTACCACGTCGCTGCATCATAGTACGGGGTGGACGAACGAACAGAGATTCCGACGATGGCCGAAATTTGGATCACTCATGCCGGTATGGGCACGGCTGCCGCCACCGATGATGCGTGCGGGAGCGACCGTCCATGACGGCCAAGCATCCCGAGATCTCCGTGAAAATCGATGTTGCGGGCAATGATTTTCGCATCATCGACCATGTGGCCAAAGCTTTGCGCAAGGCCGGGGTGCCGGCAGAAGAAATCGATCAGTTCTGCGACGAGGTGATGTCGGGGGACGACCACGACCTTCTGCGCATATGCGGGAAGTGGGTCACGTTGGTGCCTTGACTCCGGTCCTGACGGCGACCGGCATCCAAACCCGGATCCCGATCCAGACACGCCACCAAACGCGAGTGTCGAGAAAACGGGGCCGCCGACCATGGCAGCCCCGCTGATCCCGTTGACGACCTTGAAGTCCAGCCGCCGCTCTTCCCCAAAAGCAGGTCCCGGTCTTTGCAAGGTCCAAGTCTCGCATCACGCCGTCTTGTCACGCCCCCAACCCCCGTCGAGGCCTCAACCATTTTGGCTTCAATCATGGCGTTCCCGGCGCGCAAATGTGATCGCCGCCGCGAATAATTAAGAGCTGCTGCCGCGACTTGATCGGAGATTTGCCATTTTCCAAAGAAATCCAGCCTTCCGGCGTCCTTGGGCCGTCTTGGGCCAATCGAGGGCGCTGTGCCCGCCGCCCGGCCGGCGGCAGGGCGCTTCGCGGCCGTTTCATCGTGCGACGTTTTCGACTATCATAGCCGTCAGTTGAACGCGACAATCCGGCTCCGCGGGAGGGCGCTCATGGTCAAGACAATTTCTCCGAGGACCGCCATCGTTTGCGGCCTTTCGTTGACGGGCGCGGCGCTGTGCGGCGCACCGTCCGCGCAGGCGCGCGTCACGCAGGTGGTGATCACGGCGACTGAAACGCCGACCTTCGGGGGCAAGAGCTTCGGGGCGGCCGGGCAATACGAGCGCGTCAGCGGACAGATCATCGGCGAGGTCGATCCCAAGGATCCGCTCAATGCGATCGTCGTCGATATCGACCTGGCGCCGAAAAATCCCAACGGTACGGTGACCTATTCCACCGACTTCCAGATTCTGCGGCCGATCGATCGCGCCAAGGGCAACAAGCGGCTCATCTACGAGATCACCAATCGCGGCCGCACCAATGTGCTGGAGACGCTCAACGACAGCAAGACCGGCAACGACACCGCGACCTCCGGGGACGCCGGCAACGGCTTCCTGATGCGCCAGGGATATATCGTGCTGGAAAGCGGCTGGGATTTTTCGGCCCCGCGCAACGGCAAGCTGTTCACCGCCACCGTCCCGATTGCGAAGAATCCCGACGGGTCCTCCATCACCGGCCCCAACACCGAGGAATTCGTCATCGACAAGGGGGCGACGCCGGCAGCGCAGCGCCTCACCTATCCGGCCGCAAGCGCCGAAAAATCGAAGGCGAGCCTCACGGTGCGCCGGAACTACGCCGACGCGCCGATCGCGGTGCCGGCGACCGATTGGGACTATGTCGATGCAAAATTGAACGCGGTCAAGTTGACGTCGGGCAATTTCGGCGCCCCCGGCTCGTTCGGGCCGACTGCGCTCTACGAGTTCACCTATGTGGCGAAGGACCCGGTGGTGGCATCGCTCGGCCTCGCCGCCATTCGCGACATCGCGACGTATCTGCGCAACGCCGAGACCGATGACAAGGGCGTGCCCAATCCGCTCGCCGGCGACGTCGCGTTCATCTATTCGTTCTGCTCCTCCCAGCCGTGCCGCACCATGCATGATTACGTGCAACTCGGCTTCAACCAGCCCGAGCGGGCCGCCGGCGCCGCTCCCCCGGCATTCGACGGCATCCTCAACTGGAAGGCCGGCGGCAGCGGCCTCTTCATCAACTACCGCTTCTCCCAGCCGGTGCGCACCCACCGCCAGCACATCGCCCGCTGGACGCCGGAATACCAGTTTCCGTTCGCCGACCAGAAGCTCACCGATACCGTCACCGGCAAGACCGACTTCCGCCTGCGCCGTTGCGAGGCGACGGCGACGTGCCCAAGATCTTCGAGGCGAACTCGTCCAACGAATACTGGGCCAAGGCGTCCTCGATGATGCAGACCGACAGCCTGGGGCACGATCTCGGCGGCGTCGCCAATGTGCGCTACTACCTGCTTGCGAGCCTGCCCCACGGCGCCGGCAACGGACCCGGCATCTGCGCACAGCCGCGAAATCCGTTGCGTCCGAACGCGGCCTTGCGGGCGCTCCTGGTCGATCTCGACGCCTGGGTGACGGCCGGAACGGCGCCGCCCGCCGACCGCCTGCCGCGCGTCGCCGATGGCACGCTGGCACCGCCGCTACCCCAGGACGCCTCGGGTTTCCCCCGCATTCCCGGCGTGGTCTATAACGGCGTCCATCACACCGGCGATTTGTGGGACTTCGGCCCCGACGTCGACAAGGGCTTCGTTTCGTTGCTGCCGCCGCGGCTCGTCGGCACGCCCTATCCGGTTTTCGTCCCCAAAGCCGACGCGGATGGCAACGACATCGCCGGCATCAGGCTCCCGGAGGTGGCAGTGCCGGTCGCGACCTATACAGGCTGGGCGCTGCGCGCCGAAGGCCTCGACGGCTGCGATGCCGCCGGCCAGAAGATCGCCTTCGCCAAGACGAAAGCCGAGCGCCTCGCCGCCGGCGACCCGCGCCCGTCGCTCGAAGAGCGCTATGCCGATCACGGCGCCTATGTGAGCGCGGTCACCCGCGCCGCCCAGGCCCTCAAGGCCGAGCGCTTCCTCCTCGATGAGGACGCGGCCGCCGCGACCGCCGCCGCCCAGGCGGCGAGCGTGCCGTAGAGCATGCAGGCAGGTCGATCCGCTCCGGGTGCGGGCGAAAGGCGCGCACTTCCGCCGTGCCCACGCGGATAAGACCTGGTGGGCACGCTTCGCCTGTCTCGACCCTAAAGTCCGATGGACAGGGGCGCGCCAGTGCGCCCTAGAAATCCGGCTGGTCCGCCGTCGGCAACGGCTCGACGTCCTGCTTGAAGGGATTGCCGAGCTCTCCTTCGGCGCAGCTCGATTCGACCATCGGGCCTTGCACGCGCCGCCAGCGGTGGATCACCTTCAACGGCTCGATGAAGACGGCGGGATCCTCAATGGTTACTTCGGCCTGAAGCGTCTTGCCCTCTTCGACAAGGCGATAGCGCTCGACCACGTGCAGCCTTTCGCTGTGCGGCGTGCGGTAATTGTCGACGAAGGTCTTGGTGTTCAGGCCGACGGTGTCGACCACGAGCGTATCGCCTTCGTAACGACCGACCAACTCGCCGTACCAGGATGGCCTCGGATTCTCCGAATGCGGCACGTTCAGGTAGATACGGCGGACCTGATGATCCATTTGCCAGATCATGGTGACCTTGTCGGGCGCCTGCAGCACGAAAGTCGGCTGCGCCGGATTCAAGAGATAAGTCGGAACGCCGGTCGCCCAGCACCGCGATTCGCGCGCATACATCGCTTTGCCGCGGAGCACTTCGTCATTCGATTTCTTCAATTCGTCTTTCGCAAATTGCGTCAGATTGGGATTGTTGACGTCGGCTACCCTGAATGTCGGCTGCCGGCCGGTATTGTTGGGCACGTAGGGATGCGCAGAATCGTCGGTGACGGGAGGCGGGCTGCCCGGCACGGCGACCCAATCGGTGCCGATCGAGACCCAGCCGGTATTGTTCGAAGAGAAATCGGGCACGCGCGCGTTCGATTTGGCGCCGTCCTGCGCCAGCGCGGGCAAGAGCAATGCACCGTTGCCGAAAAGGCCGGCCAATATGCCGGCAGCGACCAGCGATGCAGTCTTCGCACGTCCAGACATTGATGCCCCTCGCTTTAGCGCCGGCCGGCCTCAGAAATCCGCCTTGCTCCGCTACCGGAATCCGGTAGTCGAACAAATGCGCGTTGTTCTCGGCACAAGCCTCTTCGCCCAACTGCCTCGGCTGCGCGCGACGGTAACGCTGGATTGTCGACCACGGCGCGTTGAAAGTGTCCGGATCGTCCACCTTGATGTCGACCTCCAGCATCTTGCCGTCGTCGATCATCTTCCAGCGTTCCACCACATGCAGCTTCTCGGTATGGGGCGTGCGATAATTATCGATGAAAGTCTTGTCGTTCATCCCGACGGTATCGATCACCAGCGTGTCGCCCTCGTAATGGCCGACCGACTCGCCGTACCAGGACGGCTTTGGGTTAGCCGAGTGGGGCACGTCGAGGTAGATGCGCCGCACCTCCTCATTGCCCGAATGGATCATCAAGACCTTGTCCGGCGATTGCACGAAGAAGATCGGCTCGATGATGAACATCATGAAGCCCGGGACGCCCGCCGGCCTGCAGCTCGAGCGTGCCGTGAAGGCGATCTTTCCGGCGAGCACATTCTCGTTCTCCCTCTTCATGGCCTCTCTCGCCCAAGGCTTCAGGTTGGGATTGCCGAGGTCGGCGATTCGGAAGGTCGGTTGGGCTCCGGAATTATTGGGGACGTAGGGATGGGCGGGATCGCTGCGGGTCGGGCCGGGCCCGCCGGGAACCGCAATGAAATCGGGGTTCGTCGCGATCCAACCGACCTGATTCGAGGAAAAGTCGGGGACCGGCGACTTCTGTTGCGCAACGGCCAACGGGGCCAGGGCGGCCCACACGACGCCGGCCAGGACACCGCCCGCAAGACGTCTTCCACCTATAGCTAACGTGGGCATGGCCGCTCCCAACACAGTTCGCGCGCCCGACGCTCGCCGCCGTACAACCGCACGACCGCGAACGCGTGGATCGGATAATCGGCGCGTCTTCGAAGGGGCAGGCCTTCGAAGCGGCAGGTCTTCGAAGCGGCAGGTCTTCGGATGGTCCCGTCTTCGTGCAACCTCACAGGCCACACAACGAGCGTGCAGACGCGCACACCGGCCCACTCTGTGGGCCGGAACCCGATAATGATCCCGCCGATCCGTAACGAGACCGGCTGATTCAGATTTGACGAGCCGTCAGGTCAATTCGCAGGCGCGCCGGCATTGGCGTTGGGCCGACCGTCCGGATTTCCCATTTGGGTGCCGTCGGGCAGCGTGATCGCCATGAACTGGCCACCAGCGGTTCCGTCACGGAGCGGGTGGATGACCGTCTTGACTTTCATGCCCGGCGTCAGGGTCTTGGGAACCCAGCCCTGCCGCGCCAAGCCGCTCGGACCGCCCATCTCGATCGCCCACTGCTCCGCCTGGCCCTGGGCATTGGAAACCGTCATCAGGATCCAGCTATGCGGATTGGTCCACTGGAATTCCTTCACGGTGCCATCCAGGGTCATCTTCTTCTCGGCATCGAACATGGCGAAGGAATGATGCGCGAAGGCAGGCATCGCCGACGACATGACAATGGCGAAACCAGCGAAACCCAGTGCTTTGAAGTTCATAGACGTCTCCCCGAGGGTTTTTACGATGGTGCGCAATTTACGGGGATTCCGTTGCCAGTTCCAGCCCCTTTTTGGTCCCTTTCGGCCGAATTAATCTGGGTCCATGTAACCGCCTTGAGACCCCTTCCGGGCAGCCGGCTCCGGCGCCCGGCCGCGGCCGGCGGCGCAAGGCCGGCCTTTTTTCCCACGCCGCGAGATGCTAATGTCACCGTGAAGACGGTCGGCATCCATTACGCTTCGTAGGTCATTGCGCTTCGTATTGGGTGCAGCGCGTCTAAGCAAAAGCATCTTGGAAAGCATCTTGGGAGGGGTTTCATGAGGAACTTTTTGGTTTGGGCGCGTGCCGGCTCGGCGATGGCGGCGGCGCTCGCGGTAACGGGCTTGTGCGGTTCGGCCTTCGGCCAGGCGCCGGATATTTCGGGAACCTATTGGGCGACCGAATACCACCCCAAAATCCAGCTCGTCGGCGGCGGCGAACTGCCGCTCACCGCGGCCGGCAAGGCCGCCTATGAAAAGAACATCGCCGGCCTGAAGGACGGCTCCATCACCGACAATGCCCGCAAATTCTGCGTGCCCGACGGGCTGCCGCGCGCGCTTGCCACGCCCTACCCGTTCGACATCATCCAGGCGCCGCCCGGGCAGATCACGATCGTCCACGAGCTCAACCACCAGATCCGCGTGGTCGCGATGGACAAGCCGATGCCCAGCGACAAGGAACTCATCCCGTTCCCGTATTACAACGGTCACTCGGTCGGGCGTTTCGAGGGCGACACGCTGGTGGTGGACTTCGCCGGCTTCAACGAAAAGACCTTCATCGACGCCACCGGCGCGCCGCACACCGACGAGATGCGCACCACGGAGCGCATCCGCAAAATCAGCCCGACCCAGATCGAGGACGTCATCACCATTCACGATCCCGAATACTACAGCCGGGATTGGCAGGCGCGCTTCGTCTACACGCTGCGCAATGACGTGCGGCTCGAAGACTATGTCTGCGGCGAACCCCATCGCGACCTGTCCGCAGTGTCAGGCGTGCGGCGGCCATAGGGACCGCGTTTTCTTGGCGAGATCGCGCTCGCGGCCCGACCGGGAATCCGGGCGCGATCAAGACGAGCCTCGCATCGCAATCAGGGCCTCGCCGCACAAGCGAGGCCCCTTTCATTCCCGATCTCCGTCGCTGAGTTACCGGTTCCCGGCGCCGCGCGCGCCACCTGGATTGTTGTTGCGCTGCGCGGCCAGATCGGGCAGCAGCGGAGGTTGCGGCCCGATCACGGCCTCCAGCGCATCGCGGGCGCACATTTCCTCTCCATAGGTCGCAGTACGCTCCGCCGGGGGAATCCCGCCGACGCCGATGGCGCCGATCAGTTGTCCATTGACGATGATGGGAAGGCCGCCCTCCTGAGTCGTCAGGCCGTATCCCGCCATGTTCTGGTTCGTAAACGGATCTTGGACGTTGCGATTGGCGAGCACATGCGACGGCGCGCGGGTTCGCAGCGCCGTGCGCGCCTTCTGCTCGGTCGCATTGACCTGGATCCAGCCCTCGCCATCCATGCGGTGCTCATGCACGACCAGACCGTAGGGATCGACGACGACGACCACGACCGCGCTGTTGTTTTTCACGGCGACGGCTTCGCAGGCCTTCGCCAATTTTTCCGCCGTGTCGGCATTGATGGAGATGTGGTCGTGGAGTCTCTCCGCGGCCTTCCCGGAGATGACGAATTGCGGCGGGACTTGTCCGTCCCCGTCATAGGTCGAAGCCGCGCGCGCAGCCGTGACCGCGACTGCCATCGCTGCCGACAGCAACGCCACATGCAATTTGCGAATAATCATGTATTCCTCCTGAGAGCCTTTGGTGCCTTGCGCATCTTCATCATCTCTATCTCCGCGTTTCGGCTTCCGCCAATTCTAGCAAAGGTTCCACCGTCTGCTGCACGCATTGACCATTGCGCATTGCCCGTTTGCTGCGCCGCATCAATTCACCTGGGATCGGAGGCCGAATGGTTCGTCGCGGACGGACTCGTTTCGCGACAACTGCGGAGGCCCTCGGACGCACGCCGCCGGAGCGCCCGCAACATCGCCGATATCGTTTTACAAAAATGTCGTCATCGTCGATAGTATTCGCGCGGCCTTTGCAGCAGCCGAAATGGAGGGTGGAATGAAACGACGTAGTATTCTCGCGGCTGTTGCATCGCTCTTCGTGGTCGCCGCTCTCGCGAGTAGCGTGGGCTACGCTCAGGATGCGGGAGACGCGGGCGGAACCGGCGTATCGACCTCGAAGTCAAAGGGTGGAACCAAGCCCGCAGTCGCGCAGACCGCGCATCAAAAGGCGATGGCGACGTGCGAAACCTATTACGGCGGACGACGAGGCAATCTGGGAGCAGACCGATACGCGTATATCGAGCTGTGCTTCAAGAATGCGACCGGCATGTATCCGGCTCAAGCGAAGCTCAACTGTAGCTTTCGGCGGTGCTGAGGTTCTCATCCGGTCGCGACTGCGGGATCTTTGGTCTCAGCGTCGTCTCCGTCGCAAATGCATGTTGAGGCACGCGCGCCCCGAGGATATGGATCGACGGGGCGATCATCTTCGCCGCGTTGGGCAATGGGCGCAGAAAGCGCGAAATGACAGGGAGGCACCTTATGAATTCGAAAGGCGCGTGGTTTATCGGCACTGGTCTATTGGGCTTGTCCGTTCTGACGCCGCCAGCGCAGAGCGCTGACGACTTGGCCGCGGCTCAAAAGCACAAACCTCTCATGATCATCCGGCTCTACACCGGACCGGACGGCCTGACGCACTCCGAGGAAATCGAGGCCAAGTTCGCTCCCGGCGGCGGCAACGACGTCTATAAGCTGATGGCGAATTCCGGCGCGGAGCTTCATCGCGCGCCTCCCGGCCGGGTGGCCGATTGGCACACGGCTCCCCGCCGCCAATACGTGATCACACTCAGCGGCCACGCCGAGCTGGAGGTGGCGGGAGGAAAGAAGATCTCGATCGGGCCCGGCAACATCGACTTGGTCGAAGACACCACCGGCAAGGGTCACATCACCAGAACGGTCGGCACGGAAGACCGCGTGACCATCCAGATCCCGGTTTCCGAGCGCTAGTACACCGTTTCCGAAGTTCAAATCATATCGATGCCATCGGACTTGTAGGGTGGGCAAAGCGAAGCGTGCCCACCATCGTCCTATCCGCGTGGGCACGGCGCGAAGCGCGCGCCTTTGCCCACCTACTGATCTGGCGTAGGGACGCTCTCGAAAGGCGCCCCTTCGCGATTCGAATGCGGTGAAGTCTAGTGCGCTGCCGCGTGTTCGTCGGCGAGCTGCTTTTCGTAGGCCGTCTGATAATCTGCGATCTTGGCCTTATAGGCGGCGAGATCGCCGAAGCGCGTTGGATTATACGCATCGCCGGGCTTGTAAATCTTGTGCAGGTTGAACTGGCCTGCGTGTGACGACACCCAGATCTCCGGCGTGTAGGTCGCTTGCGTGGCGAGCGTGTTCTTGAAATCCTCGACGATGGTCGGATAGCCGGGCGAACCCAAGAGCTTCACGCCGGCATTGATCCCGTCCATGTTGACGATAAGCGTATTGTAGGTCTTGCCCCCATCCGTCACCGGGAAGCTGAAGCTCGTCGCGCCGGGCGTGTGGCCGTAAGCCTGCAGCACGGTCATGTCGGTGTTGCCGAGCTTGATATGGTCGCCGGGCTTGGTGCGCACGTCCACTTTGATCGGGTCGTAGATGATGCCGCGCCCCTCGGCTCGCCGGTAATCGACATTGCCGCCCGATTCCAACACCGGCGCATCGCGCTCGCTCATATAGGTCTTGGCGGCCGGGGCATCCTTCTGGAACAAGGCGAGATCGCCGACATGATCAAAGTGCCCGTGCGTCGACGTTATGACCTTGATGTCGCTCGTCTTGAAGCCGAGCGCCTCGATGCTCGACTTGATCAGCGGATAGGAGCCCGGCGCACCGGAATTGACGAGGATCAGTCCTGCGCCGGTGTCGATCAGGTAGCAGCCGAGATCATAGGTCCCGACATAATACAAGTTGCCGACGATCTTGAACCCCGGAAAGGGCTGTTCCCATTCCTTGTTGGTGATCGGCACCTTCACGCGCTGCTGGGCAAATGCCGCATCGGTTGCGAACGCCGACAGGACAAAAGCCGCGGCAAGAAGATATTTGAATTTCATATGGTCCTCCCCGATCTCCAAATGGCTCTTTGGTTCGGCGAAGCCTAGCGCCTGCACCCCAGGGTCGGCAAGGACCGCGTTGACCGCCTCATTGAGGTGCGATCAGCTTTGCTTTGATCTCCAGAGCTTGCACGGCCGCAACGCGCGGGGAGACCGTTTCTCAAAGCCCGGAGTTCGGCAGATCGGCTCAAAGCTAGCCAATGGGCGATAGTTCCCAAGCGCCACGGCGGGTCAGCCAGAAATGAGGCATCTCCGGAGACCAGGTGCTCCTTCTTTGATCTTAATGCGAATCGTTTTTTGCCTTAAAAAAATCAACGGCGCTTTTGTCTTCCCCGATAAAAGGGCCCTGTAACCGGGACCCCAACCGAACCTCCCGTTCGGTTGGGGTTTCGATTCAGCCATTCTGCATACTGTGGTTGACGACCTTGGCCGCCGATTTTTTCGCAGGCGATGTTCAGCCGCCGAACGGAGAGGGGCCGGTCAAGCCCGTGAAGTAAATAATCCATATTTCGTTTATGAGAAATTTATTTCGCTCCCGGGCGAGTCCGCTCAACCCTGATGCGTTGCCACGAGAAATCCACAACCTCGTCGCGCGGCACCTCGGGAAAGCTCATCATTTCCAATTGGTTATTCCTATCCGCGAAGGGCCGCCGAGCCGGTTCCATTCCGATCAGAATATCCAACTTTTTATTTGCCGCAGCGCACATCTGGACCCACAATACACATGGGTCAGCCCAGGCCTCCCGGCGGGTAACTGACCTAAATGTTGGCCCCAACCCCACACTTCCCCGGGGTTGGGGCTTCCTCATTTTAAGAGCAAACAGCTTTCCAAGAGCAAGCAGCCGAACGGTCGCGATCAGCGCCATTGCGTGATCGGCGCGTGATTTCTCGTTCGTCTTGGTCGCGACATCGCCCCGGGCATCGATCCCACATTAGCTTGAACGAATGCCGCCATTTGCGGCCGCCCGCGCTCCATGGGCGCGGTTTCCAAGGCAGCGCAGATGGACCGCTAACCGAGCGATTTATCGAAAGCTTTCTTCAATGCGCTTAACGTCGCGGCAACGACCAATCATTAAGCTGGCGTCGGGTTCGGTTGATCGGAGCGACGAACAGCACCGGCCGGGACCAAGCGCAAACAGCACGGGCACAGGAGCACACCATGACGACTCTCGCAAAACGATTTGCCAATGACGAATCCGGCGCGACCGCGATCGAATACGGCCTGATCGCCGCCGGCATTTCCGTGGCCATCATCACGGTCGTCAACACGCTCGGTTCGCAGCTCAAGGCAACCTTCACCAACATCTCCTCGCAACTCGCCACCGCCGGCAAGTAACCGGTCAGGCCAGCCGAATAAAAAAGCCCCGGCCGGATCGCCGGGGCTTTTTTATTTTCGTTGCTGCATCAGCCCTTATGAAGACGGCAACGCGCTTCGATCACTGCTTTAAAGAATCATTGCTTTAAAAAT
This sequence comes from uncultured Alphaproteobacteria bacterium, assembly GCA_963746235.1. Taxonomy (GTDB): domain Bacteria; phylum Pseudomonadota; class Alphaproteobacteria; order Rhizobiales; family Xanthobacteraceae; genus JAJPKK01. Next base: position 18,836 of record CAVVCE010000016.1, read on the forward strand.
CACTGCTTTGCAGGATCATTGCTTTGATTGAGAAAGGGCGGTGATCTCGCGCAAGATCTCCGCATGGATCCTCGCGCTCTTGTCGATGGTGATGTGAAAAATGCTGGGATCCCCCGCCACATCGATGTTCAAGAGCTTGCCGTGGAAGTTGCTGTCGCCGGCAATCGGCGCACCCCAGCCGGGCGATTGGTAGTAGTTGATCGCCCGCGCCACATTGGCCGGGATGGGATACTGCAGGAGCGGGGCGAGCGTCACCAGCAGGTCGACCGGAATATTGTGCGCCTGGAGCGAGCGTGCGGCATCGATCACGTTGTTCGCGCCCTGCGAGTGGCCGATCAGGACGATCGGGCCGATCTTGCCGGCCGCCCGCTCCCGCACGATGTCGGCGACCGCCGTCGACCAATACAAGTGCCCCGCCACCTCCGCCTTGATGCCCTTGGCCTTGAGCTCGTCGGCGAGGCTGTCCAGGCCGGTCGAAAACACGCCGAACCAGCCCCTCAGGAGGATCACCCTGGTATCGGCCGCAACAGCGCAGTTGCACCAGAGCACGGTGAAAGCCACGACGATAACAAGGACGACGCCGGTCCAGCACGTACCAACTCTCGGGCCGAATTGTCCGCGACCATTCCGTACCGGCATCGTCTCGAGCATCCCGCCGCCGCGGTCTCCTCGTGCCACCCCTGCTGTCACCCCTGCTGTCACCCCTGCTGTCCTCACCCCTGCTTTCACCCCTGCCATTGCTCCCGTCTCCGCTGCCGCCGAAAGACATAGCATTGCCGCACCCGGCATTCCCGTCATGGGCGTGAGCTAAAATGATCTCTTCACGCCCTCGTTGACCCATAAAGGCAATGGGCGCAAGCCGACGTGTCGAGGACGCAACGATACAATCGGTGAATCTTTTTCGTCCGATGCTACGATGCGCGGGTCGGTGGCTCCGGTCGACCTCTCGAGGATGATCGGACGCACCGCCGGCGAACCAGGTAGAACTCTCATGCCGTCACTCGCGTTCCTCGCGCCGGCCATCTCCCTCGCGCTCGGTCTTATACCCGTGTTCCTGCTGCGGCGCAAAGCGTACCCACGTGCGCAGGACTACTTCGTCTCGTCCGGTCATACGCCGCCGGGTGTCATACAGAATTCATCGATCGCCTACGCACTTAAAATGGCGGCTTTCGGACCTTTCTTCGCCTGGGGCGCCAGCGGCGATTTTTGGCCCGCGATCATCGCCTCGACTTTCTTCGGATTGGGTTCGTATCTCTTATACGTCCTGCGTCGCCCGATGCTGGAGTTTATCGGCAGCGCATTGAGCAGCGACCGGTCCATCACGATCAGTGCGTTCATCGCACAGCGGCACGGCAATGATCCCAGGGTGCGGCTGCTCGCGTCGGGCCTGACGGCATTCGCACTCACCGGCCTCGTCGTCTGTGAGACGATCGGGGTGGCGACCGTATTGAAACCGGTTCTGTCGGGCGATGCAGGGTTTTCCTATCTGTTTATCTTCGTGGTTTTGACGTTTATGGCGTTGTGCACGATACCTTCTGGTAATTCGGGGGCAATGTATTCGGCTCAGCTCCAACTCGGTATGTTATATCTCGGCCTGTTCGGAGCGACGGCGTTCCTGCTGTATCTGCAGGTTTCCGACCTGAGATCCATGCCGCCGCACACCACTCTTGCGATCGTATTCGTCACCGCTTTTTGCGCCGTCATCCCGATTTATCGGCGCACGCGATTCGTCGACAGGAACCTGATCACCCAACCGCCTTCGAATTCCGGCGGCGCGGCGCGCGATTCGTTGGGCGCCCGGGTGCTCAGTCGGCTGCAGAGGATTCTCAACGTGTGCATCACCGTGCTTGCCGCTCTGGTGGTCGTCGTTGCCCTGATGGAATTGTCCTCCGACGGCCTCTCCGCCATCGTCCGCGACGGCTCCGCGGCGTTGCGGGCGGCGACGCGCGTGCCGGACATCGGGTTGGTGGCGTTGATCCTGCTGCCGCTGTTCTATCCGATCGTCGACATGACGAATTGGCAGAGGATTGCGGCATTCGAGAAGGACCGGGACGCGAGCCTGGACGAGTTGAGCGGATGGTCGGCGGCGTTCAGGCGGTTCTGCATGCTGTACGCCGCGGAGAGTCCTCTCGCGTGGCTGTTCATGTGCGCCTTCGGCGCCATTGTCGTGGTGTCGGCGGCGCCCGGCGATGCGGACGTGATGGCGGCCTTCATCGCGGATTTGATCTCTCAGCAAAACGAGGTGGCCACGACCGCCCTGTCGCTGTTGCTCGTCGGCGTGCTGGCGATGGCTGCGTCGACGATGAGCGCGCTGTTCTCGGCAGGCCTGTGCACGTTTCGCTACGATATCCTGCCGATCCTGTGGCCGGAACCGCCGTCGGGAGGGGCGCCGGCCTTCGAGGGGGCGACGGCAACACGACGCACCATTGCCGCCGGAGGCGGGCTCGGCCTGGTCGTCCTCCTCGCGTCCTACCTCATCGGCGAACGTCTCGGGATAACCTTCACGAGCGGCAGGTTCCTCGCTTTGGTGTTCGCATTCAGTTGCGCCCAGCTCGCATTCGTGCCCCTTGTCCTGGGGCCGCTCGTCAGCCGGATGCAGGGGCGCTTTGGAGCCGGAGGTTTTGGAGCCGAGGGTTTTGGAGCCGTGAGCCCTGGATGGGCGCTCTCCATCCTCGGCGTCGGTGCTGCGATGGGAGTGGGTGCCGTGACGGTCTACTTCGCAACCGGAGATGAGCCTTGGCTGTGGGCCGCGGTTCCAGCCTGCCTCGCTGCGGGTTCCCTGCTGTTCGCCATTGCGCGGCTGCGGGCCTCACGCGCGGCGTAGGGCGCAGCCAAGAGACTTGGCAACCAAGAGACTTGGCAGCCAAGAGACTTGGACGGCGCGCCCGGCCAATCCATTCAGCGCCAGTCTTGCCGGGCCATCTCGCGTTCGGCCTTGGCCAGGAGGTTCTCCTCGTGCTTCTTGTAGTAGCGCCACAGCACGAAGCCGGCGATGAGCGCCGCTGTCAGCAGGGCCCAGCCGACCGGTCCGGCGATGCGGTGTATGCCCGCGCCGAGCAGGTAGCCGCCCAACCCGAACGTCGTCGCCCAGACAATTCCGCCGGCTGCGTTGAAGGCGAAGAACCGCCACGGCGCCAGGCCGTTCGCGCCGGCGAGCAGCGCGGCGAAGGCGCGCAGCAGCGCGACGAAGCGCCCGAAGAACACGATCAGCCCGCCATAGCGGGCGAAGAGATATCGGCCCAGCAACCGCTTGCGGGCGTCGAGCCCGATGAAATGCCCCCATTTGTCCAGCAGCGGCTCGCCGAATTCCCGGCCCACCCAGAAGCCCATATTGTCGCCGAGGATTGCGCCTCCTGCGGCCGCGGCGATGACCCAACGGATGTCCAGCGCATGCCTGGTGCCGGCATATACCGCGGCACTGACCAGGATGGTTTCCCCGGGCATCGGGATGCCGGCACTTTCCAGCATCACGATCACGAAAATCGCGCCATAGCCGTATTGTCCGACCAAGTGCTGGGCCGAGGCGCCATCGAGGAAATCCAAGCTCGCTCCTTCCGTCTGCGGTGACGCGTGGAGAACCTTATTGCTCCGCGCCAAGACCCAAACCGGCTCGATCTCCCATTGTTCCTCAGAGGCCTAATTTCGCTTCGTAAGCCGCTGGCCAATGTGGTGGTGCTCTAGCAGGCCATCGGACGGGATGGAACCCGTTTGCCCCTGCTTCGTTGAGGTGCACTGACTGCCCGAATAATGGGCATGTACGCCGCGATTGAGCGGCCACCTCATAGGAAGGGACGAAGATGGACCCGAAAAGCCCTCGGCCAGAGGGCCAATCCTTCGGCACCGGCCAATTCAAGGACCCAAAAGCGAACTCCGTGAGCGATTCGCTTAACCGCGGCAAAGACGCGGTGGCGGCCGCCGCCAACGATGCTGTGGACTCATCCGGATCCGATGTCCAGGCGATCCGAAATGACCTCAATAATCTCAAGGACACGCTTTCGCGGTTTATGTCGCAGGCCAGCAACGAAGCGGTCAAGACGGCCCGCCAAATGACTTCGAACGTGGCCGGCCAAGTGAGTGATGTCGCGAGCGATCTTGCCGACCGGGGCAGCCAGTACGCGTCTTCGGCCAGCGATCAGGCGAAGAGCTTCGCAACTGAGCTCGAAAGCATGGCGCGCCGCAATCCCTTGGGCGCGTTGGCCGGGGCTGTGGCCATCGGCGTGTTGATCGGCGTCATGGGACGGCGAAGCTGATTCTGTTCACGGACCGCAGGTGCTGCGCCTGCGGGATCACTATGGAGACACGAATGAAAAAGCTTGTTCTCGGATTGGCAACGGTTGCGATGTTCACACTGACTGTGCCCGCTACCGCACAGGTTGGGGTGCAGCGTGGGGGGACATGGCGTCCGTTTGCATTTGGGCGACAGAGATCGGCACGGTCGTCATTTCGATCGTGATCATTACCGTGATCGTGACCATTATCGAGATCGAGACCACTATCGAGATCGTGGCCGTCATGGTAACCGCGATCGAGACCACGACCACCATTAAGAGGCCCGGACTCCCGCTTGGCCCTGACCTCGTGATAACCGCGAGGTCGGGGCGGGCTCGGGCCGTTCCGCGTTTGTGAGACCAGGCCGGCTTAAAGACCTCCGGTGCCATTTATGCGCCCGTCATGCCGTGGCTTCGACCGGGTCCCAATGGTAAGAAGTTCGGAGCAATAAAATGACCAACAGATTGATGATTGCCGCGGCCACACTTGCACTTTTCAGTGCGACAGCGATGGCCCAGGCGGCCGGCGCACAGAATGAGCCAAAACAAAAAGGCGCGGAAAAAGACTCCAAGCAACTCGATCATTAAGTAACTCGATCATTTCCTCGACGGTGATCTCGAACTCGATCCCGATGTCGATGGCGTTCCCTGCGTCATTGAAGGAACCGGCGTCACGCCCGACGGCGCTTGTACAGTATTGCCTCCAGGTGCCGGATCGGGGACTCCGCTCCGGGGCTGAGGAGATGGTGCCGCGGGAGTTGCGGGCGCCAATCCCGCTCCAGAGGAACCCGGCGCGATCGAGGCAGGGTTCGGAGACTGGGCACTTGCATGGGATGGGGCAAAGACGGTGACGGCGCAGGCAAGCGTCACAAATATCACAACTCGGATCATGGACTGGCTCCTCCAGGTGAGTTGGCTACAGAACGTGCATGTTGGCTAGATCGTTCCGCCACGGAAGTGAGGGCCGCGCTAACGGCCCTCGGGACGGCGAACCTCGGTCACTTCGGGACAAGGCCGGGATCACCACCCGGCGTGCCTGGCGGCGGGATCACAGGCGTTACGCCACCGCCGATCGGCGGTACCGAAATGCCGGGATCGATGCCTGCAGGCGGGCAAATCACCCCCTTGGACCGTGACAACTCATCGCTCAAATTGGCGCTGCCGGTAGTTTCTCCCGGCGTCGACAAAACCAAACCGCCGGTTCTCGCTTGGCAACCGAGGTTCGGTGCGGGCGAAAGCAACGGCGGAGCGGGTCGATCCGACTGCGCGTGCGCATCCGTTACGGCGGCCGTAATCGTTAGCCGCCACGATCATCCAAGGTCGCATAGATACCTCCTGACGTGATTTTCAAGAGAAACGGTGGGTTGCGGCCCGGTTGTTCCGCATTGGCGGCAGCTTGCCCGCCTCGGTGGCCCGCGCGGCGTTCCAGCGGTCCATGGGCGGTGTTTCCCGTCGGTCAGGGATGTGGCGGCGTGCACGCGGCATCCAGGCCTTCGGCCTCGCCTCCAAGTCATCGGTTGGATACCACCCCGACCAAACCGCGCCGAGTGCCCGCGTGCACCAACAAATGAACCTCGGCCCGACTGGGCCGAGGATTACTATCATCTGACGCAAAGCGCGATGGTGGCCCGACGTTACATGGTCCAGTCAGGTTTCACTTTGTAGTAATCGTCGATTGCCGGAGCGCGACTACCCCAATCCCAGGTCTCGTGGGTGGTGTATTTCGGCGCGCCCTTGAGCTGCGCATCACTGATGTTGACCTCATAGCCTTCGAGCCGCGGGTTGTATTTCAGCAGCGACCAAGGCAACGGGTAATAGTCTTCGCCCATGCCCAGGAAGCCGCCGAAGCCCATGATGGCATAGCCGACCTTGCCGCTCTGCTTTCCGATCATCACACGTTGGATCTGGCCGATCTTGTCGCCGTTTGAGCGATAGACTGCGGTGCCTTCGACCTTGTCGCTGCCGATCAGCGAGGCCGTCTCCCTGGTTTCAAGGGACCCGGTGGCGTGGAGGTTTGACTCTGTGTGCATTAGGTTCTCCCTGGCATGGTTATGTTGCTGCGGGTAACGCCAGGCGCACCGAGAAGAGTTCCGCGCTCCAGTCTCCGACTGGGTGTGGCCCGTCAGGTCATAGAAGCGCCGGCCGTGAACCGGCTTTGCTGTTCTCGCTGCAAAGGGGTTTTCGCCCGGCGGTTCGTGTCGACCTCGCGCATCACCTTCCCGACGGTCTTTCGGAGTGCCACCTTGCCTTGCGGTGACGGGATAGGATCTCTCAGTCGCGGCGATCATACGCCGCAGCAGTTCAAAGTCGTGCTCATCACGATAAGGCTTGGTGTCGAGATCGGCTGGCACGTTTGTGAGCTGCTCATTGCCGTCGCGTTTAACGTACTTCTGCATGAAGCGGTCATAGACGCCCCACGAAATGCCCGCGGCCCGTACCGCGGCCTGCTCGGCGCAAGTCGCGATCTGATGGGCATGCACGTAATGAAGGCCGAGCTGGTCGATCAGGGACTTCTCGACCTCTTCATGGAGCACAAGAAATCGGTCCGTCATGACCGTGCGGCCGCGGACCTTGAGCGATTTTGGCATGTGCCGGTCAATATAAATGGTCTTGCCGTCGAGGCTGTAGCCGGCAAGATAGGGCACGTCGTGCTTTCGGTCGAAATGCTTCACTCGGCGCATGACCGCATCAAGTGCCCGATCCATCATCAGGCTGGAGACGTACCAGTCGGGCGTCCGAAGCTTCGTATGGGGAGCATCCGGACGGCGGAAACTTGATGGCATCGTTTGGTGCTTCCTGTCTTAGCGATAAACGCGCCGGCGGTCGCGTTCGCCAGACGGTCCGCCATTTAGAGCCCGCGAGGGCGCGCTTCCGTTCCCCATGGCCCCCTCCACCGCCAAGTCTGGCGATTATTCGGAGGGATCAACCCTCAGGGCAAGAATTCGTTCCCCGTTTGGTTGGAAAAGCGGGCATCGAGATCAGTGGCGCGGCAGCGCGATCCAAATGGGCATCGTGAGCCTTGTCCTCGACCGGGCAAGCCCGCTTGTTCGGTTTGGCGAAGTCCTTCGCTGGAAATCTCTGGCGGCCCGCGGTATTGAGCCTGGTCATGGGGCCGCGATGACCCAACGGATGTCCAGCGCATGCCTGGTGCCGGCATATACCGCGGCACTCACCAGGATGGTTTCCCCGGGCATCGGGATGCCGGCACTTTCCAGCATCACGATCACGAAAATCGCGCCATAGCCGTATTGTCCGACCAAGTGCTGGGCCGAGGCGCCATCGAGCCATTCCACGCGTCATGCCTCCTGCCGCATGATTTTCCGAAAAGTCTGCGACTTTTCGCGATCACGCGCTAAATCCTGGAGCCACGGAGTACAATGGCGGCCGGGTGGCGGCAACGGGGCGGCGGCAACGGGTGAAACCCTTGGCCCCGCCGATCCCGATCGCCTAGATTGGCGGCGGCAGGAACCTGATGATGGACGCGGATTCGCTCGAACGGTGGCGACACGATCACGTCTTCCTGGGCGCCCAGCATGGCACCCATGAGCGGCGCACCTGGGCCGTCGTCGCACTGACCACCGTAATGATGATCGCCGAGATCGGCGGCGGCGCATGGTCGGGGTCGATGGCCCTCATCGCCGACGGCCTGCACATGTCCACCCATGTCGCAGCGATGTCCATCGCCGCCCTCGCCTACAGCTTTGCCCGCCGCCATGTCGGCAATGACTGGTTCTCGTTCGGAACCGGCAAGATCGGCGAACTCGCCGCCTTCGCGAGCGCCGTCATCCTCGCCATGGTGGCCCTGCTGATCGGATACGAATCGGTGATGCGCGTGATCCACCCCGTCACCATCGCATTCCGGGAGGCAATCCCGATTGCGCTGCTCGGGCTCGGTGTGAACCTCCTGAGCGCCGTCCTGCTGCATGATCATGATCACCATGGCCACGCCGATCATGACCACGAGGCGGAATTCGAAGAGGCTCGCGATCGTGACCATCACCACGATCATGACCATGACCACGACCATGACCATGACCACGGCCACGACCATGACGACCACCACGATCACGCCCATCACGCCGACTACAATTTCCGCGCCGCCTATTTTCATGTGCTCGCCGATGCCGTCACCTCGCTGTTGGCGATTTCGGCGCTGGTCGCGGCGGCCTATTTCGACCTCCCCTGGCTCGATCCGGTCGCCGGGCTCCTCGGCATGATCGTCATCACCGTCTGGGCCTACAGCCTGATCAAGTCGGCCGCGGGCGGTCCTGCTCGACGCGGTGCCGAGCCGCAGCCGCGCCGGCCTGATCCGGCAGCGGCTCGAAATCGAAAACGATCGCGTCACCGATCTCCACGTGTGGCGGCTCGGACCCGGCCACCTCGCCGTCCTCGCGGTGATCGTATCGGAGCATCCGCGCGCGCCCGATTACTACAAGGCGCGGCTGGCCGGGATCGAAGGGCTGTCCCACGTCAGCATCGAGGTCAATCCCTACACGGCCCCTACCGGCGATCGCCTGCGCAGTAGCGGCGGGATGGCGTCCTGAGCCGGCCGGCGCAGCGCTGGCGGCATCGACCGCCGGGCGCCGTTACCCTTCATTAACCATGGCGGCCCTAGGCTCCGCGCGTTCTCCGGAGGGAGTTGCCCGATGAACGTGATCACTTTGGCTTCGCGCAAGGGCGGAGTGGGCAAGAGCACCCTGACCGCGCACCTCGCGGCTTTCGCGCATCTCATGGGGCACCGCTGCATGATCGTCGATGCCGACCCCCAGGGGTCGCTGACGCTATGGCACTCCATGCGCGCCGATGCCGGGCTGGTGCTCCAGAACGCCGCCCGCGGGATCAACCACCTCGTCGCCAGCGCGCTGATCAACGGCTACGAATGGGTGTTCATCGATACCGCACCGACGACCTGGCTGGTGGTCCAGGAGGCGATCCGCGCCGCCACCATGGTGGTCATTCCGGTGCGGCCGGGATTTTTCGATCTCGCCGCCGTGCGCGAGACGGTCTCGACCGCGCGCGACCTCAACAAGCCCTACGCGGTGGTGATCAACGCCGCCCCGGTCAAGCGCGAGGACAAGGAGGCCCCGGCGGTCGCCCTGTCGCGCGCCCAGTTCGAGCGGCTGTCCGTCCCGGTCTGGTCGGGCCAGATCAGCCAGCGCACGGCATTCCTCGGCTCGCTGGCCGCTGGCGCGAGCGCTGGCGAGATCAATGGCGATTCCGCCTGTAAGCTGGAGATTGCGCGGCTGTGGTCCGCGATCGAGCGCTCGGTCGCTGCGATCAACCGCGCCCAGGCGGGCGCGGGGACCGCGCAGGGCAGAGCCGCCTGATCGATAACACCAAGCGACCAAGCAAGCGGCGGCGGACGGCGACCGGGATCGCCGTCCGCTTTAGTTGATTCCAGCCTGTCGTCGCGCCAGCCGGTTACTGCGCGAAGCAGTAGAACAGGCCGTTGCCGCCGGTAGCGATCAAATCGGGCTGGCTGCAGCTACGGGACATATGGGCCGCGTTCCAGGACGCCAGATTTGCGGGGGTCTTGGGCGTGCGGTCGATATGGCCGAGCATGGTGCTGCCGAAGGTGCTGCTCGCCCAGTTGTTGCAGGTCAGGTTGAGATTCGCCGGATACGCCCGGCCTTCCTCCGTCGAGCCGGTCATGGCGTCATGCTGGTTCGGCTGCATGCCGACGCCGTTGACCATGGTGCCCTTCTCGGTGAGCGACGTCTCGCGCGTGAGCTTGTTGTTCGCGCTGTGGAGATCGGCGACGCTGGTGGCGACGACCTCGCCCTTGAAGTTCTGCCACGGGCCGTTTCCGATGCGGTCGCGGGCATTGACGGCACCGCCGGGAGCGCCGGCATTGGTGCTGAGATAGGCGCGCCAGGTCTTGCCGCCCGCTCCAGCCGTCGCCGCCAGCGACTGGCAGTAGGCATCCGCGCCGGCAAGGCCGCCGAGGTCGCCGCCCTTGCCGGGACCGGCGCTGGTGACGAAGAAGGTCATGTTCGGCGCCTGCTGCGCCTGGGCGGGCATACCCGAACCGAGGGCCAGCAGCATCGTCGAGGCGAGGATGGTTAATCGCATGGTCGTCATTGGCAGTTCCTCCCATTGGGACGCAGATTCGTCAGGGCTGGTTCGAGCCCATGTTGCACCCGTCCTATTACCGCGATGCGACCGATGTGGCTAGGGTAGTCCCTCCCCGCACTTTCGCTGTGCATGTCGTGCCCGGCCGCAGACCGCAAGGCCTTGAACTGGCGGGGCGTTCTTGCCATGTGGTGGACGGTTGAAGCCATTCTCCGGGAAATTGCATGCCATGACCGTAGCCGATGAGACCGTAGCTGATGAGACCGTAGCCGATCAGACCCGCGCCGAAAGCCGCGTGTTCGAGGCCGATGTCGCCAAGCTCCTGCACCTGATGGTGCACTCCGTCTATTCGGACAAGGCGGTCTTTCTCCGCGAGCTGATTTCGAACGCCGCGGATGCCTACGAGAAGCTGCGTTACGAAGCGATCGCCACCCCGGCGCTGCTGGGCGACGATCCGAAGCCGCGCATCACGCTCACCATCGACGCCGAACACAATCGCCTCACCGTCGATGACAACGGCATCGGCATGGGCCGCGATGAAATGGTGGAGGCGCTGGGCACCATTGCGCGTTCCGGCACCAAAGCCTTCCTGGAGCGGGTCGAAGCCGCAAAGGCCAGCGATGGCGCGACGCTGATCGGCCAGTTCGGCATCGGATTCTATTCCGTCTTCATGGTGGCGGACCGGGTCGACGTGGTCTCCCGCCGGGCCGGGACCGACGAGGCGTGGCTGTGGTCCTCGGACGGCAAAGGCACTTTCACGGTGGCGCCGGCGGCGCTTGCGGACGCGCCCGCGCGCGGGACCCGCGTGGTCCTTCATCTCATGGACGACGCCAAGTCCTACACCGAGCGTTTCACCCTGGAGCGGATCGTCAAGGCGCAGTCCGGCCACGTACCGGTCCCCATCGCGATCGTGGAGAAGCCCGGCGCGGAGCCGGCCGAGGTGGTCGACGGCGCGGCGCTCTGGACCAAGCCCAAGGCCGACATCACCGCCGCCGATTACACCGATTTCTACCGCGGCATCAGCGGCCAATTCGATGAGCCCTCCCTCACCGTCCATTTCCGTGCGGAAGGGCGCCATGAATACGCCGCGCTCGTCTTCGTTCCGGGGTCACGGCCGTTCGACCTGTTCGATCCCGACCGCAAGGGGCGCATCAAGCTCTACGTCAAGCGCGTCTTCATCACCGATGAAGCCGAGGTCCTGCCGCGCTACCTGCGCTTTGTGCGCGGACTGGTGGACTCCGCCGACCTGCCGCTGAACGTCTCGCGCGAGATGATCCAGGAAAGCCCGATCCTCACGGCCATCAAGAAAGGCGTGACTGGCCGGGTGCTCGGCGACCTCGACAAGCTCGCGGACAAGGAGCCCGACAGCTACGCCAAGATCTGGGACGTCTTCGGCCCGGTGCTCAAGGAGGGCATCTACGAGGATTTCGAGCGCCGCGACGCGCTTCTCGCGCTGTCCCGCTTCAAGTCGACCGCTTCGGCCGGTGCGTGGCGGAGCCTGAAGGAGTACCTCGGCGCACTCAAGGAAAACCAAACCGCGATCTATTATCTCGCCGGCGACGACATCACGCGGCTCGAAAACTCGCCCCATCTCGAGGGGTTTCGCGCCCGCGGCGTCGAAGTCCTCTTGCTTGCCGATCCCGTCGACAGCTTCTGGGTGACCTCGGGGCCGTCCTTCGAAGGCAAGCCGTTCAAGTCGGTGACGCAAGGGGCAGCCGACCTGACGCTCGTCCCCCGCCTCGATGCCAAGGAAGAGCCTGCGCCGGCGACCGACGCCGCGATCACGAACTTCCTCGCATTCGCCAAGGCGACGCTCGGCGAGGCGGTGGCGGAGGTGCGGGTATCGGACCGGCTCACCGACAGCGCGGTCTGCCTGGTCGCGGCCGAGCATGGCCCCGACCGCCAGCTCGAAAAGATACTGGCCGGCGCCGGGCGGATCATGTCGGCCGCAAAGCCGATCCTGGAAGTGAACCCGCGCCACCAACTCATTGTCGCGCTTGCAGGTTTGGGCGAAGACGAGCATGCCTTCAAGGCCGACGCGGCGTTCCTCCTGTTCGACGAGGCGCGCGTGCTCGACGGCGAGCGCCCGGCCGACGCGCGGGGGTTCTCCGACCGCCTTGCGCGGGTCCTCGGGCGCGGGCTGCGAACGGGCTGAAGCCCGCACAACCCGCGCGGCGGGAGCGCCTTGCCCATCGCAGATGGCCGACATGGTGAGGTCCGCGTCGGGCGATTGCGGACAACCCTTTGTCAAACGATAGATTGCGTTTGTGAGTGCCCGGTCTGCAACAAACTCCGTAGGCCAGGGACGCTAGTCTCTGCAGTCTCTGACTGCTGATCCCCTCCGGGCTCATCGTACACTGCAACGCGACCTGCAATACCAAGGGAATTCTCATGAAAAAAATTCTCATGGTTGGATTTGCCTTGGGCGCGTTGATCGTGCCCGCCGTGGCGGCTGATATGCCGGTCAAGGCACCGCCACCTCCCCCGCGGGTCTCGACTTGGACGGGATGCTATCTCGGCGGCAGCGTCGGCGGCGTCTGGAGGCAGAGCGAGGGCACAAGCGTTACGGTTGTCGACGGCGGGTCCGGGGCAGCAGCCGCGGCGGCGGCAGGCGCGATTCCAACCAGTTACAGCTACGGTGGGAGCAACTGGCTCGGCGGCGGCCAACTCGGTTGCAATTACCAAGCTTCGAGCTGGGTGTTCGGCGCAGAGACCGACATGTCCGGCACCAAGCTCAACGGCGGCGAGACCCTCGACACCAACGTGCCGCTGTTTTTTCCGCTCACCTCGTCGGTCTCGCAGGAGACCCATTGGATCGGAACCACGCGCGCGCGCCTCGGCATGACGTGGGGCAACGTCCTCCTCTACGGCACCGGCGGTGCCGCCTATGCCAACATGAACTATGCCTATGCCCAGAGCAACATCGCCGGCGGAGGCCCGGTCGCCATCGCGGCAGGCGACTCCGCGACCCGGTTCGGTTGGACCGCTGGCGGCGGCCTCGAGGTCGGCTTCGGAGCATGGTCGATCAAGGGCGAGTATCTCTTTTACGATCTCGGCCATCATACGCTCGGCGCCGTGTGCGGGACTTGCACCGGCTTGGCCCCGACGGTGTTTTTCGCCAACTTCCACGACAGCGGCAGCATTGCGCGGCTCGGCTTGAACTATCACCTCAACTAGGGTGGTCGCGCGGTATGGGCCGGGCGCGTGCTTTGCCAGACGTGTCCTGCAGGGGGGTCCGATGACAGCACGGGTTCGGCCGAGTTCGGCGAGACTATTCGTTGCATCGGCCCTGAGTTTCGCTGCGCTGCTGTTGTCATCGCAACTGGCGCTGGCGCAGTTCGCCCAACAGGGGCCGAAGCTGGTCGGCACCTTCGCGGTCGGGGCCCCCGAGCAGGGCTGGTCGGTCGCGCTGTCCGCCGACGGCAACACCGCCATTGTGGGCGGGCCTGACGACAACTCGCAAGCCGGGGCGGCAGTGGTCTACACCCGCAGCGGCGGGGTCTGGACCCAGCAGGGCAGCAAGCTGGTCGGCACCGGCGCGGTTGGAAACGCCCAGCAGGGCTCCTCCGTCGCGCTGTCCGCCGACGGCAACACCGCCATTGTGGGCGGGCCTACCGACAATTCGAACGCCGGGGCGGCGTGGGTCTTCATTCGCAGCGGCGGGGTCTGGACCCAACAGGGCAGCAAGCTGGTCGGCAGCGGCGCGGCTGGAAGCGCCGAGCAGGGCTGGTCCGTCGCGCTATCCGCCGACGGCAACACCGCCATCTTGGGCGGGCCTGACGACAACTCGCAAGCCGGGGCGGCATGGGTCTACACCCGCAGCGGCGGGGTCTGGTCCCAGCAGGGCAGCAAGCTGCTCGGCACCCTCGCGGTTGGAAACGCCCACCAAGGCGTCTCCGTCGCGCTGTCCGGCGACAGCAACACCGCCATCGTGGGTGGGCATGCCGACAACTCGTTCGCCGGGGCGGCGTGGGTCTACACCCGCAGCGGCGGGGTCTGGACCCAGCAGGGCAGCAAGCTGGTCGGCACCGGCGCGGTTGGAACCGCCGAGCAAGGCATCTCCGTCGCGCTATCCGCCGACGGCAACACCGCCATCGTGGGCGGGAACGATGACAACAATTCAGGCTTCGGGGTGGGGGCGGCGTGGGTCTACACCCGCAGCGGGGGGGGCTGGCTCCAGCAGGGCAGCAAGCTGGTCGGCACCGGCGCGGTTGGAAATGCCCAACAAGGCGTCTCCGTCTCGCTGTCCGCCGACGGCAACACCGCCCTTGTGGGCGGGAACAACGACGACAACACGTTGTTCATCGGGGCGGCGTGGGTCTACACCCGCAGCGGCGGGGTCTGGTCCCAGCAGGGCAGCAAGCTGGTCGGCACCGGCCGGGTCGGAGCCGGCAATCAAGGCACCTCCGTCGCGCTGTCCGGCGACGGCAATACAGCCATCGAGGGCGGGAATAACGACGATAATAGCATCGGGGCGGTGTGGGTCTTCGTCCGGGTCCCGACCGTGACGTCGATTGCTCCCTCCAGCGGCACCACACTCGGCGGCACGCCGGTCACGATTACTGGCACCAATTTCACCGGCGCCACCGCCGTAACCATCGGCGGCACTGCCGCGACCAGCCGTGACGGTCGTCAACTCGACCACCATCACGGCGGTCACGCCGGCGCACACCGCCGGAACCGTCGATGTCGCGGTGACGACGACGGCAGGGGCCAGCACCGGATCGGGCCTTTACACCTTCGTCACGCCAGCGCCAACCGTGACCTCGATTGCCCCCACCAGCGGCACGACACTCGGCGGCACGCCGGTCACGATCACCGGCACCAATCTCACCGGCGCCACGGCCGTCACCATCGGCGGCACTGCCGCGACCAGCGTGACGGTCGTCAACTCGACCACCATCACGGCAGTCACGCCGGCGCACGCCGCCGGAACCGTCGATGTCGCAGTGACCACGCCGGGCGGCACCGGCACCGGAACGGGCCTCTACACCTTCGTGACGCCAGCGCCGACCGTGACCTCGATTGCTCCCACCCGCGGCACGACACTCGGCGGCACGCCGGTCACGATTACGGGCACCAATCTCACCGGCGCCACGGCTGTCACGGTCGGCGGCGCTGCCGCGACCAGCGTGACGGTCGTCAACGCCACCACCATCACGGCGGTCACGCCGGCGCACGCCGCCGGAACCGTCGATGTCGCAGTGACCACGCCTGGCGGCACCGGCACCGGAACGGGCCTCTACACCTACGTGACGCCGCCGACCGT
Organism: uncultured Alphaproteobacteria bacterium; assembly: GCA_963746235.1. Taxonomy (GTDB): domain Bacteria; phylum Pseudomonadota; class Alphaproteobacteria; order Rhizobiales; family Xanthobacteraceae; genus JAJPKK01. Next base: position 34,445 of record CAVVCE010000016.1, read on the forward strand.
CACGTCGATTGCTCCCACCAGCGGCACGACACTCGGCGGCACGGCGGTCACGATTACGGGCACCAATCTCACCGGCGCCACGGCCGTCACCATCGGCGGCACTGCCGCGACCAGCGTGACGGTCGTCAACGCCACCACCGTCACGGCGGTCACGCCGGCGCACGCCGCCGGAACCGTCGATGTCGCAGTCACCACGCCGGTCGGCACCGGCACCGGAACCGGCCTCTACACCTACGTGACGCCGCCGACCGTGACCTCGATTGCTCCCACCAGCGGCACCACACTCGGCGGCACGCCAGTCACGATTACGGGCACCAATCTCACCGGCGCCACGGCCGTCACCATCGGCGGCACTGCCGCGACCAGCGTGACGGTCGTCAACGCCGCCACCATCACGGCGGTCACGCCGGCGCACACCGCCGGAACCGTCGATGTCGCGGTGACGACGGCGGGAGGAACCGGTACCGGATCGGGCCTTTACACCTACGTGACGCCAGCGCCGACCGTCACCTCCGTTGCTCCCACCATCGGCACGATTCTCGGCGGCACACCCGTCACCATCACCGGCACCAATCTCACCGGCGCCACCGCCGTCACCATCGGCGGCCTTGCCGCGACCAGCGTGGCGGTCGTCAACGCCACCACCATCACGGCGGTCACCCCGGCGCACGCCGCCGGAACCGTCGACGTCACGGTGACCACGCCGGGAGGAACCGGCACCGGGTCGAGCCTCTACACCTACGTGACGGTGTCGTTCAGCACCGTCAGTGCCAAGCTCACGATCTCCTCCTTTCAGCCTCGCTTCACGCTGCTGGCCGACTTCACCCTGGGGGGTGCCAGCGACGGGATCAATCCCGTCGCCGAGGCGGTCACGCTCGCGATCAACACGTTCACTACGACCATCCCGCCCGGTTCCTTCACGATGACCGGGCCGGGGGCCTACACGTTCGTCGGGGCGATCAATGGGGTGTCCCTGGACGTGTCGATCAAGCACAAGAGCGGCAACGCGTACACGTTCCAGGCGACGGCGCAGAACATCAACCTGATCCGGACAACGAACCCGGCGACGGTGACGCTCATCATCGGCGACGATACCGGTGCGACGAGGGTGCGCTTTTAGCGCCCGTCACGGGGACGCTCCGACCGGCTGCTTCCTTTCGTGACTCTGCGCCGCGGAATCGGAGGTTGCGGCGCGGGAAACCGGGCGGCCCGGTCGATAACTGAATCTTAATTGTTGCGCGCCCTACTTCCCAAGCCGTGTGGCACACAGGCAAGGCACCATGTCGCTGCCAGAAATCAAGGCGCCGCTATCCGATTCCCGGAAGGCCGCACGCACCACAGTGCGGCGCATCGGCTGGTTGACACGCGCCAGGGGCGAGCAGATCCGCGAGTGCATGGTATGGGACGAATCCGACACCGGCATGCGCCTGGTCGTCGATGCGCCCGATGAGATTCCGGATATTTTCTATGTGTACCCGACCTTGGACTCGACATCCCGCCGCCGCTGTCGCGTGATCTGGCGCGCCGAGAAGCAGATCGGCGTTGAGTTCCTGCCCTGAGGCCAGAAGACGCCCAAGGGGGACGCCAAAGGGGATCGCCAGACGATCTAATATCCCCTGACTTCGGCGACCGAAACGGTCACCTTGGGATCTTTCACGTATTCGTCGCGGAACTTCTTCACCAGGATGTCTGCGAGTTCGGCCGGGGCCAGTCCGACCGCCTTGATCTTCCCCGCCAGCGGGAGCGAAACGAACCCGCTGGGGTCGATCTGGTAGTTGCCGCTGAGCGAGGCCTCGCCATACACCGTCACGCTGATCTGCTGGCCGGGCTGCAATCTCGGGGAGGCCATCGCCGGTGGGACGATCGGTTGCTCGGACAAGCCGCTCAGCCGCAAGGCACTCGAGCAGCCGGACACGGCAAACCCAAGCACCGCCGCCAGCAGGCAGCCTCGAATGACCTTGGCGATACGGAACACCCCTGCTCTCCGTACTGGGAGAAACTTTTCGCGGGGCGTCGCAATTGAGCCCCCCGCCCGGTAGTTGAATACTATTCTTCCCGCATAAAAAAGTCGAAATTTCGACATTTTTGCCTAAATTGGCACTGACTCGACATTATTCCTCGACCGTTCCAGGCGATAGGGGCAGCGGCAGAAAGCCGCTGGCTGCCGCGCTTTCCTGCATGCGCTCCCGCCGCACGTCGACCGCAATGCAACCTGCGACTGATTCGGCGCCGCCCGAAAATGACCCGCCTTTGGCCCCGGAATCGGGCGATTAACTTCACACTAACCCTTAGAGATGATGATGAAATTCGTTACGCCTTTGACGAACGCGCCTTTGTCCGGCATGATCTGCAAAGGCTGGGGGTAGCCTCGACTGAGGTGAACAGGGGTGTAAATGAAAGTGCTTCACGCCGCGACGCTTCACGCCGCGACACCGGCCTGTCGGGTTTCCGATTGTACGGTTTGGATGGGGGGCGCGCTCTGCAGCGTCCTGGGCTTCTCGGTGGCGCTGCCACTCGCCCTGTCGAGCCCTTATCCGACGCTGAAGCCTGGGGACTGGGTCCTCCAATCGGCATCGAGCCAACCGGCATCGAGCCAACCGGCTTCGGTTCGGCAGGCTTCAACCCAACCGGCTTTATTCGAGGTCGCCTCGATACCGTCCGCGCCGGAGCGTGTCGATCAACCGAGCGTCCTCGAAGCCACGTCGCTCGTGGAGACGAAGCTTTCCATGGAACGGCCTACCTTCGCCGAGCCGCCCGCCGTGGTCGAGCCGGCATCGTTTACTGCTGCGTCCATGGCAGAGACGGCCCCTCTGGCGGAGACGGCATCCCCTGCGGAGACGACATCCTCCGTGGAGCGAATACCGTCTGTCGTGAGGGTCTCGTTTGCGGAGCGCTGGAGTTTGACCATCGCCGCTCCCGAAGTGGCATCTTCTGTCTCCCTGCCCCCCGAGGCCGCTCGCATGGAGGCCCCGGAGAGGCTGGAGAACGCGCAGAGGCCGGATTCCCAGGAACGACATGCCGCTTCTTCCCTCGTCAAACGGCGGGACCTGAGCGCCATGGAAGAAGTCGATCAATACCTGTGGGCGGTCTACCAGCGACAGCCGGTCAAGTCGGATTCGTCGGGAGACTTCACGTGGAAGGATCCGGCCGCGGCAAAGCGGCGGGGCATATCGCTGCAGAGCTACGTGATCGGCGGCATGGACGCCGATTTCCGCGAACAACTCTACCACGCCGGCCACGCGATGGACGGCGACGGAATCCATTGGTCCATGCTGAGCGCATTCCGCGATGACTACCGCCAGACCCTCGCCGCGGGCTTCAAGGCCCGCACCGGAAACTCGAAGCACGGCGGCAGCCGGGCGACGGGCGGCTACGGTCACGGCCAAGCCATCGACATCACCACCGCGGACGGGGATGCTGGCGCCGTCTGGCACTGGATCGACGCCCATGGCGCGAGGTATGGACTCCACCGCCCGATTCCGGGTCCCGATCCCGCTCATATCCAGCCGCGCAACAAGTGGCATGAGATCGCCGTCGCCCTGCGCAACGCCCGTACCAGGCTTGCCGAGCGGGAGAGCATAGAAGGCAAGACCAAGGTTGCCGGGGTTTCGAAGTAACCCGTCATCATCCCTGGTTTGGCGACCAGGAGCTTGGCAACCAGCACTTGGTGACCAGCATTTGGCGACCGGAGCGCTATCGTTTCAGGTTGAACCGGCTGGACCGCCCTGCCCGCTCACAGCGTGCGGTGCATCACCAGCGCATCGACCAATCCGTGTTTCGGGTGCTGGAAAGCGCGCGGCAAGCGCCCGACGATGTCGAAGCCGAGGCTTTTCCAGAGCCTGACCGCGGGATCGTTGGTGGCGACCACGAAGTTGAACTGCATGGCCGTGAAGCCCTGCCGCTGCGCAAGCTCCAGCGAGTGCCCGCACATCGCGCGGGCGATGCCGCGTCCCCGTGCCAGCGGATGGGTGGCGTAGCCGCAATTGGCGACATGAGCGCCGCCGCCCCTGTGGTTGGGGCGCAGATAGTAGGTCCCGAGAATCTCCCCGGCTTCCTTCCTGGCTTCCTGCCCGGCTTCTTGCGCCACGAACACGGCATGCGCCGGCGCACGCCAAAAGGCGAGCGCTTCGTCGCGGCTCCAGTCGCGCGGCAGCGCATAGGCCTCGCCTGCCCTCAGGATGGGCTCGAGGATGGCCCAGATCGCATCGTCGTCATCGGCAGCCGGCCTGATGTCCATCGGGTTCACGCCTTGCGGTTTGCACGGACCGGACGGCCGGGGACTCAATCGACGGGAGGCCGATCGACTTGGCCGAAATGCACAGGTGTCCCGCCAACGCCTTCATGATCGCGGGCGACGGCGGCCAGACCGACCTAACATGGCGCAGACCGGCGCACCACTTATGGACGGCGGGCGCGCACATGCAGAAAGAGCGGTAGGCGCTGCCACCGGCGGCTAGGTTCCGAAGCAATCGCATGTTCGGGAATGCCCGTTTCGCGCAGCGCCTCGATGAGGAACCCCGCCTCTTCCAGCGCCGAAAAGTAGGCAGCGATAGGACGATGCTGACTGTGGAATATCATCGTCAAACCGTCCCGTTCGACAGTGTCGGAGTAACGGAATGGGCGAAGGTAGTCCCCTTTGATGACAAAGGGCGAATCGGCGGCCCGACGTTCGAAATGTCCGGCAGAATTGATCGGATGAACAATCGCGAAACAAACTCTCCCGCCGGGTTCCAGAATACGCGCTATTTCACGAACAACGAGAGGCATGGCGTCAATGTCGTGAAGCGACATGAAGGCGACCGCAAGGTCCGCGCTGGCGTCGTCCAATGGCAGCGCGGTCGCGTCGGCAAGCCGAATATCCATTGATGGGTCCAGCTCGCGGGCAGCAGCGACCATGGAAGGCGAAGCGTCAATGCCGACGATCAGATGCCCGAGTTCCCTGAGATGCCGCGTAAGACGCCCTTCACCGCATCCTACGTCCACCGTGCGTCGGCCAGGCGGAGGCAAAAGTTGGAGAAACTGATCGCGGTGGTATCGCCAATAGCTGTCGAGTCCGGGCCGCCTCGCCCATTGGATCCAGTCTTGGGACTGGGTTTCCCAGCTATCAGCGAGGTTCACGAGATTCCTCCCGGTTTGCTCGGCATCTTCGCGATGCTCAATTGTGCGAATTCCGGGGGCATTTCCTACTCGATTTGGCTTAACAGGCAATGGCGTGCGGTTCAGGGCTTTCGGATCAAAAGCGAATGTCCGCTTGCCCCCCATGGACGATATTCGAACTGAGACACCACCAAGCGCCCCGTGCTGCGTTGGAACTGAGCAAGGTTCGATCGGGAAGCCCTTTCGCCGTCGCAATTCGGTGCTAGCCTGTCGCCTCGATTCCCGTGCATTGCCCGTCGTGAACTCTGGAGCCATTGCGATGCCAAACCTCCGCCTCCGTAGCCAAACCGTGTTTTGGGCCGCCTTCGCTTTCGCGCTTGCCGGCACATGCGCCTCGGCGCAGGCGCCGCGGCCCGGCCAGCTTGCTCCCGGCCCCGGCCAAGCCGCACCGCAAGGCGGGCCGCGTGGTCCGGGCGGACCGCCCGGCGGCCAGCAGGCTCCGCAAGTCACGCCCGCCAAGCCCTACAAGCCCGTAACGGTGACGATGCCGCAGGCTTACGGCGACCCGAGTTTCGACGCCTTCCGTAAGCAGATCGCCGATGTCGCGAGCCGCAAGGACCGCGCCGGCCTCGCCAAGCTCGTCGCCAATACCTTCTTCTGGATGGGCGAAAAGGGCGACAAGGCCAACAAGCGAAAGTCCGGCATCGACAACCTCGCTGCCGCGATCGAGCTCGACGGCAAGGACGGCGGGGGCTGGGAAATCCTCACCGAGGCCGCCAACGAGACGACGCTGGAGGCCATCCCGGACCGCAAGGGCGTGATGTGCAGCCCGGCAACTCCGTCTTACGACCAGAAGGCCGCCGCGCAAAACGCCAAGGCAACCGGTACCGATTTCGGCGATTGGGGATTTCCGACCAAGGGCAGCGTCGATGTCCATGCGGCAGCCCAGGCGAGTGCGCCGGTCATCGAGAAGCTCGGATCGGTTCTGGTGCGCGTCATGCCGGATGAGGGTGCCCAGGGCAACGCGCCGCCGGCCGGCGGCACTTTCGTTCGGGTGGTGACCCCGTCCGGCAAGGTCGGCTATGTTCCCGATGATGCCCTCGCCTCACTGGACGTCGACCAGCTTTGCTACGTCAAGGATGCGGCTGGCTGGAAGATTACCGGCTATGCCGGCGGCGCGAAATTAAAGCCCCACGGCATCAGGCGCCGACCGAACCGGCCCGTTCGGCCGGCAAGTTGGCGCCTTGCGCCGTCAGGGGATCCACGCCATCCGCCGTGCTTGAGAAAATCGTTATAAGCCATTGTTCTGGTTTTATTTATCTTCTTATCCCCAACGTCATCCACAGCTTGCCAATGATTGCCTAAAGAAACAACATGGATCCGTTGTGGCGCGTATTGCCCGCGGCGACGTGCGGCAGTCCGGCCACGCCGGTCTGGCCATGAATCGGCGCACCTTTATCGGCGCACCTTTATCGGCCACCTTTGCGGCAGCGGCGTGAGAGCTGGCACAGTTCTTGAGTGGAAGGCGGCCAATGCTTTGCCTTCAGGGGATAATTTTCATGAGCACCGAAGTCCACCCCGTCGACGAAGTCCTTCCGATACCGAAGCTGCTGACTTTGGGGCTTCAGCACGTGCTGGTGATGTATGCGGGGGCGGTTGCGGTGCCGCTCATTCTCGGCCGTGCCCTGAAATTGTCGCCCGAAGAGGTGGCGTTCCTGATCAGCGCCGACCTGTTCGCCTGCGGCATTGCCACCCTGGTGCAGAGCGTCGGCTTCCCCGGCGTCGGCATCCGCCTGCCGGTGATGATGGGCGTCACCTTCGCATCGGTCGGGCCGATGCTGTCGATGGCGGCGGCCCCCGATGTGGGCCTGCTGGGGATTTATGGTTCGGTGATCGCAGCCGGGCTGTTCGCCTTTCTCGCTGCCCCCTTCATAAGCAGGCTGTTGCCGCTTTTCCCGCCGGTGGTTACCGGCACCATCATCATGGTCATCGGCATTTCGCTGATGCGGGTCGGCATCAATTGGGCGGGCGGCGGACTGCCGACCCTGACCAAGGTGGTGGAGGGCGTCCCCGGCGCGTTCCCGAATCCCGGCTATGGCCAGCTTCAGGGGCTCGGCATCGCGCTGTTCGTGCTGGTGGTGATCCTCGGGCTGATCCGGTGGGGCACCGGCTTCATTGCCAACGTGTCGGTGCTGCTCGGCATCGTCGCCGGCGCGGTGCTGGCGTCGATCCTCGGGGTGATGAATTTCGCCAAGGTCGCCACCGCGGCATGGGTCGATGTCGTCACGCCGCTGCGGTTCGGCATGCCGCAATTCCACCTGGTGCCAATCATCACCATGTGCATCGTGATGGTGGTGGTGATGATCGAATCGGTCGGCATGTTCCTCGCGCTCGGCGAAATGACCGGCCGCAAGATCGACCAGGGCGACCTGACCCGCGGCCTGCGCGCCGACGGCATCGGCACCATGATCGGCGGCGTCTTCAACACCTTCCCCTACACGTCGTTTTCGCAGAATGTCGGCCTCGTCGGCGTCACCGGCATCCGCTCGCGCTGGGTGACGGCCGCCGGCGGCGGCATCATGCTGTTTCTCGGCTTCCTGCCGAAGATGGCGGCCCTGGTCGAGGCGGTGCCGCAGGTCGTGCTCGGCGGCGCCGGCCTCGTCATGTTCGGCATGGTTGCCGCGACCGGCGCGCGCATCCTCACCGCTGTCGACTTCAAGACCAATCGCTTCAACCTGTTCGTGGTCGCGATCGCGGTCGGGTTCGGCATGATCCCGCTGGTGGCGCCCAACTTCTTCAGGTACCTGCCGGACGAGCTTCACCCGCTGCTGGAATCGGGCATCCTGCTCGCCGCCATCTCGTCGGTCCTGCTCAACGCATTCTTCAACGGCGTCCGCAGCGTCGCCAGCGCGCAATCCGAAGCGGCGATGGTGGCGGCGGCGTCCGAGCACGTCTGATCCGCGGCGGTTTCAGGCCGGATGCATTCCCGCGCCCGGCTTCGGCCCTTCATCTACGCATCATCGGGTCATCAGGTCATCGGGTCATCGCCATGCTGAATTCGATCCTCACCGAATGGGCCAGCCTGATCTTTCGCTGGCTCCATGTGATCGCAGCCATCGGCTGGATCGGCAGCTCGTTCTATTTCATCCACCTCGATCTCAGCCTGAAACCGCGCAAGGAACTGCCCGAGGGGGTCCATGGCGAGGCCTGGCAGGTCCATGGCGGCGGTTTCTATCACATCCTCAAATACCTGGTGGCGCCGGCCAAGATGCCCGACGACCTCACCTGGTTCTATTGGGAAGCCTATGCGACGTGGCTGTCCGGCTTCGCCCTCGTCATCATCGTCTATTACCTCGATGCCGACCTGTTCCTGGTCGACAAATCGGTCCTGGACCTCACTCCCCTTCAGGCCGGCCTGTTCAGCCTGGTGAGCCTCGTGCTCGCCTGGGGGCTCTACGAGGCGGCGTGCCGCTCGGCCTTCGCCAAGCACGAATTGGCCTTCGTGATCACCGGATACCTCTTCCTCGTGGCGCTCACCTTCGCGTTCACCCACGTGCTGAGCGGGCGCGGCGCCTTCAACCAGATCGGCGCCATCATCGGCACCATCATGGTTGCCAACGTCTTCCTCAACATCATTCCCAACCAGAGGAAAACCGTCGCCGCGCTGATCGCCGGACAGAAGCCGGACCCGGCGCTGGGCATCCAGGGCAAGCAACGCTCGGTGCACAACAACTACCTCACCTTGCCGGTGATCCTGCTGATGATCAGCAATCACTACCCGCTGCTCTACGCGACCCGGTACAATTGGGTGATCGTCGCCATCGTGCTCGCGCTCGGCCCCATCATCCGCCATTTCTACAACAGCCGGCACGCCGGCAAGGGATCGCCATGGTGGACCTGGGGGGTCGCCGCTGCGGGCATGATTGCCATCGCCCTCCTCTCGGCGGCCGGGCCGCGCGACGCCAAGACCGGAGCGACGGCACCAACCTTCAAGGTCGTCGAGAACATCATCTCGTCGCGATGCAGCCCGTGCCATGCGGCCGAGCCGGTATGGGCGTCGATCCCGACCGCGCCGCGCGGCATCCTGCTCGACGATGCCGGGCATATCCGCCGCAACGCCCCGCTGATCGGCCGCAATGCCGCCTGGTCCAACGCCATGCCCCCCGGCAACATCACCGAGATGACGCCCGACGAGCGCGCCACGCTCGCGGCGTGGCTCGATGCGGGGGCGCCGGCGAAATGATGAGGCTCGTCCTGAGGAGCGCGCTCACGCGCGCGTCTCGAAGGACGGTCGCAGGCAAAGCCGTGCCGCAGCATCCTTCGAGACGCCATGCTTCGCATGGCTCCTCAGGATGAGGTCCGTGGGATTGAATTCGCCGGCTGGCCTGCAGCTTGCATCTTCATCGTTCGATTGAGGCACGCGGTCTACACGGTCGGCCTACCCCCATGTTTTCGCCGGCGCCGGCGCGACCGTCGATGTTCGAGAGCCGACATCAAACCAGGAGTTGTTCCCATGTGCGCAGGCGACGATCACACGTGTCCGCAATTCGAACTGCATCGCCAGAAGCTGCTCGACGACCTCGACGCGGAACGGCGCAGCTTCCTCAAGAGCGCCTTCGTGGCCGGCGGCGGCGCGGCGGCGGCATGGGCGGCGACCAGCGGCACGCTGATCTCTCCTGCGGCCGCGCAAAGCGCGGCGCCGCGACCGGGCCAGCCGACCTATCACTATCTGCCCGCCACGGCGGACACGGTGCATTGGGGCTATTTCAGCAAGCTGCTCAAGCCGCAGCTCGAGATCGATTCCGGCGACTACGTCACCATCGAAGCGCTGACGCATCATGCCAATGACGATGCCGAGCGCATGGTCAAAGGCGATCCCGGCGCCGAAAGCGTGTTCCTGTGGACCCGGGAAAAGAAAGGGCGTCAATCGCCGCGGCGCCGGGCCGATCGACGGCAAGCTGCTGGGCCGCGGTTCCGGCGAGGGCTTCGGCGTGCACATCTGCACCGGGCCGGTTTATGTCCGCGGCGCCGAGCCCGGCGATATCCTCGAGGTCCGCATCATCGACGTGAAGCCGCGGCCATGCGCGAATCCCGCCTATGCCGGCAAGTCGTTCGGCAGCAACGCGGCGGCCTGGTGGGGCTTTCATTACAAGGAGCTGATCACCGAGCCGAAGCCGCGCGAGGTCTGCACGATCTACGAAATCGATACCACCGGGCAACGCAACTGGGCCCAGGCGGTCTACAATTTCCGCTGGACGCCGCAGACCGATCCGTTCGGCGTCGTGCACAACACCATCGACTATCCCGGCGTGCCGGTCGACCACAAGACCGTCCAGGAGAACCACGGCATCCTCAAGAACGTGCGGATTCCGATCCGGCCGCATTTCGGCGTCATGGGCGTCGCGCCCAAGGAGGCCGATGTCGTCGACTCCATCCCGCCGGGATATTTCGGCGGCAACATGGACAATTGGCGCATCGGCAAGGGCGCCACCATGTATTACCCCATCGCGGTTCCCGGCGGCCTGTTCTCGATTGGAGATTCCCATGCGTCGCAGGGCGATTCCGAAATGTGCGGCACCGCCATCGAGTGCTCGCTGACGGGTACCTTCCAGCTCATCCTGCACAAGAAGAATTCGCTCGCGGATACTTCGCTGGCGGAGCTCGACTACCCGCTCCTGGAAACCCAGGACGAATGGGTGCTGCACGGCTTCAGCTTCGCCAACTACCTCGCCGAGCTCGGACCGAACGCCCAGCAGGACATCTACACCAAGTCCTCCATCGACCTCGCGCTCAAGGACGCGTTCCGCAAGATGCGCGCCTTCCTGATGACGACGAAGGGGTTGTCCGAGGACGAGGCGATCTCGCTGATCTCGGTCGCCGTCGATTTCGGCGTCACCCAGGTGGTCGACGGCAATTGGGGCATCCACGCCATCATCAAGAAGAGCCTGTTCGCCGGCGCTTCGGCGTGAGTGGAGCTTCGGCCCCAAGTCCGTTTCCCAGGCCGTCATTCCGGGGCGGTGCGAAGCACCGAACCGAAATGCAGATCGGCGCGGCAAGCCTGGGTTCCGGGTTCCGGCCTGCGGCGGCCCGGAATGACAATTACCCCGGCAGCAGCCACTTCGATGCCGTGAAGATCAAGAGGCCGACGAGGCCGCCGACCAGGGTGCCGTTGATGCGGATGTATTGCAGGTCCTTGCCGACCTGCAGCTCGAGCCGGTTGACGAGGGTGGTGGAGTCCCAGGCCTCCACCACATTGGTGACGAAGGCGCCGATCTCGGCGCGGCGCGGCGAGATCATGCGCCGGGCCAGGTAGCGAATCCACCGGTTGATCTTCACCTTGAGCGCCTGATCTTCCCGCAGCCACCGCCCGGCGCGCAGCAGGCTGTATTCGACGCCGGCGGCGATCGTCTCCGCATGGGCGGAGATGTCGGTCGGCAGGCGGGCGTCGATTTCTTCCCACATGGCCATGACGTGCTCGATGAACAGGGGATCGTCGAGAAACGCGTTCTTGGCCGCCTCGACATCCGCCCGCAGGGCCGGATCGGACGAGAGCCGTCCGATCAGCCCTTCGATCCCCGCCTTCAGCTCGAGGCGCCAGGGATGGGCGGGGTCGCGCATTTCCGCAAGCGTCGCCGTTATCGTCGTGACGATCTTGTCGGCGACGATCCCGTCGAGCCAGCGGGGAACCCAGCGCGACGAGTTCGCCTCGACCCGGGCGCGGATGAAACCCTTGTTGGCGAGCAACGCGGTTTCCGCGAACGCGATCGCGCGCTCAAGGACCTTCTGGGTCTGGCCTTGGGCCCACACGACCGCCAGCAGGTTGCCGGCGACGGGCGCCGCCGGAACCGCCTTGAGGCCGGCGACGACGGAGCGGCCGAGCGCGTCGGAAATCAGGTCGCGCGGCAAGGCCCGCACCACCTCCGGCACCACCCGGGCGGCGTTGTGGGCGACCCGCCTGGCGTTGTCGGGGCTGCCGAGCCAATCGGCGATCCATTGCGCGGCATCGACCTGGACCAGTTTTTCCGACAGCACTTTGGGCGTCAGGAAGTTGTTGGTGATGAACCTTCCGAGCGCGCCGGCGATGCGGGCCTTGTTGCGCGGCACGATCCCGGTGTGCGGGATCGGCAGTCCCAGCGGCCGCCGGAACAGCGCCACCACCGCGAACCAGTCGGCGCAGGCACCGACCATGCCGGCTTCGGCGAACGCCCGCACATAGGCGAGCCATTCCCACCGCACCTGCGCGAGCGAGGTCGCCGCGAACACCACCGTCATCGCCACCAGCAGCAGCGTCGCGATCACGCGCATGCGCCGCAGGTCGCCGACGCGGGGATCCTCGGTGGAGCGATCGGTGGGAGCCGGACTCGACATGCGACGTCAGCTCCGCCGTGGGTGCCGCCGCATCATTTGCGGTCCTGCGGGCTCCGCGCGGCGAGTTCGGCATAGTGCAGGCGGACCGTCTCGGCGCCGTATTCGCGTTCGAGCCGGCGGACGGTGAAATGCCCCTGCGCGACCTGCTGAAAGTGGTTGATGAAGACGACGTTGACGGTGGCGCCGCCGACCGCGCCCACCACCGGCAGCGCGCTGGCGGCGACGCGGTCCGACACCACGATGGAAAACCGCGACACGATCTCCGCCACCAGGCCGCTGAGCATCACCCCCGACAGTTCGGCCGCGCCGCGCTCGACCACGTAGGCGGCGGTGTTGCCCGTGAGCCGCGTCAGCAGCGCCCGGGCGGCGAAGTAGCCAAGATCGGTGCGGACCACGGTGCGCCGCGCGCCCAGCGCGAACACCTGCAGGCAGGCGAGCCGCGCTTCCAAGGTGGCGAGGTTCTCGCCATTGTGGCGGGCGATGTCCGCGATCGCGCGCAGCATGATCGTGGTCGTCAGCGGCAATTCGAGCGGAAGCGCGGCCATGCCGAAAAAGCCGCTCACCCCGCCGGTGACGCCGACGATCGCGGTCGACAACCAGGTGGCGGGCGGGCTTTGCGCATCGGGCTCGAGCGAGCCGATCGCGGTCTTCAGGCATTTCCCCATCGCGGCCTCGACCGCTTTGGAAAGTGCCTTGCTGGCGCCGCGCGGCAACATCTGCACGACGCGGTTGACGGGAGCGCCGGCATAGTCGGCGAGCCGGGCCGCGAAATTCGGATGTTCGAGCACGTCGACGGCGCGGGCCAGCGCCTGATGATGGGCCCGGGACAGTGGTGGTGCGATTTCCTGTGCCGCAAGTGTCATTGATACCGCAGGATAGGCCGCATTCCGTTGAGAGCCGCCATGATTGCCGATCCGTTGCTGATCATCGCCGTCATCACCGGGCTCACCAGTCCTCCGGGGAGAGCCAGCGCCAGGGCAAGCGTATTCAAGCCGGCGACGATGACATAATTCTGTTTGATCAGCGAGACCGCGCCACGCGAGATGTCGACCGCTTTGACGAGCTTCCACAGCGAGTCTTCCATCAACACCACATCCGCGGATTCATGCGTGACGTCGGCGCCGTACTTCATGGCGATGCCGATATCGGCGAAGCTCAGCGCCGGGGAATCGTTGATGCCGTCGCCGACCATGGCGACAACGTTGCCGCGGCGTTGCAGTTCCTGGATGACGCCCGCCTTGTCCGCCGGCATCATGTCGGAGAATTGCCCGGCGAGGCCGAGGCGCGCGCTGACGGCCTTGGCCACCACCGCATTATCGCCCGTCAACATGATGGTATTGCGGATGCCCATGCCGTGCAGCCGGCTGATCACCGCGCGGCTTTCCGGCCGCACCTTGTCGGCATAGGCGACCAGCCCGCCGAGCTTGCCGTCCACCGCGATATAGAGGCAGGAATAGCCGTTGCGATCGAGTGCGGCGCGGTCGGCTGCCGCGGCGGCGACCTGGATGTCGCTGTGGCGCATGAAGCGCTCGCTGCCGACATGGAGGTAATAGCCGTTGACCTGGCCCTCCACTCCGAGGCCGACGCGGTAATGGGTTTCGTCGCAGGGTGGGATGTTCACCGCCAATTCCCTGGCCCGGGTCCGCAGCGCTTCCGCGACCGGATGATGGAGCCGCGTCTCCGCCGCTGCGGCGAGGCCGAGCAGGTGGCCCGGCGTGATGTGATCGACATAGCCGATGACGTCGACGATGGCGGGGACGCCATGAGTCAGGGTCCCGGTCTTGTCGAACACGATGGTGTCGGCCTTGGCCAGCTTTTCCATGTGGCCGCCGCTCTTGATGACGATGCCGGCGCGGGCCGCATGGGTCATCGAGGACAGCACCGAGGTCGGCGCCGCGACGCGGATTCCGGTGCCGTAATCGACGATCACCAGCGACAGGAAGCGCCCGAAGTCCCGCGTCAGCGCGGCGGTGCCCACGGCGAGGCCGAGTGTCGGCGCCACCAGGCGATCGGCGAGCAGTTCGGCGTGGTTTTGCATGCGGGTGTCGCCCATCGGTGCGGACTCCACGAGGTGGGCGATCTGGCCCGCCGTGGTGTCGGTCCCGACGCGGGTGGCGCGGAGCGTCAATTGGCCTTCGCGGATCACCGTCGCCGCGAACGCCGCCGCGCCCTTGCCGCGCGTCACCGGGAGACCTTCGCCGGTGATGGTTTTCTGGTCGATGGTGGCGAGACCTTCGACGATCTCGCCGTCGACCGGGATCATCTCGCCGGGATAGACGACGACGAGATCGCCCACCGCAAGCTCCGCCGCCGGGATCGCGGTGATCTGGCCGTCGCGCAGGATCCAGGCGCCTTTCGAGCGGAATTCCAACAATCCGCTGATGGCGCGACGCGAGCCGGCCGCCGTCAGGTCGCGGATCCAATCGCCGAGCTTGATCAGCCAGGTGACCAGCGAGCCGGCCAGCGGATCGGCCTGCATGACCGAGGCGGAGATCGCCAGCACGTCGAGGAAATCGACATTGAGGCGGCGCTCATTGCTCCAGACCCGCCATGCCCGCCGCGCGATCGGAATGGCGTTCCACAGCATCAGCGGCATGTTCACCGCGACCACCAACGGGTTGGCGCTGAACGCCATCGCCAGCGACAGCGTCGGCAGGCCGAGCGGCGATCGCGAGGAGAACAGGCCGGGCACGTCGCCCTTGGTCGGCCCCGCCGCGGGCCTTGCCGCGGGCTTTGGCGCGGGAGAAGATTGCGGCGCTGCCGGGTTTGCCGTCGCGGCCAATTTCGCGCCGGCAATGAACACCGCGAACTCTCTTGCCGAGACTGCCTTCAGCCGGGCGAGAATGCCTTGAAGCAGCGGCTCATGGGCGCGGTCGAACTCGACCACGAGGCTCGCACAGGCGGCGTTGAGGCGGATGCCGGTGACGCCGGGCTGCGCCCGCAGCCAAGCGAGCGCGGATTCCGCGAGCGCCGCCTTGCGGCAAAGCTCCGGCACATGCAGCCGCACCCGGCCCGGCAGGTAGTGGAGGACCGCGACATCCATCTCGGCGACCTCGATTGGTGGATCAGGCCGGGGCGGCCTCGCCCTCGCGTGCGCTCTCAGCCAGTTCGCTCTGCATCTCGACGAAGTGATTGAGGCCGAACAGAGTGAGCGTCACCCATACGGGCGTAGCGGCGGCGGCACCGACCTCGAAAATCATGAAACCGACGAGGCCGACGCAGAGGACCATTTTCAGGTCCATGAGGTTGCCCGTGGCCATCTTGACCTCGCGATCGCAATGCCGGCAGAAATCCACCACTGCCCTGGCGGCGTCGGAATGCTCGGCCAGGAACTCCGCCTCTTGCTCGATCTTGCTGGCCAGCGCGTCGATCTCGTTGGTCGGGGGCCGATGATTCTTCGGGGCGTGGCCGGCGTGGTGCTCGTTGAAGCGATGGGTGAAGCCGGCATGAAAGTCATCGTGCTGGTCGGCGTCGTAGCGAAGCACCACGCTGCCGGTTTCGGGATTGATCACCACCTGCTCGATGCCGGGGATGGCGCTGAAGGTCTTCTGGATCTCTTCCAGCATCGCCGGGTTGCCCTTGGCCGAGGGGATCTTCATCCTGATCCGGCCGGGCACCTGATGCGCAATCTGAAGTTTGACTTTCATCGTCGGCCGGGATCACGCCTTCGGGGCTTCGGCGGCGGGCTTGGCTGCGGCTTTTGCGACATCACCCTCGGCGTGCACCTCGGCAACGATGTCGTGGACCTGCTCCTTGGCCTCGGCCACCATTTCGCGGGTCTTCTGGCCGAACTTGTACGCGCCGCGGACCGTCGACTTGAACATGGGGGTGAGCGCCGCGCCCACTTTCGGCACATATTTCGGCGCCAGCATCGCCGCAACGCCGATCACCATGCCCGGCAGCAGCGCCACCTCGAACAAGGCGACGCCGACAGCCACCACGCCGACCGTCGCCGCCACCGTCACTGCCTCGTTGGGCAGATGGCCGATTTCATGGGCGTCGCCCGAGGCAGCGTCGGTGGTGCCGGGCGTTGGTTCGCTGGCGTGACCATTGTGTTCGCGACTGAGCATGTGATCCTCCGTTTGAGCGTCTGAGCGCAAAAACATCGGTTAAAGAGATACTTCGCGGCGTCCGCGCCGCCCCCGTCCATCCGAGTACCAGCCGTTCATGACAGCGCGGCGACGCTTTGCCTTTGCCCGGGAGGCGTGCCCCTGGTTCCTGCCGCTTTATTTCACAACGCCGCTAACCGATCGTTCGTGCAAGAATTAGACCCCAATGCCGGTTGACATCTTATATATCGTAAGATATATCTTTCGTTGTGACTAACGATAGAAAGAGGACATCAATGCATCACTTACGTGGACTTTTCCGTGACCTTCACGACCACATGCCCGGCGAAATGCGCCATGCCATGCGCCATCTGGGCAAGCACCGCCGCGGCAGGGGCTTTGGCCATTTTTTCGGCAGCGACATGGACGATGCCGGATTTGAACGCTCCGGCTTCCGCACCGGACGCAAGCTCGCCGCCGACGACCTGCAACTGCTCCTGCTGGCCCTGATCGCCGAAAAGCCGAGCCATGGCTACGATCTGATCAAGGTGCTGGAAGAGCGGTCCGGCGGCTACTACGTCCCGAGCCCGGGCATGATCTATCCGGCCCTCACCTATCTCGAAGAGGCCGGCCAGGCGACCGTCGAGCCGGAGGGGACCAAAAAACTCTATCGCATCAGCGACGAAGGTCGCCGCCACCTGGAGCAGAACCGTGCCGCGGCCGACGCCCTCGCGGCGCAGCTCGAGCGCATCGGCCGCCGCATGGGCGACGTCCGCCGTGCGTTCGCGGGCGATCCCGATGAGGCCGGCGAGGAGGGCGACACCAACGAGCTTCGGCAGGCGCGGCGCGAATTGCGGCGGGTGCTGCGCGAACGCAAGCGCGGTTCGACCGAGGAAAGCCGGCGCATCGCCGAGATCCTGCGCCGCGCCACCGCCGACATCCTCGCCAAGCAATAGCGACAAAGCGATAGGACCAGAGGCCGGCGACCGGACAAAGCCCAACGCCTGGACTTCCCCGGCCGACGCCCTGTCGTGTGTCGCATGGCCGTCACGGATGCACCCCAACATCGCGGTGAGCACTTGGATCGCGGTGAGCACTTGGCCTGAAACTGGCCTGTTGCGTTCCCGCCGACATGCCAAAAGGGGTGCAAATGAGCGCCGATACGACCCAAGCGAGCCTGCGCGAGCGGATCCACGACGAACTCGTCGATACCGTCGACGAGGAACTCGAGCTGGAAATCGATGACGATCGGCTCGCCGCCTTGCTGGAACACGGCGGCGAGACCGAGAATGCGATCGACCGAAGAACCTACTTCGAAGAGTTGTTGAGGCTGCAGCGCGAGTTGGTGAAGCTGCAGGATTGGGTGGTTCACCAGAAGCTCAAGGTCGTGGTCCTGTTCGAGGGGCGCGATGCCGCCGGCAAGGGCGGCGTCATCAAGCGGGTGACCCAGCGCCTCAATCCCCGAACCTGCAAAGTGGTGGCGTTGTCGGCCCCGACCGAGCGGGAGCGTACCCAGTGGTACTTCCAGCGCTATGCCCAGCACCTGCCGGCAGGCGGGGAAATGGTGCTGTTCGACCGCAGCTGGTACAACCGGGCGGGCGTCGAACGCGTGATGGGCTTCTGCACCGACGCGGACTGCGAGGAGTTCTTCCGCACCGTTCCCGACTTCGAGCGGATGCTGGTCCGCTCCGGCATCATCCTCATAAAATACTGGTTCTCGATCACCGACGACGAGCAGAACCTGCGCTTCCTGATGCGCATCAAGGATCCGCTCAAGCAGTGGAAGCTCAGCCCGATGGACCTGGAATCCCGCCGGCGCTGGGAGCTCTACACCAAGGCCAAGGAAGAGATGCTGGCGCGCACCCACCTGCCGGAAGCGCGCTGGTGGGTCGTCGAAGCGGTCGACAAGAAACGGGCGCGGCTCAACTGCATCCACCACCTGCTTCAACAAATCCCCTACGCAGAAGTCGATCACGCCGGCGTCGCACTGCCGCAGCGCGAGCATCAGCCGGACTATCTGCGCGCGCCGATCCCGCCGGAACTGTACGTTCCTACGATATATTGAGACCAGGCTGCAGACGCCAAGGCGCAAGAGACCCGCCATGGAACTTGTCGACGTAGGGCCTGCGGCCGTCCACAGCCCAGTATGCAGCGGTGCCTGCTTGTGCGGTAAACTCCGGCTGCGTTCAGACATACGATGTCACGAACCGCAGGCGCAGATCATGAGACGGCATTTCCTCACACTGTCGGCAAGCTTCGCGATGGCAGCCATGACCGGCGCCGCCACCGCCCATCACTCCATTGCGGTATTCGATCAAGCCCACCCGATCGAGCTGGTGGGAACCGTGCAGGAATTCCGATTCACGAGTCCGCACGCTTTCATCCGCCTGGAGGTCGTGGACAAGGAGGCGCACAAGGTCGTCTGGAACCTCGAGGGCGACAGTCCGAACAGCCTCGCTTGGGGCGGCTGGTCGTACACCACGCTCAAGCCCGGTGACGAACTGCGAATAACGATCTTTCCGTTGCGCAGCGGCGCCCCGGGCGGCGCCTGGCACCCGACCAGATCCAAATTCAAGGACGGCTCGCCCATCGTCGCGGCGCATTAGGCGGCGCCCCAGTCCCCCGGATTAACCTTTGCAAGCCTGCGGCGGATGCGCCGCGATCAAATTTCATAGGCCCCCCCAGTAATTCCGGGGGCGTGTTTGCCTTGCAAGGCCGGCCCTTAGCGTGCCACGCTCTATTTGCCGGTACCAGATACTTGTCGGTTACTGGCGCACGCCCGCCAAAACGATTGTCTCTATTGTCGCGATGCATCAATACATGTCCGAGGAAACCTCGATTCAGCGCCCGCCCAACCGAAAGGGCGGTGGCCTGCTGCTGGTTCTGATCGGACTGGCGCTCGGCATCGCCGGCGATCGATTGGTTTTCATTCCAAAGAGCGGTGCGACCGTCGAAGCAGCGCCCGAAGCGGGCCAGCGCGCTCCCGCAGCCCCATTTTCCCGCGTCGGCGACCGCATCGTGGTGCCGCCCGAATCGCTGCTGCGCTCGCAGCTCGCGGTGTCGGAGGTCGTCGTGAAGGACGTTTCCCGCAAGCTGGTGCTACCCGCCGTCGTGGAGGCGGACCCTGCCCGCACCGTGAAGGTGATGCCGCCGGTCGCCGGCCGCGTCACCGATCTCAAGGTCCAGCTCGGCGGACGCGTCACCAAGGGACAAGAGCTGGCGGTGATCGATTCCGGCGATCTCGCACAGGCCTATTCGGATATCGAGAAAGCCCGTTCGACCGTCACCCTCACAAAAAAGGCGCTTGATCGGCAGATGAGCCTGGAGAAGGGCGGCGGGGCGGCGGTCAAGGACCGCGAGCAGGCGCAGAGCGATTACGCCCAGGCCGTCTCCGAACTCGGGCGGGCCGAAACACGGCTCCGGGCGATGGACATTCCGGTCGAACAGCCCGGAGAGTCCCGGCTGCTGACCCTCAAGGCCCCGGTATCGGGCAGCATAATCGATTTGCAGGTGGCACCCGGCGCGTTCCTCAACGACCCGACGGCCGCCATCATGACCATTGCGAATTTGGATACCATCTGGGTCACCGCCAATGTGCCGGAAAAGGATGTCTCGTTCGTCTTCACCGGGCAGAACGTCGATGTCACCTTGGTCTCCTATCCGGACAAGGTTTTTAGCGGAAAGGTTCTGTTCATCAGCGACGTGGTCGAGTCCGACACGAGACGCAACAAGGTCCGCATCGCATTCGACAATCCGGAAAAGGCTCTGAAGCCCAACATGTTCGCCAACGCCAGCTTCATTGCGCCGCCGATAAAGCGCGTAATGGTGCCGAACTCGACGCTGCTGATGACCAACGATAAGACGAGTGTCTTTGTCGAGGTCGCGAATTGGGCCTTTGAACGCCGGGATGTGGAACTCGCCTATCAGGAGGGCACCGTCGCGGCGATCAAAAGCGGACTTCAGCCGGGTGAGCGAGTGGTAGTGAAAGGTGCGGTCCGCCTCAATGATTGACCAGTTCGTCGCGCTTTGTTTCAGGAAGAGTCTTGTCGTGCGGCTGCTCGCGATATTCGCTTGCATTTTCGGCATTTATGCATGGTCGCAATTGGCAATCGACGCCTACCCACTCCTCAGCCCGGTCTCCGCCCAAGTCACCGCCCAGGTACCCGGCCTCGCCGCCGAAGAGGTCGAACAGCAGATTACGATCCCGCTGGAGAGGGCGCTCAACGGCACGCCTGGGCTGGTCAGCATGCGATCGATCAGCACGTTTGCGTTGTCCCAGATCAATCTAATTTTTCGTGACGGCGCCGAGGATTATTGGGAACGTCAGCGCGTCAGGGAACGCATTGAAGACGTGAGCCTGCCCACCGGCGCCTCCGCCGGGCTCGACGCGGTGTCGGCGCCGGAATTGGAGATCTACCGATATACGCTTGAATCCGACACCAAGAATTTGATGGAACTGTCGGAATTTCAGAAATGGATCGTCATTCCGGCACTGAAACAGGTTCCAGGGGTGGCGGACGTCGACAATTTCGGAGGATTCACCCGGCAATTCAGGCTCGATCTCGATCCGCCCGAACTCTTGCGTTACGGCATCGGCATCAATGACGTCACCAATGCGATCAACAACAACACCGCCAATGCCGGCGGCGGTCGGGTGTCGCGCGGCGACCAGAGCTTCATCGTCCGCGGCGTCGGCCTCGTCCACACCCTCGAGGACCTCGGCAACGTCGTCGTGGCGCAAACCAACAGCATGCCTGTCCTGGTCCGCGATCTCGGGACGCTGAGCTACGCCCACCAGGAACCCGAGGGAATCCTGGGCATGAACGAAAACCCCTACACGATCGAGGGTATCGTGTTGGGCCTCAAATACGCGAACGTGTCGGAAATCATCTCCGGCATCCACGCCAAGGTGGAGGAACTGCGCAAGCAACTCGAGCCCGAAGATGTCCATATCGTCCCCGTTCTCGACCGCGGCGATCTCGTCAATGCAACCGTATCCAAGATCGGCAGCACGATCCTCGAAGGCATCGGCTGGTGATTGTCGTCCTCATGCTGTTCCTCGGCAGCGTGCGCAGCGCGCTGGTGGTCGCGGTGACCATACCGTTGGCGGTGGTTTCCATTTTTGTTCTGATGAATGCCGCCCATATGTCGGCGAGCATGTTGTCGCTCGGCGCGCTCGATTTCGGCGTCATCGTCGACGGCGCGATCGTGGTGACGGAGAACATCCTGCGGTGGCGCGAGGCCAATCCCACCGAGGAATTGACCGAGGAGGATGTGCGGTCCGCGACAAGGCAGGTGGCGCGGCCGATCTTCTTCGCGACCTTGATCATTATCACAGCCTATTTCCCGCTGTTCACCCTGCAGCGGGGCGAGGCGGCGCTGTTCACACCCATGGCCTATACGGTCGGCTTTGCCCTGTTCGGCGCACTGTTGTGCACCTTGGCTCTGACTCCGGGCCTTGCCTATCTGGCGTTCCGCAAGCCTCGCCGTCCGTTCCGCAACGTACCGCTCGAATGGTTGGGGCGCGCCTACCGATCCACACTGGGGCGCCTGCTCGACCGGCCGCTGCTTTCATACCTGGCGGCTGGCGTCGCCTTCGTAGCGGTGGGCGTTTTTGGAGCATCGGTCGGTCGGGACTACTTGCCGGATTTGGACGAAGGCGGGCTCTGGCTCCAAGTCCAACTGCCGAGTGGCCTTTCGCTCGAAGCGGCAAGCGACATGGCGAGCGAACTTCGGCGTACGGTTCGAGAATTTCCGGAAGTTCGCTATATCATGACCCAGCTCGGCCGCGAGGATTCCGCCGTCGACGCATGGACGCCCTCTCACATCGAGGCTCCGATCGGACTGACGCCCTATGATACATGGCCGAAGGGCGAGACCAAGAAGGACTTCGTGCGAAAACTCAATGCACGCCTGCACGAACTTCCTGGGTTCAACGTCGGGATCACCCAACCGATCAGCGACATGGTGTTCGACCTGGTTGGCGGTGCCCACAGCGCACTGGTGATTCGGGTCGTAGGGGACGATTTTGTGGAAGGTCGCCGCATCGCCGGTGAGATCGTCGACGTCCTGCGAAATACCAGGGGCACGGCGGAAGCTTCGATTTTTCAGGAACCGCCACTCCCACAGATCTCAATCGAGACCGATCGCGCCGCGGCAGCCCGCTATGGCCTCAATATCTCAGACATCACCAATCTGATCCAGACCGGTGTGGGGGGCGCGGCGGTCACTCAGGTCTTCGTCGAAGACCGCGTCTACGACGTGAGCGTGCGCTTTCCTTTGGACTCGCGTTACGATCCGCAAGCTCTCGGAGATCTGACTCTGACCAATTCCAGTGGGATGCAAGTTCCGCTGTCACAGGTCGCGAAGATCACGCAGCGGAATGGCGAAGGCACCATCACGCGCGAAAACAACCGTCGAAACTTGACCGTTCGAATCGACCTCGCCGACCGCGACCTCGTTTCCTACCTGGCGGAGGTGAAAGAAAAAATCGACCAGTCGGTGAAGTTCGATCAATCCAAGTTTCACCTGGAATATGCCGGGCAATTCGAGAACCAGGAGCGCGCACAGCGCCGGTTCATCTTGATTCTCGGCCTCGTTCTCGCGCTGATGACGCTGCTGCTCTACACCGAATTCGGAAAGCTTCGGCAAGCGCTGCTGATCCTCGGTATCGTGCCGCTCGCCACTTTGGGCGGTTTGATTGCGCTTTTCGTCACCGGCGAGACGCTCAACGTCGCGACGGCCGTCGGGTTCATCGCGCTCTTCGGCGTGGCCGTGCAGAACGGCATCATCATGGTGGCCAACCTCAATCGGATGCGTGAGACGGGCGCCTCGCTCCGCGACGCGATTTTGATCGGCGCATCGGAACGCTTCCGACCGGTGCTGATGACCGCGACGGTCGCGACCGTCGGAATGATGCCGGCCGCGTTGGCAACAGGCGTTGGCAGCGACGTTCAACGTGGGGTCGCGACGGTGATCATCGGCGGCCTTATTATCGCAACTCTGTTGACCTTGTTCGTGATACCGGCGTTCTATTATTCGTTCGAGCGGATTGCGGCGCGTTGGGCTCCGCGCGAAACCGCGCCGCAGCCCGACTTGGCGCATTAGCCTCTTTCGCAATGGCGAGGACGCCAAAAGTTTTTGGCGTCCTCGGCAATCTGAGCCCCGGTCAAAAATCGTAGCCGAGGCGGAACTTGGCCTGGTATCGCTCGAAATTCACGAGATCGAGCGCGCCGGGGGTTCCGACCGCCCCGCCCCAGACCTGAACATTGAACGCGGCAGACATCCAGGCATTCTTGCCGACACGCGCGTAAAGCGTCGGGCCGACATAAACCGCCTGACCGGAAAGGACATCCAATCCCGCACCCTCGTAGCTGCGGAGATATCGCACTTCGCCTCCGATCCACACGCGCGACATCACCTGACCCGCAAGGGCGGCCGCAATACCGAGCGTGGGTTCCTGCTGCACATCGCCGCCCGAAAGCAGTCGCGTGCGGTCGGTGTCGAAATGCAGATTGACCGCGCCGAACAGTCGATCCGGCACGAGTTCGCGGTCCGCCAGCAACAGCGCTTCCCAACCGAAGTGATTGATCGGCACGCCGCTCGCTTCGTCGGCAAACCCCCGGTGCGGTTCGATGCTCAGCGTCAGACCGAATGGCGAATAGTCCCGTTCGAGCAGCCGGAACCGCGCGTTGAACGACGCGGACTGCAATGCGGCCTGTCGGCGATCATCCAACCCCGTTACCCCGGCGATATCGTAGTAGGCGAACGTCGCTGACGCCGAGATCCGGAAATTCCGGAACGCGGTGTATTTGAACTCCAATTCCGACGCCGTATCGGCGAATGCACCGGTGCTCTTGCCGGAACGAAAGGTCGAATCGAGTTCCACTTCCTTTTCGCCCGCGGCGCCGATGTCGGTCCCCTCGGTAAAGCCGAACAGGTGTTCGGTATCCACTCCGGCACTTTCGGCGCCGCTCTTGCCGCCGGCGGCGCGAGAGGGCGTGACAGAGCCGAGCAAAGCGATCGCGAGTGCGGCGATCCCCACCGTCCAGGCCGCACGATACCGCCCCTGCCGATGCGCAAGGGCATAGTTCCACCGATAAAATAAGGACATGGAAGCTCCATGATTGTCGAATCCAAACGGAGCACGCGGCCAAGGCAGGCCGGCGCAGCACGATTTAGACGGACATCAGGAGCTTGGGTGGGCGTTCGAGCATGCCCGGATCGGCAGGCATGAATGCGCGCGGCAGCAGCGAAACGATTGCCGCTACCCGAAAGCTGTTCGCGCCGGCGCCTGCCGCATGCGGCAGAACGCCCGTGAGGTGATGATGCAGGGTGCAACACTGATCGTTCGGATCGGCGGCGCCGTGGTCGTGATGGCCGCTACCGGAGTGGACATGGTGGTGATGGGCGTGACCGGCGACGCCGGTGTTGCCGACGTCTTCCGCCATGTCCTGCTCGGCAGCGATGACATGCTGGAGATGGGCACCGACCAACGGCATCATTCCCGCGACCTGGGCTACGATATACAGCCCCAACAGCCACGGACCAATAATTCGCCCGATGTTTCGAGATATCATTCGAACGATTTACACCCCCGTTCCGAAAATCTATCCGACCACCGCAGCCAAGTCAAAAAATCCGAAGTCGATCCATGCTCGCTCTGTGCGCACCGAGTTTCTCGGGCGTGACGCTCGATGTCGTATCGGATCATCATGGCGTCCGACATCGACATGCGCGAGACCGCCGCGACCTTCGCAACGCCGTCGCGATGGGGCTCTGGAGCTGAGCCCCTGCGGAATCGCCGGAGCATTCGAGGATTCCGGCGCCCAGGAACGAGTCGGGCGACAGCCTATTTCAGGTCTCGGGAAGATCATAATCGTGAAAATCCAGCCAAAACAGCGCGCAATACCCTACCCACCATCCCTAATATTGGCCTTGCACGTGACCGAATTGCAACACGTCTGGACTCCCTATCGTTTGCTCCGTCCAAAACGCGCGCAAACCCATATTACCTCGCCGCAAAGCCTGTATTCTGACACCGGATGGGGCACAGCCACAGCGAAAGGCCGTGACTGGGATGGGGAATGGCTCGGATTGGCGGAGCGTCGGCTCCAAGCTGCACGGTGCGTTCGTCACCTGCCGCTCGGCGGGGCCGCGCGTATTGCTACGGCAAACGCACGCGCTTCCTGCTGCGATGCTCGCCGCCGCGTTGCTCTCCAGTTGCGCCCTCGGTCCGGACTTCAACCCGCCTCCGGCGCCCGAGACCAACGGCTACACCCCGGGACGATTGCCGGCGCAGACGGCATCTTCGAATATCACCGATGGGAAGGCACAGCGTTTCGCCAAAGGCCGCGACATCCCCGGCGACTGGTGGCGTGTCTTCAGCTCCCGCCCGCTCAAGAGCCTGGTCGAAAAGGCGCTCAGGAATAATCCCGATCTCGCCGCGGCCCAGGCGGCCCTGCGCGTGGCGCAAGCGAACGTCTCGGCCGGCAAGGGCGCATTCTTTCCATCCATCGACGGCGGCTTCTCGGCGACGCGGCAGCAATCCGCGATCGGCGGCCCCGTCGACGACCCCAGCCAACTCGGGTTTCCTCCCATCTACAACCTGCTTACCGGCCAGGTGCTGGTGTCCTACACGCCGGACGTATTCGGCGGGACGCGGCGGAACGTCGAGTCGCTGCAGGCCCTGTCCGACAACCAACGCTTCACGCTGGAAGCGACCTACCTGACCTTGACGTCGAACCTCGTCCTCGCCGTCGTGCAGGAGGCCTCGCTGCGGGGCCAGATCGAGGCGACGAAAACCATCATCAAGCTCGCCACCGATTTTCTTCGCCTGCTCAGGACCCAGTTCTCCGCCGGCCAGATTTCCGAAGCCGACGTGGTGGCCCAGGAGGCCTCGCTGGCGCAGGTCGAGCAGACGCTGCCGCCGCTGCAGAAGCAATTGGAGCAGCAGCGCCACTTGCTGATCGCTCTCGCCGGCGGCCTTCCCGATCGGGATCTGCCGGAGAAATTCGATCTCTCCGGGCTGCACCTGCCGCGGGATCTGCCGCTCAGCCTGCCGTCGGAATTGGTTCAGCAGCGTCCGGACATGCGCGCGGCGGAGGAAAACCTGCATTCGGCGAGCGCGCTGATCGGCGTCGCGATAACCAACCGGCTGCCGAACCTGACCCTCTCGGCCAATGTCGGCAGCTCCGCGCTGTATGCGGAGCAATTGCTCACGCCGGGCACCGGCTTCTGGACCTTATCCGGAGCGGTGCTCACGCCGATCTTCCACGGCGGCACGTTGTTCCAACAGGAGGTCGCCGCGCGAGCGACGTTCGAGCAGGCGTCGTCACAATATCGCAGCACGGTGGTCAACGCGTTCCAGAACGTCGCCGATGCCTTGAGCGCGATCGAGAACGACGCGGTCTCCCTGCAAAAGGCTGTTGCGGCCGAGGAGGCTGCCAAGAAGAGCGTGGCGATCATGCGCCGGCGCCTGGAGCTCGGAGATGTCAACTATCTCCTGCTGCTCAATGCGCAGCAGACCTATCAGCAGGCGCTGCTCACGCGCGTGCAAGCTCAGGCCAGTCGGCTTTCCGACACCGCAGCGCTGTTCCAGGCTCTGGGCGGCGGGTGGTGGAACCGCGAGGATGTCGACCCGCCGAAATTGTATCCGCTGTTCAGCCCGTTCGAGTAGCACGGCGCCGAGACCGGCGACGGGGCCGAGACCGGCAGACCGACGGATCGCCGACGCTCGCTTGATCCCAACACTGTCATCGGGGCGGCGACCGGGCGCGGATAAAATCCACACTCCACTACCCTGTGCCAGGCGCCCCCGGAGCGCTCGCCGGCACCGCCGGCAGGCCCACCCAAGCTTTTGCGAATGCAGGGAAACTCCCGAAGGAGACACAATGCCGCTGCGAGAATTTTGTGGTCGCGCAACTCGCGCTTCTGCTACACTGCACTCCAAATGGAGTTACCCTCGTGTCCCATACTATCCGAGAGAAGACCAAGCTCCTGAACCGCGTGCGGCGCATTCGCGGGCAGGTCGAGGCTGTCGAGCGGGCGCTCGACCAGGAAATCGGCTGTGCCGACGTCCTGCAGCTCATCACCGCTGCCCGGGGCGCAATCAACGGTTTGATGGGCGAAGTGATCGAAGATCACATCCGCATGCATCTGATCGATCCCGCACTGCAACCCGAGTCCGAAGCGGGCCGCGCCGCCGAAGAGCTGATCGACGTGGTGCGATCTTACCTCAAATAGCTTGCCCGCGCTTTCGAGCGGGCTGCGAGGCGGGCGCGCCCGAGCCGCCCCAGCCGGCAGCGGCGCGAAGCTCTTTCGGCGCAGAGTCGTTCATTGTGCGGCCGTGATCTCGCAATAGCCGACACCGTTGCGCGCAAACATCTGACCGGTCGAAACGTCGAAATAGGCGCCGTGGAGCTGCAACACGCCGCTTTGCACCGCCGCCGCGATGTAGGGAAACGTCAGCAGGTTCTCGAGGCTCTTGGCGATCGAGGCCTGTTCCAGCCGGGTCAGATAGTCGTCGCGCCCGTCGGGCGCCCCGGCGAGCTCGGCGGCAGGAGCGATCAGCGACATCCACTTGTGGATGGAATCCGCGGGCGACAGCGGCGGACCGTGCTCGGCATAGGCGCGGATGCCGCCGCAACGGGCATGGCCGAGCACGATGATGTGGCCGACGCCGAGCACCTGCACCGCGAATTCGAGCGCCGCGAAGACGCCGTGGCAGACGCCGTCCGGCGTGAACGGCGGCACCAGGTTGGCGATGTTGCGGACCACGAACAGCTCGCCCGGATGGGCATCGAAGATCACCTCCGGCGAGACCCGGGAATCGCAGCAGCCGATGATCATGATGTCCGGCGACTGGCCCCGCTTGGCGAGTTCGCGATAGCGGTCGCGCTCGGTCGGCATCCGTCCGACCAGAAAATCGCGATAGCCTTGGACCAGGCGAAGCGGGAATTTCGGCATGTCCGCCATGAAAGTTCCTTCGGATCGATCTGTATCCGCATTTGCTTTGTATCGACGCTTGCAATGCGCGGGCCAGCCATCGCAATGCACGCGCCTGGAAGCGCTTCGCGCTCCCAACGCCGCATCATGCCCGCGCAAGATGACGCCGGTTTAACCCTCCGCGTCGCATGGAACGATTGCGGGGCCGTTGGCTCGGCCGCGCGCAAAACGCGGCCTCCATCCGTTTCCGCGCCCCCTACCCCAGCGCCTGCTTCACCCGGTCGGGCGTCATCGGGGTGTGCCGCAGGCGCACGCCGGCGAGTTCCGCGACCGCATTGGCGATCGCGGGCGCGACCAGCGGCGTCGCCATCTGGCCGACACCGGTCGGATGGTTGTCGGTCGCGACCACCTCGATGAACATCTCCGGAATCTCGTTCATGCGCGGCACGTGATAGTCGTAGAAATTCGACTCCTGCACCGCGCCGTCCACGATGGTGATGCGCTCCGTGAGGGCAAATCCCAATCCGTAGACGATGCTGCTTTCCGTCTGCGCGACGATGTTGTCGGGTTGGACCGCGATGCCGGGATCGAGCGCGGTCCAGACCCTCGGGATCCGCAGCGCGCCGGTTTTCCGGTCGAGCGACACTTCCGCCACCAGCGCGATCTGCGTCCCCGAATAGTTCATGTAGGTGAAACCGAGTGCGCTGCCGTCGCGCTTCCTGCCCCAGTCCGCCATGCGCTTGACGGTGTCGATGATGTGCGTCGCACGCGGATTGGTCTTGACCAGGTCGCGCCGGAACGTCGCCGGGTCGATCCCGCGCCGGCGCGCCAGCTCGTCCATGAACGATTCGATGGCGAAGATGTTGGTCAGGTGCGCGATGCCGCGCAGGCTGGAGGTGCGCAGGCCGCTTTCTCGCGGCACCGCCTCGCCGAGGCGGTTGGGAATCTCGTAATAGGGAGCGTCGAGGCCGTTGAAGGCGATGCCGTCGCGGCCCTTTTGCCGCTCGAACCGCACCGGGTCCTGGAACGCGGTCACCTCATCGCACGCCTTGCGGTGGTGGAACGCGATCAGCTTGCCCGCGCCGTCGAAGCCCGCGCGCAGATAGTGCGCAGACAACGGATTGAAGCGCCCATTGTGGACGTCGTCCTCGCGCGTCCACATCATCTTGACGGGCTTTTTCACGGCGTTGGAAAGCACCACCGCGTCATGGACGTATTCCTCGTCGCGGTGGCCGCGCCGGCCGAAGCCGCCGCCCATCAGCATGTCGTGGTAGGCGATCTTGTCCGGCGTTATTCCCAACGCGTCGGCCGCGACGGTCACGGCGATCGTCTTCGACTGCACGCCGCACCAGACCTCGCAGGCATCCCCGTTGGCCGACACCGCGGCGACTGCGTTCAGCGGCTCCATCTGGGCGTGGTAGACGAGATCGTTGCGGTACTCGCCTTCGATGATCGTCGCCGCCGCCTTCAAAGCGGCCGGCGCGTCGCCCTCCTTGCCCCACAGCTTGGCGGGCTGGGACATGTCGCGCGCCGCCGCGGCAAACGCGACCAGCGCCTTGTCGCTGTCGAAACCCCAGGCCTTGCCGGCACGGGTCCACGTGACGCCGAGCGCGGCCTTGGCATCGAACGCCGCCCACGGCGTCTGCGCGATCACGCCGACGCCATAGGGCAGCGGAACGATCCGCATCACGCCTGCGATCGACTTTGCCTCGGCGTCGTCGATCTTGTCAGGCGCCGCACCTTCGACCGGCGCGCGCAGGATCGCGCCGTACAGCATCCCCGGCACCTGCACGTCGATGCTGTATTGCGCGGTGCCGTTCACCTTTTGCGGCAGCTCGACGCGCATCACGTCCTTGCCGATGAGACGGAATTGATCGGGCGTCTTGAGTTCGCTCTCCGCGATCTCCGGCGCCTTGGCCGGGATCTCGGCGAAGGCGGCGATCTCGCCATAGGACAGGCGGCGCCCGGTCTTTTCATGAATGACGACGTTCGGCCCGGTGGTCAGTTCCGCGACCGGCACGTTCCAGTGCCTGGCGGCGTTCGCCAGCAGCACCTTGCGAACCTGTGCGCCGAACCGGCGCAGATCCTTGAAATATGCGGTCACGGCATTGCTGCCGGCCGTGTACATGTAGCCGAATGCCGGATTCTTGAAGAGCTCGTCGTTCGGCGGCGCCACGATGACGCGCACCTTGGCCCAGTCGGCATCGAGTTCCTCGGCGAGGATCAGCGGCAGCGAGGTGAGCGACCCCTGCCCCATCTCTGCCGCCGGCGACATGATCGCGACCGTATCGTCGGTCGAGATCGTCACCCAAGGGCTCAGTGCCACATCCTTGCTCGGTGCCACATCCTTGCCCGGAGCCGCTTCGGTCGCGCCGAACGGCAGGCCCGACGCCACGGTAAATGTAAATCCGGCGGCGCCGATCATGAACTCGCGGCGCGACGGGGCGGAAAGCGTGGAGCGGTCCAGATGGATCGTCATGGCTCACGCCTCCTTCGCGGCGCGCTCGATGGCGCGAACGATGCGGGGATAGGAGCCGCAGCGGCAGATATTCGTGCTCATGTGCGCGACGATCTGCGTGCGGTCGGGTTTGGGGTTATGCGCCAGCAGGTCGGCGGCGCTCATGATCTGGCCGGACTGGCAGTAGCCGCATTGCGGCACCCGCTCGGCGAGCCAGGCCTTCTGCACGGGATGGGAGGAATCGGTCGACAGGCCCTCGATGGTGGTCACGGCCTTGCCCGCCACCTGGGACACCTGGGTCTGGCACGAGAAGGCGCGCTTGCCGTCGATATGGACCATGCAGGCGCCGCACAGGCCGGTGCCGCAGCCGAACTTGGTGCCGGTGAGCTTGAGCTCCTCGCGGATCACCCACAGCAGCGGGGTTTGCGGCGGCGCGTCCGACTGCGCTGCGTTGCCGTTGATCTTGAAATCGAATGCCATGTGTTCCTCCATTGCTCCGAGGGACTAAGCGCAGTGGCGCAATCCGCCTTGCGTGGCGTCGATGAGGCTGCATCGGTTTGACTCCAGTCTAATTCCTTCCCTTGATAATGTGGAGCGGCAAAGGGCTGCACGCCGGTTTGCGCAGCAATGGGGGAGTGAATCATGGCCACGGCAAACGGGAGCGAGCTTCCCTTCCTCGTCGCGGGCGGCGGCATCGGCGGGTTGATCACTGCCTATGCGTTGGCACGCAAAGGCTTTCCGGTGCGGGTGTTCGAGCAGGCGGCGGAATTCAAGGAACTCGGCGCCGGCATCCAGCTCGGGCCCAACATCTTCCGGGCGATCGAGCGGGTCGGGCTCAAGGCCAGCATGCTGGACGATGCCTGGGTGCCGTCGCGAACCGAGATGCGGGATGCCATCAGCGGCGACCTCGTCACCGGCATCCCGTTCGGCGAGCCGTTCATGAAACGCTTCGGCCAACCCTATGCGGTGACCCATCGCGCCGACATCCACGGCGTCTATCTGCGGGCCTGCCAGGGCGACAACCTCGTCTCGCTGGAAAACAACCGCAAGGTCGATGATTTCGTCGACCAAGGCGACGCGGTCGCAATCCGCCTCGAAGGCGGCGAGGAGGTTCGCGGCCGCGCGCTGATCGGCTGCGACGGCATGTGGTCGAAGGTGCGCGCCCGGATCGTCGGCGACGGCGCGCCGCGCGTGTCCGGCCATATCGCCTACCGCGCGGTGCTCAAGCGCGAGGAGGTGCCCGACGACCTCTGGTGCCCCGACGTAGTGCTGTGGGCGGGACCGAAGACGCATTTCGTCCACTATCCGCTGCGCCGCGGCACGCTCTACAACCTCGTCGCCGTGTTTCATTCCGACCGCTACGTGGAAGGTTGGAATTCCGTCGGCGATCCCGACGAGCTGTTCAAGCGCTTCAAAGGCCAGCGTCCCGAGGTGCTGCGGCTGCTGGAGCGCATCGAGACCTGGCGGATGTGGGTGTTGTGCGACCGCGAACCGGTGAAGGACTGGTCGAAGGGGCGCGTCACCCTGCTCGGCGATGCCGCCCATCCGATGCTGCAATATCTCGCCCAAGGCGCCTGCATGGCGAGCGAGGACGCGGTGTCGCTCGCCGAGCAGGTCGCGGCGAGCCCGCACGACATTCCCGGCGCCTTCAAGGCCTACGAGAAGCAGCGCTATCTCCGCACCGGGCGCGTGCAGCTCATGGCGCGCGTCTACGGCGAATTCTACCACGCCGCCGGCGTCACCGCCGAACTGCGCAACCAGATGCTCGGCGGCCGCACGCCGGAGCAATCCTATGACAGCATGGAGTGGCTGTATGGCGGGATGTGAAGCGCGTTCATCCGACGGCTTGCGCGGCGCGGCACTGAGCGTAGGGCGGATTAGCGCAGCGTAATCCGCCGGCCCACGGTGGGTTACGCCTTCGGCTAACCCACCCACGCACCGCGATGGCCATTTGCAGCAGCACGTAAAGTCGCGTCACCTTACAATTTCGGAATCTTGGCGTCGTCGATCACCTTGGTCCATTTCCCGATTTCCGCCTTGAGCCGCCCCGCGATCTCCTCGGGCGGACCGGCCTGGGCTTCGATGCCGAGTTCGAGCAGCCGTCTTTTGACGTCGGGAGACGCCGCCACTTCGCGCACCCCCTGGTTGAGCTTCGCGATGATGCCGGGCGGAGTGCCGGCCGGCGCGAACAGCGCATTCCAGGACGTCACCGCATAGCCGGGCACGCCGGCCTCGGCCACGGTCGGGACGTTCGGCAACACCTGCGAACGCTTGTCGCCGGAGGTCGCGAGCGCGCGCAGCTTGCCGTCCTCGAGGCCGGATTTCACCGTCGCATAGTATTCCACGAGAAGCTGGATATCGTTGCGCAACAGCGCGATCACGGCTTCCGGCGCGGTGCGGTAGGTGATGATGGTGAAGCCGTCGCCCGACAGCGAACGCAGCAGTTCGGCGCCGAGGTTCTGCGTGCTGCCGACGCTGATGGTCCCGACATTCAGCTTGCCGGGATCGGCCTTCGCCTGTTTCAGGAAATCGCCGAGGGTGTGGTGCGGCGAAGCGGCGTTCGCCGTCATCACGAGATCGAAATTGCCGAGCGCCGAAATCGGCGCGAAATCCTTGAGCGGATCGAACGGCAGGGTCTTGAACAGCGGCACGCTGATCGCCGTGCCGTTGGTGACGAGCGCAAGGGTGTAGCCGTCCGGGGTCGAAGCGAGCACCGAACGCGCCGCCGAAATTCCGCCGGCGCCGGGCTGATTGTCGACGATGATGCGCTGCCCCAGCCTGTCGCCGAGCTTCTCCGCGATCAGCCTCGTCGTAATGTCGGCTATGCCGCCGGCCGCGAACGGCAGGATCACCCGCACCGGCCGGGTCGGGTAGGCCTGGGCATGCGCCCATGTCGCCGTGAATGCGAATGTCGCAGCGCTTGCGAACGACGCGGCGAGCACGCACACAAGCGCGCGAAACCTGTTGACCTTTTTCATGGAAAACGCGCCTCCTCCCGGACCCGTCAAGCCTGTCTCCGCCGTCGGGCGGGGCTGGCCCGGTTTTAGCGCATGATGCGCGCGGGCGACAGCCGTCGAGGCCTGCGGTCAACGGGCGCGGCAGCCGTCGAGAAACAGGCGCACCGCGGCGCGCAGGCGGCGCTGTTCTTCGGCGGGCGGTTCGCGCCCGACCAGACAGCGCACGTGTCCGCGGGATGCCGATGACCAGGATGGCGAAATGTTCCGCGCGCGTGCGGGCATCCGCCGGCACCGGCGCGCCGAGTTCGCCGATAGCCCGCGAGCACGTCGGCGACCAGATCGAGGATGCGATTGCGGTCGATGAAGTGCTTGGCGAGCGCCGGAAATTTCGGCGCTTCCGCGATGAACAGGCGATGGAAGGCCAGCACTTCCGGCTTCAGCGCGAGGTCCAGCAGCCTCTGGCCGAACGCAATACAGTCCTTCCTCGACATCGTGCGGCAGCGGCTTCGCTGACCTGGAGGGTGCCCATGGCGTGATCCATCAGCCGTTGGATGGCGCCGACGAACAGCGCCGCCTTGTCGGGATAGCGGGCGTAGATGAAGCCCTTGGCGACCCCGGCCTGGCGTGAAATCTCGTCGATCGAGGCGCCTTCCCAGCCCTTCTCCACAAACAGCCGGAAAGCCGTCTCGATAAGGCCGCGATGCCGGCGCTCCGCTTCCTGCCGGGTGGGCCGCCCGCCTGGCCCTCGTTTGAACTCACCGTCTTCCAGTACCCGGTCGGACATCCGACTCTCGTCCTCCTTCGGCAGGGCGTCGAGCGGAGCAAAACCGCCCGGCGCCAGCACCGTGCATCCGCGTGGCCTGCGATCGTGCACGCTGACGGCATGGCCAACGCCCCAAATCCGCTTGTGGCACCACTCCAATAGTGCTAATGCAACGATACAGTTCGGTTACAATAGGTCAAGTGCCATGAACCGTTCGGCAATAACGGCAGTCGTGTTGCTCGGCGCTGGCCGCGGCAGGCGCCGGCTGGTGGTGGCAGGACCGCGCTCCGCCTGCGATCCAGTGGCAAGGCTATGCCGAGGCCGACTACGTCAAGGTCGGGCCGACCCAGCAGGGCCTGCTCACTGACCCTCGCCGTCCAGCGCGGCTCGAAGGTCGCTCCCGGCGCGGCCCTGTTCGAACAGGACGACACCGCCGATCGGGCCGCCAAGGAGCAGGCGACGCGGCAACTTCGGCAGGCCGAGGAGCAGCTCGCCAATCTCCAGGCCGAGCGGCAAGCTGACCGAAATTCAGCAGGCGGAAGCCAATCTGGCCGAACGCCGAGGCCGCGCGCGACAAGATCCAGTCCGATCTCAGGCGCAACGAGGCCCTGGTGAAATCGAACGCGGTGTCGATCCAACTCGTCGACCAGCAGCGCGCCGACCTGCGCTCGGCCAATGCCAAGGTCCAGGGCCTCGAAGCGGCGGCGGCCCAGATGCGCGCGCCGCTCGGGCGCGAGCGCGAGATCAAGGCGCAGGAGGCGGCGGTACGAGGCGGTCGCGCGCGGCGGTCGACATGTCTGCAATGGCGGCTCGACCAGCGCCACGTCACCGCGCCGGTCGGCGGCGTCGTCGCCGACGTCCTCGCCCGGCCCGGCGAGACCATCCCCGCCGGCGGCGCCGGTGGTGTCGCTGCTGCCGCCGGAGAATATCTTCGTGCGGTTCTTCGTCCCGGAGCCGCGGCTCGCCGAGGTCCATATCGGCGACCGGGTCGGGCTCGTCTGCGACAACTGCCCGGCGGACCTCCGGCGACCATCTCGTTCATCTCGCCGCAGGCCGAATACACGCCGCCGGTGATCTACAGCGAGTCGATCCGCGCCAAGCTCGTCTACATGGTGGAGGCGCGGCCGTCGCCGCGGGTAGGCGGCGACGATCAACCCCGGCCAGCCCATCGCGGTGCAGTCCGCGGAAGTTGGTGCAGCGTCGCGCGCCGATGACGGCGAACCTCGTCATCGACGTCCACGCCTGCGCAAGAGCTTCGGCACGCGCAGCGTGGTCGACGGGCTCGACCTCCAGGTCGCGGCCGGACAAATCTGCGGGTTTCTCGGCGCCAATGGCAGCGGCAAGACCACGACCATCCGCATGTTGTGCGGCCTGCTCGTCCCCGACGGCGGCCACGGCACCTGCCTCGGCCTCGACATCATCAAGCAGGCGCACCTGATCCGCCGCCAGGTCGGATACATGACGCAGAAGTTCAGCCTCTACGAAGACCTCACCGTGCAGGAGAACCTCGATCTCGTCGCGCGACGTCTACGAGATGGCGAACGCACGCGAGGCGGTGAAGGAGATCACCGACGCGCATGGGGCTGGCGGACCGGCGCGGCCAGCTCGCCGGGCAGCTTTCCGGCGGCTGGAAGCAGCGGCTCGCACTCGCCGCCTGCATCCTGCACGAGCCGAAGCTCCTCCTGCTCGACGAGCCCACCGCCGGCGTCGACGCCAAGGCGCGCCGCGAGTTCTGGGACATGATCCACGACCTCGCCGGCGAAGGCCTCACCGTGCTGGTCTCTACCCACTACATGGATGAGGCCGAGCGCTGCCATCGCATCGTCTACCTCGCCAATGGGCACATCGTCGTCCAGGGCGATGCCGGCGACGTGTCCCGGCGTTCCGGCCTCATCACCTTCGAGGTGACGGGCACGGACATCGACGACGCTGCGCGACGCCTGCGCCGCATGCCCGGCGTCGAGGCAGCCGCGGTGTTCGGACGCGCGCTCCACGTCGCCGGCACCGATCGCGCCGCGCTCGAAAGCGCGATCCGGGCGGCCGACGGCGACGGGGCCGACGGCGAAACGCTCGATGGCGCAAAGCTGGACGGCGCGAAGCTCGACGGCGCCAAGCTCGGTGGCGCAAAGCTTTCTTGGCAGGAGGTCGAGCCCCGCCTCGAGGACGTCTTCATCCACATGCTGAGCATGGACCAGAACCGCCGGCCGTCGCCATGATGGCGCTCTCGTTCAAGCGCCTGCGCGCCCTGGTGCGCAAGGAGTGGATTCAGGTCACGCGCGATGCCCTGACCCTGCGGTTCATCATCCTGGTGCCGGTGCTGCAGCTTTTCCTGTTCGGCTTCGCCATCAACACCAACCCCAAGAATCTGCCGACCGGCCTGTTGTCGGTGGATCATTCGAAATACGAGCGCACGCTGACCGCGGCGCTGCAGAACAGCGGCTATTACGAAATCCGCACGCTCGCCTCCGAAGCGGAGGCGGAGCGCGCGCTGGCGCAGGGCGAGTTGCTGTTCGTCATCGAGCTGCCGGCGAATTTCGACCGTTCGGTCGACCGCGGCGACATTCCCTCCGTCCTGATCGACGCCGATGCCAGCGATCCCACCGCGGTCGGCAACGCCACCGCCGCGCTGGCGACGATCTCGACGGTGCTCAACCGCGACCTGCCGCCGGTGATGCGGAGCCAGCCGACCAAACCGGCTTTCCAGTTCGTGATCCACGCCCGCTA
This sequence comes from uncultured Alphaproteobacteria bacterium, assembly GCA_963746235.1. GTDB lineage: Bacteria > Pseudomonadota > Alphaproteobacteria > Rhizobiales > Xanthobacteraceae > JAJPKK01. The sequence continues at coordinate 71,807 of CAVVCE010000016.1, forward strand.
CAATCCCGAGCAATTGACCGTGCTCAACATCGTGCCGGGCCTGATGTGCATCGTACTGATGATGTCGACTCTGTTCATGACCACGCTGTCGATCACCAAGGAGCGCGAACGCGGCACCATGGAGAACCTGCTGGCGATGCCGGTGCGGCCGCTGGAGGTCATGCTCGCCAAGATCATGCCGTTCGTGGCGATCGGCTATATCCAGGTGCTGATCATCCTGGCATCCTCGGCGCTGTTCTTCCAGCTCCCGATGCGCGGCTCGCTGCCGCTGCTCCTGGTCGCGCTCGGATTTTTCATCGCCGGCAATCTGGCGCTGGGAATCACCTACTCGACAGTGTCGGCGAACCAGATGCAGGCGATGCAGTTCGCCCAACTGACCCTGATGCCGTCATTTCTCCTGTCCGGCTTCATGTTTCCGTTCCGCGGCATGCCGGTGTGGGCGCAATATATCGGCGAACTGTTCCCGACCACCCACGCCATGCGGATCGTGCGGGGCATGCTGCTCAAGGGCAACAGCCTCGACGACATCCTGCCCGAGCTGTGGCCGCTCGCGCTGTTCGCGCTGGTGGTGATCGGCATCGCCGTGTGGTGCTACCGCGAGACGCTGGATTGAGGAGCGGCTCGGAGCGCTCGCGGGTGCGCAAAGCGAAGCGTGCCCACGTCTTTGATGCCATCGAACGTGTAGGGCGGGCAAAGCGAAGCGTGCCCACCATCGTCGTATCAGCGTGGGCACGGCGCGAAGAGCGCGCCTTTGCCCATCCTACTCATTGGATTCCCTTTTGGCCGTAGCTCCCTCCCCCGCACGTGCGGGGAAGGAAATCCAAGCCCGCTTACGGGAGCATCCACGTGGCGTTCCGCGCCGGCGCGAAGCCGACCGGGACGACAGCGGTTTCCTTCAGTGACTTGATATCGACGACCGAGACGTTGTTGGTGTGCTCATTGGCCACGTAGGCCGTCTTGTCGTCGGGCGAGATCGTCAGCCAGCCCGCGCCCTTTCCGCCGAGAGTGACGCTTCCCAGGAGCTTCAAGTCCGGCAGCGAATACGCGTAGAGGGCACTGTTCAGCCTGCTGTTGACCAACAGCGTCTTTTGATCCGACGTGACGGCGATGCCGTGAGATGCGGCGGGCGGTCCGGCGGGGGTCTGCTTTTCGGCGGCGATGTCGGGCAACTTGATGCGGTTGGTCGTCGCGCCCGTTGCAAAATCCACCACCACAAACCCGTTAAAGCCGCCCAGTTGAGCGTAGACCTTATCGGTAGAGCCGTCGGGGTTCTTCGTGATCGCCATCGGAGAGGGCGACGGACTCACTGAAATCGTCCGGGCGAGCTCGTTGGTCTTGGTGTCGATCACGTACATCGCGTTGGCCGCCGGTTTGGCGCCTCGGCTGGCCCCGGCGAGCACGTACTTGCCGTCCGGGGTGACGTTGAGGTCGTGGACGCCGCCCTTGAGCGCGATGGTCTTGACGTTCTGAAGCGTGGTGGTGTCGATCACGTCGACGCCGCCGCTCGGTGCGGCCTTGATCTGCGGAAACTCGGACAGGTCGTCCACGACTAGGGCGATCGCCACATAGATCAATTTGCCCATCGGGCGTTATATCGATGAGGTTGGGGTTCCCGCTCAAGGGAATTCGTTTGATCACCTGCAGGGTCTTTCCGTCAAAAACGGTGACCGTGTCGGTCGCTTCTTCGCTGACGTAGATTTTGCTGCCGTCCGGGGCTACCGCAACGCCATGGGGCGCTTCGATCCCTTTGATCTCTCCCATCACCTTGTTCGTGGCGGGATCGATGATGTGGATATTGTCCCCGGCCGAGTTGGTCTGGATGATCCGCAACTTCGCGCTCTGCGCGGACAGCGTGGAAAAGGACACCGTGGACAGAGCGATCCCAGCCAAGACTGCGAGGCTCGCACGAGACACTTGTTTGTTCGTCATCGTCATCTCCTCTACTAGGTTATCCCTCCTGAGGCATTCATCAGGAGACAGGATTCGTTATCCGTCGTCACTTACTTCGCCTTCGCTCCCAGCACGAACGCCTTCAACGTCTGCCAGTCGGGGTCGTTCTTCGATGCGAATTGCTGGCCGCCACCATGATGGGGGTCACCGCCGGCCTCTTCGGCGAGCGGATGGATGACGAGCTTGCTGTCCTCGTAGCCGGGCACGGCCACCTTCTGGACCAACTGGAAGTTCCGGCGCGACTGCTCTTCGTTCCATGTCGTGCTCCCGGGCGAGAGCTGGACCAGGTGGAACGGCGCGTTGTTGATCGTGTGGCAAACGACGCATCGCGTGTGGCCGGCACGCTTGGTCAGGAAGACAGGCTGGACCTTGGTCTTGAAGAACTCGTAATCCAGCGCGTCCGATGCGGCCTTGGAAGCGGCCGGTTGACCTTTTGCCTGGCTCAACGGCCCGACCGCCGCCAAGGACAAACACGCCGCCGCGACCGCGTAAGACGACACTCTCGTCATTCGGTGCATGGTAACCTCCCGAAAAAAATTATTATGGTTAGTAGGCGCGCATCCTATGCTTGAGCAAAGGCGCTTGCAAGTTGCAGTTGAAGCGTGAAACGTGAGTTCCCGGCCCGTGGCTTCACCTGCTGCCGTGCAAGCAATCTGACGGCTTTTCAAGCGGATGCGGCGCAGGCGCCCTCACATTCGATAACCGGCCGATCGCGACGCAACCCGCGGGGCGGCCGCCAATATTTGGATTCGCGACAGCACCGCTGCGGCCACGTGCGAGATCGCGGCACGTCCCGCGCTCACACCGGCGCAATGTCTCCCCTCGCCCACCCCTCCTTCGCGGCCGCGCGAAACGCCGCGAGGCTTGCGGCCTCGATGGCGGCGCGAACGCCCTCCATCAGGTCCTGGAAGTAGTAGAGATTGATCTCGCTGAGCAGCATGGCGCCGACGATCTCGTTCGCCTTGGTGAGGTGATGCAGATAGGCGCGCGAATAGTCGCGGCTGGCGGGGCAGCGGCTCGCAGCGTCGAGCGGGCGCGGATCCTCGGCGTGGCGCGCGTTGCGCAGGTTGATCGGGCCGAAGCGGGTCTAGGCGAGGCCGTGGCGGCCGGAGCGGGTCGGCAGCACGCAGTCGAACATGTCGACGCCGCGCGCCACGCCGCTTCGACGAGGTCGTCGGCTTGCCGACGCCCATCAGGTAGCGCGGCCGGTCGGCCGGCAGCAGCGGCGCCACCGTCTCGAGCATCTCGCAGCATCACCGCCTGCGGCTCGCCGACCGCCAGGCCGCCGATGGCGTAGCCGTCGAAGCCGATCTCGACCAGGCGCTCGGGCCGATTCCGCGCGCAGGTCCTCGATCGTCGCCGCCCTGCTGGATGCCGAACAGCGCGGCTCGGCGCTCCCGCTCGCCGAACGCGCGCCTTGCAGCGCTCCGCCCAGCGCGAGCGAAAGCCGCATGGCGCGCTCGCAGCTCGGCGCGTCGGCTGCGGCCAGGCGATGCATTCGTCGAGCTGCATGACGATGTCGGAGCCGAGCAGTCGGCCTGGATCTCGATCGAGCGCTCCGGGCGTGAGCCCATGGTGCGCGCCGTCGAGATGGGATCGGAACATCACGCCGTCCTCGTCGATCTTGCGCAGGCTCGGCGAGCGACATCACCTGGAAGCCGCCGGAATCGGTGAGGATCGGGTACGGCCAGTGCATGAACCTGTGCAGGCCGCCCAGCGCCGCGACGCGCTCGGCGCCCGGCCGCAGCATCAGGTGATAGGTGTTGCCGAGCAGGATATCGGCGCCGGTCGCTCGCACCTGGTCGCCAGTCAGCGCCTTGACCGTCGCCGGCGGTGCCGACCGGCATGAAGGCGGGCGTGCGGATCTCGCCGCGCGGCGTTTCGATCACGCCGCGTGCGCGCCGCGCCGTCGGTGGCGGCGATGCGAAACGAGAAGGCGGTCATGAGCGCGGTCATCCAGCCGGAATAGCAGGCAGGCGTCGCCGTAGGAATAGAAGCGGTAGCCCGCCGCGATCGCGTGGGCGTAGGCGCGCTGCATCGTCTCGAGGCCGGCGAAGGCCGCGACCAGCATGAACAGGGTCGAGCGCGGCAGGTGGAAATTGGTCATCAGCACGTCGACGGCGCGGAAGCGGTAGCCGGGCGTGATGAAGATGGCGGTCTCGCCGGCGAACGGCGCGATGCGTGCCGTCCTCGTCGCGCCGCGCTTTCCAGCAGCCGCAGCGAGGTGGTGCCGACGGCGACGATCCGCCCGCCCGCGGCCGCGCGCGGCGTTGAGCGCGGCGGCGGTCGCGGCGCTGACCTCGCCCCATTCGGCATGCATCCGGTGCTCGGCGATATCGTCGGCCTTGACCGGCAGGAAGGTGCCGGCGCCGACATGCAGGGTGACGGTGTGCACGCGCGATCGCCCCGCGCCGCGAGCGCCGCCAGCAGGCCTGGCGTGAAATGCAGGCCGGCGGTCGGCGCGGCGACCGCGCCGTCCTCGCGGGCGAAGAGGGTCTGGTAGTCGGCGCGGTCGCGCGTCGTCGTCGGCGCGGCGCGCGGCGATATAGGGCGGCAGCGGCATCTCGCCGCGCTCGGCGATGGCCGCGTCGAGCGCCGGCCCGTGAAAGGTCGAAGCCGAAGGTCACCTCGCCGCCCTCGCCCTTTGCCTCGACGGTGGCGTCGAGCTGGCCCAGAAAGCAGGCACCCTGCCCTCCTCGCCGAACCGGACGACGTCGCCGGGCACGAGCTTGCGGGCGGCTTGATCAGCGCGCTGCCAGCGCGCGCCGTCGAGCCGCTTGATGCAGCGTCGCCTCGATCCGAGCGTCGGCGTCCCCGGCCGATGCGCCGTCCTCGACAGCCGCGCCGGGATCACCCGGGTGTCGTTGACCACCAGCGCGTCGCCGGGCCGCAGCAGGTCCGGCAGGTCGCGCACGACACGGTCTTCCAGCGGCACGAGCGCCCGGACGCACCACCAGCAGCCGCGCCGCGTCGCGCGGGCTCGCCGGCCGCAGCGCGATGCGGTCGGCCGGCAGGTCGAAGTCGAACAGGTCGGTGCGCATGCGCTTCCTCTTATCCCTCCCCGACTTCGGGGAGGGTGACCGAGCGAAGCGAGGTCGGGTGGGGGCGACCGGGCATCGGCCGATCAAGAAAGAACCCCACCCTGCCCTCCCCGAAGTCGGGGAGGGAAAGAGAGGCTCGCCTTCTGCCTCAGGCGCCGGCGGCCATGCGCGCCTTGACGATGCGATCCGGATTGGCCACCGGCTCGCCGCGCTTGATCTTGTCGACGTTCTCCATGCCTGCGGTCACTTCTCCCCACACGGAATATTGCCCGTTGAGGAAGGGCGCATCGGCAAAGCAGATGAAGAACTGGCTGTCGCCGGAATCCGGGTTCTGGGCGCGCGCCATGGAGACCGTTCCGCGCACGTGCTTCGCCTTGGAGAACTCCGCCTTGAGCTTCTTGCCGGACCCGCCGGTGCCGGTGCCGTGCGGGCAGCCGGTCTGCGCCATGAAGCCGTCGATGACGCGGTGGAACACGATGCCGTCATAGAAGCCCTCGCGCACCAGTTCCTTGATGCGCGACACGTGCTGCGGCGCGAGGTCGGGACGCATCTGGATCGTCACCGGGCCCTTCGATGTCTCGAGGATCAATGTGTCTTCAGTGGTGCTCATGGGCGTCTGCTTTCGTGTCCTTGCGATCGTCTATGATGGATATGATGAAGGGCCGTCCGGCGATGGCGCCGCCGAGCCCGGTGCTCAGCGGCAGCGGCTGGCAGCGGTCGAGCATGTCGGTCACTGCCGTGCGATAGGCGGTCCGGACGTCCTGCGGCGCCTCATGGGTGATATAGGTGAAGCGCGGCGCGCCGAGCACCTTGCCGGTCCTCGAAAATCCGAGGCGCATGGTGACCTGCATGCCGGGCCGGGCGATATCCTGCGGCGGCAATTGCAGGCATTTCGACAGCACCGGGGCGATGTCCTTCAAGCGATCGAGCGCCTTGTCGCGGTCGGGCGGCTGCGGCGCATCGTTTCGCACGTCAAGCTTGATGACGCAGATCCTGGCCGAGCGGATAGAAAATATCCGGCGTGCAGCCCGGTCCACTGTGAATGCCGCAGAAATACGGCGTGCAGGGTTGGCCATCGAGCACGCTGCACGGCGTCTGCGCCTTGCTTTCCCGCGGCATCCCCAGGATGCCGATTGCCAGTGCCGCCAGCGCGAATATCCCCCGATGGCATCGGGGGTGGGTCATTTGACGTCCGCCGCGACCTTGACGCTGACCATCTTGTCGGGTGCGGCCACGCTCCCGTTGGCTTGAGCATCGCCCTTCTTGAGCTTGTCGACGACGTCCATGCCAGTGAGCACCTGGCCGATCACCGTGTACATGCCGTTGAGGAAGGGACCGTCGGCGAACATGATGAAGAACTGGCTGTTGGCGGAATCCGGGCTCTGGGCCCGCGCCATGCCGACGATGCCGCGCGTGAACGGCACGTTGGAGAACTCCGCCGGCACGTTCGGGTATTTCGAGCCGCCGGTGCCGTTGCCCCTCTCGCCGTCGCCGGTCTGCGCCATGAAGCCCGCGATGACCCGGTGGAACGGCACGTTGTCGTAGTATTTGTCGCGCGCCAATTGCTTGAGACGCTCCGCATGCTTGGGCGCGATGTCATTGCGCAGCTTCACGACGATCCGACCCTGGGTGGTGTCGATGATGAGCGTGTTCTGAGGGTCGGCGCCGGCCGGCAGGCCCTGTTGGGCGAGGGCCGGAACGACGGCGGCCGGGGCGATGGCGAAAAGAACCGCGAAGATAGCGAGCAGGCGCGTCATGGGGGCTTCCTCTTTGGTACGTGTTTTAAGTCTGTGTTTTAAGTCTGTGCTTCAAGTCTGTGCGTTGGGCCGGAAACTTCTTCTTGAGGCGGCCGGCCACCGCAGCCGGCACGAATGCCGAGATGTCGCCGCCCATGGCGGCTATCTGCCGGACCAGGGTGGCGGTGATGGGACGGACCAGGGGCGAAGCGGGCAGAAATACCGTTTGCACCTCCGGCGCCATCTCCGCGTTCATCCCGGCAAGCTGCATTTCGTAGTCGAGATCGGTGCCGTCGCGCAACCCGCGAATCATCATGGTGGCGCCGACCCGCCGCGCCGTGGCAACCGCAAGATCGTCGAAGGTCATCGATTCGAACGTGCAGCCGAGGCTGCGGACCATCTCGGCGCAGGTCTCGGCGATCATCGCCAGGCGCTCGTCTGCGGAAAACAGCGGCGTCTTGCCGGGATGGACGCCGATCGCGATCACCAGGCGGCTCGCCAGCTTGGCCGCGTGGCGCACCACGTCGATGTGCCCATTGGTCACCGGATCGAACGAGCCGACATAGAGGGCGAAGGTTGGAGGGCGACGGGGTCGGACGGGTTGCATGGGCTCGATCTAGCCTTTGGGCCGGCCCCCCGCAAGGCGGGCGCCCCTATTGGTGCCTTGTCGCGCCGGCGCCCACCCGCCATCCGCGCTTGGCCGGCCCGACCCCAGCCCGTCATCAAGCCACTGATCTTTTTAACATAAATTTGGCCCCTTCGAAGCGGCTTTGGGTGGCAATCCGGCCCCGGAAGCGCTATCTAGGCGCAGGCAATTCACACTAGCTTTTCAGGCGGTTTTTCACTTTTGGCCGATAACGATCAAACACCCGGGGATCCCGGTTCGGGCCCCTCCGATGTGCGCCCCATCTCCATCGTCGAGGAGATGAAGCGCTCCTATCTCGATTACGCCATGAGCGTGATCGTGGCCCGCGCGCTGCCCGACGTGCGCGACGGGCTCAAGCCGGTGCACCGGCGCATCCTCTATGCGATGCACGAGGCCGGCTACGAATGGAACAAGCCGTATCGCAAGTCCGCCCGCGTGGTCGGCGACGTCATCGGCAAATACCATCCCCATGGCGACCAGGCGGTCTATGACGCGCTGGTGCGCATGGCGCAGGATTTCTCCATGCGCCTGCCGCTGGTCGACGGCCAGGGCAATTTCGGCTCGGTCGACGGCGATCCGCCCGCGGCGATGCGCTACACCGAGGTGCGCCTCGCCAAGGTCGCCAATGCGCTGCTCGAGGACATCGACAAGGACACCGTCGATTTCGAGTCGAACTACGACAATTCCGAGCGCGAGCCGATGGTGCTGCCGGCGCAATTCCCGAACCTGCTCGTCAACGGCGCCGGCGGCATCGCCGTCGGCATGGCGACCAACATCCCGCCGCACAATCTCGGCGAGATCATCGACGCCTGCCTCGCGTTGATCGACGATCCCGCGCTCGGCATCGACGAACTCATCAAGATCATACCCGGCCCGGATTTCCCGACCGGCGCGCTGATCCTCGGCCGCGCCGGCATCCGCGCCGCCTACCACCTCGGCCGCGGCTCCATCGTCATGCGCGGCAAGGCCGAGATCGAAACCCTGCGCAAGGAACGCGAAGCGATCATCATCACCGAGATCCCCTATCAGGTGAACAAGGCGACGATGGTGGAGAAGATCGCCGAACTGGTGCGGGAGAAAAAGATCGACGGCGTCTCCGACCTGCGCGACGAAGTCCGACCGCGACGGCTATCGCGTCGTGATCGAGCTGCGGCGCGACGCGGTGCCCGACGTGGTGCTCAACCAGCTCTACCGCTTCACGCCGCTGCAATCGACCTTCGGCGCCAACATGGTGGCGCTCGACGGCGGCCGCCGTCCGCAGGTGATGAACCTGAAGGACATGCTCACCGCCTTCATCGCGTTCCGCGAAGAGGTGGTGTCGCGCCGCACCAAGTTCCTGCTCAACAAGGCGCGCGACCGCGCCCACATCCTGGTCGGCCTCGCCATCGCGGTCGCCAACATCGACGAGGTGATCCGGCTGATCCGCTCCGCGCCCGATCCCAACGCCGCCCGCGAGGCCCTGATGGAGCGCGAATGGCCGGCGACCACGGCGGTCGCGCTGATCGAGCTGATCGACGACCCGCGCCACCAGGTGTCGTCGGCCGGCACGGCGCGGCTCTCCGCCGAGCAGGCCCGCGCGATCCTCGACCTGCGGCTCCAGCGCCTCACCGCGCTCGGGCGCGAGGAGATCAAGGAGGAGCTCGACAAGCTCGCCGCCGAGATCGCCGACTATCTCGAGATCCTGCGCTCGCGCGCCCGCATCCAGTCGATCGTCAAGACCGAGATGATCGAGGTCAAGACCGAGTTCGCCACTCCGCGCCGCACCGTGATCGTCGATCAGGAAGGCGAGATGGAGGACGAGGACCTGATCCAGCGCGAGGACATGGTCGTCACCGTCTCCCATCACGGCTATGTCAAGCGGGTGCCGCTGTCGACCTACCGGGCGCAGCGCCGCGGCGGCAAGGGCCGCGCCGGCATGCAGACCCGCGAGGAGGATTTCGTCGCGCGGCTGTTCGTCGCCAACACCCACACCCCCGTGCTGTTCTTCTCCTCCCGCGGCCAAGTCTACCGGGAAAAGGTGTGGCGGCTTCCGCTCGCCGCGCCGCAGGCGCGCGGCAAGGCGATGATCAACATCCTGCCGCTGGAGCAGGACGAGCGCATCACCACCATCATGCCGCTGCCCGAGGACGAGGCGAGCTGGGCCAATCTCGACGTGATGTTCGCCACCACCGGCGGCACCGTGCGGCGCAACAAGCTGTCCGACTTCGTCGACGTGCGGCGTTCCGGCATGATCGCCATGAAGCTCGACGCGGGCGAGGCGATCGTCGACGTGCAGATCGCGACCGAGCGCGACGACGTGCTGCTGACGACGGCGAACGGCCAGTGCATCCGCTTCCCGGTCCCCGACGTGCGGGTGTTCCAGGGCCGCAGCTCCATGGGCGTGCGCGGCATCGCCATGGAGAACGGCGACGAGTTGATCTCGCTGACGATCCTGCGCCATGTCGACGCCACCAGCGAGGAGCGTGCCGCCTATCTCAAGCGCGCCAGCGCGGTGCGGCGCGGCCTCAGCGAGGAGGCCGAGGACGCCGTCGATGCCGAGCCCGATACCGACGAGGCCGAGGGCGCCATCGAGCTCGGCGAGCAGCGCTATGTCGAGCTCTCGGCGGCCGAGCAGTTCGTGCTGACGATTTCCGAGCGCGGCTACGGCAAGCGCACCTCCTCGTTCGAATACCGCACCACCGGCCGCGGCGGCAAAGGCATCGTCGCCATGGACAACCGCGAGCGCGACGGCACCCTGCGCGCCAAGATCGGCCGCCTGGTCGGCTCGTTCCCGGTGGAGGAGCAGGACCAGCTCGTGCTGGTCACCGACGGCGGCCAGTTGATCCGCTGCGGCGTCTCCGAAATCAGCATCAAGGGCCGCAAGACCCGCGGCGTGATCGTCTTCAACACCGCCGAGGCCGAGCGGGTGGTGTCGGTGGAGCGGCTCAGCGAAGAGGGCGAGGAGAACGGGGAGTGAGGCTTGATCCGTTCGAGCCTTACGAATGGTCGGCAGCCAGGGTCAATCTGATCGCTTCCAGGACGCCTTCCATATTCTGATCGATTTCCGGGTTGCCGAAACGCAACACGCGATAACCCAACTCATTCAGCATCCGGTCTCTTGCTGCATCGCGCTCGCGATGTCCGTCGAACCCGTGCTGCATACCGTCGACCTCGACGATCAGCCTTCGTCGACGGCATTCGAAATCGACAATGTAGTTCGCGATCGGAGATTGGCGGCGAAAATGAAATCCCTGTTCTCGCATTTCGCGTAGCCGTCCCCACAGGATGACCTCCTGTCGGGTCATTCGTTTTCGAAGCATACGAGCGATCGTGTTCGCCATGCGCGTAGTGTAGCCCTGTGCAACCGGGGACAATGGGTAACAGTTCTGACCGACGACATGGGTGACACTTTCCCTCCCCGTCTTCGGGGAGGGCTGGGGTGGGGCTTTCTTCGCTTGGTAACGCCCCCGGGCCCCACCCGACCTCGCTGTCGCTCGGCCACCCTCCCCGAAGTCGGGGAGGGATAAGGAGATCACAAATCCATCGTGGCCGGGGCGAACAGCTCTTCGATCTCGACGCGCCGGTCGGTCAGCCCCTGGGCGTGGACGTAGTCGGCGATCGTCTCCAGCACCTTTCGCGTTGCCTTCACCCCATAGGCCATGGGGTCGGCGGCGAGCGCGTGCCTGATGTCGTCGCCGACGGCGCCGGTCTCGAAGTGGGAGGCGAGCGCCGCGGCGCCCGCGCGCAGCACGGCAGCGCGCGCGGCGGCGAAGGCCGAATAGAGATTGAGCGCGATCCAGGGGTGCTGCTCCACCAGCGCGCGGCGCACCACCACGGCGTGGTTGATCGGATAGAGGCCGGTCTTGGCGTAGTAGCGGCGGCCCTCGGCGGCGCGGTCGGGAAACAGCGTCCGCACCCGCTTGTCGGCGGCAAGGTCGATGCGGCTGCGGTCGACCAAATTGGGGTTGGTGAGGTAGAGCAGCGTCGCGTCGAGTTCACCGCATGTCAGCATCTCGCCGATATTGGTGGTGGCGGGAATCCGGTGGACCGTCACGCCCGCGGGCGGCTTGAAGCCGGTGGCGCCGCCGTGGCTCTTGTCGCCGCGCTCCATGAAAAACTCCATGTCGCGCGGGCGCACCCCGAACTCGTTCTCCAGCGCACCGCGGCCCCAGATCGCCGCGGTCTGCTGATATTCCGGCACCCCGACACGCTTGCCCCTGAGATCCGCCGGCGCGGCGATCCCGGCATCGGCGCGCACCAGGATGCGGGTGTGGAAGAACTCCCGCGTGGTGAACACCGGCAGCGCGACCCACGGCGTCGGCCCCTGCGCGGTCGAGATGACGAGCGACGACATCGACATTTCGGACACGTCGAACTCGGCGAATTTGAGCTGCCGCCAGAACATCTCGGAAGGGTGGACGACGGTAGGCGTGAGGCTGATGCCTTCCGGCACGACATCGCCGTCGATCAGCGGGCGCGTGTTCGGATTATCGGACAGCGCGAGGCTCAGCGCGAGGCGGCTGCGGGGCATGCCTCAGTCTTCCTTCAGGCCGAGCTTGGCGACAATGGGGGCCCATTTTTCGTGCTCGGACTTCATGTGCTTCGCGAGATCCTCGGGCGTGCCGCCGCGCGGCTGGGCGGAGAGCGTCATGAGCGCGTCCCTCATGGACTGCGAATGCAGCGCCTCGTTGGCGGCCTGATTGAGCCGCGCGATGATTGCCGGCGGCAGGCCGAGCGGCGCCAGCAACGCCACCCAGGCGCCGCTGTTGATGGCGCCATAGCCGAGCTCCGGCATGGTCGGCACTTCGGGCAATTCGGCGAGGCGCGTCGGGTTCGACACCGCGAGGGCCTTGAGCCGGCCGTCGCGGATGAATTGCAGCGAGGTGCCGGCGGTGTCGAACGTCATCTGCACCTGCCCCGCGACCACGTCGGTGAGCGCGGGACCGCCGCCCTTGTAGGGGACGTGGACGATATCGCTGCCGGATAGCTGCTTGAACAGCTCGGCCGTGAGATGGGGCAGGGTGCCGGCGCCGCCGGTGGAATAGTTGAGCTTGCCGGGATTGGCCTTGGCATAGGCGACGAGGGCGGCGACCGAATTGAACGGCGTCGCAGGATAGGCGACCAGCACCTGCGGGGTCTCGGCGATGAGCGCGATGGGCGCGAAGCTGTTCTCATCATAGCCGGCGGACTTGTACACCATCGGACTCATGATCAGGCCGCTCGCGGCGCTCACCAGCAGGGTGTAGCCGTCGGGATCGGCGGCGGCCGCCGCCTTCGAGCCGAGCGTGTTGCCGGCGCCGGCGCGGTTCTCCACGATCACGTTCTGGCCCAGCGCGGCCGGCAGCGCATTGGCGAGAAGCCGCGCCATCACGTCGACCGGGCCGCCAGCGGGGGTCGGCACGATGATCTTGACTGGCCGGTTCGGATACGGCTGGGCCGCAGCAGGAGTAACCATGGCGACGCCCAGTGCCGCCAGCGTTGCGAGCATCGTGGTGCGGATCATGGTGCTCCCCGATTTCATCATTGGCGGCGCACGGGTGCCGCGGAACAACCGGCAACTATATATACAGCAAACTACGGGTCCCCTGGATATCAGCAACTCCGGCGGACTGATAAAGATAATTGGCTGGCAGTAGATCCGTTTGAAGGCATTAAGCGGATTGCGACAGCCGGACAGATCCCGCCCTCGCGGGATCTGTACGGGCTGCTCTGCACGTCGCGGAAGCCGATCGCCCCGGACGCCGCGCGTGTTCAGATACAGCGGGAAGGATAGCGCACACGCGCGCCGTCATGCAGCGCGGCGCCAGTACACCTCAAGCTTGTCGCGCAATTCCTCCCAGGCGCCGACGGAACGGGTGGAACACGAAACGAACGCGATGCCGCCCGGGCTCGATCTGCACGGCGCGGAACAGCACGTCGGCTTTGAGGATCGGCGCGGGCGCGCCGTCCACCTCGGCGCGCCACCAGGGATGCCAGACATCATTGAGCAGCAGGAAGCCGCCGGCCGCGGCCTCGACATCCACCGTCACCTCGGTGTTGGCATAGGCCACGATGCGGGCAGTGCCGTCGCCGGTGGTGCCGCCGGTCGGGCGTGGTGGCGCGTGGTCGAGCAGCAATGTTTGCCGCGGGTCGACCCCGGCGGGCCAGCCGGACCGGAGCATCGTTTCGAAATCGACCACGCGGTAGTCGTGCAGGAACATCACCCGCGGCAGCGCCCGCGGGTTCTCGTAGACATAGGCGTCCCGCGTGCGCGCGATCATGTCGAGGTCGCCCGGATGCAGCCTGGGGTCGATGCGCTCCACCGGCACGCCGGTCAGGATGAAGCGCACACCGAAGAGGTCGGCCATCACCGAGCGATACGAAGGAAACAGCGGCGTGAACGGCCGCTGTTCGGGATCCGCGACGGTATCCTTGACGCCGGTCGTGACCGCGAAATCGCGCAGCCGCAGGGGGTTCTGGCCGAACAGATGATCGAAGCCGCGGGCAAGCCCCAGGTTCGGCCAGTGGTAGGCGATCGCGATCAGTTCGACCCGATCGCGCCGGTCCGGCGCCGCGGTTTGCGCGAGCTTGCTTCTCGAGAAGGGCGACGGTTTCATCGTGAGTGTGCGCCAGCAGCGCGTCGTAGCGCGACGGCGGCAAGGCCGGTCGACTCGTCAGGGGCCTTGTTCCAGGCGAGATCGCCCGTCGTGAAGGCAATCACCAGCACCGCCGCGAGCATCGGATGCGCCGGCACCAGGCGCGGGACGAATGCGATGAGCGCAATTCCCGCGCCTGCAAAGGCGATGCCGGTCGCGATCGGCACGGCGGCGACGCCGAACCGACCCGCCGCAACGGCGATCGCTGCCGCTGCCGTGACGAAGCCGGCGAGCAGCTGCGATTTCGACGGCGACGGAGTGCCGCGTCTTCGGCACGCTGCCGCGGAGCAGGCGGTGCACCAGGTAACCGGTGTTGATCGCGATCATCAGCCCCACGATGAAGGTCGCGTCCGCAGGCCGCCGGAACAGCTCGACGCCCGGCAGCATGTCGTACATGAGATGGAAGATCGGGGTGTACCAGCCCAGCGCGTAGAGGACGCTCACGATGAGCGCGATGAAAAAGAACCGGATCTCGCGCGCCAACAACAGCCCCCGCGCGACGCCCAGGTCGAAGATCAGGAGGATCGCGCAGGATTCCGCAATAGACCTGGCCCATGTTCTGCGCCAGGAACAGGCGCCCGCCGCCGATCGTATCGCTCCAGACCGGACTCGGCGGTCCCCAGAACTCGACGGCGGGATCGGCGGCGCCGTAGAGATCGGCGAACACGAGCATCAAGAGGTGTGCGGGGTGCAGGGAGCCGAGGCCTGCATATTCGAAGCCGATCTCCGGCCGATTGGAATTGGCGGCGAGCAGCGCCGACATGACGACGGGGACGATGGCGATCGCAAGGCTCAGCGCGGCGCTCGCCGTCAGCGGCAGCAACGTCGCCTTCACCCGCGCGAGGCGACCCGGCCCGTCGAGCCAGAAGGCGAGCACGTAGCCCGCGACCACGTAAAGCCCGAGCATCGCGACCTGGTCGCGATCGATCGCGAGCAAGCCGATGAAGATGCCGGCCGCGAGCCCGTAGGCGAAGGACGCCCGTTCGAGCGCGCGCGCCAGGAGCCACAGCGCGATCGGCAGATAGGCGAGGCTGATGATCTGGCCGGTGTGCTGCAGCCGCGATGCCGCCGAGCCTCCGAACGCGAAGATGAGCGCCGCCACCATCGCCCCGCCGGGATGCCAGCCGCGGTCGCGGAAATACAGCACCAGCGCGAGGCTGCCGGCGAAGAGATACGCGAAGGTGACGAGGTCGGCCTGGCGAAATCCGGGCGTCGGCGTGAGCGCGGCCAGCGCGAGATGCAGCGGCGAGAAGATCAGCGACTGCGGATCGGCAATTTGCGGCCAGCCCGCATAGATGTTCGGAGCTCCAGAACGGCGATTCCCCGTGCGCCAGGGATGTGGCGAGGAACTGCAGCTCCGGCTGGAACTGCGACTTGGCGTCCCACGGGATGGTGACGGCGCCCGACAGCCACGGCCACGCCAAGAGCAGGAAAGCCCCGGCATAAAGGCCGAGCAGGACCGCGAACGTGCCGAGCTTCGAGGTGCCGGCGACAGGCCGTCCGAACGCGCCGGCATCGGATCAGTCGAGCCGCAGGCCGGCGGCGCGCACGGTTTCCGCCCATTTCGGGATTTCGGCGGCGATCGTCGCGCCGAAGCTTCGGGCGTGCCGAATTTCGGCTCGGCGCCGAGCCGCGCGAGGCTGTCGGCCGCTTCCTTGGAGCGGAAGCTGTCGATGACCGCGCGGTTGAGCTTCGCCACCACCTCGGGAGGCGTGCCGGCCGGCGCGACGATGCCGGTCCACGACATCGAGACGAAGCCGGGATAGCCGCTCTCGATCATGGTCGGCACGTCCGGCAGTTCCGGGCTGCGCTCGGCGCCGGTGACGACGAGCGGGATCACCTTGCCCTCGCGCACATGGCCGACCATCACCGAGATCGGCTCGAACGCCATGTCCATCTGGCCCGACAGCACGTCGGTGATCGCGGTGGCCGCGCCCTTGTAGGGGATGTGGACGATGTCGATCCCGGCGCGCATCTTGAGCATCTCGCCGGTCAGATGCGGCAGCGTGCCGGTCGGGGCGCCGAAGTTCACCTTGCCCGGATTGGCCTTGGCGTAGGTGACGAGGTCGCCCAGGGTGCGCGACCGGAACATGCGGAGCGATCGCGAGCACGAACGGCACGCTGGAAATCATGCCGACCGGCACGAAGCTCTTGACCGGGTCGTAGCCGGGATTGCGGTAGAGCGACGGCCCCGCGGCGAGCGTGGTCGAGCTGCCGAACAGAAGCGTGTAGCCATCGGGCTCGGCCATCGCCGCGGCCTTCGAGCCCAGCGTGCCGCCGGCGCCGGGGCGGTTGTCGATGATCACCTGGCCGAGCCCGGCCGAGAGCCGCTGGACCACGACGCGCGCCATCACGTCGACCGGCCCGCCCGGCGGGAACGGCACGATCAGCTTGATCGGACGGGTCGGATAGGGCTGCGCCTGCGCCGCCGCGGCAGAAATGCCGAGCGCGACGACGGCGGCGAGCAGATGACGAAATGGAGCCATGGCGCTATTGCCTCCGTCAATCGCGGCGGTGCCTCGAGCGCTCTACTTCGCCGCCTTCTCCAAATAGGCGATCAGGTCGGCGCGGTCGGCGGCGTCGGGCATTCCGGCGAACGGCATGCGGTTGTTGGGCACCGCCTTCTGCGGATCGGCGACGAAGGTCTCCAGCGCCTGCGGCGTCCAGGTGATGCCGCTGCGCTTCATCGCCGGCGAATAGCGGTAATCATCGAGCCCGCCGGCCTTGCGTCCGAACACATCGTGCAGGCTCGGTCCGACGCCGTTGACGCCGGCTTGAGTGGAATGGCAGGTCGCGCATTCCTCGAAGCGCTTCTCGCCGCGCGCGGCGTCGCCATCGGCGCGCGCCGCTCCCGCCGCCGCAACCAACAGCGCCGCCGCTATCATCCGTCCCATCGCCCCACCCCTCATGCCGACACCAGCGGGCCGGGATTCTTGAGATAGCTGTTCTTGATCGCGTCCGCGGTCCAATAGGCGAGTGCGCCCACCGGGCCGGTCGGGTTGTAGGAGGAGTTGTGCGGGAACACGTTGGCCCCGACCACGAACAGGTTGTGACAATCCCAGCTCTGCAGATACTTGTTCACGGCGCTCGCTTTCGGGTTGGTGCCCATGATGGTGCCGCCGGTGTTGTGGGTGCTCTGATACGGCACCACCGTCCAGGGGTCGGTGCGGGCGACCGCCGGGTTGAGCCGCGTCGGGTTCATGGCCCGCGCCATGGTGTTGATGAGTTCGGCGGCGTGCCGCCCCATCTTGTGCTCGTTCTCCTTGTAGTCGAACGTCATGCGCATCAAGGGCTGGCCGAACGCATTGCGATAGGTCGGGTCGAGGTCGAAGTAGTTGTAGCGGTTGGCCATCACGCTGCCGCTGGCGCCGATCTGCATCGCCGTCTGGTACCATTTGGAGGTCGCCGCCTTCCACGCGGTGCCCCATTGCGGCGTGCCGCTCGGCACCGGGCGGTAGCCGATCGGCAGCACGGTGTTGAAGCCGCCGGCGACACTGAAGCCGCCGACGAAGCCGAGCGGACCGCGGTCGAACGTCCAGTTGATGTTGAAGTCGTCGATGGTGGCGTTCGACCCGCCGGCATTCATGAACGGGTTGAAGTGGCGGCCTTCGAAGAACAGCGTCGCCCCGGCGCCGGTCTGGTAGCAGTAGTTCTTGCCGATCACGCCCTTCTGGGCGACCGGATCGTAGGCCTCGCCGATGCCCGACAGCAGCATCAGGTGCACGTTGTTGATGGCATAGGCGCACAGCAGCACCATGCCGGCCGGCTGCTCGAATTCCTCGCCGTTGAGCACGTTGGTATAGGTCACGCCGGTGACGCGCTTGCCGTCGGAGTCCTTGTTCACCTTCATGACCCAGGAATGGGTGCGCAATTCGAAGTTGGGATTGCGCAGCGCGGTCGGGATCACCGCCACATGCGGGCTGCCCTTGGCATTCGCCTCGCAGCCGAAGCGCTGGCAATAGCCGCAATACTGGCAGGCGCCGAACTTCGCGCCGTCCGGATTGGTGTAGGCGCGCGACGCGTTGGCGGACGGCCGCGGGAACGGATGATAGCCGTGGTTGCGCGCGGCCTGCGCTGAACATCTCGCTGGCGAGGATGCCGGTCAGCGGCGGCAGCGGATATTCGCGGGCGCGCGGCGCCTCGAAGGGATTGCCGCCCGGCTGGATCTCGCCGCGCAGATTGCCGGCCTTGCCGGAAATGGCCGCGGTGTATTCGAACCTGTCGTAATAGGGCTCGAGCTCGTCATAGGTGATGCCCCAGTCCTGGATCGTCATGTCGTCCGGAATGAAGCTCTTGCCGTAGCGCTCCTCGTAGAGCGAGCGCACCTTGAACTCCATGTCGGTCCAGCGCCAGGTGTGACCGCTCCAATGCACGCCGGAACCGCCGACCCCCTCGCCGGGCAGGAACGAGCCGAGCCGGCGCATCGGCAGCGCTTCCTGGGACGGATCGTTGCGCACCGTAAGGGTGTCGCGCGCAGTGTTCATCATGAGATCCTGGCGCACCACGTAGCGCAGCTCGTCGCGGATATTGGGCAGCGAATAGTCATCGCTGGTGGTGCGCATGGCGCCGCGTTCGAGCGCCACCACCTTCAATCCGGCCGCGGCCAGTTCCTTGCCGAGGATGCCGCCGGTCCAGCCGAGCCCGACGATGACGACATCGACTTCCTTCAATTTCGTGGCCATGTCGTCCCTCCTCAGCTCAAATCCGCAATGCCGGCCGGATCGGTCGGGAACGGCTTGTCGCGAAATTTCTCGACGTTCTCGCGATTGACCGCGATCGCGCCGGGGAAGCCGATCATGCGCCAGCCCGCCTTGTTGCGGTTGCCGCCATAGATCGGATCGGAGAACATGCCTTCCATCACCGTCTGGTAGAGCGACGGTCCAGAAGTCCCGCACCGGCAGGCCGTCCGCGAAGGTCACCTTGCCGGTGGAGAGGCCGACCAGCACCTCCTCGCGCTGCTTGGCGTCGAGGCGGTCGAAGCGCCTTGCCATAGGTCTTGCGGCAAAGGGCGTTGGTCGCGTCGATGCCGGCGCGATAGAGCTCGGCGGGAACCAGCGGAAGCTGATAGCCCTGGCTCGGCACGCCCTTTTTCCACGGACCCTGGCATATAGAGCCGCTCGCCCTTGCCCCAGCCGCCGGCCAGCGCGCGGTCGATGAAGACATTGAGGCCGAGGTCGGTGCCCTTGGGCGTGAATTCGTCGGCCGGGATCATGTGATCGACCAGCGCCTCGACGAAGGCGCCTCGTCGAGATTGAGGAATTCATAGCCCGCGGCAGGTGACGGCGAGCGCGGGTGACGGCGAGGGCTGCTGCGCCTGCGCGCCCTGGAATCTCGAGGCTCGGTGGCCGCGGCAGCGCCGCCGACGACCGCGCCCTTGAGAAAATCACGCCGGCCGAAGCCCTGCTCTGTCATGCCT
Organism: uncultured Alphaproteobacteria bacterium; assembly: GCA_963746235.1. Taxonomy (GTDB): domain Bacteria; phylum Pseudomonadota; class Alphaproteobacteria; order Rhizobiales; family Xanthobacteraceae; genus JAJPKK01. The sequence continues at coordinate 91,210 of CAVVCE010000016.1, forward strand.
GTCCTCCCTCGCATTTTTTTGAGAGCCAGATGCGAACCGGCGGCACAATGCTCTGTTCCCGCTGGCCCGGCAAGATGGGTCACGGCGCGGTAACGACGCGATCACCCTCGCGCGTCACGTCGTGATGACGATCTTCCCGAAGTGGCGGTTGGCGCGCATCATCTCCAAGCCCTCCGCGATTTTTTCGAGCGGGAAGGTCTTGTCGATCGGCAGCGTACAGCTTGCCGGATTCGACCGCCGGCCACAGGTCGGCGCGCATCAGCCGCACGATCTCGCGCACCTCCTGCGGGCTGCGGGTGCGGAAGGTGACGCCGATATAGTCGATGCGCTTGGCCGCATGCAGGTCGAAGTCGAACTCGCCGGTCATGCCGCCGAGCCGGCCGACATTGACGATGCGGCCGAGGATCTTCGCCGCCTCGCAGGTTCTGGTTGGCGACGCCTGCGGAGACCTGATCGACGATCAGGTCGACGCCCTTGCCGCCGGTCGCCTGCTTGACCTGCTCCGGCCAACCGGGATCGCCGCGAGTCGAGCGCGAGATCGCAGCCGAATTCCGCGAGCCGCGCGCGCCGCTCCGGATTGGTCGAGGTGCCCATCACCACCGACGCCCCCATCAGCTTGCCGATCTGCAGGCCCATCAGGCCGACGCCGGTGCTGGCGCCCTGGATCAGCAGCGTTTCGCCGCGCTTGAGGCGGCCGGCGGTGACGATCGCATTGTGCATGGTCTGCAGCGCGACCGGAAAGCAGGCGGCCTGCTCGAACGTCATGTTGTTGGCGGGAATGCGATGCACGCCGCACGAAGTCGGTGACGGCATATTCCGCATGCGCGCCCGGCGCCGAGCCCATCACGCGGTCGCCCGGCTTGATGCCCTCGACCTCGCTGCCGACCGCCTCGACCTCGCCGGCGCATTCGAGCCCGATGCGCGCGCCCCTTGCCGCCGACCGGGCCGTGCTGGTGGCCGGAGGCGACCAGCAGGTCGGCCCGATTGAGCGTGGTGGCACGGACCCGGATCAGGACCTCGTTGGGCTTGGGCGCCGGCTTCGGCACATCGCCGATCTCGATGCCGGCATCACCGAGGATGGCAGCTTTCATGGAGGTCTCTCCGATGCAATCCTGGACTCCGTCCCCCGCGTGCGACCCGCTTGCGGGGGGAGAGCTGGGGAGGGGACTGCGGCCCGCAATTCCCTCCGCAACGCAGTAGCCCGGGCGAGCGGAGCGACCCCGGGAACGGCGGTGCGCACCGCGAAGCCGCCCCGGGGTCGCTCCGCTCGCCCGGGCTACGGATCCGCACGCGGAGAGGGCGGAATGGAGTACCCGTCAGAACGGGATTTCGTCGTCCATGTCTTCCCGCCGGCCGGCACCGGCCATGGCTGGCTGGCGCGCGGGGGCGCTGGGGCGGCTGCCGCCCGAGCTCGCGCCGAAATCGGATCCGCCGCCCTCGTCCGGCCCGAATACTGCCGCCGCCACCGCCCACGCGGTCGAGCATGACGAGCGTGCCGTTGAAGTTCTGCAACACGATCTCGGTGGAGTAGCGGTCCTGGCCCTGCGGGTCCTGCCATTTGCGCGTCTGCAACTGAGCCTTCGACGTAAATCCTCGCACCCTTCTTCAGGTACTGCTCGGCGACCTTGCACAGGCCTTCGCTGAAGATGACGACGCGGTGCCACTCGGTGCGTTCCTTGCGCTCCCCGCTCGTCTTGTCGCGCCAGGAATCCGTGGTCGCGACCCTGAGATTGGCGATCGGCCGGCCGTCCTGGGTGCGCCGGATTTCGGGATCAGCACCGAGATTGCCGACCAGGATGACCTTGTTGACGCTGCCTGCCATGACCGCTCTCCGCAGATTTCCCGTTTGCACGATTTCCGTTTGCAAATTTCGGTTTGCAAAGCTTCCGTTTCAAGCAGCACCCTGCGCCAAAGCCGATGTGAGGGCGAGCCCCCGGCGGCCGGGATCGCAGGCTTACCCACAGACAAGCCGGAGGCCGTTGCCTTCTCCAAAAGTTCTCTATTTGTTCCTAGCAGGCGCCGGTACTGCCCGCAAGTCCTTTTGCCGCCGAGCCCACCGCGATCGGCAGGCATCCCCACTTCATGCATCCCCGCTTCAGGCACCAGCAAATGCTCGCGGCATGTTGCGGCGGGGTGACAGCACTTGCACCCATAAAGCGGTAAACATGATCGGAGTTTCAGTCGAGGGGGCGGGGGCCTTGGGTGCGATTGAAGCTCGGGGCCGGCGCTTGCGCCGGCCCCAGTCGGCCGCTTAGCCTTTTCAGGCCGCTTACAGCGCCGACTGCAGGAACCGCAGCACCCGCGGCGACACCATCGAGATGAAGCTTGCGGGATCGTCCATGGGCTCGCCGAGCCAGCCGTGCCCGGCCCCCGGCACCAGGGCAATGCTCGCATTGAACCCGGCCTGCTTGAGCAAGGCGAGGAAATCGGTCGCCTGCCTGGGATCGACGATGTCGTCCTCCTTGCCGTGAATCAGCATGAAGCGCGTGCGGCTCTTGTCGACCGTCGCATAGGCGGCCGGCGACGCTTCGAAATACACCCGGCGGTCCTTGAAGGCGGGCACCCCGAGGTACTTTTCGGTGATGGAGTCTCCGGGGTGGATCAAGAGATCGTGCTCCCACTGGGCCTGCATATCGTAGACGCCATAGAACGAGACGACAGCCTTGACGTCGGACGAAACCGCCGCGTTGGGATCGTCGCGATATCGGGTCGAGAACTGGGGCTCGTTTGCGGCGATCCCCACCAGCGACACGAGCTGGGCACCTGCGGACGCACCCAGCAACCCAATCCGTGCGGGATCGACCCCGAGGTCGGCGGCCTTGGCCCGGACGAACTGGATTGCCGCCTTCACGTCGTAGGTCGAGGCCGGATAGCTCCTCACCCCCGGCTTCGACAGCCGGTAGCGGATGGCAAGGACCGCGTAGCCGTTGCGGGCAAGGTACGGGCCGAAATACTTGAAGGCATCGGGGCTTCCGGCCTGCCAGCCGCCGCCATGGACCGCGATGATCACCGGCGCCTTGTCGAGCCCCTTCGGAGCGTAGAAATCCCCAGTCAGTTTGACGCCGTCGTGCTCGACATATTGCACATTGGGCCTGGTGACGACGCCGTATCCCTGCGCCGCTGCCCCATGGGCGGCCATGAACGTCAGCGTCAGCACCACCGCCGCCATCGCCAAGCCAGCGCGCGCCGGCGGCAAGCCAATTCTCCTCATTGGATCCTCCACTGATAGCTTCTTGCCACTGATAACTCTTTGCCGCCGATGACTCGCACCGATGACTTCTTGCCACTGATGACTTTTTGATCCTGGCCAACCTAACCGACCCGGCTTTGCCGCGAAAGTCGCCTTCCCTGCCACCACTTGTCCACATCCCCGGTGCAAGAAGGCGTCCAAGAAGGCGTCGGAGTGCGCCGGACACTGGCGAAGTGCGCCCATAGTCACTACTTTCCGCCGGCAGGGGGCGCCGGCCCAGGCGTGGGCGCATGACGTGTCTCCCCTCCCCCGGTTTCGTCGTCGCGGTATGCGGCGGACCGGGACGGTTTGCGCGACGCGACGAAGCACAGAGATCAGCCGGAACCCGGGCATGAATGACCTGTTCGACAACCGTCCGCGCCGCAATCTCGACGGCGGCCGGGTCATCTCGATCCGCGGCGCCCGCGAGCACAATCTCAAGAATGTCGACCTGGAAGTCCCGCGCGACCGGCTCGTGGTCTTCACCGGCCTGTCGGGGTCCGGCAAGTCCTCGCTCGCCTTCGACACCATCTATGCGGAGGGACAGCGCCGCTATGTGGAAAGCCTGTCGGCCTATGCGCGCCAGTTTCTGGAGATGATGCAGAAGCCCGATGTCGACCAGATCGACGGGCTGTCGCCGGCGATCTCCATCGAGCAGAAGACCACCTCGAAGAACCCGCGCTCCACGGTCGGCACCGTCACCGAGATCTACGACTACATGCGCCTTTTATGGGCGCGCATCGGCATCGCCTATTCGCCGGCCACCGGCCTGCCGATCGAAAGCCAGACGGTGTCGCAGATGGTCGACCGGGTTCTGGCGCTGCCGGAGGGGACGCGGCTCTACCTGCTGGCGCCGGTGGTGCGCGGCCGCAAGGGCGAATACCGCAAAGAACTGGCCGAGTACCTCAAGAAGGGCTTCCAGCGCGTCAAGATAGACGGCACGTTCCACGAGATCGCCGCCGCACCGGCGCTCGACAAGAAATTCAACCACGACATCGACGTGGTGGTGGATCGCGTGGTGGTCCGCCCGGATATCGCGCAACGGCTGGCGGAGAGTTTCGAGACCGCCCTCAAGCTCGCCGACGGCATCGCAGTGGTGGAATTCGCCGATACTCAGGCAGGCCGGACCCCATGCTTCTCCCTCTCCCCGCTTGCGGGGAGAGGGTCGGGGTGAGGGGGCCGTTTCACCGGCTCAGACTCGCGGAGAGGCCCCCTCACCCGGATCGCAAGGCGATCCGACCTCTCCCCGCAAGCGGGGAGAGGTGAAGGCTGCGGGCAAAGAGACAAAATTCGCGACGGTGGCCGCTTCCGACGCCAACCGCATCATGTTCTCGGAGAAATTCGCCTGCCCGGTGTCCGGCTTCACCATTTCGGAGATCGAGCCCCGGCTGTTTTCCTTCAACAACCCGTTCGGCGCCTGCCCGGCCTGCGGCGGGCTCGGCCTCGAGCAGAAGACCGACGCCGATCTCGTCATCCCCGACCGCAACGCGACGCTGCGCAAGGGCGCGATCGCGCCGTGGTCGCGCTCGACCTCGCCCTATTACACCCAGACGCTGGAAGCGCTCGCCAAATTCTACAAGTTCACCCTCGACACCAAATGGAAGGACCTGTCCAAGAAGGTGCAGGACGCCATCCTCTACGGCTCCGGCGAGGACACCATCCGCTTCGTCTATGACGACGGCCTGCGCGCCTACGAGACCAAGAAGCCGTTCGAGGGCGTCATCACCAATCTCGAGCGCCGGTTCCGCGAGAGCGAAAGCGAATGGGCGCGCGAGGAGCTGCAGAAGTATTTCACCGATATCCCCTGCAGCGCCTGCAACGGCCGCCGCCTCAAGCCGGAAGCGCTGGCGGTGAAGATCGCCGGCCGCGACATCGGCACCGCCGCCGACCTCAGCGTCAAGCGCGCCGCCGAGTGGTT
>CAVVCE010000017.1:0-58371 GCA_963746235.1 uncultured Alphaproteobacteria bacterium
TGCGAAATTTCAGCTGTTGTCACAGGCTGCGCGCTAGCCCACTTAATTCAATAGTTATGGTCGTCTCGAGAGCCACAAGTTTTACGAGTTTTTCTTATATTTTTATCTCAGAATCCGCATTTCACTATTGAAAGTTATCCAAACTTCAGGCAAATCGTATAGGTTAAACGAAAATAGTATAATAAAGAGTAGGCAGCAAATATCAACAGTTTAGAGTAGCGTATTGACCACAATATAAACTAAACTAAAATAGACAAAAAAGAAAAAAGAGAAAAAAGAAAGTAGGCTGCAAAATTTAAATGCTAATTAGTCCAATATGCACTGTCTAATATGCAGATAAACCCTTTAATTCCCGACCGTCGCTTTTGAGACGACCCCTTCAAATTCTAATACGCTTGTTTACTTTTTCTGCACGCTTTTTCAGTTTGTCTGCTGCATAAAATGCAATGCCGGCGGGCGGCGCCCCGCCGGCATTGCATTTTATGCAGCAGACAAACTGAAAAAGCATGCAGAAAAAGTAAACAAGCGTATTAGAATTTGAAGCCGGCGCCGTAGGTAAGGCCGGACATCGTCTCCGGCATTTCGGCGCCGTGGGCGTGGCCGTGGAAGACGGCGAACAAGGCGACGAGGCCCATGGCGGCGGCGACCGGCATGGTCGTCTCCAGGGCGATGGCGGCGCCGAGCACCAGGAGCGAAAGCGCGATGCCGGCTTCCACATAGGGAAGCGCGAAACCGGCCATGCCGGCGACGCCCGCCGCGGCCATGGTGACCACGAAGCTCGCCGGCACCAGCCACAGCGCGCGGCCGCCGAGGCGCGCCGCGAACAGGCCGACCGCCACCATGGCGAGGATGTGGTCGAGGCCGCCCAGCGGATGGAGGAAGCCGTGGATGAAGCCGGGCGTGCCGTCATGGCCGGGATGCGCCGAGGCGATGGTCGGGAGCGCGATGGTCGCGACGGCGATGGTCGCAGCGGCGATGGTCGTGATGCGGGCGAGCGAAGCAGCGGCGGGCCGCGGCGCGATACGGTTCATCAAAATCTCCCGTTCGGCAAAACGTATGATGACTGATGAATAAGTGCATAACCCGTGCTAGGCAAGCCCCTCGTTGCCCCCCTTGGCCCCGCCCTGGCCCCGCCGGAGACCGCGATGCCGCCCGCCGATGATCCCACGCAGAAGGGTCATACCCTGACCGACCATGTCTATGGCATCGACCTCGCGCACACCCATGACGGCACCGCCGATCACGACCACGATTTCCCCGACGACGGCGCGCTCGAGGACAATCCGATCTGGATCCAGGACCATGTGACCCTGACCAGCGTCGGCATCGACATCGGCTCGTCCGGCACCCAGGTGATCTTCTCGCGCATCCATCTGCGCCGGCTCGGCGAGGACCTGTCGAGCCGCTACTTCGTGGTGTCGCGCGAAACCCTGTTCCAGTCCGGCGTTGCGCTCACGCCCTATCGCAGCGAGGAGCACATCGACGAGGCCAAGCTCGGCGCCATCATCGACGAAGCCTACCATGCCGCCGGCATCGAGCCCGATGCCATCGACACCGGCGCGGTGATCCTCACCGGCGAGGCGCTGCGGCGCGAGAATGCGAAGGCGATCGCCGCCATCGTGGCGGAGAAGGGCGGCGAGTTCGTCTGCGCCGCCGCCGGCCATCACATGGAGGCGATGCTCGCCGCCTACGGCTCCGGCGCCGCGACGCTGTCCAGCGCCGCGCACCAGCGCATCCTCAACATCGACATCGGCGGCGGCACCACCAAGCTCGCCGTGGTCGCGCATGGCAAGGTCGTCGCCACCGCAGCGGTGCATGTGGGCGGCCGGCTCCAGGTGGTCGAGGCCGGCCGCATCGTCCGGCTCGATCCGGCCGGGAAATATCACGCCGGGCGTGCCGGCTTTGCCTGGGACCGCGGCGACACGGCCGCGCCGGCCGATCTCGACGCCGTCGCGGAAGGCATGGCCGATACACTTATCGCCGCGCTGACGGCGCGGCCGCTGCCGCCCGCTATCGGCCATCTCTACCTCACCGACCCGATCGCCGATTTCGGCGCCGTCGACGGCGTCATGTTCTCCGGCGGCGTCGGGGAATATGTCTATGGCCGCGAGGACCGCGATTTCGGCGACATGGGGCGCAGGCTCGGCCGCGCGATCAGGCGGCGGATCGATGCCGGGGCGCTGCCGTGGCCGCTGCTGCCGGCGGGCGAATGCATCCGCGCCACCGCGCTGGGCGCCTCCGAATACAGCGTGCAGCTCTCCGGCAATACGAGCTACATCTCCAATCCCGGCGCGCTGCTGCCGCGGCGCAATCTGCAGGTGCTGCAGCCCGGCTTCGAAAGCGCCGGCGACATCGACCCCGAGGCGCTGGCGCAGGCGATCCGCGCCCATCTCGCCGCCTTCGGTGTCGACGACGACCGCGAGGTCGCCCTCGCGCTGCGCTGGCAGGGACCGCCGGCCTATGAGCGGCTCGCCGCCTTCGCCGCGGGCATCAGCCGCGGCCTCGCCGCCCGCATTGCGGCGCGCCAGGCGATCTACGTCATGCTCGACGGCGACGTCGCCCAGACGCTGGGCGCGATCCTGCACGAGGAGCAGGGCGTCGAGACCGACATCCTGGTCATCGACGGCGTCATGCTGATGGATTTCGACTACATCGACCTCGGCCGCATCCGCCTGCCCTCGAACACGGTGCCCGTCACCATCAAATCGCTGGTGTTCAGCGAGGATCCGCGCGGCCCGCGTCCGCGCCAGCGGCTGCATCATCACGCGCATGACGAGGATGGGGAGCACGGGCACGGGGATCACGGGCACGCGCATTCACATGATCATCGCCATTCGCACGAGCATCCCCACGCGCATCCCCATGCGCATGATCGCCATGGGCACGCCAAACGGTCGTGACCGTGATTGCCGTCACCTTGGGAGTCGTTCGTAAGTTGTCGCTTCAATGCGCGTAATCGAACGGCTCTTTTGCTCCCTCTCCCGCTTGCGTGGACGTGTTACGTGTTCGGCCGGAGGGCCGCTTCGGGTTGCCGATTGAACCGTCGTCTGAGTAGGTTTATCCTAATCGGGGACAGAGTTCAGTTCTGTGGGGAAACATGTCCAGATTAAGTTTGACATGCTTGATGGCCTTCTTGTCGACGACGGGTGCCGGCTTGGCGGTCGATGCCGTTGGGAAGTCGGCCATTCCGATATTCGCCACGGACGACAGGACCGGTTGGCAGCTTGACCGCACCTTTGGTGTCGACGACCTGATCGCGGTACCGGGGGGCGGGCCGGGGGGGCCCATCACCTTCGATAAAGCCCATCCTTACGTGCCTCCCGGTCGCGGAGTTCCAACCTACCGCGTCGCCGATCTCTCCAATCCGATTCTGCAGGATTGGGTGAGGCCGGGGATGAAAAAAACGAACGACGAGGTGCTCGCCGGCGGAGTGGCCTACCGTGCCCATGAACGTTGCTGGCCAGCCGGTGTTCCGACTTTTGATACCGACGTCGTGGGCGCGCCACTTTTCATCTATCAACGGCCAAATGAGATTGTGGTCATCATGGAGTCCGGGCCGGAGGTGCGCCACATCTACCTGAATGTGCCGCATTCGGCTAACGTCAAACCGTCCTGGTACGGAGAATCGGTCGGCCATTACGAAGGCGCGGACACCCTCGTCATCGATACCATTGGCCAAACCGACAGGACCTTTGCCGACAATTACCGCACGCCGCATACCACTCGGATGCATGTGATCGAACGCTGGAAATTGTCAGCCGACGGAAACTCTGTCGATGTCTCGGTCGACGTCGACGACCCGGGGGTCTTTACAATGCCCTGGCGAGGCCTGCAGCGCTGGCGGCGTGTGCAGCAGCCACTCATGGAAGTCATCTGTGCGGAGAACAACGCCCAAGATTTCCTTGGTTTTAAAGTCCCTATTCCACAAACGTCCAAGTCGGATTTCTGAATAGGGCTAATCGGCTTCGTCGTTCCCAAGTGGCCTACTTTCCAGGCTATCATTGTACCCCCGCAAGCGGGAGAGGGTACGAAAACAACGCAACCCGGGCGGCAACCGACGCCGGCCGCCGCCCGGAACGCACTTCGCTATTGGGCGAAGCACATGAACAACCCGGCGCCGCCGGTGGCGACCAGGCCGGGCTGCGTGCAGTCCCGCGACATGTGCGCCGAGTTCCAGGAGTGCTGGTAGACGGTGTCGGCGATGCCTTCGCGGTCGCTGTGGCCGAGCATGGCGCTGCCGAAATTGCCGCTGGTCCAGTTGTTGCAAGTCAGGTTGAGGTTGGGCGGGAATGCGCGGCCCTCGAGGGTCGAGCCGGTCAGCATGTCGTGCTGGTTGACGGCGTCGCCGCGCACTTTGGTGGGCTCGCCCTTCTCGTTGAGCCCGTTCGCCTTGTTGATCTGGGCGTTGGCGTGCAGGTCGTTCACGTCCTTGGCGATGACGACGCCTTTGGCGTTCTGCCACGGGCCGTTGCCGATGCGGTCGCGGGCATTGATGCCCGGGGCCGCCGGAGTGGAGTTGGTGCTGATATAGGCGCGCCAGGTCTTGCCGCCCGCCCCGGCCGCCGCGGCGAGTTGCTGGCAGTGCGCATCGGCCCCGGCGACGCCGCCGAGGTCGCCGCCCTTGCCGGACCCGACGCTGGTGATGAAGAAGCTCATATTGTTCTGCTGGGCCTGCGAGGCGCCGGCCCAACCGAGGGACGCCAGCGCCGCGGAGGCGAGGATCGACAACCGCAAAGTCCTGTTCATTGCTTTTCTCCCTGGATTCGGATGTTCACGCGAATTTCGTTACTGCGCGAAGCAGTACAGGAGGCCCATGCCGCCGGTGGCGATCAGGTCGGCCTGGCTGCAGCCGCGCGACTGGTGCGAGGAATTCCACGACCGCGCGTAGTCATTGTCGGCGAGGCCGGTGCGGTCGATATGGCCGAGCATCGCCTTGCCGAATTCGCTGCTCGACCAGTTGTTGCAGGTCATGTTGATGTTGCCGGGGAAGGCGCGGCCTTCGCGGTCGGAGCCCGTCAAAGCGTCGTGCCAGACCGGCGTGTAGCCGACACCGGACACGATGTTGCCGCGTTCGGTGAGGGCGGTGTCCCGGCTGAGCTTGTTGTTGGCGCTGTGAAGATCGTCGACGTTTTGTGCGATGACGACGCCTTTCACGTTCTGCCACGGACCATTGCCGATCCGATCGCGGGCGTTGGTGCCCTTTGCGGTCGGGGTTTCGGGCGAGCTGAGATAGGCGTGCCAGGTCTTGCCGCCTGCGCCCACCGTCGCCGCGAGCTGCTGGCAATGGGCATCCGCGCCCGCCAAGCCGCCCAGATCGCCACCCTTGCCGATGGGGGTGCTGGTGACGAAGAAGCTCGTATTCGGCGCCTGCTGCGCCTGCGCGCCGCCGGCCATGCCGAACAGCAACGCCGTTGCCGACGCCATCAACGAAAAACGCAACGCCTTGTGCATAGCTAGTCCTCCCATTGCCTGCCCGATCCGACGCGAGGGGGTTGGACCGCCAATAAGCGAGTTCACGACCGCTGTTTCGCCTGGCGACGAAGGATCACGGTCATGCCATCGATGGTCTCGAACGCATCGGCGAGCGCGGCAACAAAACACATCTGGTTTTCCGCGACAAGGTGGGTGCGAGCGACCGCGGCCTCTCGCCGCGACCTCAGCGAAAGCCGGTTGCCGCTGGCGCATTTTTACGATTGCGCTGCATTTTACGATTACGCTGAGTGGCTGCCGGAGGCTGCAAGGGCCACCCCACGGTTAGGGATTTCCGGTAGGAAAAGTGGTATGCAAATCGCGGCATCGCCCTTAAGGCGTTACGCGCACTCGAGACGACAAACCGAATGATGACATTCAAAAGCCGGCTGTTGGCTTGTAAGGCGGCCTTTAGTGCTCTGTATAGAATGAGCAAAGAGGACTATATATCGGTGTCGAATGGGGTGCGTTTTAGAGTGCCGAAAGATAAGATTACGTTGTTAACCGGCCCATGTCCTTATGATTTCACTATTCAGCAAGCGAGGCAATTAGTCTCCCTGATTGGCGAGGCTTGCAGGACATATGAGAGTCGTTGCGCAAAAATTGGCTCGACCGACTGCACGATTGATGGTCGATTGCGGGCTGGGCAGCCTGATAACGTCAGGGTCACAATATATACCGATTTCCTGTCGGGCTCTAGTCAATGGTTAGACCGCGTAAGCCTTCTCAACGCGACGACTGAAATATCTCGCCGAATTGGCTTTTATCCCGATGAAGATGACAGAACCACGCCAAGTGAATTATCGGAGCACAAATAGTAACTGATGCCATCGAAAAAAAAATGTGAACTCGTCTCAAGGCGATGACAGCGAAGTTTGAGTGCCGCCCTACGCCTTGAACCGTTCCGCGGGCGGGGCGATCTCGGTGACGAGGTCGCGCACCAGGGCCTTGTTCGACAGCGGCTTGACCGTCATCTCGCGCGGCTCCAGGCGCTGCGTGCAGGCGTAGTGGGTGCCGCCGTCGATCTCCACCATGCATTCCTTGCAGGCATTGGCGTTGATGCAGGAGAACCGGATCGCGAGGGTCGGGTCGCGGTGGGCGCGGATCCAGCGCAGCGCGTCGAGCACCGACTGGCCCGGCTCGAACGGCACCTCGTAGGTTTCAAACCCGCCGGCTTCGGCGCCGCAGCCGCGCCAGATCTTCAGGCGTGCGGTGACGGTCATTGCGCCGCCGCCAAATCCGCCGGCGGTGCCGACGTGAGATCGAGGGCGCCGTCGCGCCAGCGCACCACCTGGTTGACGCGCCAGTGCGGCAGCATGCCCGGGAAATCCTCGCGCTGGTGGGCGCCGCGGCTCTCGGCACGCCGCAGCGCCGCCCGCGCCACCGTGCGCGCCACCAGCACCATGTTGCGCAGGTCGAGCCAGTCGATGCGCTGCATGTCGAACGGGGCGCGGTCGCCGAACGGCCGGTCGCCGAGGTCGCGGGCGAGGCGATCGAGGCGGGCAATGGCGCGTTCGAGCTTCGGCCCGGTGCGGAACGCCCCGACATCGTCGGCCATCGTGTCCTGCAGCGACAGGATCATCTCCGCCGAATTGGGCAGGTCGGTCCGCTCGGTGTCGCGGCCGGCGGTGGCGAGGTCGATGGCGTCGCGCGCGGCCTCCTGGCGGAACGGCTGCGCATCGATCCGCGCGGCGCGTTCGGCGGCGCTGCGGCCGGCGCGGCGGCCGAACACCAGCGCCTCGGTCACCGCGTTGCCGGACAGGCGGTTGGCGCCATTGGCGCCGCCGACCGCCTCGCCGGCGGCGAGCAGGCCGGGGATCCCGGTCTCCATGCGCGCATCGACCGCGATGCCGCCCATGTGGTAATGCGCGATCGGCGCGACCTCGACCGGCATCTTGGTGAGATCGATGTGGTTCGCCGCCAGGCGATCGATCACCGGCCCGAACGCCTCGCGCAATGCCGCCTCCGGGCAATGCTCGAAGCTCAGATAGGCGCCGCCATGGGGCGAGCCGCGGCCGGCCTCGACCTCCTTGACGATCGCATAGGTGGCGAGGTCGCGGGTGAGCACATAGGCGCCGTCTTCGCGCGACGCCGTAGCGCGAGGTGAACTCCTGGCCGAGCCCGTTGAGCAGCCGCCCGCCGAGCTTGTAGCGGAACGGGTCCCACATGATCGGGTCCATGCCGATCAGCCGCGGCGCGAGATGGCCGATCGGGAAGAACTGCACGAACTCCATGTCGATCAGCGGCGCGCCGGCGCGCAGCGCCAGCGCATAGCCGTCGCCGCCCATGTTGGCGGACGCGCTGTTGCGGCGGTAGAGCCGCGTCAGCCCGCCGGTGGCGACGATGGTCGCCTTGGCGGCGATGGTGACGGCATTGCCGCTGGAGAGATGCAGCGCGGTGGCGCCGGCGACCTCGCCGTCGATGCGGATGAGGTCGATGATGACGAGATCGCCGGCCTTGCGGATGCCGGCGGTCCTGTTGACCACGGTGCGCAGCGTCTTCGACACCGCGGGGCCGGTGTTGAGGAAGTCGACATAGGCACAGCGCGGGCGGTCATGGCCCGGCGCGCTCGCCTGGGCGATGTGGCCGTCCTTGCGGGCCCAGCCGACGCCCCAGGCATCCATCTGCCGGATGCATTCGCGGTCCTTCTTCGCACAGCAGGCGGGCGAGGCTTTCCTCGCACAGCCCACGGCCGGCCTCGAGGGTGTCGTGCAGATGATGGCTCCAGTGGTCGGGCGTCTCCTCGCCGAGCGCCGCCGCGACCGTCATCTGCGCCATCACGGTGGCGCCGCCGCGTCCGATCAGGCTGCGGTCGGCGAGCAGGACCTTGCTGCCGCTACGCGCCGCCTCGATCGCCGCATACATGCCGGCGCCGCCCGATCCGATCACGAGCACGTCGGTCTCGACATGCATGGGCTCGATCATGGGATCGCCCTGTGGGCCGCGTGTTGCATCTCCGACATGTAGTCTCGATCTTCGGCCAAGTCTCTTCCCTCATGCCGGCAGGGGCTTGCCTCTGGTCTCCGGCAGGAACGGGGCGGCCGCGAGGCTGAGAATATAGACCATCGAGATCGCCACCGCGGCCTGGCTGAAGCCGCCGGCCTGGGTGATCAGCCAGCCGGAGATCAGCGGCCCGGTCCAGGCGATCAGCCGCGGCGTGTTGAACACGAAGCCGGCGGCGGTCGCCCGCATCCGGGTCGGGAACAGTTCCGGCAGCCACGCCGCCATCCAGGTGTATTGGCCCGACACGAAGATGCCGCACAATCCCGCGCCGATCAGCATGAAGGTAAGGTCGTGCGCCCACAGGAACAACACCGCCACGCTCACCAGCGACGCCACGATATAGAAGATCGTCACCGGCTTGCGGCCATAGGCGTCGGCGAGGAAGCCGAACCCGACATAGCCGAGGATCGCCGAACCGTTGAGCGCCATGCCGGCATAGCTCTGCCACGCCTGGTTCGACAGGCCGGCCTTGGCGGCGACCGCGCCGATGTACGGCGGAATCCAGGCCGAGATGCCCCAGAACGCGAACGTGGTGGCGAGCGACATCACGAAGGCGAGGATCACGCGCCGGCGCATTTCCGGCTCCGCGAACAGGTCGGCGACGGTGAAGCGCGCCAGCGCCTCGTCCTGCGCGCCGAGCGACGCGCCGCTGCGCTTGCGCTCGATCGCGGCCTGGCGCTGGTCGTTGACGCGCTCCCAGCGTTCCGATTCCGGGATGGCGCGGCGCATCCACAGCGTCAGCAGCGCCGGCAACACGCCGATCAGGAACATGTAGCGCCACGCGCTCGGCCCCATCGCGCCGACGAACAGCCAGGCGAACGACGCCAGGAAAAATCCGATGCCGAGCCCGCTCTGCATCAGCCCGACGCCGCGGCCGCGCGCCTTGTCCGGCCACAGCTCCGAGACGATCGACGCGCCGGTCACCCATTCCGATCCGATCGCGAGGCCGACCAGGAAGCGCAGCACCGCGAACGACACCCAGTCCCAGGCGAACGCACTGAGCCCGGTCATCACCGAGTAGGCCAGGATCGCGAGCATCATGGTGCGCTTGCGGCCGAGATAGTCGGCGAGCACCCCGCCGATCAGGCCGCCGATGCCCCAGCCCAACAGCGTCAGCGCGATCAAGGTCCCGGCATAGACGGGAATCTGGCCGTATTGCGGCGGGTTCGAGCAACTGCCGCAGCGCGACGCCGACCGACATCACCAGCGCGAAGGTCTCGTAGCCGTCGAACATCCAGCCGAGATTGGACGCGATCAAGGTGTTCCACTGGCTGCGGTCGAGCAGGCGATACCACGGCACCTCCTCGGTGATCACGGCCTGTGACATGGCAGCTCTCCCGTTGTCGCAAGCCTATCCGGAGCGGCCGGCCTGCCGTTTGCGGGCCGCGGCCTTCACCGCCTGGATGATTTCCGGATAGGCGGCGCAGCGGCACAGATTGCCGGCGAGATAGTCGCGGATGCGGTCGTCGTCGGGATCGGGATACTCGTCGAGCAATTGCTTGACCATCAGCACGAAGCCCGGCGTGCAGAAGCCGCACTGGAAGGCGCCATGCTCGATGAAGGCCTCCTGGACCGGATCGAGACTGCCGTCGCTGGTCGAGGGATTCGATCGTCTCGACCCTGGTGCCGTCCGCGAAGGCAGCGAGATAGAGGCAGCCCGACACCGCGCGGCCGTCGACGATGACGGTGCAGCAGCCGCACAGCCCCTGGCCGCAGCTTTCCCGCGCGCCGAACAGGCTGAACGTGTTGCGCACCACCTCCAGGAGGGTGTGATGCGGCGCGATCGTCCGCCGACACCGGCTCGCCGTTGAGCGTGAAGGAGATGGTCCGGGTGGCGGTCATGTAAGTTTCCGTGGCGGCAAACCACGCGACGGCGTCATTCCGGGGCGCGGCCGAAGGCGCGGAACCCGGAATCCAGACACTCTGCGCGCGCCTGGATTCCGGGTTCGCGCGCTGCGCGGCGCCCCGGAATGACGAGCGGTGTGAGCGCGCGACGCATCATTCGTCTCCGATCGGGCGGTTCGCCTTGGCGCGCAGCGCCCGCAGCACGGATTCCGGGTTGAGCGGCAATTCGGTCAGCCGCACGCCGACGGCGTCGTCGATGGCATTGCCGATGGCCGGCGACACGCAGAACGTCGCGACCTCGCCGACGCCCTTGCCGCCGAACGGGCCGTTCGACTGATAGGCCTCGATCGTCTCGTTCTCCATCACGATCGGGCAGATCGTGGATGCCGGGGATCTTGTAGTCGGCGAGCGAGGCGTTGGTGACCTGGCCGCCGTCGAAATGCATCTTCTCGAACATGGTGAAGCCGAGTTGCATCATCGCCGCGCCGGAGATCTGCGATCTCGCAGATCTTCGGATTGATCGGCTTGCCGATGTCGCAGACGTTGATGAGCTTGGCGATGCGGACATGGCCGGTCTCGGTGTCGACCTCGACCTCGGCGCCGACGCCCGACACCATCCAGAACGGCGTCACGTTGGTGGTGAGGCCGGTGCCCGGCTGCGGCGCGATATAGTCGGGCTTGTAGACGCCGGTGCCGACGATGTTGCCGGCCTGCATGCCGTACTTCTTCTGGAACAGGTCGGCGACCGAATAGTTGGTGCCTTCGGGCAATCCGAGATCGCGCGCCATCGCCGCGATCTTGTCGCGCGCCTCCTCGGCGGCGAGGCGCACCGCATGGCCCATGTGGAACAGCGAGCGCGAGCCGAGCGTGCCCATGTCATAGGGCGTCACGTCGGTGTCGCGCGGCACCACGTTCACCGCTTCCGCCGGGAGGTTGAGGATTTCGCCGACCATCTGCGCCATGGCGGTGTCGGAGCCCTGGCCCATGTCGACGGTGCCGCAATAAAGCGTGGTGCTGCCGTCGGCATTGACGTTGACGATGGCGACCGAGGTGGTCGGCGAGATCACCGCCTTGATCGCGATCGCGAGCCCGCGGCCGCGCTTGAGCGTGCCGCCGCCGCGGTCGAACGGCTGGTCCCAGTTCATCCGCTCGGCAACCCGCTCCAGCACCTTTTCGATCGCGGCGTCCTTGAGGGACGTGCCGGTGGTGTGCTTGCCGCCTTCGCGCAGGATGTTCCGGCGCCGGAATTCCAGCGGATCGATCCCGAGCGCCCGCGCGATCATGTCGGTGTGGCACTCGTAGGCCCACACCAGTTGCGGCACGCCGAAGCCGCGCAGCGCGCCGGACGGCGGCTGGTTGGTGTAGAGCGCGTAGGAATCGATCGACACGTTCGTCGATCTCGTAGGGGCCCGAGGCGGTGAACCCCGACTTCTGCGCCACGCGCGGCCCGATGTCGGCATAGGCGCCGCCGTTCCAGAACACCTCGCAGCGCGCGCGCAGTGAGGCGGCCGTCGGCGTCGACCGCGCTCTTGATGCGGAACGTCGTGGGGTGCCGGGTGATGGTGTAGAACATCTCCTCGAACGGCAGCGCGACCTTCACCGGCCGCTTCGCGATCATCGACAGCGCGGTGACCAGCGCTTCGAGCTTGATGTAGAGCTTGGCGCCATAGCCGCCGCCGAGAAACGGCACCTTGACGCGGACGCGGTTCTCCGGCCAGCCGAGCAGCCGGGCGATCTCGATGCGCACGAAGGACGGGCCCTGCGAGGCGGTGTAGAGCGTGAGGCGCGTGTCCCTGAAATCGGCGATGGAGACGAACGGCTCGAACGGAAGATGCAGCACCTTCTGGGTGCGGAACTCGTGCTCGAACACCGCTGCGGCGGACGCGAAGGCCTCGTCGACGTCGCCGGTGCGCAGCTGATAATCGAGCGCGATGTTGGTGCCCTTGGCGCCCTTGAGGTGCTTGAGGTCGGCGAAGGTGCCGGCCGGCTTGAGCTCGTCGTGCACCAGGATGTCGTTCTGCGCCGCCTCGACCTCGTCGAACACCGCCGGCAGCTCGTCATATTCGGCGACGATCAGCGGCGGCCGCCTGCTCGGCGACATGGGGATCTTCCGCGAGCACCACCGCGACCGGCTCGCCGACATAATGCACCTTGTCGATCGCGAGGATCGGCTGGTCGTGGAAGGCGGGGCCGTAATAGGGGTGCGGGATGACCTTGCGCACGTCCTGCGAGGTGACGACGCGGTAGACGCCCGGCACCGCCTGCGGCGGCGCTGGTGTCGATCGACCTGATGCGGCCATGGGCGACGGTCGAGCGGAAGATCTTGCCGAACAGCATGCCCGGCAGCCGCAGATTGTGGGTGTATTCGGCCCGTCCGGTGACCTTCTCGCGGGCTTCGAGCCGCGGCACCGAGCGGCCGACCTGGCCGCCGGAAATCGTCGCCGGCGTCGCTGTCGTCGTCGCCATCAGTGGCTCGCTCCGCCGTTCCGTCTCGTCCGTCGAGGGCCTGGCGCACCGCGCGGCGCACATAGACGCGCACCAGCTCGCGCTTGTAGGGCGGCCGATCCGCGCACGTCGGCGACCGTCTCCGCTTCTTCGGCCGCGGCATCCCCGGCCCGCGCCAGCACGGCGTCGTCGATGGTCGCGCCGCAGAGCACTTGCTCCGACGCCCTTGAGCCGGATCGCCTTCTCGGTCGCGGCGCTGACCACGACGCGCGCCGTCGTGCACCGCCTTGCCGTCGGCCTCGAGCGACACCGCGACGCCGAGCGCCGGCCAGTCGTCGGCCGCGCCGGTGGTGACCTTGAGGTAGGCGGCGCGGCGGCTTGCCCTGGGCGGGAATGCGGAGCTCGGTGATGAGCTCGCCCGGCGCGAGCACGGTCTCGTAATAGCCGGCGAACAGGTTCTCGACCGCGAGCACGCGCTCGCCGCCGCGGCCGACGACGACGATGCCGGCATCGAGCGCCATCAGCACCGGCGGCAGGTCCATATGCGGGTCGCCATGGGCGAGATTGCCGCCGATGGTCGCGACATTGCGCACCCGCACATTGGACAGCCGGCGCATGGTGCGCACGATCACGCCGGCGTGCTTGGCGACCTCGGCGGAGCGCTCGACATCGGAGAGCGGCGTCAGCGCGCCGATGACGCAGGCCGCCGTCGGCGCCGACGGCGATGCGCGTGAGCGCGTTGATCTTGCGCAGGCTGACGAGGCGGCGTCGGCTGGAACACGCCGGCCTTCATCATCAGCATCAGCGCGGTGCCGCCGCCGAGCGGGCGCACCGACGGCGTCGTCGGGATCGAGGAGCTGCAAGCGCCTCCTCGAGCGTTCCCGGCTCCGCGAGTTCGAACGGCGTCACGCGGCCGGCACCCGCGCGCGCCGGCGGCGAAGGCCGCGCGCATCTTCTCGACGAAGCCCTTTTCCATTTCCTTGGCCTTCGATTTGAGCACCGGCTGGCCCATGCTGCCGAGCTTGCCGGTGATGTTGGCGTCGATGGAATATTTGACCACCGTTTCGTCGCCGGCCTCGCGAGGTCGGTCGATCGAAATCGCGGTGAAGCGGCCGACCACGCCGATCGGGGCGCCTTCGATCTTCGCTTCGATCCGATCGGGCGGCCACGATTTTCGTCAACTCGACGCTCACCTTGAAGCTGAACTTCATGATAGGCGACTTTGGTTTCCAGCACGGCGTCGTAATGGGTCGCGTCGATCTCCTTGAGATCGCGCACGCCCTCGACGCAGGACGCGAAGAAGGGCGCGTTCTGCATCGCGTCGAACACCGTCTGGCGCGGCGCCGGTAGGGTGATCTCGCCGCTGACGATCATTGTGCCGGCACCATTTCGAGAAGCCTTGCGCAACTCCGCGGCGATGTGCATGCGGGCATTCGAGCGGCGTCAGATGCCGGGCGTTCTGGATGACCGTCATGGTCGAGCCGGCGATGCCGCGATGCAGCGTCTGCGACATCGCGACCGGGGTTGCGTAGTCTTCGTCGCCGACCGCGATGCGCGCCGGCATCGTTCAGGCGCGGCAGCGCGGCGGTCATGTTGCAGGCGCCGAGCATGCGGCAGGTCTCGGCATAGCCCTGGGCGGTGTTGGCGAGGAATACCGCGACGCTCGCGTCGAGCACATCTTTGTCGGCGCGCGCGGAAGGCGTCGGTGAACCAGCGGGTGGTCTGGAATTCGATCAGCGCGTCGAGGCCCTTGGTCTCGGCGGTGCGGGCGCGCTCCTCCCATTTGTCGGGGGCGTCGTACCAGGCGGTGGTGTCGAACAGGCCGAGCCCGGCGGCCCGCTGCGGATAGGCCGCGGCAAAGGCCAGCGTGATGCAGCCGCCCATCGACGCCCCCGCGACGATGGCGCGAGCGCCAGCCGACATGATCGAGGAGGTCGGCAAGATCGTCGGCGAAGGCCTCGACCCGATAAGGGCCGGCGGGCTTGTCGGAGCGGCCATGGCCGCGGCAGTCATAGGCGAGGACCGCGGTCGTTTCCGTCGAGCGCGGGGGCGACCTCGTTCCAGAAGGTGTGATCCATGCCGAGCGAATGGATGAGGACGATCGGCGGGGCGTCCTTGACCCGTCCGCGGACTTCGTAGGCGAGCTGGGCCCCGTCGCGGACTTTCATTCTCGAGATTGTCATCAGGTGCAACCTGCGGGGGTGCCATGCCCGGCCGTTCAGCGCCGGGCCCCATGGCTGCAAGCTTCATACACACATCATGATCGCGTCAAAAGTCCCCTGAGCGCCGCATCGGGCATGAACTTTCCGGCCGCAGACGCGGTTTTGATGGTGATCGAGGCGGCGCATACCTTGTCCGCGCAGCGAGCATGGATTTGCGGGGCCGGTCCAGAATGCCGGTCCATAATAATGACGATCGAGGACTGGCTGCACCCATTCCACCCACCATCCGCTCCTCTCGGACGATTCGCCTGCTAAAGTCGGGCATGCCTCGCCGCCCTAGCCGCACCCCCCTTCACTGGTGCCACGCCGCACTGATCACGGCGGCGCTGGCGCTTGCCGCTGCCGCTGCCGTCGCCCAACAGCCGCCGGCCCCGTCCACACCTGCGGCGTCGCCCCAGCCGGCGGCCTCGACCCAGGCTGGCGTGCCGGTCCCCGAGGAGAGGCCGGCTGCAGCGGACCTCGATGCATTCAAGGCGGAGCTCGACGATATCTCGCACAGCTTCAACGACGATGTCCGGACCGAGGACGAGCTTGTCGCACTCAGGGGGCGCCTGGCGCCGTTGCGCGACCAAATTCGCGACCGCGCGGTGACCCTCGAACCCCGCCTCAAGCTGATCACCGACCGTTTGGCGCAGCTCGGCGCCGCTCCGGCCGCCGGCGTCTCGGAGGATGCCACCATTGCGGCCGAGCGCATCGGCCTCGCCGCCACGCAGAGCGAGGTCGACGGGGCGTTGAAGCAGGCGCGGCTCCTGGCGGGACGCGCCGACGAACTCTCCGACCGCATCAATGCCCGGCGCCGGCAGATTTTTGCCGATCGCCTGTTTGCCCGCAGCGCCAACCTGTTCGACCCCGGCTTCTGGCGGGACGCGGCAGGCGCGGTGCCGGGCGAGGCGCGCACCGTGGGCGCGATCTTGAATTCGTGGGCGGCCGTCGCCCGCGCCACTTATCAGCCGGGGCGCGTGCTGGCGGCGCTCGCCACGCTGTTTGCCGTCGCGGCAGGCGCCTGGGTCGCCCTGCATTGGACACGCCGGCTGACCGCGCGGCCGGCGCCGCGGCGCTTCGACAAGGCGCTCCGCGCGCTGGTCATCCTGTGCGCGCATGCCGTCGCCGCGGCCGGCGTGACCGTCGCGTTCGTGGTGGTGCTGCGAGACTATATGCTGATACCGCAGCCGGCCGCCGATCTCGGCTTCGGGCTCGCCGTCGCCGCGGCGGTGGCAGGGTTCGGACGCGGGGTCGCGGTCGCGCTGTTCGCCCCCGGCGAAACCGCGCGCCGCATCGTCCCGTGGGCCGACCAGGCGGCGGAAAGCTATGCCGCGCACCTCAGTTGGGCCGCCGGGGCGTTTGGACTGGCGCTTTTTCTCAACTTTCTGCACCGCGCATCGGGCGCTCCGCTGGCGCCGCTGGTTGCCACCTGGGCGGTGTTCGCATTGGTGTTTCTCATCATCGCCATGCATCTGCTCTGGCGTTCCGCTCAAGCCGATTTTCGTGCCGAAAGCGCCGGCATGGCCGGCGCGCGGCTGCCGTGGCTGCGGATCGTGCTGTGGCCGATCGCCGTCGCGGTGGCGGTTGCCCTGGTCGCGGGCTATGTGGGTTTTGCCGTGTTTCTCGCCGTGCGCCTGCTTGCGGTGCTGGCGATCGGCGGGGCGCTCACGATCGCGCTCGTGTTCGTCGATGCCTTCGCGACCGAGGTGGTCGCCGCCGACACGCCCCGCGGGCGCCGGATCGCGGCGCTGTTCGGAATGTCGCCCAATGCGCTCGAACTCGTCACGGCGCTGGTGTCGGCGGTGGTGCGGCTGGTCCTGATCGTGGTCGCGGTGCTGCTGCTGGTCGGCTATTCGGGCCTGTTCGCCGAGGACATCTTCAGCGTGTTCCAGATTTCGAGCTGGGATTTCGCCCTCGGCGGCATCAGCCTGTCGCCGACCAATATGCTTGCGGCTCTCGCCGTGCTTCTCGTCGGGCTGCTGGCGGTTCGCGGCGGCCAGCGCTGGCTGGAGACCCAGTTCCTGCCGCGCACCGCGCTCGATGCCGGCCTGCAGAATTCGATCGCGGCGTTGTCCGGCTATGTCGCCCTGATCGCCGTGCTGGCCCTGGCGCTGGGCGCGCTCGGGATCGACCTGCAGAAGATCGCGCTGATCGCCGGCGCGCTGTCCGTCGGCATCGGCTTCGGCCTGCAATCGGTGGTGTCGAACTTCGTATGCGGCCTCATCCTCCTGGCCGAACGGCCGTTCCGGGTCGGCGATTGGGTGGTGGTCAAGGGCGAGGAGGGCTGGGTGCGCCGCATCAGCGTGCGCGCCACCGAGATCGAGACCTTCGACCGCGCCTCCGTGATCGTCCCCAACCAGGACTTCATCACCGGCGTGGTGAAGAACTGGACCCACGGCAACACCACGGGACGCGTCATCGTCAAGGTGCGGGCCGCCTATGACAGCGATGCCGAGAAGGTGCGCGAGGTCCTGCTCGCCTGCGGCGCCCAACATCCGCAAGTCCTGCGCGCTCCGCCGCCGGCCGTCTATCTCATGGGGTTCGGCGACATCGGGATCGATTTCGAGCTGCGCTGCGTGCTCGCCAATGTGGAGCAATCGCTGCCGGTGAGGACCGACCTGCAGATGGAGATCCTGCGCCGCTTCCGCGACGCCGGCATCAAGATTCCGTTTCCGGTTCACGACGCCCGTCCGCCGGGGCCGCCGCCGGCGGCCGCGCCACCGGCTGCTCAGGCGTAGCGCGCCTGATCGGCCAGCAGGGTTGTCTGAATCGGCGTCAGGTTGCGGCGGGTGCTGTCGGTAGCGGTTGCGTTTTCAATTGGTCGCGGTGTGGTACACTGCCGGGATGGTCAAGATGCTCGAACGAGCGATAGCGGAAGTTGCAGCCCTTCCCGACGCTGATCAGGAGCAGATCGGGCGGAAGCTGCTATCGCACGTCGAAAAACCGCGGTGGCTCCGCGAGGAACTCGACAAGGGCGTTCGCTCGCTCGATATGGGGAAGGGAAGCGAATTCAACATAGAAGAATTCATCCGGGAGAAGTCGAAGTAGTATGGCCGAACGCCGACGTTCGGCCGTCTGGTCGGACGCGCCGCCGGCGGCTTCGGCACCGGGCGCCTGATCGACCCGTCAGCCCTGGTCAAGCAGCGCGCACCGACACCAATCTCGGCTTCATTTCGTTCCTAGTTTGAAATATCGCAAATCCGGTGGCGGCTGGTCCTTCATGGCGGGCATCAAGAAACCGTCGGCGCGCAGGACATACATTTGCTTGCCGATGGCGACCAACCCGGTTCCTTCGACACAAGCGCTCTCCCGCCAGTCGGGATGCGGATTCGAATCGTGCACGTATCTCTTGTCCACGGTCCAGGGCCGCGTCAGGGCATGGTCGAGCACCGTGATCTCGTCATGCAGGACCTTCGGGTCGGCCTTGTCGCGGTATATCCGTTCCTTGAAAACCGACTGATTGTCGAAGTGGAGCGGCAGGCCGCTGGCGTCGTAGACGCGTGGCCCCTTGAAGCCGCGCGTTTCAGCTTCGAGCACGTCATACTCGCCGTCGCCATCCTGATCGATCCACCTTCCGATCGAATAGCCCGCATAGCTCGGCTCGATCTCCTTGGGCCAGTCGCGGCCGTCGGTGTAGATGCGACGGGCCTGCGTGCCGATCAAAATATAGGTGGTGTCCGGGGTGACGACGAATTCCAGCGGTCCGAATGTGAGCATATGCGGCATGCCGGTGGGCATGCAGCGGGCGCGGTCGAAATTGTTGCCCTGACCGCCCCTGGCCTGGTCGGCAATGCTGTCGTCGAGAACCTTTTGATACTCCGCGGTGAGCGGCGCCTCCTGTCCGCGTCCCCACGGCTTGGTCTGATCGAACGACGGCTGGCCCCCGGCCGTGCGCAGACCGGACGGAGAAACCACGGAGACCGGCGGGACATACCGCTCCCACGAGCCCTTCCATTCCGGGTATTTCGCACGGTCGGCCGCCTTGACGCCGCTGCAGACCATCACCAAAGCGCCGGCCATTCCAATTGCACAGATCGATTTTCGGTATGATTTCACGGTGTCCTCCCGTTGGATCGTTTTTGCCGTTGGATCGCTTTTGCGGATCGTTCAGCCGACGGGCACCGCCGAACTGATTTCAAACCGTCGCCCGCCGTAGGCATTGCTGCCGTTCCATTCGCAGGACGTCGGCACGTCCCGCCGGTCGTTCGTCGACAGAACTTACACCGATTGCCGGTGCGCGCGGAAGGGATTCGGCAGCGGGTTCTTTGGCCCATATGGGAACCAATGTGGGCGGCGCGAACAGGCGCGGGCATACGTGGCGGACAGACGTCAATTCCTGGTGCCACGTATTGCGTTCTTCTGCGATCTGTTCGATGCATTATCATGTTCGCGCGGAACGCGAACGATCCGGGGAGGATAGACATGCGTGTTTGCGCGGATCGCCGCAATCGCCTTGCTATCGCTCGTGGCCGGCCTCCACTTCGCTGCGGCCCAGGCGCCTGCCTCGGGCGGCCCGGTCGATGCCGCAGCGATCGCGGATCTCGTCGCGGCGCACCGCATCCTCGCCGATCAGGGGGTGCTCGATGCCTATGGTCACGTCAGCATCCGCCATCCGGCCAATCCGAACCGCTATCTGATCTCGCGCGCGATGTCGCCCGCGAACGTGACGGCCTCCGACATCATGGAGTTCGACCTCGATTCCAATCCCGTCGACCAGCACGGCCGCAGCATGTTCCTGGAGCGCTTCATCCATGGCGAAATCTACAAGGTGCGGCCTGATGTGAATGCGGTGATCCACAGCCATTCGCCGGCGGTTATCCCGTTCAGCATCACCAATGTGCCGATGCGGCCGGTGTCCCAGACCGCCTCGTTCCTCTATGTCGGCGTCCCCGTGTTCGAAATCCGCGACGCCGGCGGCACCACCGACATGCTGGTGCGGAACGGCGTGCTCGCGAAGGCGCTCGCTGCAACGCTCGGCGGCAAGCCGGTCGCGCTGATGCGCGGGCACGGCAATGTCGTGGTCGGGCCGAACGTGAAGCGCGCGACCATCCGCGCCGTCTATACCGAAGTGAACGCGCGCCTGCAGACGATTGCGCTCGGTCTCGGCGGGCCGGTCAACTACGTCTCGCCCGAGGAAGGCGCGCTGCGCGACAAGAACCCCGGCGAAGAGGGCCGTGCCTGGGACGGCTGGAAGGAGAAGGCGAAGTAGGCGCAGATTGATCTGGTTTGCAGATACATTGCAAAACCGCGACGATGGTCTTTGGACTCGTCCGTGAATTATTGCTTCAATTCGCTGATCGAACGGCTTTTTGCTCCCTCTCCCGCTTGCGGGGGAGGGTTGGGGAGGGGGCTCTCGTAGCAAGTCTGTGCCGTTGAATTGCCCCCTCCCTGACCCTCCCCCGCAAGCGGGAGAGGGGATCGAAAACTGAATCGACTGTTGGCGGACGAGTTCGTCGAACATGATTATGCCGTTGAACATGAAGGGAGGCACCATGCGCAATCTGCTCAAGCTTGCTGCCGTTGCGGGAACGGCGGCGCTCGCCGCCGCGACCGCCGAGGCGCGCATCACGCGCATCGAGATCGCCAAGACCGAGCCGGCCTTTGCCGGGGCGAGCTTCGGCGCGGCCGGCACCTTTGAGCGGCTGACCGGCCGGGCCTTCGGCGAGGTCGATCCGCGCGCTCCCGCCAATGCCGGCATCCAGGACATCAGTCTCGCGCCGCGCAATGCCAGGGGCATGGTCGAATACGCCACCGACATCGACATCGTGCGGCCGGCCGACCGTTCCAAGAGCAACGGCATGCTGTTCTTCAACATCGTCAACCGCGGCAACAAGGGCGGGCTCGCGTTGTTCAACGCCGACCTGCGCGGCCCCCTCGCCGACATCAATGGTCTTGCCACCGCCGGCGACGGCTTCATGCAGCGGCAGGGCTACACCATGATCTGGTTCGGCTGGCAGCCCGACGTCGCGGCCGGCAACAACCGCACCACCATGACGGTGCCGGTCGCCCGCAATCCCGACGGATCGGCGATCGACGGCATCGTGCGCAGCGAACTGGTGACGACCGTGCCGACCACGACGCTCAACCTGTCGAGCGGGTGGTTCACGGCGCTCGCCACCACGTCCTATCCGACGGTGAGCACCGACAACAGGACGCCGCTCGTCGACGGCTTCGTTCCGACGCTGACGGTGCGCGCCAAGGAGCAGGCGCCGCGGGTGGCGATCCCCAATACCGAATGGTCGTTCGGCGCCTGCCCGGAGGGCGGCCCGGCGAGCGCGAGCGACACGCGGATCTGCTATCCGGCGGGCTTCAAGATCGGCCGTTTCTACGAACTAACCTACCGCGCCAAGGACCCGCTGGTGCTGGGCCTCGGCTTCGCCGCAGCGCGCGACCTCGGCGCATTTCTCAAGGCCGAGGCGAAGGACGATGCCGGCCATGACAATCCGGTGCTGATCGCGAACGCCAGGACGATCGTGATGGGCAGCTCGCAGAGCGGCCGCTTCGTGCGCTCGCTGATCCAGCTCGGCTACAATCGCGACGAGCAGGGCCGCATCGTGTTCGACGGCGCGTTTCCCCACATCGGCGGCGGATTGATGCCGCTCAACGTACGGTTCGGCCAGCCCGGCCGCGCCGCCGGCACCGAGCAGGTCGATCGGCTCTATCCGGGTGCCAGTTTTCCGTTCGCCTACAGCAGCGAGACCGATCCGCTGACGGGAGCGAAGGGCGGCATTCTCGACCGCTGCACGGCGACCGGCACCTGTCCGAAGATCGTCCACGCGGCGACCGCGCTGGAAATGTGGGAACTGCGCCAATCGCTCGGTTTCACCGACCCTCTCGGCATCCGCGACCTGGTCGAGCCGGCGAACGTGCGCAGCTACATCCTGGCGTCGACGCAACACACAGCGGCCGCACTCCCGCTGGCCACGCGGGAACCGTTCGGCGCCTGCCAGCAGCAGCCCAATCCCAACCCGCACACCTGGACGGTGCGGGCGCTGCTGCAGAACCTCACGGCCTGGATCAAGGACGGCGTCGAACCGCCGCCGAGCGCGCGGCCGACGATCGCCGCCGGCACCCTGGTGGCGCCGGACCAAGTGCATTTCCCGCCGATCCCTGGCAACACTTACGGCAATGTTTCGCGGCCGCCGGCGAGGTTCCTGCGGCTGCACAACCCTCTGCACGTTCACGACTACGGCGAAGATTATCGCCCGGAGGAATCGTCCGGCATCCTGTCGGTCGAGCCGCCCAAGGTCGGACCGGCGCAATACGGCACGCTGGTGGCGCAGGTCGACGCCGACGGCAACGATCTCGGCGGTATCCGCAACGTCTTCGTGCAGGTGCCGATCGGAACCTATACCGGCTGGAACCTGTTCAACCGCAGCTTCTACGAAGACGGGTTCTGCACCTTGCAGGGAAGCTTCATTCCGTTCGCACGCACCAGGCAGGAGCGGTTGGATGCCGGCGATCCCAGGCTCTCCATCGAGGAGCGCTATCCGTCCAAGGCAACCTATGTGGCGGCAATCAAGAAGGCGGCAGAAAGCCTCGTTGCCGATCGCTATCTGCTGCCCGAGGACGCGCGCCGGCTGGTGTCGCAAGCCGAGGGCGAGGGCGTGAGGCTCGCGCCGTAGGATCGCTTTTTTTGGAATCGTCGAACTGTCATACGCGGGCTTGTCCCACGTATCTCGATCGACGGGGCACCCGATTAACGAGGCACCGTGCCCTCATGATCGAAATGGCCGGGGCGAGCCCGGCCATGATCGATGAAAGCTGTCAACCCGATCGAAAATTGTTTTGGCGGCTACGGCGCCGGCGATGCGAGCGGCTTGCCCTTCTCCACGATATAGACAGCGAGCACTTTCATGCCGGCGGTGGTGCAGGCGTCATGCTTTGCGCCGACCGGAATCTGGAACGACTCGCCCGCCTTGAGATGCTGGTCCGGCATGCCTTCGATTTTGACGGTGATATCGCCTTCCATCACATAGGTGCTCTCGACGCCGGGATGGGTATGGCGGCCCGCGCAGCCGCCGGCCGGGACTTCTGCAATCGCACTCACGGTCTGGAAGCCGGCCGGAAAGTCGACGGTCTGCACCGGCGTCCGCTTGATGCCGGTCTGTTGCGCCAGAACCGGCGCCAAAAAAACCGACGCCAGCGCGACCGGCGCCGCGACAGCGGCAATGACGAGCGTTTTCTTGAACATGGACTTTCCTCTCCTCGATGATCCGATCGAACGGCGCGCGGAATTCGGCGCCGCCGGGATGGCTGTTGTAGTCGAAATGCCCGCCGATGGCGCCTGCCTGTTACGGGTGGAGATTTCGGCACGTCCCCCCGCTTTCCGGCCAAGCTATATCATGTGCCGGTGCGCGCGAAAGGGGGAGCGTCGCGCGCATGCTCACAGGGTCACGCTCACATGGTCATGCTCACAGGGTCACGACGAGATATTCGTCCTCGATGCTGACCGCGAATGTCTCCGCGACATAAGGGCCTTCGACCAGCCGCGCGCCGGATTCGACATCGACCTTGAAGTTGCGCACCTGGATGCGGCGCGGATCGCACCACGACTTGCCGGTGCGGATGTCGTATTCCCAGGAATGCCAGGGGCAGCGGATCACCTCGCCCCTGCGGCTGTAGCAGTATTCGCCGGGCTCATGGGATTCCACCAGGCCGGTCACGATGCCTTTGGACAGCGGGCCGCCCTGGTGCGGGCAGCGGTCCGACACCGCGAAGAACGCGCCGGCGAGATTGAAGACGATGATCTTGCGGCCCTTGACCTCGAACAGCTTGCGGCCGCCGGGGGAAATCTCGCAGGCCGAGGCGACGACATATTTCGCCACGCCTATTTCTCCCCATAGGTCGCGCGCGAAATGTCGGGCACCGGAATGCCGCCGTCGATCGCCTTGCAGCGCACGTCTTCCGCCAGCGCCTTGCGCTCGGCGAGTTCGAGCACTTCGAGGATGCGGGCGCGCGGGATGAAGCAGACGCCGGTGTCGTCGGCGACGACGAGGTCGCCGGGCTCGACCCTGATCTCGCCGATCTGCACCGCGCCGTTGATCTCCACGGTCTCGAGCCGCCACTTGCCGGTGACCGGGCTGATCTCGCTCGCCCACAGGGGATAGCCGACCGCGCGGGAATGGGCGATGTCGCGGATCGCGCCCATGACGACGGCGCCGGCTTCGCCCTGGCGCTTGCCGGTCTGCGCGGAGATGCCGCCCATGTTGGAGATCGCCGAGACGCCCTGGATCACCAGCACGTCGCCGGGCGTCGCGAGGTTGTGCGCCTCGAATTCCGCCATCCGGTTGACGGCATTGGCGCGCGCCTTCCAGCGGATCGATGCGCTGCAGGATGTTGCGCAGCGTCAGCGCCGGGCCGACCATGGTGGTGCCGGGAATGGTCGGCCTGAGCACGCAGGCGCCGATCACGCCGGCGGGGATGCCGAGTTCGTCCATGGCGTCGGAGATCACCCCGGTCGGATCGCCGATCGCCTTGAAGCGCGCGACCGCGCCGGCCGGCGGCGGCGGCGTCGCCAGCATCCGGATGCGCTCGGGGGCGATGCGGCCGGTCAGGCGCTTGTCGGGCAGGGCGTTCACGGGCTTCTCCTGGTCAATCGAGCTGGATATTGGCGCGGCGGATCACCGCCGACAACCGCGCCGTTTCATCGCGCAGGAAGTCCGCGAACCCCTCCGGGCCGATGGCGGCGACTTCGGCGCCCTGCTCGGTCAGCTTGGCACGGATGGCGGGATCGCGGAGCATGTCCTCGATCGCGGAATGAAGCCGGGCGACGATGGGCGCGGGGGTCTTCGCCGGAGCGAGGATGCCGAACCAGGTGCCGGTCGCGTAGTCGACGCCGCTCTCCTTGAAGGTCGGCACGTCCGGCAGCAAGGCGAGCCGCCGCTCCGACGCCACCGCGATCGCCTTGACGCTGCCGCCGCGCACCATGCCGAGCACGGGAACGACGCTGGAGAACAGCATCTGCACGGTGTTGCCGATGACGCCGAGCGCGGCGGGGCCGCCGCCCCCATAGGGCACGTGCACGATGCTGGTGCCGGTGACCGACTGGAACAGCTCGGCGGCAAGGTGCGGGCTCGAGCCCACGCCATAGGAGGCGTAGTTGAGCTCGCCCGGCCGCGCCTTGATATAGGCGACCAGTTCGCCCAGCGCGTTCACCGGCAGCGCCGGATTGACCACCAGGATGGTCGGCACATTGGCGATCAGCGCGATCGGGGCGAGGTCGCGCCGCGGATCGAAAGCGAGCTTCCTGTAAAGCGAGGGATTGGCCGCGAGCCCGAGGCTCGCCATCAGCAAGGTATGGCCGTCGGGCTTGGCGCGGATCGCCGCGAGGGTGCCGACATTGGTGTTGGCGCCGGGACGGTTGACCGCGACGAAGGATTGCCCGAGCCGCTGGCCGAGCCCGTCGCACAGTAGCCGCGCGATCAGGTCGGTGCCGCCGCCGGCCGCGAACGGCACGATGATCTCGACCGGGCGGGTCGGATAGGGCTCCTGCGCCAGCGCCGTGCCGGCCCATGCAACGAACAGGAGACGCACAACCGCAGCGACACAGAGATGAAAACGCCGGATGCGCACGCGGAACTCCCTTCGAGAGTGGACAGTCTATACCGGCCGCGGCAAAGCTGCGACCTCGGCGGCGCCCCTTTGAGGGAGAGAAGACGATGCAGTTTCAGCCGTCCGCCACATGGTCTTCTCAAGGTAGAACCTTCCCATGCTCCTCACCTTGACCACAACCCACCAGCCGGCGACCGATCTGGGCTTCCTGCTGCACAAGCATCCGGAGAAGCACCAGCAATTCTCGCTGCCTTTCGGCACGGCCCACGTCTTCTATCCCGAGGCCAACCCGGCGCGCTGCACCGCCGCGCTGGTGCTCGACGTCGATCCGGTCGCGCTGGTGCGCGGTCGACGCGGTGCCAAGGGCGATACGGGGCTGCTCGACCAGTATGTGAACGATCGGCCCTACGCGGTCTCTTCGTTTCTGAGCGTGGCGCTCCGCCGCGTTTTTGCGTCGGCCCTGGCCGGCCGATCGGAGCACCGGGCAGATTTGGCGGAACTGGCAATACCGCTGGAGGCGCGACTGGCGCCGTTGCGGTGCCGCGGCGGCATCGATCTTGCCACTGCACTGTTCGGGCCGCTCGGCTACACCCTGACCGCTATGCCCATCGGCGAAGGGCGCTATTGGGATGTGACGGTACACGGGGTGACGACCTTGAGTCGCCTGCTGACGCACCTCTACGTGCTGATTCCGGTGCTCGACGACGAGAAGCACTACTGGGTCGACGCCGACGAGATCGAGAAGCTGCTGCGCCATGGCGACGGCTGGCTGCCGCAGCATCCTGCGCGCGATCTCATCACACTGCGCTACCTGAAGCACCAGAAGAAGTTGGCACGGCTTGCCGTGGAGCAACTCGAAACGATCGACGGCTCGCTGGCCGAAGACGGGCCTATCGAGGAGCCGGCCGCGCCGAAGCGGCGGCTCAGTGACGAACGCTTGGAACGGGTCGCTGCCGAGCTCAAACGCTGCGGCGCCAGGTCGGTGCTGGATCTCGGCTGCGGCTCGGGCAAACTGCTCGGGCTCCTCATGAAGGACCGTCAGTTCGAGCGGATTCTCGGCGTCGACGCGTCGAGCCGGGACCTCGATGTTGCCGCCGACCGGCTGCATCTCGACGAGCTTTCCGAGGCCCAGCGTCGTCGGATCAGCCTGATCCATGGGGCGCTGACCTACCGCGACAAGCGTCTCGCCGGCTTTGACGCAGCGGCGATGGTCGAGGTGATCGAACATATCGATCCGCCGCGTCTCGACGCGCTGGCCGATGCCGTATTCGGAGTGGCCCGGCCGCACACCATTGTGCTGACGACACCGAACGCCGAATACAACGTACGCTACGAAACGCTCGGCGCCGAAGATTTTCGGCATTCCGATCATCGCTTTGAGTGGACGCGCGCCGAGTTTCGCATATGGGCGGAAAGGACCGCTGAGCAGTTCGGCTATCTCGTCAGCTTGGAAGGAATCGGTGAGACCCATCCCGAGGTCGGCACGCCGACCCAGATGGGGGTGTTCACGTGCAAGTGAAGATTCCGGATTTCTCGCTGGTTGTGCTGGTGGGAGCGACCGGCTCCGGCAAATCGACATTCGCCGCCCGCCATTTTTTGCCGACCGAGATCATCTCGTCCGATCGATGCCGTGCGCTCGTTGCCGACGACGAGACGGATCAGAGTGCAACACCGGACGCGTTCGACCTGGTCTATGCCATCGCTGCCAAACGGCTGGCGCGGCGCCGGCTTGCAGTCATCGACGCCACCAATGTCCGTCCGGAAGACCGCAAGAGATTGGTCGAATTGGCCCGAGGCCATCACGCATTGCCGGTCGCCATCGTGTTCGATCTGCCGGAAGACCTCTGCCTTGCCCGTAACAGGAACCGGGAGGATCGGGACCTCCCGGGCAAGGTCGTGCACGACCATGTCCGGCGCCTGAGAAAGTCGCTGCTGGGCCTCGATCGCGAAGGCTTCCGCGGAGTCGACGTACTGCGCTCCGAGGAGGATGTCGCGGCAGTCGCGGTGGTGCGAGAGCCTCTGTGGTGCGACCGACGTGCGGATCGCGGGCCGTTCGACATCATCGGCGACGTCCACGGCTGCCGCGAGGAACTCGAGACCTTGCTCGACCGGCTTGGCTACATCGGGACCGAGCGGGCGGGCGGCTCGGTGCGCGCACATCCCGACCAACGTCGCGCAATCTTCGTCGGCGACCTGGTCGACCGCGGCCCGGATTCGCCGGGGGTGCTTCGGCTCGTCATGGATATGGTGGCGGCCGGGAGCGCTCTCGCGGTCCCCGGCAACCACGATCTCAAGCTCGTGCGCAAGCTGTCGGGCAAGGACGTGAAGATCGCGCACGGCCTTGCTCAGACGCTGGAGCAACTCGACGCCTTGCCGGAGCAGGAGCGGAGGCCCTTCAGGGAAAAAACGCGCGGCTTCCTCGACAGGCTGGTGAGCCATCTGTGGCTCGATGAAGGCCGGCTTGTGGTCGCACATGCGGGCATGAAGGAGGAGATGCAGGGTCGCGGCTCCAGCGCTGTTCGCGCCTTTGCGCTCTACGGCGAGACGACCGGCGAGATCGACGACTTCGGGCTGCCGGTGCGCCTCGACTGGGCGGAGGAGTATCGCGGCAAGGCGATGGTGGTCTATGGCCACACGCCGACGCCGGCCGCGGAGTGGATCAACAATACGATCTGCATCGACACGGGTTGTGTATTCGGAGGCAAGCTGACCGCACTGCGTTATCCGGAACGTGAGTTGGTCGAGGTGCCGGCCGCCCGAATTTATATGGAGCCGGTGCGCCCTCTCATCGTCACCTCCGGTCCGGACGGTCAGCAGGCGGCCGACGCGATGCTCGATATCGAGGACGTTCAGGGCAAGCGTACCATCGTGACAAGGCTCGTCGGTTCGGTGCGGGTCGAGCCGGAGAACGCGGCGGCCGCGCTCGAAGTGATGAGCCGCTTCGCGATCGATCCGCGTTGGCTGGTTTACCTGCCGCCTACGATGTCGCCGCCCGAGACCTCAGCCCGCCCGGGCTTCCTCGAACATGCAGACGAAACCTTCGGATATTTCAGGCGCGCCGGGATCACAAAGGTCGTGGTCGAGGAAAAGCACATGGGAAGTCGCGCCGTCATCGTGCTCGGCCGCGATGCTGCGGCCGCGCGGCGCCGGTTCGGCGTGCAGGACGGCAAGGCCGGTGTAATCTACACGCGTACCGGCCGGGCCTTCTTCAGCGATGAGACGCTCCAACTCGATCTAGTGGAGCGGATTGGAAGTACGATCGAGATGGCGGGCCTCTGGAACCGGCTCGAAACCGATTGGCTGTGCCTCGATGCCGAGTTGATGCCTTGGTCGGCGAAGGCGCAGACCTGATCGACACACAATATCGTCCGGTCGGCGAGGCCGGAATCGCCGGCACCAACGCGGCTGTCGAACTCGCGGCGCACGCTGCCGGGCGCGGCGTCGAGGTCGGCGAATTCATGGCCCATCTGACGGCGCGATCCAGCAATGCAGCAGCGTATGATGCTTCATGGCGACGTTACGTCCGACCCGTTGCCGGTATCGAGGACTTGCGCATTGCGCCGTTCCATCTCATGGCGAGCGAGGGAGCGGTACATACCGACAAGCCCCACGATTGGCACATGGCGCTGATGGCCGAGCTCGCGGCTGCGCTTCCCAGCCTGTTCATCGCGACCCAGTATCATGTCGTCGACATCGATGACCTCGGTCAAACCGAGGCTGCCACCAACTGGTGGGATGAACTCACCAACGCCGGCGGCGAAGGCATGGTCGTGAAGCCGCTCGATTTCGTGGTGCACGGCAAGAAGGGGATCGTTCAGCCGGCGATCAAGTGCCGCGGCCGAGAATATCTCGCGAATCATCTATGGCCCGGACTACACCATGCCTGCCCATCTTGATCGGCTGCGTCAGCGCGGATTGGGTGCCAAGCGCGGGTTGGCCGTTCGCGAGTTCGGTCTTGGCATCGAGGCGCTGGAACGGTTCGTCAAGCGCGAGCCCCTGCGCCGGGTGCATGAATGCGTATTCGGCGTGCTCGCGCTGGAGAGCGAGCCTGTCGATCCGAGGCTCTGAGAACGCGGAAGCCTTGCCCGCGTACCTGCGGTGCGCGCGTGTTGGCCGGCCGTCGGGCGCCCCAATGCGGAGAAGCTGTTCGCCTATCTCTCGACCCCGGAAATACAGCAGGGCCGGTGGCGCGGCGGCGTCAGGCGGTTCTTGAGGAAGCACCGCGGGCCGGACTCGGAGTATCCGGGCCGCAGATAGGTCCAGGCGCGGCATTGGTTGTCGGCCTCGCAGGCGAGCCGGCAGGCTTCGCCGTTGGGCTCGGCAGGCACATCGAGGGTGCGGTAGTCGCCGCCCGGGCGGTCCATCGAGAATTCACGGGTCTGGTTGCGCGGTTCGATCACCCCGGCGCCGCGGACCCCGGAGGCGCTGTCGCCGGCTTCGACGCGGGGCGGCACCTGGTTCTTGAGCCAGCACGTCGCCGGATGTTCTGCCGTGGGATAGGCGAAGCTCCAGGCGCGGCAGCGGGACTCCCGGTCGCACCTTGCGGCGCAGACCGCCGGGTCGCCGGAGCGCACCGCAAAATTCGTATAGTCGTTGCCGCGCCGATCGAAGCCGACCTGGGCCGACGATGGCGACGCGAGGCAGAAGGTGGCAATCAGGACCGTCAGCGCAATGAAAGCCCGCATCATCCAATGGTCATTTCCGGCCGGGCGTCCCCCTCCGGGCCGATTCACCGCGATCATAGTCGGAATTGCCGGATGTCATAGTGGTCCGACCCAACATTCGGCTCCCGGACGTTGGGAAAAGCCGGCCTACTCACTTATTGAAGGGGTGCGGCGATCCGTCCGAACCGGCGGGAACCATCGGTTCGGGCCGCACCACGAGATATCCGATGTCCGCCGCCGCCCCCTCGACAGGCGGCCGGCGCGGTGACAAGGACGGTGTAATGGAACAATCACACGGGGCATCCGGGCTGTTGCTGCTGCCGGTTCTGCTGCTGGCGGTGGCGGTGATCAGCGTACCACTGGCGCGCCTGCTGCGGCTTTCCGCCATCGTCGCCTACCTCGCCGCGGGCGTCGTGATCGGCCCCTACGGCTTCGCCCTGGTGCGGGCGCCCGAGACCATCATCACGGTGTCCGAGCTCGGCGTCGTCCTGCTGCTGTTCCTGATCGGCCTCGAGCTCGAATTCTCGCGCCTGCTGGCGCTGCGCCGCGCCATATTCGGCCTCGGCGCCGCCCAGCTCATCGCCACCGCGGCGGTATTGGGCGGTCTCGCCTATGGGCTCGGGCTCACCGGCTGGCGCGGCGCCGTCATCGGCGGGCTCGCGCTGGCGTTGTCGGCGACCGCCATCGCGCTGAGAATCCTTGAGGAGCGCGGCCAGCTCCAGCAGCCCTATGGCCAGCGCGCCTTCGCGATCCTGTTGTTCCAGGACATGTCGGTGGTGCCGCTGCTGGCGCTGCTGCCGCTGCTCGCGCCCGGCGCCGACAGCCACGTCGCCGAATTCGGCGACACGCTCATGGCGGTCGGCCGGATCGTATTGTGCATCGGCATCGTGGTGGTGGCCGGGCGCTATTTGCTCAACCCGTTCCTGGCATTGCTCGCCGGCACCGGCGCCCGCGAAGTGATGACGGCGGCCGCCCTGCTGGTCGTGCTCGGTGCCGCCGCCCTCATGCAATTCGCGGGCATGTCGATGGCGCTCGGCGCCTTCCTCGCCGGCGTGATGCTGGCGGGATCGAACTACCGTCACGAGCTCGAAGCCGACATCGAGCCGTTTCGCGGCCTGCTGCTGGCGCTGTTCTTCATGGGCGTCGGCATGTCGATCGACATGGGCGTCGTCACCGCGAGGCTCGGCCTCATCATGGCCGCCGCGATCGTCGTCACTCTGCTCAAGGCGGGCATCGTGGCGTTGCTGTTTCGTGCCACCTGCCCGAACCGCGGCGACGGCGCGCGCGCCGGCTCGGTGCTCACCGCCGCCGGCGAATTCTCCTTCGTGCTGATACCGTTCGGCGTCTCGCTCGGCGCCATGAGCACTCAGGAAGGTAATCTGTTCGCGGCGATCGCGGCGGTCACGATGCTGATCGGGCCGCCCTTCGCCGGGCTCAGCGACCGGGCGCTGGCGCGATGGCTGCGGGTGCGGCTCCCCGAGCCCGACGACCTCGACGAGGTCCGCGGCTCCGCCCTCGTCATCGGCTTCGGCCGCTTCGGGCAGATCGTGTCGCAATGCCTGCTCGCCGAATCCGTCGACGTCATCACCCTCGACAACGATCCCGAGATGATCAAGAGCGCCGGCCGATTCGGCTTCAAGGTCTATTACGGCGACGGCCTGCGGCTCGACGTGCTGCGCGCGGCGATCAGCGGCGCCGATGTCCGCGTGATCGCGGTGTGCGTCGACGACCGCGTCGCCGCTACCCGCATCGCCGAACTGGCGCGCGCCGAATTCCCCGAATTGAAGCTCTATGTGCGCTCCTTCGACCGCCGCCACAGCCTCGAGCTCGTCGCCAAGGGCGTCGATTTCGAGGTCCGCGAGACCTTCGAATCCGCGCTGGAGTTCGGCCGTGCCGCCCTCGAGGCGCTCGGGCTGACGCCGGAACGGGCACTCGAGGTCAAGGACTATGTGCGCAAGCGCGATCGCGAACGCCTCGCCCTGCAGCAGGTCGAGGGCATCACCGCCGGCCGCGAATTGATGCGGGCGCGCATGGTCCAGCCCGAACCGCTGTCGACGCCGCTGCGCGAGAGCACGCCGCTCAACCGGGAAGCGGAGGAATTGGTGGGCGAGGACGCCGAGCCGGGGGAGTGAACGAACGATGTCTCGATCGGACGCACAAACCCTTCCACCCTCGCCGGCGGATGGTGTATTCTGGCGGTTCGTAGCTCGTCGAGACGTGAGGTGCCGGCAGCAGCCTTCATGACGTTGCAAAGCAATCGCGACGTTGCAAAGCAACCGCGCCAATGGCGTCGACGACTTGATTGCCAGTCCTTTTCCGGCAGACTGCGAGAACAACCGTCGAAGGCGCGGCTGCCGCGCACCTATCGTCGGATCTCAGGGAGGTTGCCCATGCGTTACCGAGACTCGATTTATGCCGCTGCTGTGGCGACCGTGCTGCTTGCAGCGCCAGCCGCCGCCCAGGTGGTCGACTTTGGAAAGTACCCCGACTTCAGGGGTCAATGGGTTCGCACCGGCAACCCGAACAATTGGATTGCGCTTGCGGGGCCGCCTCCGCTCACGCCCGAATATCAGAAGATCTTCGATGATATCCAGGCCGACCTGAAGGCCGGCGGAGCCGGCAATTGGCCGTCGACCTTCTGCATCCCGGCGGGCATGCCGGCGATGATGAGCTTCTACGATCCGATGGAGATGATCGTCATGCCGGACGTCACCTACATCCTGATCAGCCACAACGACAATTCATACCGACGGATTTATACCGACGGCCGTGGGTGGCCGACCAATGCGGAGCCTACTTTCGCGGGCTACTCGATCGGCAAGTGGATCGACGAGGATGGCGACGGCAAGTACGATGTGCTCGAGATCGAGACGCGCGATCTCAAGGGACCGCGCGGCTACGATATCTCCGGCCTGCCGTTTCACAGCGACAATCAGACCGTTATCAAGGAGCGGATCTATCTCGACAAGAACGACCGCAACACCCTCTATGACGAGATCACCGTGATCGATCACGCGCTGACGCGGCCATACGTCAAGCTCCAGAAGGCCACCCGCAATCCAAATCCCCGTCCGGTCTGGTTCTCGGACGTTTGCTCGGAAAACAACACCCATATCCGTCTCGGGAACGACGAATATTATCTGAGCGCGGATGGCAAATTGATGCCGTCCAGGAAAAATCAGGCGCCACCGGATTTGAGTTATTTCAAGCAGACCAAGCGGTGACCGCACGCGCAGAACCGCGTCGGGTGTGACTGGCTGTCATTCCGGGGCCGCCGCAGGCGGAACCCGGAATCCAGGAGCCCCGAGACACGGCCGCCTGGATTCCGGGTTCGCGCAAGCAAGAGCGCGCCCCGGAATGACGCGCTGGGACGGTCCGCGCGGATTTCTAGCCCGCCGCCACGCTTCGCCAATCCGCCACGCCCGATCGCGCGCCGATCAGAAATCTGCTTTCTCGGCCTCCGGCAGCGGGAACAGGTTCTGGTGGAAAAAATCCGCGTTGTTCTCCGCGCATACCGTCTCGAGGAGCGTGTTGTTCACCTTGCGCCAGCGCTGCACCATGTGCAGCGGCGCGTTGAAGGTGTCGGGGTCGTCGACGACCACCGACGCTTCCAGCATCTTGCCGTCGGCCGCCACCTTGAAGCGCTCGACCACGTGCTCCTTCTCGGTGTGGGGCGTGCGGAAATTGTCGACGTAGCTGTTCTTGGTGGAGAGCCCGATGGTGTCGACCACCAACTCGCCATTGTCGTAATGGCCGATGGATTCGCCGAACCATGACGGCGTCACCGATTCGGAATGCTTGTCGGTGAGATAGATGCGGCGGACCATGTGATCGCGCTGCCAGATCATCCACACCTGCTTGGGGGTCTGGATGAAATAGAACGGCTCCGCCGGATAGAGCAGTTGCCCGGGGACGCCGCCGGGCCAGCAACGTGCCTGCGCCGCGAACGGAACCGACCGCTTGCCGCTGAGAATCTCTTCGTTGGAGGCGAGCATTTGCGGCGGCGGCCCAGGGCTTGAGCACGGAATCCTTATAGTCGCCGAGCCTTGTCGTCACCTGCCCCGGCCCGTCGACATTGCTGTGAAAGGGATGGTCGGGGTCTGGCTTGATCGGGCCGTGTCCCGCGCCCGCCGACGGTTCGCGCCAGTCGGCGCCGACCGCGAGCCAGGCGAAGCTCACCGACGCCAAATCTGGAATCGCGTCTTTGCCTGGAATCGCGTCTTTCGCCGGTGCTTTCGCGGCCCCTTGCGCGAATGCGCCGGCAGTGCCGATCGCGCAAATGGCGGCGGCACAGAAGATAGCTGCCAGGCTGCCTCTGGAAGCAAATTTCAACATTGGAACAGGTCCTCTAGGAGCGACGAAACCGATTGATCCGAACCCCGGCGGCAACGGGCGCCGTCAGGGACGGCGCACCCCCGTCACCGACGACAGGTCGCGGTGCGTCTCGCCGCACACATAGTCTTCGATTCGCAGGTCGTTGCGCAGCGTGTAGACGAAGCGCGCCTGCCAATCCCGCGAGTAGTATTCGGGATCGTGAATGGTGATCACGTCCTCGAGCTGGGTCGGGCTCACCTTGCGGATGCGCTCCAACGTCCGCATCTCGTCGGTGTGCGGCGCGCCGGTGGCGTCGAGGAACGTCCTCTCGTTGAAGCCGGCGCTTTCCACCACCAGCGTGTCGCCTTCGAAATGCCCGGCGGAATGGCCGTTATAGGCCGGGAACGCGATGAGGTCCTCCTCGGGCAGCGGCTTGTTCATGGCGATCGCACGGACCTGGTGGCCGACCTCATAGAGGATCGTGGTCTGCCCGGGTGGCCCGTGAACGATCTCGAACGGATAGGGGTTGGCGAGCACCCGCGGCAGCCCGTCGGGGACGCAGAACTTGCGGGCGTTGTCGACGATCGAACCGTCCTTCAGACCCGCCATGTTCTTCTCATAGGCGGCTTTGCCCGCAGCGGTGAACGGCAGTTCGCCGCCGCCGACGAGCTGGATTTTGGGGTGGTATTCGGTCGCCCAATAAATCCCGGAAAGATCCGCGTCGGCCTTGCAGGCCGCGCCGGACAGGACCGTTGCCGCGAACAGCGCCGCCACTTCCAGGCTGGCGCGAGAACGCACGCGAAAGTATTCCATCAAACTCCTCCCAAGGCTTCTTGCAGGTTGTAGTCTTTGCGGCCAATTCGCATGAAATGGCTTCGCCCATCAACAGGATTAGCACGCCACGATACGGAAAGAAATCGCCCGCGCCAATATCGCGCGCCGCGCAACGGGTGCCCAACGAAACGGCAGCCCTTCGCTATGCGTTGTCGCCGCGGATCGCGACGATGGCGGCGTCGGTGACCTGCCGCGTCGTCGCGGTGCCGCCGAGATCGGGCGTGTGCAGCGACGGATCGGCGGTGACCTTCTCGATCGCCCGCATCAGCCGGTCGGCGGCCGGCCTCTCGCCCAGGTGTTCCAGCATCATCGTCGCCGACCAGAAGGTGGCGATCGGGTTCGCCACGCCGGTTCCGGCGATGTCGAAGGCGGATCCGTGAATGGGCTCGAACATCGACGGGAACCTGCGCTCGGGATTGAGGTTTGCGGTCGGCGCGATGCCGAGCGAACCGGCGAGCGCGGCGGCGAGATCGGACAGGATGTCGGCGTGCAGGTTGGTCGCGACCACGGTGTCGATCGACTCCGGCCGCAGCGTCATCCGCATGGTCATGGCATCGACCAGCATCTTGTCGGAGGTCACGTCGGGAAACTCGCCTGCGACCTCGGCGGCGATCTCGTCCCACATCACCATGGCGTGACGCTGCGCGTTCGACTTCGTCACCACGGTGAGGAGCTTGCGCGGCCGCGATTGCGCGAGCTTGAACGCAAAGCGCATGATCCGCGTCACCCCGGCGCGGGTCATGAGCGACACGTCGGTCGCGACTTCCTCGGGATGGCCCTGGTGGACCCGGCCGCCGACGCCGGCATACTCGCCCTCGGAATTCTCGCGCACGATCACCCAGTCGAGTTCGGGACCGGACACATGGCGAAGCGGGCTGGTGATGCCCGGCAGGATGCGGGTCGGGCGCACATTGGCGTATTGATCGAACGGCTGGCAGATGGCGAGGCGCAGCCCCCACAGGGTGACGTGATCGGGGACGTCGGGGGCGCCGACCGCACCGAAATAGATCGCGTCGTGATGCCTGATGTGGTCGCGCCCGTCGGCCGGCATCATCACGCCGTGCCGCTTGTAGTAGTCCGAGCCCCAGTCGAAATGATCGAAGCGGAACGCAAAGCGTCCCTCGCGCGCCGCCAGCGCGTCGAGCACTTCGATCCCGGCGGCGATGACTTCCTTGCCGATCCCATCGCCGGGAATCGCCGCAATCTTGTAGGTCTTCATGACGGTGCTCACCCTGGCACCGGTCCGCCTGTCGAGTATTTCAGACCGCCGTCATTCCGGGGCCGCCGCAGGCGGAGCCTGCGAAATCCAGCATGTGCCGCATCACGAGCCGACATGGATATCGGGTTCGCGCGACAAGCGCGCGGCCCGGATCCATGACGCCTTCAATACGCATATTCCTTGAACACCGGGTCGACCGAGCCGCCCCAGGGGCCGTGGAATTTCGCCAGCAGCTCTTCCGCCGGGGTGCGGCCGCGCGCGACGAACTCTTCGAGCGGCACCAGGTAGCGCGTTTCGTCGGCGCCATAGGGATCGAGGCGGTTGCGCTTTTTCAGTCCGGCACGCGAAAGCGCCAGCGTTTCCTCGGCGAGAGAAAGCAGGTCGCGGCCGCGGATCGACGCCTTGAAGCCGAGGCGCGGGACCTCGTCGCGCAGCCGCTGGCGTTCCTGCGCGGTCCACGGCTTGACGATCTCGTAGGCGGCATCGAGGCTGGCATTATCGTAGAACAGCCCGACCCAATAGGCCGACAGCGACGGCAGCACCCGCCACGGCCCGCCGTCGGAGCCGCGCATTTCCAGGTAGCGCTTGAGCCGCACCTCCGGAAAGATGGTCGAGAGGTGGTTCGCCCAATCGGACACGGTGGCGCGCTCGCCCGGCAATTCGGGAAGCCGTCCCGCCAGCAGATCGCGGAACGAGCGGCCGGCAACGTCGATATAGCGCTCGCCGCGCTTGACGAAATACATCGGCACGTCGAGGGCGTAGTCGGTATAGCGCTCATATCCCATGCCCGGCTCGAACGCGAAGGGCAGCATGCCGGAGCGGTCGGGGTCGGTGTCGCGCCAGATCTCGGAGCGGAACGACAGGTATCCGTTCGGCCGCCCTTCGGTGAACGGCGAATTGGCGAACAGCGCGGTCGCCACCGGCTGCAGGGCGAGTGAGACCCGCAGCTTCTTGACCATGTCGGCCTCGGAGGAGAAGTCGAGATTGGCCTGCACGGTGCAGGTCCGGTACATCATGTCGAGGCCGAGCTTGCCGACCTTGGGCATGTAGGCCGTCATGATGCGGTAGCGGCCCTTGGGCATCACTGGGACCTCGGCGCGGGTCCAGGTCGGCGTCATGCCGAGGCCGAGGAAGCCGATGCCGAGCGGCTCGGCGACCTCGCGCAATTGCGACAGATGGGCCATCAACTCGGAGCAGGTCCGGTGGATGGTCGCGACCGGCGCACCGGACAATTCGAATTGGCCGCCGGGCTCGAGCGAGATGGCGCCGCCGCCCGTCACGTCGGACAGGCCGATGATGCTCGGCCCCTCCATGATCGGCTCCCAGCCGAGCAGCGACTGCATGCCTTCCAGCAGGGCGCGAATGCCGCGCGGGCCGTCATAGGGTACCGGCTCGTGGCGCGCGAGCGTGAAGGCGAACTTTTCGTGCTCGGTGCCGACCCGAAACTTCTCGGGCGGTTTCTCGCCGGCGGCGAACCACGCGACCAGTTCGTCGCGGGTTTCGATCGGCGTCATATCGACTTGGTCACGAGCCATGCAGTGCTACAATCCCGGCGGCGGCGCGCGACCTTACACGGGGATTACAAAAGAGCAATTGGAAGGTAACGGAAGCGCAATTGGAAGGTAATAGAGCTTGGCGGCGGCTGCCGGTCGGGCATGATTTCGCACGAATTGGCAAGTAGACGGCAAGCAGACGAGATTGAAGCCCGAGATTGAAGCCATTGTCGGACTGTGACAATTGTCCGCATGACCGGCACAGGATGACCGGCACAGGATTTTGACGCGAATGCGGATCAGGCTTGGCGCAGCGATGCTGCTCGCCGCAGCACTCGGAGGGTGCGCGGGGGTCATGGACACCGTAGGCGATCCCTATGTCGCACCGGGCAAATTCCGTTTCCTGAAGTGCCCCGATCTCGCCACCCGCCTGGACACCGCGGAAGCCCGCCATAAGGAGCTGCTCGCCCTCATGGAACGCTCCGGCGCCGGCGCCGGCGGCAGCGCCATCAATACCTTCGTCTACCGGCCTGACATGAACAACAACGAGGCGGAGCTGCGGGCGTTGCAGCAGACCGCCGCCGAGAAGAACTGCCCGGCCAATGTCACGAAAGCGCCGGGCAAGCCCGAACCCGGGATGGGGCCGATTCATTGAGCGGCATCCGTGGGGCGCGACTCCCACGCCCGCATCACCGTTTCAGCCGCGCGATCTGGCTGTCGAGCCAGGCGAGATCTCGCTTCCAAACGGCGTTGTCAGGGGAGAGATTTGTCAGACCTGCCATGATTGCACGGCCCAGTTGCAGCGCGTCAAGCGCGGACGCCGCCTCCCCCATTTTGTCGAATACGCTCGCGAGTTTCGCATGGGACACCGACAAGTCGCGCTGCCAGCCGGCGTTGCCGGGGTCGGACTTCGCCAGACGGCCTCTGATGGCGAGCCCGTCGCGGAACGATTTCAGCGCCTCCGGCAGATTTCCCTGCGCCACCAGCACGTTGCCGACACGATCGTAGGACACCGACAGGTCGCGCTGCCAGCCGGCGTTGCCGGGGTCGGACTTCGCCAGACGGTCCGCAATGGCGAGCCCGTCGCGGAACGATTTCAGCGCCTTCGGCAGATTGCCCTGCGCCACCAGCACGTCGCCGACACGATCGTAGGACACCGACAGGTCGCGCTGCCAGCCGGCGTTGCCGGGGTCGGACTTCGCCAGACGGTCTCTGATCGCAAGGCCGTCGCGGTACGACTTCAGCGCCTCCGGCAGATTGCCCTGCGCCACCAGCATGTCGCCGACACGATCGTAGGATACCGACAGGTCGCGCTGCCAGCCGGCGTTGCCTGGGTCGGACTTCGCCAGACGGTCTCTGATGGCGAACCCGTCGCGGAACGAATTCAGCGCGTCCGGCAGATTGCCCTGCGCCACCAGCACGTCGCCGATCTTGTTGTAGCACACCGACAGGTCGCGCTGCCAGCCGGCGTTGCC
Organism: uncultured Alphaproteobacteria bacterium; assembly: GCA_963746235.1. Classification (GTDB taxonomy): domain Bacteria; phylum Pseudomonadota; class Alphaproteobacteria; order Rhizobiales; family Xanthobacteraceae; genus JAJPKK01. The sequence goes on from CAVVCE010000017.1 coordinate 39,520, forward strand.
GGGGTCGGACTTCGCCAGACGGTCCGCAATGGCGAGCCCGTCGCGGAACGATCTCAGCGCCTCCGGCAGATTTCCCTGCGCCACCAGCACGCCGCCGATCTTATCGTAGGACACCGACACGTCGCGCTGCCATCAGGCGTTGCCTGGGTTGGACTTCGCCAGACAGTCCGCAATGGCGAGCCCGTCGCGAAACGATTTCAGCGCCTCCGGCAGATTGCCCTGCGCCACCAGCACGTCGCCGATCTTATTGTAGCACACCGACAGGTCGCGCTGCCAACCGGCGTTGCCGGGGTCGGACTTCGTCAGACGGTCCACAATGGCGAGCCCGTCGCGGAACGATTTCAGCGCCCCTGGCAGATTGCCCTGCGCCACCAGCACGTCGCCGATCTTGTTGTAGGACACCGACAGGTCGCGCTGCCAGCCGGCGTTGCCGGGGTCGGACTTCGCCAGACAGTCCGCGATGGCGAGCCCGTCGCGGAACGATTTCAGCGCCCCCGGCAGATTGCCCTGCGCCACCAGCACGTCGCCGATCTTGTCGTAGGACACCGACAGGTCGCGCTGCCAGCCGGCGTTGCCGGGGTCGGACTTCGCCAGACGGTCCGCAATGGCGAGCCCGCCGCGGAACGATTTCAGCGCCTCCGGCAGATTGCCCTGCGCCACCAGCACGTCGCCGATCTTGCTGTAGGACACCGACAGGTCGCGCTGCCATAAGGCGTTGCCGGGGTCGGACTTCGCCAGACGGTCCGCAATGGCGAGCCCGTCACGGAACGATTTCCGCGCCTCCGGCAGATTGCCCTGCGCCACCAGCACGTCGCCGACACGATCGTAGGACACCGACAGGTCGCGCTGCCAGTCCGCTTCGCCGGGGTCGGACTTCGCCAGACGGTCCGCGATGGCGAGCCCGTCACGGAACAATTTCAGCGCCTCCGGCAGATTGCCCTGCTCCACCAGCACGTCGCCGAGGTGATTGAGCGCGGCGCCCTCGTCCCTTTCATTGCCCATTCGCCGCGCAGCGGAGAGCGCTGCATTGAAAGCCATGGCCGCCGCACCGAGCGACCCCGTCGTTACTTCGACATCGCCAAGCGCGATCCAGCTCCGCACACGATCGGGATCGAGCGCCAGCAGTTGGTTCAGAGTGGTCTTGGCGCATTCGTAGTCGTAGGAGAGCCGCTCGACCGCGGCCTTTTCCTCGAGGAGCGGAATCAGCCGTTGGCGCTGCGTCTCCTCGACTTCGGCGATCTTCGCGCGGAGCACCGTCTGCGCCCCCGCCGTGTCGAGGCTCCCGAGCCTGGCGCGGGCGGCGGCGATCGCGGCATCGACATCCGCGCCCTGGTTTGACGCCGGTACCTGTTCGGCGGCGCGTGCCCGTGCGGCTTCGATGAAGGCTGTGAGCCGGCTGGGGATTTCGGCCAAGGGCACGTCCTGGACGCCGAGCGCATCGAGCACCGGCTGCAATTCGGCAACGTCGAGATGCTGCCCGCGGGCGACGGGCGCCGCCGCGAGCCTGACGATGTGGGCGCGGATCGTCGTTCCCGGCACGACAAAGGCTTCGTGCAGCCGGCTCTTGCCCTCGTTCGCGCCGAGCTCCGACAGGCTGACAATCCCGGCCAACTGCTCGCCCCGGTTAACAAAGACCGGCGAGCCGCTCGATCCCGGCTGAAACCAATACGAGTCGAGTTGCTGCCCGTGAATTCGCGCCGCCCGTTCGTATCCTCGTGGTCGGCGATGATACCTGAAATCTTGACGTCGCGCGGCATGTTGGGACTTTTCTCGTTGCCCAATAACCCCGCGATCGAATAGCCATCACCGACCTGAAACTTTTCATGGGAAGCAAGCTGCAATCTCATGACGCCGGCCATTGGGAATCTCATCCGGCAGCAGAAGCACAAGGTCAGGCGCCGGTTTCGCGCCGGTATCGCAAGTGTCGACAAGCCGTGCAGGGCGTCGCACCGTACCGCCGCCATCCTGTCGCGAGCGCGGAAATTCGACCTCGACACTCAGCGGCTGGTTCGGCTCGGCCTTGGCGGCCGTATCGGTCGCCATGCGCCAAACGTGCCGGCAGGTCGCGACGTACCCGCCCTCGACCAGCGCCCCGCACCCGACGAAACGTCGCGCCGGCTTAACAGAATGAATATAAACAAGACCGTGTTCAATCATTGCAATCTCAGGGGGATAAAATGTCCGCGCGAATAATAGTCGAACTTCCCGACGGAGCCAAAATTCATTTTGGCGATGAACCTGTTACCGGCCTGTCGGAAGTCGGAATGGCCGACGATATCGCCAAAATCACCGGCGAAAAGTTCAAAGCCGCCCTCGGCTCCCTCGCTGGCCTCGTTGCAGCGCTGGAGGACTCGGTCGGCAAAATGGCGCATCGCCCGGACAAAATCGAAATGGAGTTTGGCGCCTCTCTGAGCGGCGATTGCGATCTGTGGGTTGTCTCCGGCGAGGGTAAGGCAGATTTCAAAGTCAAACTTGCCTGGGGGAAGTAAAGTCCTGGGGGAAGTAAGGCGCTGTCGATCGCCGCCGGCCTCACCCGTCGCGCCGGCTCAGCAGGAACACCGCCTGCTCGCCGAACAGGTTCCAGAACCACCATGGCGCGTTGAGCCGCAGCGGACGGCCCGAGGCGTCGAGCGCCAAAGCCCGCTCCATCTTGGCGCCGACCGTGAGGCAGAGGTCGCGGAAGTCCTTGATGGTGCAGAAATGGATGTTCGGCGTGTCGTACCAGGTGTCCGGCAGGTTATCGGTTTGCGGCATGCGGCCGCCGAACAGCAGCAGCAGCCGGATTCGCCAATGGCCGAAATTGGGAAACGACACCACCGCATGGCGGCCGATCCGCAGCATGTGCTCGATCACCATGCGGGGATGGCGGGTCGCCTGCAGCGTCTGCGACAGGACCACGTAATCGAAGGCGTCGTCGGGATAGTCGGCGAGGTCGGCATCGGCGTCGCCCTGGATCACCGCGAGCCCCTTGGCGACGCAATCATTGACGCCTTCGCGGGACAGTTCGATGCCGCGTCCGTCGACGCCGCGGCTTTCCAACAGCTTGAGCAATTCGCCGTCGCCGCAGCCGACATCGAGCACGCGCGAGCCCGGCTCGATCATCTCGGCGACCAGCAGATGGTCGAGCCGCGCATTGAAAGGGCCGCGCGCGGATTCGGCCATGGTCAGATCGCGGCGGGCGCGCGACAACATCGCGGGCTCAGCGCTTGCCCGCGGCGAGGCCGCGCGCGGCCGCCGCGGAATCGAGGAAGCCGCCGACGATCTGGAACAATTCGGGCTCGTCGAGCAGGAAGGCGTCGTGGCCCTTGTCGGTGGTGATCTCGGCGAACGAGACCCGGGCGCCGGCGGCATTGAGCGTATGCACGATCTCGCGCGATTCCGAGGTCGGAAACAGCCAGTCGCTGGTGAAGGAGATGACGCAGAACCGCGTCTTGGTGGCCTTGAAGGCGTTGGCCAGCACCCCGCCATAGTCCGCCGCGAGGTCGAAATAATCCATCGCGCGGGTGAGGTAGAGATAGCTGTTGGCGTCGAACCGCTCGACGAAGGACGAGCCCTGGTGGCGCAGGTAGCTCTCGACCTCGAAATCGGCGTCGAAGGAGAATGTCGGGTTGGCGCGGTCCTGGAACTTGCGGCCGAACTTGCGATGCAGCGCCGCGTCCGAGAGGTAGGTGATGTGGGCGCCCATGCGGGCGACGGCGAGGCCGCGGCGCGGGCTGACGCCCTCGGCGAAGTAGCGGCCGGCGCGCCAATCCGGGTCCGCCATCACCGCCTGGCGGCCGACCTCGTGGAAGGCGATGTTCTGGGCCGAGTGGCGGGTGCCGCAGGCGATCGGAAGCGCTGCGAACACCCGCTCGGGATAGCTCGCGGCCCATTGCAGCACCTGCATGCCGCCCATCGACCCGCCGACCACCGCGAACACCATGTCGATGCCGAGATGGTCGAGCAGCATCGCCTGGGCGCGCACCATGTCGCGGACGGTGATGACGGGAAATTCGAGGCCCCACGGCATGCCGGTCACGGGATGGGTCGAGGCCGGGCCGGTGGTCCCCATGCAGGCGCCGAGCACATTGGGACAGATCACGAAATAGCGGTCGGTATCGATCGGCTTGCCGGGGCCGATCATGGTCTCCCACCAGCCGGGCTTATCGGTCACGGGATGGCGGTTGAAGACGTGCTGGTCGCCGGTCAGGGCATGGCACACCAGCACGGCATTGCTGCGCTTGGCATCGAGCGTGCCGTAGGTCTGGTAGGCGACCTGGAAGGGGCTGAGCGCCACGCCGGCGTCGAGCTTGAGCGGCTGGCCCGGCCCGAATCGGGCAAGCAGCGACTGCGGGTGGTCCGCCTCCCGCACCCGATCCGGCATCCCTCGGCCACTGACGGCTTTCAACTCGGCCATGTCCTGTCCCAGCCTCCCGTCGGGAACGATGTCGGCGCCAGAAGATATTGCAAAGATTAGAAGATCGGGAAGGGCTTAGATAGGGCGCCGCCGCAGCCTGTCAATGTTTTCTTTGCTTTTGAGGGCCCCCGCCCGTATGGATGGCGCGCTTTCGAAACCCGCCCAAGCACCGCTGCCGATTGAGAAAAATGAGCCCGAACGAGCGCCCCCCCGCCCTCGCCGAACTGCGCGCCGAGATCGACCGGATCGACGAGGCCATGCACCGGCTGCTGATGCAGCGCGGCGAGATCATCGGCCGCCTGATTGCGACCAAGAAGACCGCTGAATCCGGCTCGGCGTTCCGCCCGGCGCGCGAGGCCGACATGATGCGGCGCCTGGTCGAGCGGCACTCCGGGATGCTGCCACTCGACACCGTCGAAAGCATCTGGCGCGTCATCATCGCCACTTTCACCTATGTGCAGGCGCCGTTCCGCGTCCACGCCGATTTCTCCTCCGGCGAGTCGGCGATGCGCGACAGCGAGCGGTTTCATTTCGGCTTCACGGTCCCGGTGATCGCCCACCTCGGCGCCGCCGGCGTGGTGGCCGCGGTAGCCGCGGCCAAGGGCGATCTCGGCCTGGTGCCCGTGGCCGCGAGCGCGGCGGACGGCGCCTGGTGGAGCGCGCTCGAAGGCGCCGATGTCCCCAAGGTGATCGCCCGGCTGCCGTTCGTAGAACGCAGCGATCACCCGGCCGGGCTGCCGGTGTTCGCGATCGCCCGGCCGCATCCCGATGCTATCGTAAGCGACGTCGAGATGTGGAGCATCCGCGTCGCCGGCTGGGGCGCACGCCCGGCGCAGGCGCTGGCGGGCCTGGTGGAGATCGCGGCGGTTCCCGACCGCGCCTCGGACGGCGCCGCCCTGCTGGCGTCGATTCCCCGCGGCAAGGCGCTCGCGGAGGTCACCCGCGCCCTCGTTGCGGCCGGCGCGTCGGTGCGCAGTCAGGCCCTCGTCGGCAGCCACGCAACCCGCTATATGGTCACCGCCGACGCCCGGGCGGTCCCGACCGGGCGGTAAGTGGTCCGGCCCGGCCATCCGGTTCCCGAATGTCGGGACAGGCCGGCCCGCTAACTTGTTGATTTGACCGAGATGTCGATGTCCAACCTTCAGCGTCCGATCCCGCGTCCCGGCGTGCTCGCGATCCAACCCTATGTGCCCGGCAAGAGCAGCGCGCCCGGCGTCGCCAGGATCCACAAATTGTCCTCCAACGAGACGCCGCTGGGGCCGAGCCCAAAGGCGATCGCGGCCTATAACGGCGTCGCCGCCCATCTCGAAGCCTATCCCGACGGCGCGGCGACGAAATTGCGCGAAGCGATCGGCCGCGCGTTCGGCCTCGACGCCGCGCGAATCGTATGCGGCGCCGGCTCCGACGACCTCCTGAACCTGCTGGCGCGCGCCTATCTCGCCGATGGCGACGAGGCGATCCACACCACCCACGGCTTCCTGGTCTATCCGATCGCGACGCTGGGCGCCGGCGCCACGCCGGTGGTGGCCGCCGAGACGAACCACACCGCCGATGTCGACGCCATTCTCGGCGCGGTGACGGAACGCACCAGGATCGTGTTCCTCGCCAATCCGAACAATCCGACTGGCACCTATGTGTCGTTCGACGAGGTCAAACGCCTGCATCGCAGCCTGCCGCCACGCACGCTGCTGGTGCTCGATGCCGCCTATGCCGAATATGTCCGGCGTAACGATTACGAATCGGGCATCGAACTGGTGGCGACCTCGGAAAACGTCGTGATGTGCCGGACTTTTTCCAAGGTCCATGGGCTCGCCGCGCTGCGGCTCGGCTGGATGTACGGGCCGGCCCATGTGGTCGACGCGGTCAACCGCATCCGCGGGCCGTTCAACGTCAATTCTGCCGCCATCGCGGCCGGAATCGCCGCGATCGAGGATGTCGGCCATGTCGAGCGCGCGACCGCGCACAACGAGAAATGGCTGATGTGGCTCACCGCGGAGATCGCCAAGCTCGGGCTGAAGGTGACGCCCAGCGCGGCGAATTTCGTCCTCATCCACTTTCCCCACACCGGCGCGACCGCCGCCGAGGCGGACAAATTCCTTTCCGCCCGCGGCCTCATCTTGCGCCAGGTCGGCGCCTATGGCCTGCCGGATGCGCTGCGCATGAGCGTCGGCACCGAGGAGGCCAATCGCCTCGCCGTCGCGACGCTGGCGGAGTTCCTGGGGCGGTCGGCGGCCCCGTCCCATGGCTGAGCCGTTGTTCGAACGCCTCGCGCTCATCGGGGTCGGGCTGATCGGCTCCTCGATCGCCCGCGCGGCCCGCGCGCAAAACCTCGCGCGCAGCATCGTCGCGACCGCGCGCTCGCCCGCGACGCGCCGGCGCGTCATCGAGCTCGGCATCGCCGACCAGGTGGTCGAGACCAATGCCGCCGCGGTGGCGGGCGCCGATCTCGTGATCTTCTGCATTCCGGTCGGCCAGTGCGGCGCGGTGGCGCGCGAGGTCGCGGGACACCTCGCGCCGGGGGCGATCGTCTCCGATGTCGGCTCGGTCAAGGCCCAGATCGTGCGCGACATGGCTCCGCACCTGCCGCCGGGCGTTCATTTCGTGCCGGCACACCCGGTAGCGGGTACCGAGCATTCGGGCCCCGATGCCGGCTTCGCCGAACTCTTCATCGACCGCTGGTGCATCCTGACCCCGCCGCCGGCCAGCGACGCAGCCTCGGTGGAACGCCTGTCGACGTTCTGGCGGGCGCTCGGCGCCAAGGTCGCCACCATGTCGGCCGAGCATCACGACCTCGTGCTCGCCATCACCAGCCACGTGCCGCATCTCATCGCCTACACCATCGTCGGCACCGCGGACGACCTCTCCGCGGTGACGCGCTCGGAGGTGCTGCAATACTCCGCCGGCGGGTTCCGCGATTTTACCCGCATCGCGGCATCGGATCCGACCATGTGGCGCGACGTCTTCCTCGCCAACAAGAAGGGCGTGATGGAAATGCTCGCCCGCTTCAGCGAAGATCTCGCGCGGCTCTCGTGGGCGATCGAAGCGGGCGACGGAGCGACCTTGTTCGACCTCTTCACCCGCACGCGGGCGATCCGGCGGGGGATCGTGGACATCGGGCAGGACTCCGCGGCGCCCGATTTCGGGCGGCCCCACCCGGAACTGCCGTCGGTGCCGCGGCCCTATGTTTCGGACCCCGAATGTGATTAACAAATAGTTGATTTTCCGGGGTGCTTTTTACCGGCCCGATCGCTGCCGCAAAATCGCCTCACAACGGCCCGCCAGCCACTTAGACGGCTTCGGAAACATGCGATATGTGCCCGTAAAGACGGCACTTCTTTGAAAAATGTGCGATGTGTCTTTTTTGCACTAGTTTTATGGGCCAACGTCGCCTTTTATAAGCGTGGTTTTGACCATGCAAGTAGGGATCGTTATCCAAAACAAGGGTGCACTCATGAAACAATTTCTTCTAGTTACGGCTTCAACTCTCGCACTCGTGAGCGCTGCTGCCGCCGCCGATCTGCCGACCCGTCAGCCGCCGCCCCCGACCCCCGTGGTCGGCAAGGCCCCGATCGGCAAGGCGCCGATCGGCAAGGCTCCGATCGGCAAGGCCCCGACGGTCGTCACCAAGGGCTAATTCGAACGGTACCACGGAAAGTCGGCTCGAATCCGCCCGTGTCGTGCGGCGGGCCGATTTTTCCGTGTTCTCTCTCTCTCTGCTCACTCTCTGTCTTCGTCTTTGCTTCATCTTTGCTGCATCTTTTGCTACTGCCCCGTGGAACTTTCGCGTTGGCGAGGACATCGCCACCACGCCGGCCGTTCCTGAGCTAATCTAAGGTCAAGGAGCTATCGGTGACGGACATCGCAAACAATTCAAGCAATCGTTTCGGCCGAGGTGGCGCGCATCTTGGTCGCTCCCGGCTGCCCGGTATCGCGGCGGGCCTCTGTGCAATCGCGCTCCTGCTCGGGCCCGGGCTTCGGGCTTCCAGCGCCGAGGACGCGGGCACCAGCGCGGTCAGCGCCAAGTCCGAAGAGTCGACCGGAAACACCGGAAACTCTGCCCGGCACGCCAAATCGAAATATGCTGCCAACGCCAAGTCCGCATCCCTCAACGCCAGGGCTGAGGCAGCCGAGGAAGCGAGCGGACTCCCGCCGGTGGCGGCTCCTGACAGGCCCAAATATGGCGGGCGCTATTTCGTCGACTTCAGGGCGCGGACCGCGGCAAGCTACGGTCATGCCTTCCTGTGGTATGGGCGCCTGAAGGAAAACGGCAAGGTCGGCGCCATCGAAGTCGCAGGCCTGCATCCGGCCTCCGACAGCGTCATCCCCTATATTCTCGGCCACATCATTCCGGTGCCGTCCGAGACCGGAAAAAGCTACGGCGATCTCGACGAACAGTATCTGACCGCCAGCTATCGCGTCTATCTGACCGAGGCCCAGGCACGCTCGGTGTTCGCCTACATCAAGCAGAAGCAGGCGAGTTCGCCGATCTGGCAGGCGGGTACCGTCAACTGCACCGGATTCATCTCGGACGTTGCCGCCTACATGGGCCTGCGTACGCCCAACGTGCCGACGCTGATGTATCCTGAAGATCTCGTCAACGCGATCAAGAAGCTCAATGGCGGGCGCCAGGAAGTACCGGCCTTCGCCAGCCTGTCTCGTTAATCCCTGCGTCAAGACCAAACGTCGAAATGGCCGCCCGGTGGGCGGCCATTTCTATGGTGGTGCACGATATCTATTGCGGTGCCGATTTAGTCGCGGTGCCGGCTCTATCGTGGTGCCCGGCGCGACCGCCTCGCGCGGGGGCGGGTGATTCGGGGGGGGACGTCGGGGAAAGTCGGGAAAAAATTAAATCGCGCGGCGCTCCGACCGGACGCCGCGGCGAACCGTTCATCCGTCCGAGGGATGCGCAAACCGCACCAGCACGTCATTTCCACCGGGCGGCGGCGAGGCCATCCGGACATGGAACGGCAGCGATTCGCCGGGTCCGAGCGTGGCCATGTCCGGGGGGACGGTCCACGCATAGAGTTCGGCTCCGGCGGCGTCGCGCAGCACGAATCGCAGCGGCGGCACCGTGACCACGGTAACCAAATCACTTTCGATCCTGCCTTCAACGATCAGCACGGCGGCGCCGTCCCGCATTTGGGTTCGGTCCAGGCCGGCAAAGACGAGGCCGCGCAGATTGACCGGCATCTCGTGCAATTGACTTCTGGCACTGGTACCCGGGAGTTGGGTAACTTGTCTAACTGCGGTAGTCTGTCTATTCATCGGCTTGACGAGTCTCTTACGCGAAACTTGGTCATTTGATGAATTGGATTGGTTGTCGCTCTTGCTGGGAGCGACTGCTTTAAATGCTTTTTGATTTGGCGGAACGAGTCCCTTTCTGCCATATTAGCTACAATTGCCGATCTATGCGGTTACGGCCCAACTCTCCGAAAAGTAATCCGCGACCCAAAAAGCGACAGTGCACTTTCTTTCACATTGAACGCCGCAAAGTTCGTACCGGCGATCATGGCCACGAGAGTATTGACGTTGGCGAATTGTATATATCCCGTGTCAATCATCGTCGCAAATATTTGCGTTGCGCTGTCGATAGTAGTGGCTCGCCACCGATGCCGCACGGAAGCTTCCACTAATCGTGGCTGAAGCGATCCTCGATCAAGCCGCAATCACTCTGAAAGCATCGTAGATGCTACCAGCGCGTCGTGCTTTTTTTGGTCGAATATTGTGCCTAACATTTCGGTAAGTCGAGTGTCCCTCGTTCTGAATGCAGCCCCCTGTTCAATATCGGAAGCTGAGCCTGGCATATTAAAAAGAACACTGCTTCAGCGTTGTATCCTTTATCCTTGAGCCAAAGAAACACAGGAGGCTTTTCGAGACCGTTACCCTTTATTCGATAGTATCCGTCATAGTTGCATTTCTTCAATTCCTCTTCGAACTGCTTCTCTCGAATCCGCATCAATACACGGAGAACGGTCTCCCCATCGATTTCGTCACTCAGTATCTGATTCACCAACTCCCCGTATGCCCGACGCCTCGGTACTTGGTCTCTGGAATCAAGACCACTAACGGTACGGCGCACGAAATCATGGTCGACGTCTACTCCACGTGCGTGAAGGGTATCGAGGCAAAGCACGTCGAGCTCCTTATTATTGCTATGCGCCACGCCAGAAAACAAACGGCGCGTATCCTCGTCACCGCAAAGGAAATCAATCCAACGATCTAAAATCAGCTTGAACGCTCGCTTCGTTCCGATGTCCATAGATGAGATTGGCTTACCAAAAAAACGACTGTTTTGCGTGAAAATGGTTGCATTCTCGATCGTCAAATAATCGATCGTAACGCCTCTATCGATAGCATTCTTGATGCTTGCGTGGAGCCGCATATGTCTGTCAGGCGAATAGAAACTACCGTAATCCGCGACATCGATCAGATGGGCGACGCCGCTGACGATCGTCAACTTCGTGCTGCTCGGCTGCGCCTCGGGCTTCACGTTTGCCACGGCGTGCGCCGCGTGGTTCGCGCCGGCGCTCGTGGCGGGCCTTGCCGTGTGCGCGGGTGGGCTGACGCTGGCAGGCTGCGCGAGCCGCGTGGCGTCGCTGATGCGCAATGCGCGCTTGCGGCCTAAGTCGACGGTGCAGAGCGCAACCGGTATCAAGTCTGCGAAGCTCGAGCAGAAATCGCGCGGCTTTACCGCAGGCGCGTTCAATCTGCGCGAGTTCTTTCACGGCAAAACACCGCAAACGCTGCAACGGATCAAGTGGACGTTTCTCGTTGGCGCCTTCGCCGTGCCGCTCCTGCTGCTTGCATTAGGTGGCAGCGTGCCGTCGCTCATCGCGTCGTTCTGGCTGCTATGCGCCGCATGCGCTGTGCAGTACGCGGGACTGGTGGCGGAGCGCTGGTTTTTCTTCGCCGAGGCACGGCATCCACAGAATCTGTACTATCGCCAGTCGTAGTCAGCGGCCTTACGACGGTGAGGGGGTTGGTAATATCCGGCTTGCCGAGCTCGCTGCAGGCGTCGATTGCGAAACAGCTTGCAGCAGGGCATCTACTGTTGCAGCGCCGTCTGTATGCGCGCGGCGCCCGCCGCGGCACAGAGTTCGTCGTCGGTGCTTAGCGGCGATCCGCTCACGGCTATCGCGCCGAGCACTTCTTTGCCGCTCCTGATCAGCACACCGCCCGGCACAAACAGCAGCTCGGTCGACCCGCCCCCTACGTTGGCCATGCCGGACGGGTAGGTACTCAGAAACTTGACGAGCGCGGTGCCTGTATCGAGGCCAAACATCGGTCCCATGCTGACGACGGTATAGGCCTTCCGGAACGAAAACGCTTGAGAGTGTATAGGGCTACCGTCGTCGCGCGCCTGCAGTTTGATGACGCCATCCGGATCCACGATGGTGACGGCCACCTTGAAGCCTTTTGCCTGGCATACCCGAACGGCCTCATTCGCCGCGTCCATGGAAAGCGGCAGTGTCAAGGCTGCCGGACTTGCGGCATAGACGGGGGCGGAGAACAACAGCGTGAGCATCATGAAGCTGCGACAACGCTGGAATACAGCGCTTGCGTCAAGCGTCATACTCCGGCGTGCCGGGATTCTTTTGAGCGGTGGCATCGACATGGGTTTCTCCATGAAATTCTTCATTGAAATAGCGAAGCGGACCGCTCAGAGCGGACAGTTCAACATCCACTGCACGCCGAATCGATCGGTCAACTTGCCGTAGAACGCGCCCCACGGCTGGATGCCGAGCGGGGTGGTGACGACGCCGCCTTCGCCGAGACGGCCGAACAGCGTCTCGGTTTGCACGCGGTCGTCCATCGTCAGAAGGTGTGCGGAGCCGCGCATGGGCTCCGCGTCGTCGTTATCGGACGCGTAAAACAGCACGCCCGGTCCCTCGAACCGCGCATGCATGATCCGGCCGCGCAGGGTTTCGTTGCGCACGGCCATACCGGCCTCGCCGTAGCGCATCCATTCCACGACCCGCCCGAGCCCGCATTGGGTGTAAAAGCCGAGCGCGGCCTCGCAGTGGGTCGTGAAGAAGAGATAGTTAGCCAGCTGCATGATAGGGAATCCTAAACAGACAGATTTCGACGATTCAAGAAAATCCGGACCGGGACTTGGACCGCGTGCGCCATCCGGCGCTCAGGGGATCAGGGCCGGCTGGCCTGCTCCGGGTAGCCGTGCGCTTCGTATCCCCGCTTTTGCGCGGCCAGCAGCGGCTCGAAGTAGTCCGCCCGTTCCGGCGTCCCGCCCGCCACCTGATTGATCTCGCGAATGCCGATGGTCTGGCCGCTCGCGCCCCAGTTGCCGTCCGGTACCTCGTGGATCAGCACCCAGTCGCCGCCGCGCTGCGGGAACGTGCCGTCGACGTCGAGCGTCTGCGCCACGATGGCATTGATGCGGGCGTGCAGGGCGGTCTTGTCCAGCTGGGAAGCCGCGCCGAACGGATAGACCACGTCGAACAGGAAGCGACCGCCTTTAGGGGGATCGAGATCCGGCTTCCCGCCGACGAACCACTCGCTCTTCGGATCCACTTCGTCGAACAGCACGTAAGCCACCGCGCGGCCGGCCGGGGTGTCGGCGCCGACTTCCGCCACCAGGATCGCCGCGGTGAGCTGCTCGGCGAGCTGGGCCTTCTGGGCGGCTGTGAACGCGCCGCGTTGATGGGTGATGCGTAGCAAGGGCATACCAGTCTCCTCAGGGAACGCGCCGGCGGTTGCCAGCGCCTCCCCGACAAATTATATTGTGATCGTAATTTAATCAAGGATTATGTGACGATCGTCATGTAAAAAGGAGAGCAGCATGGCGCGGTATGCGCAGGGGCACAAGGAAGAGAGCCGTGCCCGGATTGTGGAAGCGGTCGGACGCGGGTTTCGCAAGCAGGGCTACGGCGGGATCGGCGTGGATGGTCTGGCGCGCGAGGCGGGTGTGACGCACGGGGCGTTCTACGGCCATTTCCGCTCCAAGGCGGAGGCGTTCGGGGCGGCCGTGGTGGCGGGGCTCGGCGATCTGCGACAGGCGGTGGAGGGCCTGCGGGTCGAACACGGCAAAGGCTGGCTCGGGGTGTTTGCGGCGTTCTATATGGGCTACAAAAGGACCTGCGAGCTGGGCGACGCCTGTACGCTGCCGAGCCTGTCGGCCGAAATCGAGCGTGCCGACCCGCAGGCGCGGGCGGCCTATGAGACCGAACTGCAGGGGGTGATGAAAGCGGTGGCGGCCGGCTTGCCGGAGGGCAGCGAGGCCGAGCGCGAGGCGCGCGCCTGGGTGTTGCTGTCGCTGCTGGCCGGAGGGGTCACTTTAGCGCGCGCGGTGCCGACCGCGGCCACCAGCGAGCAGATCGCGGCCGCGGTCCAGCAGGCGGTGGCGGTGTTGGCCGCCGCCCCGCCCGGAGCTTACGGCAAGTTGCCCCATCTCCGGCCGCGCCATATGCAGCACGTCATACACTTCACCGCCTCGCGCCGCATCGGCTGGCGCTGACGAGACGGTAAACCGGATCAGCTTCCACGCGTAGAGATCGAGCGCCGCCCACACGGCTACCGTGTCGGGTCGCGCTGCGATCTCACGATTGCGTTCGACCTCGCCGGCGTACAAAGCCACGCGATCCGTTGCGGCGCTCAGCACACGTTCGTCGCGGTAGGCCGACAGCGCCTGCTTCGCGCCGCCACGGCGGGCATCCAGTGGTAACCAGGTTTCGATCTGCGGACGGCCGAATGAATCGATCACCGCCTGGAACCGCTCCCCAATCAGACAACGAACCGCCGCGTCCGAGTCGGACCACAAATAGATGGAGGCGTAAGCATTGCCCGCCGCACCATGACGGTTACGCTGCTGCGTGGCGAACAGCTTGCAGATCAGACCTTCCGTGTCGTCCCATTGCGGGCCGCGCTCGGCCACGCGCCGGCGGATGATCTCCATGTCGTAGTCGGTGGGCAAGCGGTGTGAATACTGCATCGCGAACATGCCATTCTCCGCGGGTTGGATGAATGGTCTGTAGTTTGCGCGCGAGCGGGCCTCCAGTGAAGGCCTGCTTCGCGATAGCTGTGATGAGAGGAACGAATCGTACGAGATCGTTTCGCTGGTCGAGAGCGAAGGGTTGGCGTCGAGGCCCGCTCATTGGCCAACCCATTGGCCAACTCACTGGCCGGCATTCACCGGGTTCGTCGCCGGTTGCATGCCTTGCGTGCCCGACTGTGCCGAACCGTTCATCGCGGGACCATAGCTCGTCGCGTTCCCCTGCGCCATCTGCTGGTGCTCGGCCACGCGCGCTTCGGCGGCCTGGATGTCTTGCGGATAGCTGGAATCGTTCGACGCTGCCGGGTTATAACCCGCCTGCTCGACTTCGAGGAGTTGAGCGCGGACTTCCGCGCGCGTGAGCGGCGCGTCGGTCGATTGTGCGGAGGAGGCCATCGGCGCAGCCAGAAGCGATATTGCGGCGATGGCATAGGCTAGCGTTTTCATAATGCACTCCCTCCAGAAACGATGCGTGACGTGAACCTGAAAAGTGGACGCAAGCCGTTCCGTTCGGTACGCGCGCCATGTTTACATTCTAGTGACGCTGCGATTCCAGTTTCCCTTCGTTTCCACAACTCAGTATTTCGTGTCTCTCGACGATGCTTCGCCACGCTAACTTTCTGCGCTGTGGTTTACCCCTGTCCATCGCGACGCAAGCGCGCGCGGGCGTGACTCATATCGGCTTCCTGAATCCGGCAATAGCGCTCGCGCGTATTGTGCCGGCGGCCGAGGGCAGACTACTTTTCGACAGCAATGAAAACGAGCGTGGTTTAAACGTCCCGCACGAAGACAATCAAGGAGACAAGCTGTGCTTCCCGCCACCCTGCCGATCAATGTCGGCAATACCGCTTTCATGCTGCTGTGTGCGAGCCTCGTCATGCTGATGACGCCGGGGCTCGCGTTCTTCTACGGCGGTCTGGTAGAACGCAAGAACGTGCTGTCGATCATGATGCAGAGCTTCATTTCTCTGGCATGGACGACGGTGTTCTGGTTCGCCTTCGGCTACTCGATGTGCTTCGGGCCGACGTGGCACGGCATCATCGGCGACCCGACTTACTACGCATTCCTGCATGGCGTGACGTTGCAGACCATGTACACGGGCAACGACGCGGGCATTCCGCTGGTGGTCCATGTGGCGTATCAGATGATGTTCGCCATCATCACGCCTGCGCTGATCACCGGCGCCTTTACCAACCGCGTGACCTTCAAGGCCTATTTCCTGTTCCTGACCGGTTGGCTCGTGCTGGTGTACTTCCCGTTCGTGCACATGGTCTGGAGTCCGGATGGAATTTTCGCGAAGTGGGGCGTGCTCGACTATGCGGGCGGGATCGTGGTGCACAACACCGCCGGCTTCGCGGCGCTCGCCTCGGTGCTGTATGTGGGACGCCGTCGCGTGATGTCGCACAAGCCGCACAACGTGCCGCTGATCGCGTTGGGCACGGGCCTGCTGTGGTTCGGCTGGTATGGCTTTAACGCGGGCTCCGAGCTGCGCGTCGATGCCGTGACCGCTTCGTCGTTTCTCAACACGGATATTGCCGCGTCGTTCGCGGCGGTGACGTGGTTGCTGATCGAATGGCTCAATGCCCGTCAGCCCAAGTTCATCGGTCTGCTTGACCGGCTCAGTCGCGGGTCTCGCGACGATCACGCCCGCTGCGGGCTATGTGTCGCTGAGCACGGCGGCGGTGATCGGGATCGCTGCGGGCCTGATCTGCTACTACGCGGTCGCGCTGAAAAACCGTCTTGGTCTCGACGATGCGCTCGACGTGTGGGGTGTGCACGGCGTGGGCGGCCTGACCGGCACGGTGCTGCTCGGCGTGTTTGCGTCGAAAGCATGGAATCCTAATGGGGCGGACGGGCTCTTGCTGGGCGGCGGGGCGTTCTTCGTCAAGCAGTGCGTGGCCGTCGTCGTCTCCGGCGTGTGGGCGTTCGTGTTCACGTGGGCGATGCTGTGGTTGATCGACCGTGTGACGGCGGTCAAGCTCGATGCGGCTGCCGAGCAGCGCGGGCTCGATACGCGCTGCATGGCGAGGTGGCGTATCTGGACGCGTGAGCGGTAGAGGCCGGATTGCCGGCGCTGCGGCGGGCGCCTTGCCCGGCTGCGGCATGCCGCTAAAACAACTCCTTCTGCCCCGTCATCAACGCAGAAAAATCGTCGCTCAAAAACGGCAGGATCGCGTCGGCCACAGGCTGTAGCTGGCGCGTCAGATAGTGGTCGTAGTCGATCGCCGAGCGCCGCGTTTCCAGCGGCTCGGGACCGGCCACGGTCATCACATAGGTAATCCAGCCGCCGTTCTGATACTGCAAGGGCCGGCCTTGCTGCTGGTTGAACTCATCGGCCATGCGGGCGGCACGCGCATGCGGCGGCACATTGCGCTGATAATCGTCGAGGTTGCGGCGTAACCGCGCCGGTACACCAGCAGGTCGTCGAACTCGCCGCTCAAGGTGCGCTCAACGTAGTCGCGCACATAGTCCTGATACGGCTCCTGCTTGAAGATACGCAGATAAAGTTGCCGCTGGAATTGTTGAGCGAGCGGCGTCCAGTCGGTGCGTACCGTCTCGAGCCCCTTGTAGACCATGTCCTCGCTGCCATCGGCCTTCACCACGAGGCCCGCATAGCGCTTCTTGCTGCCTTGCTCGGCGCCGCGGATGGTGGGCATCAGAAAGCGCCGGTAGTGCGTTTCGAACTGCAATTCCAGCGCACTCTCGAGCCCGAACGCCTGCTGCAGATGCTCGCGCCACCATTCATTGACATATTTGACCAGCGCACGGCCGATATGCGCCGCCTGTTCCTCGCTGCGTGCCCGCTTGAGCCACACGAAGGTGGAATCGGTATCGCCGTAAATGACCTGGTAGCCTCTCGCTTCGATCAGCTCGCGCGTGCGATGCATGATCTCGTGGCCGCGCATGGTAATGGACGACGCGAGGCGTGGATCGAAGAAGCGGCAACCGCTCGACCCCAGCACGCCGTAGAACGAGTTCATGATGATCTTCAGCGCCTGCGACAGCGGTTTGTTCTGTTGCCGCTTGGCCGCCTCGCGCCCTTGCCAGATCTGCCCGACGATGGCGGGCAGGCTGTGCTTGCTGCGCGAGAAACGGGCGCCGCGAAAACCGGCGACGGACGTGCTCTCGTCCGGATCGCGCATGCCTTCGATGAGTCCCACGGGATCGATCAGAAAGGTGCGGATGATGGAGGGGTAGAGGCTCTTGTAGTCGAGCACCAGCACCGAGTCGTACAGCCCGGGCTGCGAATCCATCACGAAGCCGCCGGGGCTCGCTTCCTCCGCCATATCGCCGAGGTTCGGCGCCACATAGCCCTGACGGTGCATCAGCGGCATGTAGAGGTGGGTAAAAGCCGCGACGGAACCACCGCTGCGGTCGGCGGCGAGACCGGTGACGGTGGCGCGCTCCAGCAAAAAGGTCAGCAGTTCGGTTTTGGCGAAGATCCGCGTGACCAGTTCGCAGTCCTTGAGGTTGTAGCGCGCGAGGGCAGGCTTGTCTTCGGCGAAGCGGCGGTCGATTTCCGCCATGCGCTGGTACGGGTTGTCGATGGCTTTGCCTTCGCCCAACAGTTCTTGCGCCACGTATTCGAGGCTGAAACTCGGAAAGCTCCAGGTGGCCGAGCGCAGCGCCTCGATCCCGTCAATGATCAAGCCGTCCCGCGGCAGCCGCGAAGAAGTGGTTTTGCTTGCCGCCGTGCTCGCGCCATTCCATCACGTCGCCGCCGCGGCCGAGACGCAGCGGAACCGCGTAACGCTGCGAATGCTCCTGCAGCACGCGCAGATCGAACTGCACCAGATTCCAGCCGATGATCGCATCGGGATCATGCCGCTCCAGCCACGCATTGAGTTTCTCGAGCAGCAGCGGCGCGGCTCTCGCAGTACTCGAGAGCGAAGTCGATCCCACTGGCGTCGCCATTCGCCGGCCCGAGCATATAGACCTGACGCTGCCCGCAGCCTTCCAGCGCGATGGAGTACAACTCGCCGTGCGCGGTGGTTTCGATATCGAGCGAGACGAGTTTCAACGCCGGGCGGTAGCCGTGGTCGGGCTTCATCTCGCCGTTGAGCCAGCGACGCTCGCCGGCCGGCTCGCCGCTGAAGCAGACCGGCGCGGTGATGAAGCGCTCCATCAGGTAGCGTTCAGGCGGGCGGATGTCGGCTTCGTAGACGTTGACGCCGTATTCCTTCAATAGCTTTTCGAGCTTGAGCAACTGGCGGTACTGCTTGCAATACAGTCCGAGGACAGGGCGTTGCTGAAAATCGGTCAGCGCGAGGGGGCGAAGTTCGTACTGGCGTTCGTTGCGCAACACGGCTTCGGCCCGTTCGCGCTGTTCAGCCGGGATGAACGCCACCGAGGTCTGGGGCGGCAGGCGCAGATGTTGCGGACCGCTCTCGGTAGCCAGCCAGAAGTCGACTTCTGTGCCGGCGGGCGTGTCGCGCCAATGTCGGGTCAG
>CAVVCE010000018.1:0-21120 GCA_963746235.1 uncultured Alphaproteobacteria bacterium
CGACCACGTCGTCACCATGCCGGCGGCGCGCGGGACGATGACGAGCCTCGCGCTCGCGCTACGCCTGTTCAAGCGCTACGACCTCGCGGTCTCGACCCAGAGCGGCGACCGCCCGACCTTTTTCGCGCTGCTGGCCGGGCGGCGGCACGTCGGGCCGATCGACGCCGGGCGGCGCGGCGCGCTGCGGCGGATGGCGCTGTCGCGCGCGGTGCCCAACGTGCCGGGGCTGCATCGGCTCGAGGAGATGCTCCGCCTGGCGGATGCCATGGGGATCGAACGGGTTGCGCGCCTGGTGTGTCCGGGCGGCGCCGCGCCGCGCCGGTTTGCCGCCGGTCCTTATGCGGTGATCCATGCGGCGCCGCAGTTCACCTACAAGCGTTGGACCCGCGACGGCTGGCGCACGCTCGCCGCCGGCCTGCGCGACCGCGGCCTCGCGATCCTGGCGACCGGCGGCCCGGCGCCCGCGGAGCGTGCCTTCCTCGACGACATCTGGGGCGATGACGGCGCGGTCACCCGCCTCGACGGCACCCTGTCCTGGCCGGAACTCACCGCGCTGCTGGCGAAGGCGCGCCTCTATGTCGGCCCCGATACGTCGATCACCCATCTTGCGGCGGCGAGCGGGTGCCCGACCGTCGCGCTCTACGGGCCGACCGACCCGCGGCGGTGGGGCCCGGTGCCCGCGGCCGGCCTCGATCCGATGTGGGAGGCCGCCGGAACCATCCAGCGCCGCGGCAATGTCTGGCTGGTGCAGAATCCGCTGCCCTGCCTGCCGTGCCAGAACGAAGGCTGCGAGCGGCACCTCACGAGCTTCAGCCGCTGCCTCGATGCGCTCGATCCGGCGCAGGTTTTGTGCGCTATGGATATGGCCCTGGACGGGGCTCTGGACGTGGCCCTCGATGCAACGCCGGACGCGCTTTCGGATGCTGCGCTCGACGCTTCCGTGCCCGCGCCGCTGCACGGGGCGGCGGAGGCGGACCGCGAGGTAGCGCGGCTGCCCAAAGGCCGTTATGGATGACCCGACCGGAGCGGCCCTGAGACCCATGTTCCCGTTTGTGAATTTCACCCCCCGGATGGCCCTCATCCTGGCCCACGACCTCCTGGCGGCGGTCGTGGCGGTGCTGGCTGCGTTCTACATCCGTTTCGAGGCGCCCGGCCTCGCCCAGCGCTGGCACCTGCTGCTGCTGCTGTTGCCCGGCTTCATCCTCTATTCCGCCGGCGTGTTCTCGATCTTCGGCCTCTACAAGAACAAGTGGCGGTTCACGTCGCTGCCCGACCTGATGAACATCATCAAGGTCTCGACGGTGCTGGCGGTGACGCTGCTGGTGCTCGATTACGTGCTGCTGTCGCCCAACATCTACGGCACCTTCTTCTTCGGCAAGATCACCATCGCGCTGTACTGGTTCCTCCAGGTGTTCTTCCTGGCGGGGTCGCGGGTCGGCTACCGCTATTTCCGCTACACCCGCACGCTGCAGCATGCGCGCCGCGGCGATCTCGCCCCGACCATCGTGCTCGGCCCGGCGGCCGACGCCGACGTGCTGCTGCGCGGGATCGAGAGCGGAGCGGTCAAGAAGATCCAGGTGGTCGCCATCCTGTCGCAGTCGCGCGCCGACCGCAGCCAGTCGATCCGCGGCGTCCCGGTTTTGGGCGATTTCGACGACCTCGAGCGGGTGGTGCAGGATCTCGCCGACCGCAGCACCGTCGTTACCCGCCTGGTGATGACGCCGACCGCGCTGGCGCCGGAAATGAAGCCCGAAGTGATCCTGACCCGGGCGCGCCGGCTCGGCCTGACCCCGAGCCGGATGCCCTCCCTGGAGGGCGGGGAAGCGCTCCGGCTCGCCCCCGTCAATGTGGAAGACTTGCTGCTGCGTCCCAGCGCCAAGATCGACTACCAGCGCCTCGAAGCCTTCGTGCGCGGCAAGGCCGCCGTAGTCACCGGCGGCGGCGGATCGATCGGCGCTGAAATCTGCGACCGGCTCGCGACCTACGGCATCGAGCGCCTGATGGTGATCGAGAATTCCGAGCCGGCCCTCCATGCGGTGCTGGAATCGCTCGCGGCAAAGGATTCCCGCGCCAAGATCGACGGCCGCATCGCCGATATCCGCGACCGCGAGCGGGTGATCCGCCTCATCAAGCAGTTCAAGCCCGACATCGTCTTCCACGCCGCCGCCCTCAAGCACGTGCCGCTGCTGGAGCGCGACTGGGACGAGGGGATCAAGACCAACGTGTTCGGCTCGATCAACGTCGCCGATGCGGCGGTCGCCGCGGGCGCGGCTGCGATGGTGATGATATCGACCGACAAGGCGATCGAGCCGATCTCGATGCTGGGCGCCACCAAGCGGCTGGCCGAGATGTATTGCCAGGCGCTCGACGGCGATTTGCGCGCGCCGCACCGCAGCGCCGCGCCCGCCGATGCGGCTGATCGCGGTGCGGTTCGGCAACGTGCTGGCATCGAACGGCTCGGTGGTGCCGAAATTCAAGGCCCAGATCGAGCGCGGCGGCCCGGTCACCGTCACCCACCGCGACATGGTGCGCTACTTCATGACCATCCGCGAGGCCTGCGATCTCGTGGTCACCGCCGCCTCCCATGCGCTCGGGCCCCAGGCCGGGGACACTTCGGTCTATGTCCTCGACATGGGCCAGCCGGTGAAGATCGTCGATCTGGCCGAGCGCATGATCCGCCTGTTGGGGCTGGAGCCGGGGCCGGGAGGAATCGAGATCGTGTTCAGCGGGATTCGTCCCGGCGAGCGCCTGCACGAATTGCTGTTCGCCGCCGACGAGCCGACCGCCGACATCGGCGTCTCCGGCATCAAGGCCGCGCGCCCGGTCAATCCGGCGCTCGACACCCTTCGCGCCTGGCTCGCCGCCCTCGAACAAGGCCTCGGCCGCGACGACCGCGAGGCGATCTACCGCGTGCTGCGCGATGCGGTGCCGGGATTCCACAAGGAGGCGGTGTAGGGCAAGATGGGATTCCGCTTCGCTCATCGGGCTAAACGAATCGTGTTTTGCAAGAAAATGCAGGGGGCGAAATGAGTTCGGGTTTTTGGTTCCTCGATCGAGAACACAAGCAGTGCGGTCCCGTCGGCGAAGAGGAATTCGTCAGATTGATCAGAGGCGGCACGATCGGCCGGGAGACCCAGATATGGACCGACGGCATGAACGAATGGCGCATGGCCGGTCAGGTTGATCGCTTCGCCTCCCTGTTCGGTGTTTCAGGGCCTCCTGGCTTGCCTCTCGACGGAAGGACCTCGAGCGCCGCGCCGACAGGTGCGCTGAGTGCCTCGCTTCCGGTGTGGGGCCTGTTCGGCCGGTCCCTGCTGTTTGAGATCGGCCTCCTCTTGATCGTCCCTTCTCCATGGACCGGCACGGCTTTCTACAAATGGCTGTGCGAACGGGTCGCGCTGCCCGACGGAAGGCCTTTGAAGTTTGCGGGGAAACCTGGAGACATCTGGTACGTTTTCATCGCCTGGTCGATTGCGATGTGGCTCGGGCAGTTCCCGTACAACCCCGATCAGTTCCGCTACGGCGGGCTCGTGGCCGTGCTGCTCTCGTGGCTTCTTGGGGTTCTGTTCCTAAAGTGGGTCTGCGCGAATGTGAGCACGGAAGACGGAAGCCTCAAGATCGCGTTCGTGGGTGGGTATTTGTCCTTCATCGGATGGAATCTGCTGCTCATCCTCTCGGCCGTGACGATCATCGGCTGGGCCTGGGTCATGAAGTTCATGATGCGATGGATCTGCCGAAACGTGCGCGGGACGACTGGCTTCGAATTCACCGCGACGGGGCTCGCAATTCTCTGGCGAACGCTCGTTTTCGTGCTGGTGTGCATTCTGATTGATCCCGATTCCCTGGATGATGCGATGGTACATGCGCTGGTATGATCTCCCAGGTGTCGGTGGTGAAGGCTGGCGCGGGCGGCGGTCTCGTAAGTTTTCAGCAAGCACATCATTGCATCATCGCGGCGAGCGCGCGCTGGGTGTCCGCCTCCGGCCGCCACCCCGCCGCCATGAGCTTCTGCGGGTCGGCAATCAGCGCGCCATTGATCTGCTCCCAGTTCCGCCGCGGCCGAGCGCCGCGAGTGCGAGGCGCAGCAGCGCCGGAGGCACCGCGAAAGTCCGGGCTTTCTGCCGATGCCGTGCCGGAGCGCCGCGACGATCTCCGCAATCGTCAGCGGTGCCGGGTCGGCCACCACATAGGTTTCGCCGGCGCAGGCGTCGTGGCGCAGCACGAAGCCGATCGCGGCGGCGAGGTTGGCGAGGCTGACCAGCGAGCGGCGGGCCGCAAGCGCGCCGAACGGCAGCGGCACCGGCAGCGCCGCGAGCCGCATCAGCGCCCGCAGGTTGCCCTTCACGCCGGGGCCGTAGACGAGCACCGGACGCAGGATCGTGAACGGCACGCCGCGATAGCGCGAGCGCGCGCTCGGCGGCGAGCTTGGAGCGGCCATAGGGGTCGGTCGGCCGCGGCTCGTCGGCTTCGGTCACGACGCGGTCCGCGGCGGGGCCGGTCTGGGCGCGGATCGAGGAGACGAAGACCATGCGTGCCACGCGCGCAGCGCGTGCCGCGGCGGCGAGCGCGGCCGTGGCGCGATGATTGACGGTGTCGTAGCGGTCCTCGGCAATGCCGGGGCCCCGGCATGGGCGATGCCGGCAAGGTGGACGACGGCATCGATGCCGGTCGAGCAGCGGCGCCCAATCGACGGGCTCGGCGAGATCGCCGTGACGCGACGACCGCAACGCCGGCGGGAACGGGGGACCGCCGGCGCATGGCGCACCGCGGCGTGGACCTCGTCACCATCCGCCGCCAGCGCCGCCACCACGGCGCGGCCGACGAAGCCCGAGGCGCCGGTGACGAGGACTTTCATCACCGCCCCCGCGCCATGGCGCGCAGCAGCAACGCCACCTCGTAGCCCCGAGCAGCAGGGCGACGACATCGAACACGGTCGAGTCGAACAGCACGGTGACGACGGCGAGCCAGACCAGCACGACATTCGCCCCGAAAACGCGTCGCACCACGCCCATCACCGAATAGCCGCGGGTGGTCGCGAGCTGGTAGAAATGGCTGCGGTGCGCCTGGGTGATGGGCTCGCCCCGCGCCATCCGGCGCAGCAGCGTGATGGTGGCGTCGGCGACATAGTAGAGCGGCAGCAGCAGCGCGGCGGCGAGATGGCCGTTGCCGGCGAGTTGCAGCAGCAGCCATCCCAACACGAGGCCGATCGGCAGGCTGCCGCCGTCGCCGAGGAAGAGCTTCGCCACCGGACGGTTGAAGGGCGCAAAGCCGAGCATGGCCCCGAGCAGCGCCAGCGCGATCACGGCGGGGACATCGGGCATTGCGCCCAACAGCGCGAGGATGAACAGGCCGGCGGTGATCGGCACGGTCTCCGCCACCGTGATCCAGTCGATGCCGTCCATGAAGTTGACGAGGTTGACGAACCACAGCACGGCGACGATCTCCGCGCCGCGTTCGAGCGCGAGCGGCACCATGGGCAGCGCGCGCAGCTCCGTCGGCAGCGTCGCGACCACGGCGACGACCGCGGCCGCCTGCAGCGCGAGGCGCGGCAGCGGCGCCAGCGAGAAGATGTCATCCGCCACGCCGACGGCCATCAGCAGCATCACCGCCGCGGCGAGCGGCATGAGGCCGGCGAACGGCACACGTGTCGCGGGATCGAACAACGCGATGGCGGCGAGCGCAGCGGCAGCGCCAAGCACCACCGCGACGCCGCCGCCCTGCGGCGTCGGCGCCTGGTGGGAGGAGCGTGCATTGGGCCGCGCCAGCGCATAGCGCGCAAACAGCGGCCTCATGAGGACGATCAGCGCCGCGCTGCCGAGACCGGCCAGCAGGATTACCGCTACCTCCCGCAGCCCCATCGCCCATCACCCGTCATGATTCGAGCAGGCGCTGATAGAGATCGACGATCGCCTTCCCGATCAGGTCCGCGGCGAAGCGCTCGTCGACCAGCCGCCGCGCGCCGACGCCGAGGCGAATGCGCTGCTGGGAGGAGCGCGCCAGCCGCTCCATGGCGGCGGCCAGCGCCGCCGGATCGTCGACCGGCACCAGCAGGCCGGTCTTCTCCGCAATCACGATCTCGCGGCAGCCCGGCACGTCGGTCGCGATCAGGGGCCTTCCGCAGGCGGCCGCCTCCAGCAGGCTTTTGGGCAATCCCTCGCGGCGCGAGGGCAGCACCGCGATGTGGGCCCGCTGCCACACGGTGGCGATGTCGGCGACCTCGCCGAGCCAGGTGACGCCGGGTTCGCGCCCCCAGGCGGCCAGTTCGTTCTGCGGAATGCTGGCGGGATTGGCAGGGTCGGGCGAGCCGGCCAGCAGCAGCCGGGTTTCGGTGTCGGTCTCGCGCAGGATCCGGAACGCGGCGATGAGGTTGCGCACGCCCTTGTCGTCCAGCATCCGGCCGACATAGGCGATGGTCACCGGCCCGTCCGGCTCGGGGATCGGGCGCAGGCGGTCGGCATCGACGCCGGAGCCGGGAATGATGACGATGTGGTCCGGCTTCACGCCGACTTCGGCGAGCATGTCGCGGTCGTCGGGGTTTTGCACGAGCCCGATGGCGCGGCGGCGATTGAGCCCGAACCGCAGCAGCAGCCGGATGACGGAGCGCATGAAGCGCGCCTTGCCGGATCGGAGCGATGAAGGCATGGCCGAGGCCGGTGATGGCATAGATATTGGCGCCCCCGCGTGCGAACGCGGCCACGACTCCGAGCACGCTCGCCTGCAGCGCGACATGGTGGACGATGGCGGGGGCAACGGCGCGGCGGAGCTTGCGCAGGGCGAGGATGGTGCCGATGCTGCGGAGCGGCGACAGTCGTCCCCGCACGAAACGCACGGGATGAAGGGTGAAGCCCTCCTGCTCGATGGCACCGGCGTCGTCGCCGACATTGGTGGCGACATGGACCTCGAAGCCGGCGGCGCGGGCGGCGCGCGCCATCGGCAGCCGATGCGACAGGAAATACCAGTCTTCGGTCACGACATAGAGCAGGCGCGGCGCCGGCCGCGTTCGGGCATCCATCCGCGATGGCCGCCTGACCTGATCCATGTCCCTCTCTGCGTGGCGCCCCGCCGGCCCCCCGACGATCCCGCCCCGGCACATCCGCCTGATCGATAGCATCGATCGTGGCCGGCGCAACAGGCTTGACGTTCATGTCGGGAACGTCCTAGCCCTTTCGGGCACGTCCAATCCTGGCCTTTTCGGGCGGGCCCAATCCTAGCGCCTTTCGCGCCTGCAAGGAGAGCGAGATCGATGGCGGCTGAGCCGATCCTGGTCACCGGCGCCGCCGGGTTCATCGGTTTCCACGTCGCCCAGCGCCTCGCGGCGAGCGGGCGTGCCGTGATCGGCATCGACAACCTCAATGCCTATTACGATCCCGCGCTCAAGCAGGCGCGCCTTGCCGAACTCGCCCGCTACAATGCGTTCCGCTTCCACAAGCTCGACCTCAAGGACCGCGACGCCGTGGCGGCGCTGTTTGCGGAGTACCGGTTCGTCCATGTGGTGCATCTCGCCGCCCAGGCCGGCGTCCGGCACTCCCTGACGGCGCCGCACGACTACATCAACTCCAACATCACCGGCTTCCTCAACGTGCTCGAAGGCTGCCGGCATGCGGGGAGCCGCCATCTCCTCTATGCGTCGTCCTCCTCGGTCTATGGCGCCAACACCGCAATGCCGTTTCGGGTGTCGCAGAACGTCGACCATCCGCTGAGCCTCTATGGCGCCTCGAAGAAGGCCAATGAGCTGATGGCCCATGCCTATGCCCATCTGTTCGCGCTGCCGACCACGGGGCTGCGCTTCTTCACCGTCTATGGCCCGTGGGGCCGGCCCGACATGGCGATGTGGCTGTTCGCCGACGCCATTCTCGCCGGCCAGCCGATCAAGCTGTTCAATGGCGGCGACATGAAGCGGGACTTCACCTATGTCGACGATGTCGCCACCGCCGTCGTCAAGCTGATCGACCATCCGGCGCAGGGCAACGACGCCTGGTCGGGCGACGACCCCGACCCCGCCAGCAGCCGCGCGCCGTGGCGCATCTACAATATCGGCAACCACACGCCGGTGGACCTGATGGAAGTGGTGCGGCTGCTCGAACAGGCGCTCGGCAAGACTGCGCTCAAGCAGATGTTGCCGATGCAGCCGGGCGACGTGCAAGCCACCTGCGCCGATGTCGATGCGCTGCAGAAGGCGGTGGGATTTGCGCCGAACACGCCGGTCGCCGACGGGATTCGCCGGTTCATCGACTGGTTCCGCGCCTATCGCCGCGTTTGAGCTCTCACCTCTGCCGTCGCCGGCATCCTCTCCCGACCGCTGCGACGCAAATAGGCATGTGCAAATCGGCGCCAACGATCGTCGTGCGGCGTGACGCGAGCCCATGCACCTGGAACTCTTGAACCCGCGCGGGGCGCTGGTTAGCTGCTGCCCATGTCCAGTTCCGACCCGACGTCCAATTCCGCTCCAACGCCGTCAAGCCCCGATCCGCAACGCTCCCAGATGTTCCTCGCCCTGGAGCCGGCGGAGATCGAACGGATCGGTCGATTTGGCGAGGTCCGCCGCTATGGCGCGGGCGCGGCGCTGTTCAAGGTCGGAGATGTGGGGCACGGCCTCTCCGTGATCCTGACCGGTCATGTCGACCTCATCCGCCACCTCGAATCGGGGGCGCTCAAGACATTCCTCACCCAGGGCCCCGGCGCGGTCCTGGGGGAAATGGCTCAACTCGCGGGCCAGCCGACCCTGGTGGATGGCATAGCGCAGGGACCGGTGGAAGCGTTGGTCATCGCCGCGGATCAGGTCCGGGCGCTGCTGGTGGCCGAGGCGGAACTCGGCGACCGGATCATGCATGCCCTGATGATGCGTCGCGTCAGCATGGTCGAGCTGGGAACCGGCGGCCCGGTGATCGTCGGAAGCCCGCACAACGGCGACGTGCTGCGGCTCGAAGGCTTTCTCGCGCGCAACAGCCATCCGTGCCAGCGGCTCAACTCCGACACCGATCCGGCTGCAAAGGCGCTGATCGAGCGCTTCCACATCGACCCCAGCCAGTTGCCGATCGTGCTGTGCCCGAGCGGGCAGCTGCTGCGCAATCCCAGCGAGACCGAGCTCGCCCGTTGCATCGGACTGGTGGGGCCGATCGATCAGAATCGCATCTATGACGTGGCGATCGTCGGGGCCGGCCCGGCCGGTCTCGCCACCGCGGTCTATGCGGCGTCGGAAGGGCTCTCCGTCCTGATGTTCGACTGCCGTGCCTTCGGCGGCCAGGCCGGAGCCTCGGCCCGGATCGAGAACTATCTGGGCTTTCCGGCTGCGATCAGCGGCATGGCGCTGATGGGCCGCGCCTACACCCAGGCGCAAAAGTTCGGGGTCGAAACGGCGATCCCGGGCGAGGTGAACGGCGTCGCCGCCGCGGGGGATCGTGACCACGGCCGCTTCGTCCTGACGCTGTCCAACCACGAACGTGCCTGCGCGCGCGCGGTGGTCATCGCCAGCGGAGTCCAATACCGGCGTCTCGACGTTGCCGATCTGGACATTTTCGAGAGCTCGAGCGTGCATTACTGGGCGTCTCCGCTGGAGGGGAAGCTGTGCGCAGGCCAGGAGGTCGCCGTGGTCGGCGGCGGCAATTCGGCGGGCCAGGCGGTGGTCTATCTGGCCGGCAAGGCTGCCAAGGTCTGGCTCCTGGTGCGCGGAACCGGCCTGGAAGCGAGCATGTCGCGCTACCTGATCGACCGCATCGCCGCTCTTCCCAACGTGGAGGTGGTGGCGCAGGCCGTGGTCACCGGCCTGGAAGGTCGTGACGGCGCGCTGGAGCAAGTGCACTGGCGACGCGGCGGATCGGGACGCGGAGAAACCTCCGGGCGGCAAGACGCTTCCGGGCCGCAAGACGCTTCCGAGCAACAAGCGGCCGTCGGTCAGGCGACGCGGCGGCCAATTCGGCACCTCTTCCTCTTCATCGGCGCGGACCCGAACGCACACTGGCTCGCCGGCTCCGGCGTCACCCTCGACGTCCACGGATTCGTATTGACCGGATCGGACGCCGCCGCAGGCCGCCATCCCTTGGAAACCAGCCGGCGCGGCGTGTTTGCCATCGGCGACGTCCGCTCCGGTTCGGTCAAGCGGGTCGCCGCCGCGGTGGGCGAGGGCGCCCAGGTGGTGCCGGCGCTGCATGCCTTCCTGGCTGCGGCCGACCACCGCGAGCCGGCCGTCGCGGCACTCCCCCGCGCCTCTCGAGGGGTCGCTATTCGGCTTGCGCCCGAGACAAACTGGGCCAACGATGGCGCCGTCCATCAACGCCAGGAGCGACCGATGAGCAAGATCACCTATGAGATCGTCGAACATGATGGCGGTTGGGCCTACCGGGTCGATGGGGTCTACTCCGAGCCCTTCCCGTCCCACGACGCGGCCCGCCGCGCCGCGGAGCGCGCAGCGCAGGAGCAGGTCGTGCCGGGAGACACCACGGGCATCTCCTACGAGGACAAGGAAGGCCGCTGGCACGACGAATTGTCCAAAGGCGGCGATCGACCCGAGACCGATGTCGAGGGCTGAAGCAGGCTTCGAAGCTCACTGCTTCACGCCCGCTTCGATGCGCCGGTCCGGCACGAACCAGATGAGCGCGACCGCAACGTAGAGCACGACCGCGATCCACGGGCTGACGAAGGCCAGCGGTATGCCCGCGGCGTACATCGCGAGCGATACCTTGCCCTTCAGGTCGTCTCCGAGCGCCGCGGCGAGCCTGGAACTGGTGCCGTTGCAGGCCACGATCGCCCATTGCAGCACCGTGTAGCTGATCGCGGCCATCCCGAGCACGACGCCATAGGCCGCGGTCGGCCATGCGGTGAAACCCGCCTCGTCCATCCAGCGGATGACGAACGGCACCAGCGACAGCCAGAACAGCAGGAGCAGGTTGGCCCACAGCACCTTGCCGTCGATGCAATCGGTGGCATGCAGCATGTGATGGTGGTTGACCCAGAAAATGCCGACATTGGTGAAGCTGAGGACATAGGCCAGCAGCACGGGGATGCTCTCCGCCAGTGCCGAAAAGTCGGACCCGTGCGGGACCTTCAGCTCCAGCACCATGATGGTGATGATGATGGCGATCACGCCGTCGGTGAAGGCCTCGAGACGCCCCTTGCTCATTGTCGCTCTCCGTCCTGACGCGGCAGCATACGCGGTCCGCAGGCGCGGCGCATTCCGCCCAGGGCCCCCTTGCCGCACTGCCGTCCCGGGTTTCGCCAACAAGCGAAACCCGGGCCACGGTTCATTGTCAGCCCTGTTGTCAGCCGTTGGCCCATGGCGGCATCCGGGCGTCTGAAGTAAGGTTCGCGTCCCGCATCGTACGTCCCGCTCAGCCGACCGGAGAGAGATGATGAACGTCATCGCCACGAATTCGGAATCGAAGGTCGGATATCGCGGCCTGCGCGGCTGGCTCGAGCAGGTCGAGAAGATGGGCGAGCTGCAGCATGTCGACGGCGCCCATTGGGATGTCGAGATGGGCGCCATCACCCACATGCTGACGGAAAAGAGCCGCGGCCATGCGCCGGCCATCCTGTTCGACAAGGTGCCGGGCTATCGACCGGGCTTTCGCACGCTGTACGGCCAGCTCTCCTCGATCCGCCGCATCGCGCTCACGCTGGGGCTGCCGCTCGAGCACGACCGCAAGGTCGACATCGTGCAGCGCTATCATCAGCGCATGCAGGAGCTCAAGCCGCTGCCGCCGCGCTAGGTCAAGGACGGGCCGATCCTGGAGAACGTGCTGGAAGGCGACGCCGTCGACGTGCTCAAATTCCCGGTGCCGCGGCACCACGAGCTCGACACCGCGCGCTTCATCGGCACCGCCGACTGCGTGATCACCAAGGACCCCGACGCAGGCTGGTTCAATCTCGGCGCCTATCGCAGTCAGGTCTATGACGGCAGGACCGTCGGCTGCCAGATCACCGAGGGCAAGCACGGCCGCATCCACCGCGACAAGTATTTCGAGCGCGGCGAGCCGATGAAGGTGGTGATCCTGTGCGGGCAGGACCCGCTGCTGTTCATGCTGTCGTCGAGCCCGCTGCCCGAGATCAGCGAAATGGATATCGCCGGCGGGCTGCGCGGCGAGCCGATCGACGTGATCCGCGGGCCTTATACCGGCTTTCCGATTCCGGCCGACTGCGAGATCGCGATCGAAGGCGAGACGGTGCCGGGACAGATGCGGCCGGAAGGGCCGTTCGGCGAATGGATGGGCTACTATTCCGACGACACGGTGCCGCGGCCCTACGTCAACGTGAAGTCCATCCTCTATCGCAACGATCCGATCCTGACCTGCGCGCCGCAGCACAAGCCGGTCGACGAGACCGGGCTGCTCAAGGGCATCGCCGGCGCCGCCCAGATCTGGCGCGCGCTCGACGCCTGCGGCATTCCCGACGTGCTCGGCGTGTGGAACCACGAGGCCGGCCCCGCGACCCGCTTCACCGCGATCCAGATCAGGCAGCGCTATCCCGGCCACGCCCGCAACGCGCTTCACATCGCCTCGAACTGCCAGGGCGGCGCCTATGCCGGCAAATGGACCGTGGTGGTGGACGAGGACATCGATGCCGGCGATCTCGACCAGGTGCTGTGGGCGATGTGCACGCGCTTCGATCCCGTGACGCGACATCGACCTCATCCAGAAGGCCTGGGCCTCCAAGCGCGACCCGCTGTTCCTGCCCGGCAATTTCAACAACCGCATCCTGGTCGACGCCTGCATCCCCTACGAGAAGAAGCTCAACAAGACCTTCCCGGCCGTGGTCGATGTGAGCGGCGACCTGCGGGCGAAGCTGCGCGCCAAATTTCCGGCACTGTTTCCCCGGCATTAGACGGTGTTTCGATGAGACCAACGCAGCACGTAGGGTGGGCAAAGGCGGCCGCGGCGTTTCCTATGATGCGCTGCGCCGGACCCGCCGTGCCCACGCGGACTGTCCGACGGTGGGCACGCTTCGCTTTGCCCACCCTACTTGCGGCCGTGCCGGCGATCGCGATGCTGGTCCGTCCGGCGGCCGCGCAGAGCGTCGAGGAGTTCTATCGCGGCAAGAACCTCACCATCGCGATCGGCTTCAGCGTCGGCGGCGGCTATGATCTCTATGCGCGGCTGCTGGCGCGCCACATCGGCAAGCATATTCCCGGCCGGCCCAACGTGATCGCGCAGAACCGCGAAGGCGCCGGCAGCCAGCGCGCGACGCTCTATCTCTACAATGCCGCGCCGCGGGACGGCACCGTCATCGGCGCATTCTCGCGCAGCATGGCGGTGGCGCCGCTGATCGCCGACGCGCCCGTTCGATGCCACCAAGCTCACCTGGCTCGGCAGCATCTCGACCGACGTCAGCGTCTGCTTCACGTGGCACACCTCGCCGATCAAGACGTTCGACGACATGCTCACCACGCCCTTCACCATGGGCGGGCTCGGCGGCGGCGCCGACCCCGACATATTCGCGCTGATGCTGCGCAACATGTTCGGCGCCAGGCTCAAGCTGGTGAGCGGCTATCCCGGCACCAATGACGCGACGCTCGCGATGGAGCGCGGCGAGGTCAGCGGCGTGTGCGGAATTTCCTGGAGCACCGTCAAGTCCCGCCACATGGACTGGGTCAAGGGGCGCCAGGTCAACATGCCCGTGCAGTTCGGGCTGCAGAAGGAGGCCGACATCCCCGATGTTCCCGCGGTGATCGATCTCGTCAAGGGCGACGAGCAGGCCAAGATGGCGCGGCTCATCCTCGCGGGACAGGCGATGGCGCGCCCCTATGCCGCCCCGCCCGGCATCCCCGCCGATCGCAGGAAGGCGCTGGTCGCCGCGTTCGACGCCACCATGAAGGACCCGGAATTCCTCGCCGATGCGCAGAAGATGCAGGCCGACGTCAATCCCGTGACCGCGGCGGAGATCGAAAAGCTGCTGGCGGAAATCTACGCCACGCCCAAGGACATCGTCGCCAAGGCCGCAAAGGCGATCGCGAATTGAGCCGGCACCGCCGCCAGTTGGGCTGACGACATGCGCGCGATCGGCTCCCGCCTGCCCCGTTTGGAAGACCGCGCGCTGCTCACCGGGGCCGGGTGCTTTGTCGGCGACATCGCGGCTCCCGATGCGCTGCATGCGGCCTTCGTGCGCAGTCCGCACCCTCATGCGCTGATCGCTGCGGTCGAGTGCCGCGGCGGCGCGGGCGCTGCCTGGCGTGTTCGCCGTGCTCGCCCTCGACGACATCGCGCCGGCGATGGCCAAGCGCCGCATGGTGAGGACCTCGAATTCGGGCACGCCGCTCGATCGCTGCTGGGCCTTCGCGCTCGCCGACGGCGAGGTGTCCTATGTCGGCGAGCCCCTCGCGCTCGTGCTCGCGAGCAACCGCTACATTGCCGAGGACGCCGCGGCGCTGGTCGAGGTGACCTACGACATCCTGCCGGCGGCCGCGGATTGCCGGGACGCCGCCCGTGCCGGCGCGCCGGCGGTGCGGCGCGAGATCGCCGCCAATGTCATCTCGTCCTACCGGGTCGGCTATGGCGATGCCGACGCCGCCTTCCGCGGCGCGCCCCACGTGTTTCGCGACAGCTTCTTCATCCACCGCGGCGGCGCGCATTCCATCGAAGGCCGCGGCATCCTGGCCGAATACCGAAGGTCCGATGATGCACTGGTGGTGTGGGCCTCGACCCAGAAGGCCCACGACCTGCGCAATACGTTGGCCGCCTTGCTCGGCCTCGACGACAACCGCCTGCGGGTGGCGACACCCGATGTCGGCGGCGGCTTCGGTCCCAAGCTCTGCGTCTATGCCGAGGATGTGGCGGTCACCGCCGCCGCCAAGCTGTTGCGGCGCTCGGTGACTTGGATCGAGGACCGCCGCGAGCATTTCCTCAATGCGGTGCAGGAGCGCGACCAGCACTGGTCGATGGAGATCGCCGTCGATGCCGACGGCCGTATCCTCGGATTGCGCGGCAAGCTGCTGCACGACCTCGGCGCCTACGCGCTGCAGGACGTGAACCTGCCCTACAATTCCGCATCGACCCTGACCGGCCCCTATGTCGTGCCCGCCTTGGCGATGGACGTGGCGGTCACGCTGACCAACAAGGTGCCGGTATCCTCGGTGCGCGGCGCCGGCTATCCGCAGGCCTCGTTCGTCATGGAGCGGCTGATGGATCGCGTTGCCCGCGAACTCGGCCTCGACCGCGCCGCGCTGCGCCGGCGCAACCTGATCGCGGCCGAGAAGATGCCGTATCACAAGCCGCTCAAGACGCGATCCGGCTCGGCCGTCGTCTACGACAGCGGCGACTATCCGGCCGCGCAGGCCGCGGTGCTCGCCGCCGTGGACTGGGACAGCTTCCCGGCGCGGCAGGCACAGGCCCGCGCCGCGGGCCGCCTGATCGGCATCGGGCTCGCCCATGCCATGAAGGGGACCGGCCGCGGCCCGTTCGAATCCGGCGTGGTGCGCATTTCGCCGTCCGGGCGTATTTCGGTCTATACCGGCGCCGCCGCCATGGGGCAGGGACTGAAGACCGCGCTGGCGCAGATCTGCGCCGACGAGCTCGGCGTTGCGCCGGCCGACGTGCAGGTGATCTCGGGGGACACCGCCGTCGTGCCGGTGGGTCTCGGCGGCTTTGCCAGCCGGCAGACGGTGACGGCGGGCTCGTCGGTGCTGCTGGCGTCGCGGGCGGTGGCGCAGAAGGCGAGGAAGCTCGCGAGCCATGTGCTGGAGGTCGCCGAGGGCGATCTCGAACTCGTCGATGGCCGGCTCCGCGTCGCCGGCGCGCCGCAACTCGGCGTGCCGCTCGGCGAACTCGCGCGCATCCTGCAAGGCGCGCCGGGCTACGGCTTCCCGCCCGGCATGGAGCCGGGACTGCAGGAGGCCGTGAACTTCCGCACCGATGCGCTCGCCTATGCCAATGCCTGCCATGCCGCCGAGGTCGAGGTCGACGGCGAAACCGGAGAGGTGCGGGTTCTGCGTTACGTGGCGCTGCAGGACTCCGGCATCCTCGTCAATCCGATGATCGTCGACGGCCAGGTCCATGGCGGCATCGCCCATGGTATCGGCAATGCGCTGCTGGAATGGATGGTCTACGACGAGGCCGGCCAGCCGGTGACGACGAACTTCGCCGAATACCTGCTGCCGACCGCGCCCGCCTTCCCGATGTTCGAAACCCGCTACATGCAGACGCCGTCGCCGCTCAATCCGCTCGGCGCCAAGGGCGCCGGCGAGGTCGGCACCATCCCGGCGGCCGCCGCGGTGATCTCCGCGATCGAGGACGCCCTGCAGCCGTTCGGCGTGCGCCTCGCGCAGAGCCCGGTGACCCCGGCGCTGCTGGTCGGGTTGATGGCGCGGGGGCGGGCCTGACGTGCAGCGCTTCTCGCGCAGCGGCGCGCGCCGAAGGGTTGCGATCAGAGGACGAAGCGGACTTGCGCTGGCACCACGCACGGCCACATTGGCAGCGGCGGATTTAGCCATGAACACCGCTTTGCTTTTCGTTAAAGTACGATCGTGCCGCGCCGGGACGAGCGCGGGCAAACCGAGCGACGCAGGCAGGGAGGTCGACATGAATGTGCGGCGGAATTTGCTCTTATTGGCGACATTGGTGGCGGCTGCCGGCCCCGCCTGCGCGACAACAGGCAGCGCCGGCAGCCGGGCAAGCCGATATCGGTGCGCAAAGCGCCGCGTCCATCCCGGATTTCTCCGGCATATGGCGTCACGGATCGCTTCCCTGGCTCGTGCCGCCGGCGTCGGGCCCCGGCCCGGTGACGAACCGGTCGCGGCGGCCGGATGGCGGCCAGAGCAATTACGGCGAGCTGGTCGGCGATTACGCCAATCCGATCCTGCAGCCCTGGGCGGCGGACGTCGTGAAGAAGAAGGGCGAACTCTCGTTGGCCGGCGTGACCTTTCCGAGCCCGTCCAACCAGTGCTGGCCCGAACCCGTGCCGTTCCTTTTCAAGCATATGGCCATGGAGATGCTGCAGCTCCCGGACCGGATCGTGATGCTTTTCAGCGAGGACCACGAAGTGCGCGTCGTGCGCATGAACCAGCCTCATCCCGCGAAGGTGACGCCGTCCTGGCACGGGGATGCGGTCGGCCATTACGAGGGCGACACGCTGGTCGTCGACACCGTGGGGACCAAGGCCGATCGGCCGTTTGCCATGATCGACCTGTTCGGCACGCCGTACACCGAGAAACTGCACGTGGTGGAACGCTATCGGCTGCTCGATTACGATGCCGTGAAGGGCGACCTGGAACGCGGCGCCAAGGAGAATTGGCGCCCCGGCGGCCCCGTCAACCCCGACTACAAGGACAAATTCCTGCAAGTCCGTTTCACGATCGAAGACCAAGGCGCCTTCACGACGCCCTGGACCGCGTCCATGATTTATCTGCGCGATCGCCTCGAATGGCAGGAAATTGCCTGCGCCGAAAACACGCTCGGATTCCATCACGACAAGGACGCCGACGTCCCGCATGCGGACAAGCCGGATTTCTGATCCGCGCCTCGTTCAACCGGGGTGGCGGCGTCCGCGCGATCGCACTGATCATGCGGAAATTGCATCACGCGGAAATGGCCTCACTTCACCGTAACGGTGATGATCGGCGACATGATCGGCGGATTGAATGGAACATGCGACAGGTCGCCGAGCTCTAGCTGCAGCCGGTGTTGGCCCGGCGGCAGCGTCAGCATGGTCTCGGTTTGGCCGCCGCCGAAATGCAGGTGTTTGGCGTCCATCACCATCGGTTGCTTCAACTCGTCCGGTGAGAGAGTGGTATCGATGAGCAGATGGTGGTGGCCGGTGTTCGGCCTCTCGATGCCTGCCGGTGCGATGCCCATACCGGTCAGCCCGAATTGCACCTTGAACGGACTTGTGACCGTGTCACCGTCCTTCAAGTTGATGATATAGGCGGCGGCATTCGGCGGCGCGGCAGTCTGCGCGGTCGCGACGGCGGGAACGCCCACCGCGAGGGCGAGCAGCAAACTTCCGCGAAACACTGAAGATGGCATCATCTGGTCTCCCTCGAGCGTCTGAGTTGTCGATGAAGGTTGCCACATCGAATGGGGAGGACTCAAGAGCGCCCGAGCGCCTCGGAAGCGCCTCGGCCAACACGCGACCGGTGGTGGCGACACGACGCCAAAGGACCGCTATACATGGCGGTCACAATCAGCCGGCAAAGTCGGGAGGACCAACGATGGATGACGTGGCTGTACGACGCGATCCAGGTGCGGTGACGCGCAGGAGTGCACTGCTGGCACTTTCCGCCACCATGGTGTCGCCGGGTTTGATGGCGCAGCAGACGCGGCCGGTGATTCAAACCCGACGCTTGAACAACGTGATCGTCGCCGTATCGAATTTGGAGCGCTCTGCGGCCTTCTATGAGAAGCTGTTAGGCCCATCGGTCCGGCAAGACGATACCGTCGTCTTTCGCATCGGAGAGGGTCCGCACTTCTTCGCTTTGCGGGCGGTCAGGAGCGGCGCAAAGCCCGATTTCCTCTCTTACGGCATGACGGTCGCGGATTTCGATGCCGAGCGGACGATGCGGACTCTTGCCGATCTCGGCATCGGCGGTGCCCAGATAACGCGGCGGGGCGACACGCCCGAGCTGTTCGTCCCAGATCCCAATGGCATCAAGATTCAGCTTCAGCACACGACCTATGGATATGGCTCGGGTGCCAGGGGCGACACGTTGCCGCCGCCGCCCAAGGCGGTTGCGAGATCTGCGTTCCAGCCAAAATCCATCAACCACGTCACGCTCACCATCGCAAACGGAGCGCGCGAGAAAGAATTCTATCAGACCGTTTTCGGCCTGCCGATTCGCGCGATGCAGGGAGACGGCGTCACGCTCGCAATCGGCGAAGGAACGGATGGTATCGTCTTCAACCCCACGACCAATAACCCCAACGCGATTTCCGGCATCAATCACGCGTGCTTCACGATCGAGAACTTCGACGCCGAGCGGGTCATGGCAATCTTGACCGATATCGGTCTCGAACCGATCGAGACCGGGATTCCTGCGCTCCTCAAACCTTTGACGTGCCGCGTGAGGTGGCGTCAACGCGCCAACAATGGCGGAGGCCCGACCAGTCCCCTGGGAACGCCGGAGGTTTATTTCACCGACCCCGACAATATTCGGCACCAGATTCAGGACGTGAGCTATTGCGGCGGCTCGGGGCGGCTCGGCCAAATCTGTCCCTGAGAGCGTGTGAATTTATTCTACGACCTCATCCTGAGGAGCCGTGCGCAGCACGGCGTCTCGAAGGATGGCCGTCGGCACGATCTCGCCTGTGGCCGTCCTTCGAGACGCGCGCAAGAGCGCGCTCCTCAGGACGAGGTCGAACGATGAGATCGATATGATTCAAACTTCGGAAAGAAACATCGGGTTTGCGCAAAAGCCACAGGCCAATCCCGTGCCTTCTGCCTCGCCGTGAACACGGCTCGATCAGCCGGCCTCCAGCCACGGCGCGATCTCGGCGAGGTGCTCACGCAGATAGTGGCGAAACCAGATGGTGTAGTGCTCGGGACGGCGCTCGAGATCGTCGATCAGGGCGGCGAGGGAGATCCATTTCCAGTCCGCGACTTCGGCGGGGTCGGGCGTCACTTCGCCTTCATAGGTTCCGCCGAACACATGCACGACCTCGTCCTCGATGTAGCCGTTCGAAACGGCGGCGCGGTATTGCGCGGTGAACAGCGGCTTGAGGTCGCAGCGGATGCCCATCTCTTCCGCGAGCCGGCGATGTGCGGCGTCATCGGTCGGCTCGCCCGGGCGCGGGTGGCTGCAGCAGGCATTGGTCCACAACCCGCCGGAGTGGTATTTCACGGCCGTGCGCTGATGCAGCAGCATCTCGCCGGCGCGATTGCGCACCAGCGCCGAAATGGCGCGATGCTTCAATCCGCGCCGATGCGCGTCGATCTTCGACGCGACGCCTTGCGGGACATCATGGGCGTCGACGAGGACGATCGGGTCCTGATCGGTCGATGCTGATGAAATCGCGTTCAAATGTCCTCCCGACGTCGCGCGCATGGCGTCGCGCGCAAGCACAGCGATTATAAGGCGCAAACCGTCGAATTGAACAGGCGAGCAAGGTCGCGCATTGCCGCGCAAGCCCGGGTTGGTTAACCTCGTGCAAGCCGGGTTTCGATGCACTTCGAAGGACGCACCGATGGAATTGAAATCGAAATCGCTGGCCCAGGAACGGTTCGGCACCTATGCCGCGACCTATGCGACGAGCCGCTCCCACGCCAAGGGCGGCAGCCTGACGCGACTGGTCGAATTGCTGGCGCCCCGACCGGACTGGTCCGCGCTCGATATCGCCACCGGCGCCGGCCATGTCGCCCTTGCGCTGGCGCCGCATGCCGGCCATGTCGTCGCCTCCGACCTGACGCCACAGATGCTGGCAGTGGCGCGCGGCCTCGCTACCGAGCGCAGAATCGCCAACGTCTCCTTTGCCGATTTGCGCGCCGAGGCGCTGCCGTTCGCGGACGCCACCTTCGACATCGTGACCTGCCGGATCGCACCCCATCACTTCGACGACGTGCGTGCGTTCGTGTCCGAGGCGGCGCGGGTGCTGCGGCCCGGCGGCCTGTTCGGCCTGGTCGAGAACGTCTCGCCCGATCCCAGCATCATGGCGGACTCCGCCGACGCCCTCGCCGCCGCCGCCGACGAGTACAACGCCTTCGAGAAGCACCGCGACCCCAGCCATGTGCGCTGCCTGACGCTCGCGGAGTGGCGCGGCCTCGTCGCCGACGCCGGCTTGACGGAGCGCCACGTGGAATTGCTCGACAAGCCGATGGTGCTGGGGCCCTGGGCCGACCAGCAGAGCGTCGGCGAGGCCATCAAGAGCGACCTGAAAACGATGCTGCTCGCCGGCTCGCCGACTTTCCGCGCCTTCGCCGCCCGCAGGAGAACAAGGGCGACGTCGATTTCGTCCTCACCGAGGCGGTGATCATCGCGGTGAAGTGAGCAGGCGCCGCTCACACCAGCACGTTGCGGAACTGCCAGGGGTCGGACGTGTCGATGTTTTCCGGGAACAGGCCGGGCCGGCCGGTCAGTGGGGTCCAATCGGTATAGGTCCCGATCACCGGGCCGAGATAGGGACGCTGGACTTCGAGGCAGCGGCGGAAGTCCAATTCGTCGGCCTCGACGATGCCGGCATTGGGGTTTTCCAGCGCCCACACCATTCC
>CAVVCE010000019.1:0-5197 GCA_963746235.1 uncultured Alphaproteobacteria bacterium
GGCTTTCGTAGGCAAGTCTGTGCTGCAGAATTGCCCCCCCCTCACCCTCCCCCGCAAGCGGGAGAGGGGACGAAAACTGAATCGATGGTCGGCGGACGAGTCCTTAGCCTAACGTCGAGGTCCATTGCTCCGCGAACGTGGTAAGTTTGCCGGTCGGTAGTCGGAAGGGCGCATGGCGAAGAATTTTCCCGGAAATTATTTCGAGGATTTCCGTCTCGGTCAGACCATCAGGCATGCGACGCCGCGCACCGTCACCGTGGGCGACGTGTCGCTCTACACCGCGCTCTACGGCACCCGTTTCGCCGTGCAGTCGTCGGACGCGTTCGCCCGGGCCGTCGGCTATCCGCGGGCGCCGGTCGACGATCTCCTCGTGTTCCACATCGTGTTCGGCAAGACCGTGCCGGATATCTCGCTCAATGCGGTCGCCAATCTCGGCTATGCCAATTGCCGCTTCCTGGCGCCGGTGTTTCCGGGCGACACGCTGTCGGCAACCTCCGAAGTGATCGGCCTCAAGGAAAACTCCAACCGCAAGACCGGCATCGTCTATGTGCGCTCGGCCGGCTTCAACGAAAGCGGCGCGCCGGTGCTCGACTATGTGCGCTGGGTGATGGTGCGCAAACGCGAGAGGGCGCGCCGCCGCCCGGCGAGCACGTGCCGGACCTGCCGAAGACCGTTGCCGCCGCCGACATCGGGAAGGCCTGTCCGCCATTGCGGTCCGGCGCCTATGACGACGCGCTGGCCGGCAGCACGCAGCGGTTCGGCGACTTCGTCCCGGGCGAGCGGATCGATCATGTGGACGGCATGACGGTGGAGGAGGCCGAGCATCAGCTCGCGACCCGCCTCTACCAGAATACGGCCAAGGTCCATTTCAACCAGTTCACCGAAGGGCAGGGCCGGTTCGGCCGCCGGCTGATCTATGGCGGCCACGTGATCTCGCTCGCCCGCGCGCTCTCCTTCAACGGCCTTGCCAACGCCTTCCATGTCGGCGCCATCAATGGCGGGCGCCATGTCGCGCCGCTGTTCGCCGGGGATACGGTTTTCGCCTGGTCCCAGGTGATCGAACGGCTCGACCTGCCCGGGCGCACCGATGTCGGCGCGCTGCGGCTGCGCCTGGTCGCCACCAAGAACCAGCCCTGCGCGGATTTCCCCGACCGTTCGGATAAGGACTACGACCCGGCCGTCATCCTCGACCTCGACCATTGGGTGGTGATGCCGCGGTGACCGACGCAAGCGCAGGATGCCGGGCGCAGGACCAGCACGGAACGCGGTGTGGAAGCTTACCAAAACATTAAAGCATATATGGACGATATCGCGGGATGAGCGGCTGCGGCCATGACCAGAATTGATGCGGCTTGCCCGGCTGCCGGCATCTCCCGCCGCTTTATGCGCCACGCCAATGTTGGCATTGCGCTTGCCTGCTGCATCTGCTTGAACAAACCCGACCATTCGGGACCGGATATCGTGTTTTTGGGTTGAAAATCATGGCCGAAGCCAAGGGCCCCGCCGCGCGGCCGCTATCGCCGCATCTCCAGATTTATCGGCCGATGCTGACGATGATGATGTCCATCGTCCATCGGATCACCGGCGCGGCGCTCTATGTCGGTACCCTGCTGCTGGCCTGGTGGCTGCTCGCCGCCGCGTCCGGGCCGAACGCCTATGCCACCTTCCAGGCGGTGGCCTCCAGCTTCATCGGGCGGGTCGTGCTGCTCGGCTACACCTGGGCCCTGGTCCACCATATGCTCGGCGGCATCCGCCACCTGATCTGGGACAGCGGACACGGCTTCGGGCCGGCCGAACGCGAATGGCTGGCCCGCGCCAACCTGGTGGGCTCCATCGCGCTGACGATCCTTTTGTGGTTCGTCGGCGGGTTCCTAATGGGGGGCTTGCGGTGAAGCGGTCGCGGCGAGATCTGCGCCATGACGACCCCAGGCATGCGTCGCCCGGACATGCACACGCCGGACATGCGCACGCCCTTGGGCCGCGTTCGCGGCTACGGCTCGGCGAAGTCGGGCACCGGACATTTCATCGCCCAGCGATTGACCGCGCTCGCCAACATTCCCTTGACCATCGCCGCGGTGCTGATCGTCATATCGCTGATCGGCCACAATCACGCGGCGGTGGTGCAGATATTGGGGTCGTCGCCGGTCGCGATCGTCATGCTCCTTTTCATCCTGTCGGCGGCCTACCACATGAAGATCGGAATGCAGGTGATCATCGAGGATTACGTCCATGACGACGCGGCCAAATACGCGCTGCTGATCTTCAACGCCTTCTTCGCCGCGGTGGTCGGGTTCTCGTCGATCTACGCGCTTCTCAAGCTGTCGTTTGGAGTTTGAGCCGATGTCCACCAACGGATCAGCAAAGGGAGCTGCCCCCGCGGTCAATGGGCGGGCCTATCCGATCGAAGATCACAGCTACGATGTCGTCGTGGTCGGGGCCGGCGGCTCGGGCCTGCGCGCGGTGGTCGGCTGCAGCGAGGCGGGGCTGCGCACCGCCTGCGTCAGCAAGGTATTTCCGACCCGCTCGCACACCGTCGCAGCCCAGGGCGGCATTTCGGCGGCGCTCGGCAACATGGGCGAAGACGA
Source organism: uncultured Alphaproteobacteria bacterium (assembly GCA_963746235.1). Lineage (GTDB taxonomy): Bacteria > Pseudomonadota > Alphaproteobacteria > Rhizobiales > Xanthobacteraceae > JAJPKK01. The sequence continues at coordinate 2,586 of CAVVCE010000019.1, forward strand.
CTGGCGCTGGCACATGTACGACACCGTCAAGGGATCGGACTGGCTGGGCGACCAGGACTCGATCGAATATCTCTGCCGCAACGCGCCGGCGGCGGTCTACGAGCTGGAGCACTGGGGCGTTCCGTTTTCGCGCACCGAGCAGGGCAAGATCTACCAGCGCCCGTTCGGCGGCATGACCACCTATTACGGCAAGGGCATCGCGCAACGCACCTGCGCCGCGGCCGACCGTACCGGCCATGCCATCCTGCACACGCTCTACGGCGCTTCGCTCAAGCATGCGGCCGAGTTCTTCATCGAGTATTTCGTCATCGACCTCATCATGGAGGAAGGCCGCTGCCGCGGCGTGGTCGCGCTCAAGCTCGACGACGGCACCATCCATCGCATCCGCGCCCACATGACCATCATCGCCACCGGCGGCTATGGGCGCGCCTATTTCTCCTGCACTTCGGCGCACACCTGCACCGGCGACGGCAATGCCATGGTGCTGCGGGCGGGGCTTCCGCTCGAGGACATGGAATTCGTCCAGTTCCACCCCACCGGCATCTACGGCGCGGGCTGCCTGATCACCGAAGGCTCGCGCGGGGAAGGCGGCTATCTCACCAATTCCGAGGGCGAACGCTTCATGGAGCGCTACGCGCCTTCCGCCAAGGACCTCGCCTCGCGCGACGTGGTTTCGCGCGCCATGACCATCGAGATGCGCGAGGGCCGCGGCGTCGGCAAGCTCAAGGACCATCTGTTCCTGCACCTCGACCATCTCGATCCCGCGGTGCTGCATGAGCGGCTGCCCGGAATTTCCGAGAGCGCGCGGATTTTCGCCGGGGTCGACGTCACCCGCGAGCCGATCCCGGTGCTCCCCACCGTGCACTACAACATGGGCGGCATCCCCACCAATTATCACGGTGAAGTCCTCACCAAGAAGGGCGGCGATCCCGATGCGATCGTGCCGGGGCTGATGGCGCTCGGCGAGGCGGGCTGCGTATCGGTGCACGGCGCCAACCGGCTCGGCTCCAATTCGCTGATCGACCTCGTGGTGTTCGGACGCGCGGCGGCGCTGCGTTGCGCCGAGCTGATCGAGCCCGGCGAAAAGCACTCCGAGCTGCCCGAAGGACTCCGCCGAGCTGCCGCTGGCGCGGCTCGACAAGTTCCGCTATGCCGACGGCACCACGCCGACCGCCGAGCTGCGCCTGCACATGCAGACGGTGATGCAGTCCAACTGCGCGGTGTTCCGCACCGGGGAAGTGCTGCAGGAGGGCTCCAAGCTCATCCACGCGGTGATGGGCGGCGTCGGCGACGCCAAGCTGTTCGACCGTTCGCTGATCTGGAATTCCGACCTCATCGAGACGCTGGAATTCGACAATTTGATCGCACAGGCGGTGGTGACCATGGATTCGGCGGTCAACCGTACCGAAAGCCGCGGCGCCCACGCGCGCGAGGACTATCCCAACCGCGACGACAAGAACTGGATGAAGCACACCCTGGCCTGGCTCGATTTCACCGCCCGCACGGTGACGATCGATTACCGCCCCGTGCACACCTACACCATGACCAACGAGGTGCAGTACATCGAGCCGAGGGCGCGGGTATATTGAGGCTCGCCCGGACGTTCGAACCAGGATGAGATGCATCATGGGCGAGGAGCGGTCACCGGGCGGCGCGTTCATCAAACGCTACGGTGTCGGTGCCGCGCCGAACACTGCACCGCCTGAACGGCCGACTTATTTCAACGATATCCTCGCCCACCTGGAGCCGTTGCTTGGACTGGTCGAGACCGTGTACGACGAAATCGTATCCGATCAAGTCTATTTGGAAGTCTTCGCATTTGCTCCGAGCCGTCTCCGACACTATTGGACCATTGTCACCTGCGGCATGAGCACCCGGCCGATGGCCGCGCCCAAAGGCATGGATGATCCCTCGTCCCACGAGCGGGCGGAGTTCGTCATGTGCCTTCCGGAGGATTGGTTTGGACCTGATCCGAAAAATCTGGAGCAACTCGCGCGAGACGGCAAAGTATGGCCGATCGAAATCTTGAAATTTGCGGCGCGTTTTGTGCATCTTCACGACACTTGGCTACTGGTTTGGTCATACCCTGACAACTGCAGACCCTCCCGAACCGTTCGATCCGACCACGGAATTTTGCGCAGTCGCTTTGGCTCTTCCGCTTCGCTGGCCGGAAAAAAAGTGGCAAATGACCGCGCATGATGGGCGGTTGATAAACTTTCTGACGATCATTCCGCTCTACGCCGACGAACTACAGTTCGCGCTCGACAAGGGCTTCAACGCTCTGCTTGATATGTTTGAAGAAGAATATGTGACCGAACTTCTCGATCCTTCACGACCAAGCGTCGTTCCCACGAGCCCATGAGACGGATGATCAAATGGTCGAATTTACTCTTCCGAAAAACTCCAAGGTAATCGAAGGCAAGGCGTGGCCGGCCCCGGCGGGGGCGCGAAGCCTGCGCGAGTACCGCATCTATCGCTGGAGCCCGGACGACGGGCACAATCCGCGCCTCGACACCTATCAAATCGATATCGGCGATTGCGGCCCGATGGTGCTTGATGCGCTGATCTGGATCAAGAACAAGCAAGACCTGAACTGAACCAGTAGAGGACAT
>CAVVCE010000020.1:0-44615 GCA_963746235.1 uncultured Alphaproteobacteria bacterium
CGTCAGGAATGAAAATCGCGACGGCGCGCACAACGGGCTATTGCAATAAAAGGATTCGAACACGACGCCATTGGCCGCCAGGGCATCGATGTGGGGTGTCTTGGCGACGCGATTGCCGTAGGCGCTAAGCGCGCCGCTCGTCAGCTGGTCGGCCATCAGGATCAGAATATTGGGTTGGCCGGGCATGCAGCTGGCGAGATTATCACAGGCTCACAAATCTTTGCTCGGGCCGCGCCTCGCAAAACGCCGCGTCGGTGATAATGTATTTGTCATGAAATGGCATTTCCCCGGCCGAGTGGGTGCCGGGTCGCTTCTTGCTGCAATGATGGCGTGCAGTGTCGGACCCGCGTACAAGCGTCCTGATATCCCCGCGCCCGCTGCATGGCCCGATGCACACGATGCGGCGGCAAACTGGCCCGTAGACGACTGGTGGCATGGCTTCGATTCGGCGCAGCTTGATCAGCTGATCGCCGCTGCGCAACGGGGCAATGACGACCTGGCTGGTGCCATTGCCCGTGTCCGTGAAGCCGACGCGCAGGCGCGCATCGCAGGCGCTCCCTTGCTGCCCTCCCTTGACCTGGGCGCCACTGCGACCCGCGAGCGCACGCAGGTCAGTGGGGTGGGGCCCGAGGTTTACAACGTCTTCAGTCCCTCGCTCAGCGCGAGCTATGAACTCGACTTCTGGGGCAAGAACCGCGCGGCCCACAAGGCGGCCACGGCGGCCGCGCTGGGCAGTCGCTTCGACCAGCAGACCGTGGCGCTGACCGTCATCAGCAGCGTTGCGAGCACTTACTTTCAGGCGCTCGAATTGCGTGAGCGGATCGACGTGGCGCAAAAAACCTCGCCAATGACGAGAAGGCCTTGAGCGGCCTGCGCCTTGAGCTGTCCGCGGGCACCGCAACCGGGCTCGACGTGGCGCAACAGGAAACCGTGGTGAGCAGCCTGAATGCGACCATCCCACTGCTGCAGCAGCAGCTGCGCCAGACGATCTATGCGTTGGCGGTGCTGGTGGGAGAAGCGCCGGAGTCCCTCGAGATCGCCCCGGGGAAACTCTCCGGGCTGACCCGCCTGCCGGTGGCCGCGGGAATTCCGTCGGAGTTGTTGGCGCGACGGCCCGACGTGGCCGAGGCCGAGCAACAGCTGATTGCAGCGAATGCCGACATCACCGTGGCGCGCGCCGCGTTGTTTCCGAACATCACGCTGACCGCGTCGGGCGGATTTGAAAGCAACGCGCTGGCTGGGCTCATCAGCCCCGCGACCCGCGTCTACGCCGGAACGGCCGGCCTGACTCAGCCTATTTTTCACAGCGGTGCGCTGCACGCGGGCGTCACCTACAGTCAGGCGCGCTATGACGAGCTGTTGTCGACCTATCACAAAACGGTGCTGTCAGCGTTCAGCAATGTCGACAGCGCATTGGTCGCTGCACAGCAGTCAGCGCAGCAGCAACAGCGACAGGAGGTCGCGGTCGCGGCCGCGCAGCGGGCCTACGATTTTGCGCAGGCGCAGATGGCGGCCGGCACCATCAACGTCCTGACGGTGCTCAGCACCGAGAATGCCTTGTTTACTGCGCAGGACACGATGGTCCAGGTTGAATTTTCGCGTCTGCAGGCGCTGGTCGGTTTATACACGGCGCTGGGCGGCGGCTGGCGCCTGAGGTGAATTGCTGATGATAGATTTATCCCGAACCCGCAATAAAGCGCTGCTTGGCGCGATCCTCGTGCTTGTCCTCGCGCTGGTGGCGTGGCGCGTCAGTGTTTATCGTGCCGACCAGGCCGCCAAACGCAACGCCGCCGCCAAGGAAATCGCAGTCGACGCCGTGGCCGCCACCCGCGTCGATGTGCCGAACTACTGGCAGGGCCTCGGCACCGTGCAGGCGTTCTATACCGTCACGGTCACGGCGCGCGTGGATGGCGAGTGCAGCAGATTGCCTTCACCGAGGGCCAGAATGTGCGCAAGGGCGACCTGCTCGCGCAGATAGATCCGCGCCCGGCGCGCGCCGCCTATGATGAACGGGCAGTGGCCACCAAGGCGAAGGATGATGCGCTGCTCGCCAATGCCCGGCGCGACATGGACCGCTATATCGAGCTACAACCGCAGAACCTGGCAAGCAAGCAGACCGTCGACACGCAACATGCCCTCGTCGGCCAGCTGGCGGCACAAGTGCAGGGCGACAAGGCGGCGATCGACAACGCAGCAACCCCAGCTTGATTACACCCGCATCGCCTCGCCGATCAACGGCCGCGCCTGGATGTCGGCCAGAACGCCGGACAGGATCTGTGCGACGTGTGCACCCCACCTTTCGAGCGCCTCCTTTCGCTCGATCAGGAATTGGTGCCGCTGGTACACCGCGGCTACGCCGGAGATCGTTCCTGATTGATGATTCAGAATCTTGTCGGCTACGTGAGGGGCGATGCCCAAACCCGCCATTCCGGACACACAGGTCCGCCGCAGGTCATGCAGACGCCATCCGGCAACACCTGATATCGCGTCGAGTTGGCATTTCGCCCTGCTGAAGTGTTGAAACAGGATGCGTCCCCGCGGCGGAAAATACAAATTTGCCCTGCTTCTTCGCCCTGCCCAGCACAGCGATGGCCTGATCTGACAAATGCACGATGTGCGGCTTGGCGTTCTTTGTCCTCAGGGTGGGCAGTGCCCACAGCCGGTTTTGGAGATCGATCTCGTCCCAAACGCAACTCGCTGCCTCCTCCCGACGCTGCCCCGTTAGCGCCAGCAGTTCGACAATCCCGCCGTAAGGGCCGCCGATCTGCCGGGCCGAGAGGATCACCCGCGCGAGTTCGTCGTCGTTCAACACGCGATCCCTGGCGAGTACCTTGGTCGGCAGCGGGATACCCTCGGCCGGGGACCGATCCAACACCGCCCGGCCCACGCACCAGCGCAAGAAGGTTTTGATGGCCTTTAGCGTCTTGTTGGCGGCGACCAGCGCCCCGCGTTGCTCGACCGCAGCTACGATGTCCATGACATCCCGCTTGCTGATCTCGTGAATGCTTCGGCCACTCCATGACCCCAACTCTCGGCGAAGCATTTGAGACGTGGGACGGGCCGAGCGGTTCTGCGAAACGTGCTGTGTAATATAGGCTTCGAGCAGGTCCTCGACGCGGTCGGCCACCATCCTTCTTCGCGCGTCACGCTTCTCGGCGGCGAGATCACGTCCCTCAAGCTTGGCCGCGAAGACCTTCTGTGCCGACGCCCGCGCTTGATGAAGGGTCACCCGACCGTAGGGGCCGATTGTGTATTTACGCAGCCGGGACCCTGCACCTCCCGTCCTGAACAGGACGACAAAGACTTTCCGGCCGGCCGGGGTTACTTTGACGCCAAATCCCGGACAGCTTGCGTCCCAATAGACGGCGTCCTTGGCGTGGCGTCGGCAGGTCGTCTATCACGCTCTTGGTCAGTTTCACGCGCGGCATCTGATGTGCCCCTCTCATGCTACCCCGACTCAACATAGGTAGCACCACATGGGCTACCCGAGGACAAATCGTGACCGTCCGTCCACCTCGACGCAAGTAAAATCAATGCGATATCCACGTCCAGGAACCTACATCCATCTGGGTAAGTCCCATGCCCGAGAACCGCCAGCACCCGGGCTGCGCCCTGCTCCACCTGCGGATGGACCTCGGCGACCGGCCCGGCGAGGATGTCGACATGACCACCGAGCAGGGCATTGAGCGCGGGCGCGCCGCTCTGGAACGGCACCCCCGTCGCGTTCGCCTTGGCCAGCACCTTGAACACGTATTCCGCGACGATGCGGGCCGACGACCCGCCATAGCCGAAGGCGAATGGCTTTGCCTTCGCGGCCTGCAGGAATTCCGGCAGGGTGCGGGCGGGGTTGGCGGCATTCACGGCCAGCCCCTGGCTATCGATCGCCACGAACGCCACCGGACGCAGGTCCGCGGTGGCATAGCCGGGATTCTTGTAGAAGGTCTGGTTGATCGCATAGCTGTTGCCGGTGAACAGCACGGTGTGGCCGTCGGGCGGCGCGGCCGCGACTGCCTTGGCGGCGATGTTGGACGCCGCGCCGGGCCGGTTCTCGATCACGATGGAATAGCCGAACTGCTCGCCGAGGCCCTGGGCGATCACCCGCGCAAAGGTGTCGATGCCGCCACCGGGGGCAAATCCGACGATGAAGGTGATCTTCCCGTTCGGATATTCCGGCGCCTGCGCGCGTGCCGGTTCCGCGCAGCGGAACGAAACAAGACAGAGCGCGGCGGCAACCCAAATCCCGTACGATTGCCAAATCCAGCGAGATCGCCCAATCCAGTGAGATCGCATGTCGCGCCCCTCCATGGCCATCCGGCTCAGCTCGCCGCCAACGCGTCCCTGAACGCCTTGCGCACATGCGGCCCATGCAGGCGCGAATAATCGCGCTCCTGCGGTCCGCCCGGGGACATCTTCAGGTCGGCGAACACCGGTCCGGTCTCCGACAGCACGGCGCCGATCTGCTGTTCGAACACCCTGAGATCGGAGAAACCATGCACGACGCGGTATCCGGCCGCGCGGGCGAAGCCGGCGAAGTCGACCTTGTCGCGGCCCGGGATGGGGTGCCCGCCATTGGCCTCATAGGTGCCGTTCTCGCAGACGAAGTGAAACAGGTTCGGCGGCGCGGCGGCGCCGATCGTCACCAGGCTGCCGAGGTTCATGAGCAGGCTGCCGTCGCCATCGAGCACGATGACGCGCTTGTCGGGCCGCCCCAGCGCCAGCCCCAGCGCATGCGAAGAGGCGAGCCCCATGGCACCGTGGGAGAGATAGTTGAGGGGATGCGGCCTGATCTCGATCCAGTCGAACGCGGTGCTGTAGACGGGGAGGACGATGTCGGCGTCGGTGACGTGGCGCGCCAGCGCCGCGAGGCAGTCGCTGCGTTTCATCATGACGGCCGCCGTCCGATCAGGAGAACCACCGGGCGCATCTGCGCATAGGCCGCGTCGATCGCCGGGGCGATCTTCTCGACATCGGCCTCCGCTTCGATCTCGTGATAGGTGATGCCCATGGCTTCCAGCACGGGTTCGACGATGCGCACCGCGTAGCGTTTGGACTGCCGCGGCGGCACCCCCGGTTCCTTCTCGAGCAGGCCGACCATCATGCAGATCGGCAGCGCATATTCGACCGCCACGCCGCGGATCGCGTTGATGGAATCGAGCAGGCCGGTCTGCTGGATCAGGAGCAGCGAGCGCCGCCCGCAATAGGAAAGGCCGGCACAAATCCCGACGCCTTCGTCTTCCTTGCAGACCCGGATGAGGCGCGGGTCGGTCTCCTGGGCGAGCGGCCGCAATAGGCCGTCGCTGGTGGTGATGTCCGGCACCGAAACGACAAATCCGATCCGGCTCGCCTTGATCTCCCGGATGATGCTGGCGCCGTGGAGGAGGCCCTCCGGCGTGCGAATTGCCGTGCTCGCAGATGGCATGAACGTTCCTCACCTGGCCCCGACCGGTTTGACCGGTTTTGCGGCAGAGTGCCCGCTTTCCGGTGGGCGGGCAACATCTTGGACACAGTGTTGGAGCAGTGCCCTGTCATCGCCCGGCTCGACCGGGCGATCCGGTAAGCACCTGCCGGGCGTACTGGATTGCCCGGTCAAGCCGGGCAATGACACCAATGGCGAAATCGTAAAATGCTCCAGCGATACAAAAGGGAGCGTAGCGGGCGCCTGCGATGTTAAAGTAATGAAAACCGCCAGCACTCGGCCGAAGCCAGGGAGAAGCGATGTGAACGCCGCCGCAGGGACGATCGAAAGCCGCACCATCGCAAAAATCTCGTGGCGGCTGCTGCCGCTGATCGCGCTCGCCTATTGCGTGGCCTATATCGACCGCACCAATGTCGGGTTCGCCGCCCTGACCATGAACAAGGATCTCGGCCTCAGTTCCTATATCTTCGGCTGGGGCGCCGGCATTTTCTTCTTCGGCTATTTCCTGTTCGAGATTCCGAGCAACCTGATCCTGGAGCGCGTCGGTGCGCGCATCTGGATCGCCCGCATCATGATCACCTGGGGCATCATCTCGGGCCTGACCGCTTTCGTCACCGGCCCGGCCAGCTTTCTGACGATCCGGTTCCTGCTCGGCGTGGCGGAGGCCGGATTTTTCCCGGGAATGATCCTCTACTTCACCTACTGGTACCCGGCGGAATATCGCGGCCGCGTCATCTCGACCCTGTTCATTGCGCAGCCGGTCGCCAATGCGCTCGCCTCGATCGTCTCCGGCGCGGTGCTCGGGATGGACGGCGTCCTCGGTCTCAAGGGCTGGCAGTGGGTCTTCATCCTGGAGGCGCTGCCTGCGGTGGTGTTGGCCGTCGTGGTGTGGAAAGTGATGACCGACCGTCCCGCGGTCGCGGACTGGCTTGCAGCCGATGAACGGGAATGGTTGGAAACCCGGCTCGCCGAGGAGCGCCGCACCATCGACCGCCGCGGCCGGCTGTCGCTGCTCCAGAGCCTCTCCGATCGCCGCGTGCTCGCCCTCTCGGCGATCTATTTCGCCAGCGTGACGGCGAATTACGGCATCGTCTTCTTCATGCCGCAGATCGTCAAAGGCATGGGCCTGTCCAACCTGATGACCGGCTTCGTTTCCTCGGTGCCCTACATCATCGGCACCATCGGCCTGATCGCCTGGGGCTATTCGTCCGATCGCTTTCATGAACGCCGCTGGCACCTGATCACGGCTTCGATCCTCGCCGCCGCGGGACTGCTTGCCGCCGGCTGGCTGGGCAGCTCGTTCTGGGCGCTGATCGGAATGTCGGTGGCGACGGTCGGCATCTACGGGTCGCGCGCCGCGTTCTGGCCGATGCCGTCACAATTCCTCACCGGCACGGCGGCCGCGGGCGCCATCGCGCTGATCAATGCGGTCGGCAATCTCGGCGGCTATGTCGGACCTTTTGCGGTCGGCTGGATCAAGGACAGCACCAACAGCTTCGAAGCCGGCCTGTACGTGCTCGCGGCATCTGCGCTGCTCGGCGCCGTCATCACCTTCTTCGCCACCGAAGCCTCGGGCAAGCCGGCGGAACTCCCGTCGGCAGAGGCCTTGGCGCCGAGGTAAGGCGGGGCTGCGGCCTATCTGCTGCACCCGGATGTCAGCGCCGGATATCCCGGCGGCATGCGGCGGGCCTTGGTCGCCTGCTCGAAGGCGTAGGCGAGACGCAGCAGCACCGGCTCGCTCCAGGCGCGGCCGGCAAAGGTCGCGCCGAACGGATATTCGAGGGGCGGCCGCCCGCCGGTGCCGATCATTCCGGCCGGCACCTGCACGCTGGGATAGCCGGCCTTGGCCGCAATGGCGGCGCCGTTGCGGCCGGGAAACAGGACGGCATCGAGCTGGTGGCCGTCCAGATAGGCATCGAGCCCGAGCGTGCGGGTGGCGAGGATGTCCATCTGCCGTGCCGCAGCGTATTCGATCTCGCTGAGATCGCCCCGCGTCGCCTCCGCGGCGAGGAAGATGTCCTGGCCGAAGCGCAAGGCGCGGCCGGCATTGGCGTCGTTGAAGGCGATGATGTCGGCCATCGTCCGCATCTTGGTGCCCGTGGCCCAGTCGCGGAGATAGGCGTTGAGGTCGTGCTTGAGCTCGTAGAGATAGATGAGCGGGCGCGGTTCCGGCTGGTTGAAGGTCGGGCTTTCCGGATTGCGGTTGAGAATGGCGGCCTCGGTGCCGGGTCCGCCCATCCAGCCTATGGTGGAAATGTTGGCGCGCACCAACACGGCGCCGGCCGCTTGCAGCACCGCGATCGCATCGCGCATCACCGCGGCGGAGCGCGGCGGCAGCCGGCCGTAATAGACATCGTTGGCGGGATCGCTCGGGATCGCTCGGAATGCCGATGCGAGCGCCGCGCAGGCCGTCCTTGTCGAGCACCGCCGTGTAGTCGGCGGGCCGCTGCAAGTCGCGCGTCGCCTCATCGTCGGGATCCCGGGCCGCCAGCACATTGAGCAGGATCGCGGCGTCGCGCACGGTGCGGGTGAGGGGGCCGGCGGTGTCCTGGCTGTGGGCGATGGGGATGATGCCGGCACGGCTGATCAGCCCGACCGTCGGCTTCACCGTGACGACGCCGTTTTGGTTGGCCGGCGACAGCAGCGATCCCGAGGTCTCGGTGCCGATGGCGGCCGCAGCGAGGCCCGCCGCCACCGCGACCGCCGAGCCGGCGCTCGATCCGCCCGGCGTGATGATGGGAATGCCCTTGTCGTCGAGCTCGGGCGCATAGGGATTGCGGACCTGGCCGCCGAGCGAGGAATAGCCGGCCGGCATGTCGATCGCGAGGATATTGGCGAACTCGGTGAGGTTGGCCTTGCCGAGGATGACGGCGCCGGCATCCCGCAGTCGCTGCGCCACGGTCGCGTCGCGCACGGCCTGGGCATCGGCGAGCGCCAGCGAGCCGGCGGTGGTGTGCTGGGCGTCGCCGGTGGCGATGTTGTCCTTCAACAGGATCGGGATGCCTTCGAGCGGCCGGCGCTTTGCCGGCTTCGCCGGCGTCGAGCCTGTTCCGCGATGGCGAGCGCGTCCGGATTGAGTTCGCGCACCGCATTGAGGCGCGGGCCGGCGCGGTCATAGGCTTCGATCCGCACGGTATAGGCGCGCACCAGGTCGGCAGCCGTGGTGGTGCCGGCAGCCAGCGCATCCTGCAGTTCGGCGATGCTCGCGTTCTCCACACAGACGGCGCCCATGGCCGCTCCCTCCGCCGGCGCCAGCGTCGGCGCGGCGATCGCGAGCAACAGCATGGCAACACGCAGCATCAGACCCTCCATCGATCGGCCGTGACCCGGCGCTATCAGCCAGCGCAGCTTCGCGATTTCATTCCGCCGCAGGCGATTTAGTGTGGGGGAACGTGAGAACGATCGCAATGGCAACAAGAGAAGAGGAGTGCCGTTGGAACGCCGATTGCCACAGCCGAGGCGGCGGCGCGGCGCGACATCCGAGAACACGTCGCGCCGCCTACCGCGGTGACCGCTCCAGACGCCTAATGATGTCCTGGAGCTGATCGAGATCGCTGTAGGCGATGTGCACGGCACCACGTTCGCCCTGATGATGGATCGTGACCTTGAGGCCGAGCGCATCGCCGAGGCGCTTTTCCAAAGCGGCGGTGTCGGCGTCCTTCGCCGGGGCGGCGCGCGGCTTGCGCGGGACGTGGTCCCGCACCAGCTCTTCCACCTGCCGGACGTTCAAGCCGCGCGCGACGATCTCGCGCGTCAGCGCCTCGGCATTGGCGTTGCCGATCAGCGCGCGGGCATGCCCGGCGGACAGCTCGCCGCTGCGGATGCACGCCTGCACCGCTTCCGGAAGCTTGAGCAATCGCAGCATGTTAGCGACATGGCTGCGGCTCTTGCCGACGACCTTGGCGATGTCGTCCTGGCTGTATTTGAACGCATCGCCGAGCGCCTGGTAACCCGCGGCCTCTTCGAGCGGATTGAGGTCTTCGCGCTGGACGTTCTCGATGATCGCCAGTTCGAGCGCCTCGGCATCGCTGACTTCGAGCACGACCACGGGGACGTCGTGAATACCGGCGCGCTGGGCGGCGCGCCAACGGCGTTCGCCGGCAATGATCTCGAAGGTGCCGGAGGCGCCGGGCGCCGGCCGCACCGCGATCGGCTGGATGATGCCGCGCTCCTTGATCGAGGCCGCGAGCTCGTCGAGTTCGGGCACCGCGAAGTGGCGGCGCGGGTTGCGCGGATTGGGATGCAGGAACTCGATGGATATCCGGCGCTGGCCGCGGGCGCGCTCGGCATTCTTGTTGGTCTCGGCGCCCATGTCGCCGATCAGGGATGCCAGGCCGCGACCCAGTCGCGAGCGCGCGGGCTCGTCCGCCATCGTCGGTTCTCCCGAAAAGTCGTTCACGCCCGCACCTCGCCAAGTTCTCGTCGCTGCCATGCAGCTCGCCAGCTCAGTTATCGCCGGCTCAGTTTGCGGGATGTCCCATCAATTCGCGCTCGCGCTGGATGACCTCGGTGGCGAGCCTGAGATAGGCCTCGCTGCCCACGCATTTGAGATCGTAGACCAGCACCGGCTTGCCATAGGACGGCGCCTCGGACACCCGCACGTTGCGCGGGATCACGGTGTCGTAGACCTTGCTGCCCATGAACTCGCGCACATCGGCCACCACCTGGCCGGAGAGATTGTTGCGCGCATCGAACATGGTCAGCACGATGCCGTGGATCGTCAGCGTCGGATTGAGCGTTTCGCGCACCTGCTCGACGGTCTTGAGGAGCTGGGACAGGCCTTCCAGCGCGAAGAACTCGCATTGCAGCGGCACCAGGATCGCATTGGCCGCCGCCATGGCATTGACCGTCAGCAGGTTCAGCGACGGCGGACAATCCACCAGCACGTAGCTGAATGCGACCTCGTCGGGCGCCGGCGCGCTCAGCCCCGCCAGCGCGTTGCGCAGGCGGAACGCGCGGTCGCGCGAATGCCCGACCTCCAGCTCGAAGCCGGACAGGTCGATGGTCGACGGCGCAATGAACAACCGCGGCACCGCAGTGGCGAGCACCGCCGCGCGCAGGCGCGTCTCGCCGACCAACATATCGTAAGTCGAAAATCGCCGGCTGGCGCGGTCGATGCCGAGGCCGGTGGAGGCATTGCCCTGGGGGTCGAGATCGATGATCAGCACCCGCTCGCCGACCGCCGCAAGCGCGGTGCCGAGATTGATGGCGGTTGTGGTCTTGCCGACGCCGCCCTTCTGGTTGGCAATGGCGAGCACGCGAGGCGCCGGAACCGGTGCGGATGATTTTACCGGCGGTTCCGGAACGGGCGCGGATGGGTCGGACATGCGGCCTCGCTTTAGTGTCCCCGGCGCCTCTGCAGGCGGCGCACGATCATGATGCGTCCGGTCGGGCTGGTCTGACTGGGAACGGCGGTATGCTCGATAGTCCAATATTTAGCGGCTTGGGTCAATTCGGCATCAATATCTTGACCCTTCAGCAACAAGGCTTGTGCACCCCTTTCTAAGAAGGGGTTTATTATGGTTAACAATTCGTTAAGAGGCGCAAGCGCCCTGGCGGTGACGATGTCGATTTCTCCCGCCAGACGGGGCGTAATGTCTTCGATGCGGCCGTGGTGGATGGTCGCGGGCACACCGGTCTCGCGCACGGCATCCCGCAGGAATGCGGCCTTCTTTCCGATGCTCTCGATCAGATGGACGTGGGCGCCAGGGATTTCCGCAAGCGCGCAAGCGACGACCACGCCGGGAAAGCCGCCGCCCGAGCCGAGATCGGCCCAGCGTCGCGCCTCCGGCACCAGCGGCAGGAGCTGAAGCGAATCGGCCACATGGCGGGTCCAGATATCTGGGATGGTGGACGACGCGATGAGGTTGGTTTGCCGCTGCCGATCCAGCAGGAGTTCGACGAAGCGGCTCAGGCGTTGCGACGTTTCACGTGAAACATGGAACGGCGCCAAAGCTCGGTCGCGGTCCGCAGCGGCGTCGGCGTTCACATCCGGTCCGGCGATATCCATCGGATCGGACCCCATCAGGTCCATCGCTTCAATTCGCGTGCTCGAACGGCCTTCTCTGCTCCCTCTCCCGCTTGCGGGGGAGGGCTGGGGAGGGGGCGCTCGCCGCAAGTCTGTGCCGTGGAATTGCCCCCTCCATGACCCTCCCCCGCAGGCGGGGGAGGGGATCGAAAGGAAGTTCCCGAAGCGGCCACGGCGCACATAGGCGGCAAGCAGCGTCAGCGCGGCGGGCGTGAGGCCATCGATCCGGCCGGCATGGCCGAGGGTTCTCGGCCGAGCGGCGGCGAGCTTCTGCCGCGATTCGTTGGAAAGCCCGGGCACCGCGGCGTAGTCGAGTTGCTCCGGCAGTTCAAAGCTCTCGTCGCGCCGGAAGGCGGCAACGTCAGCGGCCTGGCGCTCCAAATAGACGGCGTATTTCGCGTCGGTTTCGAGCTGGGCGGCGATGGCCGCCGGCAGTTCCAGGAACTCCGGCCAGATGCGGGCGATATCGGCAATTCCGATCTCGGGGTAGGAGAGGAGGTCGAAGGCGCTGCGCCGCTGGCCGTCCTTGTTGATGGAAAAGCCGCACCGCTCGGCTTCCGACGGGGTCACCCTCAGGGTGCGGGCGCGTTCGCGCGCGGCCTCGAGGACCGCGATCTTTTCCTCAAAGCGGCGCCGGCGGATATTGCCGACGCAGCCAATCTCGACCCCCCGCGCCGTCAGTCGCTGGTCCGCATTATCGGCCCGCAAGGTCAGCCGGAACTCCGCCCGCGAGGTGAACATGCGGTAGGGCTCGGTGACGCCGCGGGTCACGAGATCGTCGATCATCACCCCGAGATAGGATTCGGCGCGGTCGAACAGGATGTCCGCCGAACCGCCGGCGCGGGCGGCGGCATTGAGCCCGGCCACCAATCCCTGGCCGGCGGCTTCTTCATAACCGGTCGTGCCGTTGATCTGCCCGGCGAGAAACAGACCTCTGAGCCGTTTGGTTTCCAAGGTCGGATGCAGCTCGCGGGGATCCACGTGGTCGTATTCGATGGCATAGCCCGGCCGTTTGATGACCGCGTGTTCCAGCCCGGGGATGGTGGCGACAAAGGCGCGCTGCACCTCCTCGGGAAGCGAGGTCGAGATGCCATTGGGATAGACCGTCGGGTCGTCGAGACCTTCCGGCTCCAGGAAGATCTGATGTCCGTCGCGCTCGCCGAACCGGACGATCTTGTCTTCCACCGATGGGCAGTAGCGCGGCCCGCGGCTTTGGATCTGGCCGGAATACATGGGCGAGCGGTGCACATTCGCCCGGATGATGGCGTGGGTCGCCTCGGTGGTACGGGTGATCCCGCATTTGATTTGCGGATTCGCGATCGCGTCCGTGAGCGCCGAGAACGGCTCCGGCGGCTCGTCGCCCGGCTGCATCTCCAGGCGCGACCAATCGATGGTGCGCCCATCCAGGCGCGGCGGGGTGCCGGTCTTGAGCCGCCCGAGGGTAAACCCCAGCCGTTCCAGGGTGAGCGAGAGGCCGATCGCGGGCGCTTCGCCGACCCGCCCCGCCGGCGTGCGTTGCTCGCCGATATGGATGAGGCCGCGCAGGAAGGTGCCGGTGGTCAGGACCACGGCGGCCGCCGCGAGAGAGCGGCCATCGCTGAGCCCGACGCCAGCCGTGGCGCGGAGGTCGATGAGGAGGTCGTCGGCCTCACCCTCGATCACCGTCAGGTTTGGGCAGTCCCGGATCGCCCGCTGCATCGCCGCGGCGTACAGCCGCCGGTCGGCCTGCGCCCGCGGCCCTCGGACCGCCGGTCCCTTGCGCCGGTTGAGCACGCGAAACTGGATGCCACCCTGGTCTGCCACCCGGCCCATCAATCCGTCGAGGGCGTCAATCTCGCGAACGAGATGGCCCTTGCCCAAGCCGCCGATGGCAGGATTGCAGGACATCGCGCCGACCGTGTCGAACCGGTGGGTGACAAGGCCGGTCTTTGCGCCCATGCGCGCAGCCCCAGCCGCCGCCTCGCAGCCGGCGTGACCGCCGCCAATCACGACGACATCGTAATGAGCGTCCATCGACCGATGATCCCGAATGTCAGCGCTTTTAGTCGAGCGGTGCCGGCGCGTCAAAGCTCTTCGCGGCCACAATGTTTCACGTGAAACGGCGCGACGGAAGTCTTATCACTTGCCGATGCAGAAATCGCGGAAGATGACATCGAGCACGTCTTCCACATCGACGCGCCCGGTGAGCCGCCCCAAATCCCGGGCTGCTAAGCGAAGCTCCTCCGCAATGATGTCTTCGCGTCCCAACGGTTCACCCAGGGCACGCCCAAGCGCTTGATGGCAGCGCGACAGCAAATGCCGATGACGCTCCCTGGTAATGACGACGAACTCATTGACTGAGAAATTATTAACCAGGAATTCCTCAAGCATCGTCAACAACTTATCGAAGGAATCCCCGGTCTTCGCCGAGATCATCACGGATTTGTGATCGCGCAGCCACCTAGGGTAGGTTTTGCTATCCCTCTGAATGATATCGCATTTATTCAGAGCAACCCAGGTCTCCGGGAACCGCTCATGCAAATCGACTGGGGGCGGCATCGGGTCCGTCGCATCGACCACCCACAGGATGAGGTCCGCTTGCGAGGCCCGTTCCCGCGCCCGCCGCATGCCCTCCTGTTCGACGGGGTCATCGGAATCGCGAATTCCCGCGGTGTCGAGCACCGTTACGGGATACCCGCCGAGGTCGAGATCGACCTCGATGACATCCCTGGTGGTGCCGGCATGGGGCGACACGATCGCCGCCGACCTCCCTGCCAAGCGATTGATGATACTAGATTTTCCGACGTTTACCGGTCCGGCAATGGCGACCACGGCACCGTCCCGCAACCGTTCGCCGCGGCGCCGGTCGGCGAGCAGCGCGCCGATCTCCCCGTGCAGCTCTCGTGCAATCGCAAGTGCGGGTGCCACCAGGTCGTGCGGCACGTCGCCCTCATCGGGGAAATCGATGATCGCTTCCACCAGGGCCAGGGCTGCGATCAATCGGGTCCGCCACTCATCGGCCCGCTCGCCCAACACGCCCCGAAGCTGCCGGAAAGCCTGGCGGCGCTGGGCTTCGGTCTCCGCCCCGATCAAATCGGCGAGGCCCTCGACGCCGGTCAGATCGAGCTTGCCGTTCTCGAATGCGCGCCGGGTGAATTCGCCGGGTTCTGCCGGCCTAAACCCAGGCATCCGGCCGAGCACCGTCACGACCGCCGCAACCACTGCGCGCCCGCCATGAAGGTGGAACTCGACGGTGTCCTCGCCGGTCTCGCTGCGCGGACCGGGAAACCACAGCACCAGCGCATCGTCGATCGCCTCGCCGCCGGCGGGATCGCGCAATCTCGCGAGCATCGCCTCGCGCGGCGCCGGCATCCTGCGCGCCAGCGCCGCCAACGCCTCGCCGGCCCGCGGCCCGCTCACGCGCACAACGGCGATTGCCGCCGGCAGCCGGCCCGACGACAGAGCGAAGATGGTAGACGGCTCCATGGAATTTCACCCACCAGGGGAATAGATAGTCGTCATGATAGCGGCATAGGACGCGCCGCATTCGGGCGGTCCTCCTCATACTCCCGGCCTCCTGGATCACGGGCACGAATTCTGCTCCGATGGACGATCCAGCCAGTCCAACCCCGATCGGCCCCATGTCATCAGGTCCATTAGCTCCTCCGACGCACGAAAATCGTCTGGCCCTCGAGACCAGCCCCTATCTGCTGCAGCACCGGCACAATCCCGTGAACTGGTGGGCGTGGGGACCCGCCGCTCTCGACGCCGCGAAACAGAGCAACAAGCCGATCCTGCTCTCGATCGGCTATGCGGCCTGCCACTGGTGCCATGTCATGGCCCATGAAAGCTTCGAGGACGCGCCGACCGCGGCGGTCATGAACGATCTCTTCATCAACATAAAGGTCGACCGCGAGGAGCGGCCGGACATCGACCAGATCTACATGGCCGCGCTGCATCACCTGGGCGAGCAGGGCGGCTGGCCGCTCACCATGTTCCTGACCCCCGACGGCGAACCGGTGTGGGGCGGCACTTACTTTCCCAAAGTGTCGCGTTACGGCCGGCCCGGCTTCGTCGACGTGATGCAGGAGGTCGCCCGGCTGTTTCGCGAAGAGCCGCAGCGCATCGAGCACAATCGCAACGCCCTGATGAGTGCGCTCGCGGCCAAATCGCGGCCCGCCAACCAGGTCGTGATCGGCGCCCGCGAACTCGACGCCGCTGCAAACGCCATCGCCCGCGCGTTCGACCCCGTCAATGGCGGGCTCGGCCGCGCCCCGAAATTCCCGCAGTGCTCGATGCTGGAGGTGCTGTGGCGCACCGGCATGCGCCGCGGCGACGTGCGCTTCTTCGAGCTGGTCGAGCACACGCTCGCGCATATGTGCGAGGGCGGCATCTACGATCATCTCGGCGGCGGCTTCTCGCGCTATTCCGTCGACGAGCGCTGGTTGGTCCCGCATTTCGAGAAGATGCTGTACGACAATGCGCAGCTCCTCGAGCTTCTCGCGCTCGCCCATGTCCGCAGCGGCGACGAGCTGTTCCGGCAGCGTGCCGAGGAAACCGTCGGCTGGCTCGCACGCGAGATGACCACGCCGCAGGGCGCCTTCTGCGCCTCGCTCGATGCGGACTCCGAAGGCGAGGAAGGCAAGTTCTATGTGTGGTCGCGCGCCGAGATCGAGGACATCCTCGGCCCGCGCGACGCCGAATTTTTTGCGCTCACCTACGACGTGACGCCCGGCGGCAATTTCGAGGGCCACAACATCCTCAACCGTCTCGCCGCCTTGAGCGAAGCGCAAGAGAAGACTCAAAAAGACAAAGTTCAAAAAGACAAAACGCAGGAAGCCACCAGCGAAGTTCGGATAGCGATGGACCCCGGCTTGCCCACCAACGGCTTTGCCGGGGAGAAAGCGCAGCTTCCCGACGCCGATTACCTGCTGGCGCAAAAGCGCCGTGCCGACAAGGTGACCCGGCTTGCCGGGCTGCGGCAACAATTGCTGGCCGCACGCGCCAGCCGGGTTCGCCCCGGCCTCGACGACAAGGTGCTGGCGGACTGGAACGGGCTGATGATCGCGGCGCTGGTCAACGCCGGCATGATGCTGCAGCAGCCCCATTGGCTCGATCTCGCCAAGCGCGCCTTCGCCTTCATCGCGCAGCACATGACCCGGGGTGACCGGCTCGGCCATTCATGGCGCGACGGCAAATTGCTGCTGCCCGGGCTCGCATCCGACTATGCCGCCATGATCCGGGCGGCGCTCGCGCTCCATGAAGCCACCGGCGCGCGCGAATATCTCGCCGCCGCGCTGGCCTGGCAGGTGGCGCTCGACCGCCACTATGCCCATGAGGCCAATGGCGGCTACTACCTCACCGCCGACGATGCGGAAGGGCTGGTGGTGCGTCCGGATTCGACCGTCGACGAGGCAATCCCGAACCCCAGCGGCCTCGCTGCGCAGAACCTGGCGCGCCTCGCCATCCTCTCCGGCGACGACATCTGGCGGGAACGCGCCGACATCCTGTTCGACGGCCTGCTGCCGATCGCCGCGCAAAGCATGTACCTCCACGCCAGCCTGCTCAACGCCCTCGACCTGCGGCTGCGCGCCATCGAGATCGTCGCGGTGGGGCCGCAAGCCCGGCGGTTCGCCGACGCGGCGCTCACGATGCCGTTCCTCGACCGCATCGTGGCGCACGCCGCCAGCACCGAAGAGTTGCCGCCGCGCCATCCGGCGCGCGCGGTTTCGCTCGCATCGGATGCAACGGCCGCCCTCGTATGCGCGGGCGAGCGCTGCTCCCTGCCGGTCACCGATGTCGGCAAGCTGGCGCAGGCGGTTGCGGCGACGCGGGCACCGCCCGCGTCATCGTGACAGGAGGCGCGTGAAAGCAGGCGCGCGGTCACCTGGTACGGGCGGCGAAAGGTCCGATCTCGGGCTTCGCCTGGGTGTCGGTCATCTCGCCCAGCTCGACCTTGACGCCGCGCGCGATGGCGGCCATCTCGTTGCCGGCCTGGAAGCAGGTAAAGTCCGGGCGGTCCTTCCATGCAAACGGTCCGCACAGCTTCTTGCCGGCTTTGATCGCGGCGTCATGGACGATGTTGATCTCGCGCTCGTAATCAGGGTCGCCCTGCTTGTAACCGGCGAAATTGCCGAGATCGCTGCTGGCGGCGAAGATCGCATGCACGCCGGGCACTTTCGCGATCTCGTCGGCGTTCTTCAATCCCTCCAGCGTTTCGATCATCAGGATCAGCACGAGATTGTCGTTGATGGTGTTGCGGTAACCGCCGGGAACATTGCCCCACATATTGGGATCGAATGCCCCGCCGCCGCCGAGGCTGCGCTTGCCGAGCGGCGGGAAATACGCCCAGTCCCTGGCCGCGATCGCTTCCTCCACCGTGTCGACGGTCGGCACGACAAGCACCAGCGCGCCGGCATCCAGTGCGTGCTGGATTTGGAATTCGTCGGTGTACGGCACCCGCACGCCGGGAACCGCCTTGGCGTTCGGGCAGGTCCGCCATGCCTTGGTGGCCTGGTCCCAGGTGGTCGATGCGTGCTGCATCTCGGTCCAGATGAAGTCGTATCCGGCATTGGCCATGGCGCAATAGGTGGCGGGATCGGCCGGCGCGACCACGGTGCCGCCGACCAGCTTGCCGCCCTGCATCAGCTTGATCTTCGCGGGATTCCAAATCTTGGTGCCCGGCGGCGGATTGAAAACGGTGCCGTATTTCCAGGTGTCCGCATTGAACGGCCCCTGATTGACCGCGCCCGCCGGCGCGTTCTCGCGGGCCTTGCTGTCGACGCCGGCCGGTGCGGCCATCGGGAACGCATTCTGCTGCGCATGGGCCTGCGAGACATAAAGGCCCATCATTGCGCACACCGCCGTCAGTCCAAGCGAATGTCTCATTGCACGTCCTCCCTGTAGCTTTTGCACGAGCGCAACATCCGCCCGCTTGCAGGAAAGCTATACCACCAGCGGGCCGGTGCGGAAGAGCAGGATCTCACCAAGCAAGATCGTTCAAAGAACGATCACGGCGCCAATCCGAGGCCCTTGCGAAGCTCGGTCTTCACGGCATTGAAGTCGGCCTTGAACTCCGGCTTCTGCAGCATCAGCGTGACCATGACGGCACCGCCGATATGGCCGCCCTCCCAGTCGGAGGGATAGGCGACGCCGCTCGCGACGCGCTGCTCGCCATAGGCCCAGCCGCGGGCAAAAAGCTCGCGCTTTTTCTCCGGCACCATCATGGCGAGCAGAAACGCCGCCTCGGCGCCGAACGTGCTGTGTCCGCTCGGATAGGTCGGACTCTGCGACGCCGCCGCAATGTTGGCCGGCGTCTTGACCGCCGCGTTGGCCTGGAACGGGCGCGACCGCTGATAGGCCTTTTTGATCGGTCCGACACCGACCGCGGAATCGATTCTGACTTTGTCGAAGAAGGCGCCCGCCAGCGGGAAGCGCTCCTTGGTAAAGTTCGGGCCGAACACTTCGCCGGCAAACCGATAGACCGACTGCTCCGTATCGGCCTGGATGAGCGCCAACCGCTCCGCGGTCACGTCCTTCTGCAATTCGAGCACGGTCTGCATGTCGCGCTTGTCGATCGCCGACCCATCCGGCGGCGGCGGCGGCAGCAGGTTGCCGAAGTCCGCATCATTGTCGTTGAGATAAGGCTTGTCCGACAGAGCGAGCGCCGGGATCGACGCCGACGCAAAGCAGGATCGCGGAACACAGGGCGAGCTTACGCATGAAACTTCTCCTCGATCGTTGCATGATGCCCCGCACGGCCCGCGGAAGCTTTGCAGATGATGATCACGGGTTGGAGACAGAACCTAGCGGATCGATTCCATGAAACCAATCATATCCCGCAGACCTCATCCTGAGAGTTTGTGAATTTATTCGATTTCTGCGATTTTGCAGGGCGTAAGTGCTTGATTTGACTCATGTCAAAATCGCCAAAATCGAAAGATTTACAAGCTCTGAGGAGCCGTGCGCAGCACGGCGTCTCGAAGGATGGCCGTCAGCACGATCTCGCCTGCGGCCGTCCTTCGAGACGCGCGCAAGAGCGCGCTCCTCAGGACGAGGTCGAACGGTGATATCGACCAATCAGTAGTGTGGGCAAAGGCGCTCTTCGCGCCGTGCCCACGCAGATACGACGATGGTGGGCATGCTTCGCTTTGCCCACCCGACAAGTCCGATGGCATCGCTATGATTGAACTTCGGAAACGAAGCATTAGGTGTTCATCGACTCGAAGAACTCGGCATTGCTCTTGGTGTTGCGCAGCTTGTCGAGCAGGAAGTCGATCGCATCCATGGTGCCCATCGGATTGAGGATGCGCCGGAGCACATACATCTTCTTGAGCACGTCGGGCGGCGTCAGCAGCTCTTCCTTGCGGGTGCCGGAGCGGGTGATGTCGATGGCCGGGAAGGTGCGCTTGTCGGCGACCTTGCGGTCGAGAATCAATTCCGAATTGCCGGTGCCCTTGAACTCTTCGAAGATCACTTCGTCCATGCGGCTGCCGGTGTCGATCAGCGCGGTCGCGATGATGGTCAGCGAGCCGCCCTCTTCGATGTTGCGGGCGGCGCCGAAGAAGCGCTTCGGCCGCTGCAGCGCGTTGGCGTCGACGCCGCCGGTGAGCACCTTGCCCGAGGACGGCACCACCGTGTTGTAGGCGCGGCCGAGCCGGGTGATCGAGTCCAGCAGGATCACGACGTCGCGGCCGTGCTCGACCAGGCGCTTGGCCTTCTCGATCACCATTTCCGCGACCTGGACATGGCGCACCGCCGGCTCATCGAAGGTCGAGGAGATCACCTCGCCTTTGACCGAGCGCTGCATGTCCGTCACTTCCTCCGGCCGCTCGTCGATCAGCAGCACGATCAGGTAGCATTCGGGATGATTGGCGGTGATCGCGTGGGCGATGTTCTGCAGCAGCACCGTCTTGCCGGTGCGCGGCGGAGACACGATCAGCGCGCGCTGGCCCTTGCCGATCGGCGCGACGATGTCGATGACGCGGGGCGACAAATCCTTCTTGGTCGGATCCTCGTGCTCCATGCGCAGCCGCTGATCGGGATAGAGCGGGGTGAGGTTGTCGAAGTTGATCTTGTGGCGGGCTTTCTCGGGGTCTTCGAAGTTGATGGTGTTGACCTTGAGAAGGGCGAAATAGCGCTCGCCCTCCTTCGGGCTGCGGATCTCGCCCTCGATGGTATCGCCGGTGCGCAGGCCGAAGCGCCGGATCTGCGAGGGCGAGACGTAGATGTCGTCGGGGCCGGGCAGGTAATTCGCTTCGGGAGCGCGCAGGAAGCCGAAGCCGTCCTGGAGAACTTCGACGACGCCTTCGCCGATAATGTCGACTTCGTTTTGGGCAAGCTGCTTGAGAATCGCGAACATCAGCTCTTGCTTGCGCATGGTCGAGGCATTCTCGACGCTGTGCTCTTCGGCAAAAACAAGCAATTCGGTGGGGGATTTGGACTTGAGGTCCTGGAGTTTCATTTCCCGCATGCGGGTGATCCTATGGACGACCGACAGAAAAACGCCGATCGAGAAGATGGAAGGGAAGGGATCGCAGGTCGTTGGCGAAGCGGAGACGCTAAACCTCTGGCCCGATATATCGGGTGGGTCCCGGTTCGGGCCGCCCTCGAAAATATCTGCCTGCGTTCGGTGAGATAGCCGCAACATAGGAAAAGATCGGAACCATTGCAAGGGTTCCCGAAGCATTTGTGGTTCCGAGGCTGTGGGCAATTTTTTGCTCAAAACGGCTTGACCACGACCAGAATGACGATGCCGATCATGAGGACCGTCGGCACCTCGTTGATGATCCGGAAGAACTTCTGGCTGTGTCGATTGCGGTCGGCGGCGAAATCCTTGGTCCACCGCGCCAGCATGCCATGAAACCCCGACATGGCGATCACCAGCACCAATTTACCGTGGAGCCAGGGCGCGGAGAAAAAATGGCCGCTCCAGGCGAGCCACAGGCCCAGCACCCAGGTCGCGACCATGGCCGGAATGATGATCGCGCGCAGCAGACGCCGCTCCATCACCTTGAAGGTTTCCGATTGCACCGACCCCGGCGCCGCTTCGCAGTGGTAGACGAACAGCCGCGGCAGATAGAGCATCCCGGCCATCCACGCGATGATCGCGATGACGTGCAGCGCCTTCAGCCAGAGGTACATTCCTGCCGTCATGCCATGGCTCCCGCGGTAAAAGCTGCGAACGCGCGCGATCATGCGTTCCACGTGGGAGATCGGCGTTTCCGGCAGGATGCCGTGCCCGAGGTTGAAGATGAAAGGACGTGCGGCAAACGCTGCGAGGATCGCATCGACCTCGCGATCGAGCGCCGCACCGCCTGCGAGCAGGGCCAGCGGATCGAGATTGCCCTGCACCGGACGCCGCCGCTGGATCTCGTCCCGAGCAAAGCCGCGATCGATCATCCAGTCCAGCCCCACGGCATCGACATCAACGCTATCCACATAGGTCTTCAGCGACGTTCCGGCTCCACGCGGAAATCCGATGATCCTCGCGCCGGGGACCCGCTTCCGCACGCCTGCCACAATGCGTTTTGCCGGCTCGATGCACCAGCGCGCGAACTGGTCGGGCCCGAGCACGCCCGCCCAGGTATCGAACAGTTGCACCGCATCGACGCCGGCCTCGAATTGGGCCGCGAGATAGGCGATCGACGCCTCGGTCAGGCGATCGATAAGCTTCGCGAAGACATCGGCATCCCGATACGCGAACAGCCGTGCCGGCGCCTGGTCCGGGGTGCCGCATCCCGCCACCATGTACGTCGCCACCGTCCACGGCGCTCCGCAAAATCCGAGCAGCGCGACATGTTGCGGCAATTTGGCCCGCACGATCCGGATCGTCTCGAACACCGTCGCAAACGCACCGAGATCGATTTTGTCGGCGATCGCCCCCAGGCCGTCGGCCCCGACGGTGGGCGAAAGCCGCGGTCCTTCGCCGGCCGCGAACGAGACCTGCTGGCCCAGCGCATGAGGCACCACCAGGATGTCCGAGAACAGGATCGCTGCATCGAAACCGAACCTGTCGCACCGGCTGCACCGTCACCTCGGCGGCGAGCTCCGGATTGAAACACAGGTCGAGAAACGATCCGGCCTTCCTCCCGGATGGCCCGATATTCTGGAAGGTAGCGGCCGGCCTGGCGCATCAGCCACATCGGCGGACGAGGACACGTCTCGCCGGACAGCACACGCAGGATCGCCGGCTTTTCACGCGGGGAATTCATCGATCGGTCCATTCAATAAAGAAGAGAAGATTCTGATTGTTGTTGTTGTTTAACGTTGGATAAGAACTCATGACGCGCTCTTCACAGGCGAGCGCGAGGTTGCCCACAGGCATCAAGCGATTCCTACTGCCCATGCGCGGTTTCGCCTAGCGGCAAAAACGGCCAGTGGCTGAGCGCTTTGATGCCCGAGCCGGGCACGGGCGCGCAGCGCCTTCTCGTCCAAATTTCCAACACGACAGGATCGGTCGCGGCAAGGCATGGTCGTGCCTGTGCGTATGTGGATGGCCGGACAGCGCGGCGGCGGCGACCTTGCTCTTGTGGCGCAAGCGTGGCTTTCTCCACACTGATCCACAGGAATTCAATGCCGAGTGACGATGCCGCACCGCAGTGCCAGCTTCTTTCATCTTCATCTCGTCTCCGATTCCACGGGCGAGACGCTGATCACGGTCGCCCGGGCGGCCTGCGCGCAATATGTGAGCGCGTCTCCGGTCGAGCACGTCTATCCGGCGGTGCGCACCAACAAGCAGCTCGATCGGGTCCTGAGCCGAGATCGAGACGTCGCCCGGAATCATCCTCTACACGCTGCTCGACCAGCCGCTGATCGCCCGCCTCGAGGACAAGTGCCACGAGCTGTCGTTTGCCGTGCCTGTCGATCCTCGGACCGGTGCTGAGCCTGTTCCAGTCGTATCTCGGCGCCGAATCGACCCATAAGGTCGGGGCGCAGCACATCCTCAATGCGGATTATTTCAAGCGGATCGATGCGCTCAACTACACGATGATGCATGACGATGGCCAGCTCGCCGACGACCTGGAGAATGCCGACGTGATCCTGGTCGGGGTGTCGCGGACCTCCAAGACGCCGACCTCGATCTATCTCGCCAATCGCGGCGTCAAGACCGCGAATATCCCGCTGGTCCCAGGCATGCCGCCGCCGGCCGCCCTCGGAGCGGTGCGCCGTCCGCTGGTGGTCGGGCTGTTCGCGAGCGCGGAGCGGATCGTGCAGATCCGGCAGAATCGCCTGCTCGGCCTCAACGTCCATCGCGACGACGACCAGTATATCGATCGCCAGGCCGTCGCCGAGGAGATCGCGTTTTCGCGACGGCTTGTGCGGCAAGCACGAATGGCCGCTGATCGACGTGACGCGGCGCTCGATCGAGGAGACGGCGGCGGCGATCATGTCGCTTCTTGCCGAACGCCGCCGGATGCCGGTGCAATGACGATGCCGATGTGGCGCGCGGCCGAGCCATTGGTGCTGGCATCGCGCAGCGCACCGCGGCGGGCGATGCTCGAGGCGGCCGGCCTTCCTGTCGAGATCAGCGTTCCCGATCTCGACGAGCGTGCGGTCGAGGCCGCGGCCGGTCCGCTGCGGCCCGACCGCAGCGGCGCATGTTGCTCGCCCGCGAAAAGGCGCAGGCGGTGGCCCGTCAGCAGGCCGGGACGGATCGTGGTCGGGGCCGACCAGACGCTGGCGCTGGGATACGCGGCGCTTCGACAAGCCGGCGAATCCGCGGCGGCGCGCGCGCAACTCCAGGCGCTGTCCGGCAACACCCACCACCTCCATTCGGCGGTCGCGGTCGCGTGCGCGACCGCGAGGTGTTGTTGAACGCCGTCGATACCGCGAGCCTGACGATGCGCGGCTTGTCGGATCGAATTCCTCGACGCCTATTGTCGATGCGGCCGGAACGGCGGTGCTCGAAAGCGTCGGCGGCTACCAGCTCGAAAAGCTCGGCATCCACCTGTTCGAGCGCATCGAAGGCGACCATTTCACCATCCTCGGGCTGCCCTTGCTCGCGCTCTCGCTTTCCTGCGACGACACGGATAGCTTGGCGGGGTAGATGGATGGTGGTGATCGGCCTCACCGGTTCGCTCGGCATGGGCAAGACGACGACGGCGCGGTTTTTATGCCGAGGCCGGGGTTCCCGTCTATCGACGCCGATGCAGACGGTGCACCGGCTCTATGCGGGCGAGGCCGCTGCATTCGATCGAGGCGGCATTTCCGGGCACCACCGCGGAGCGGACGGCGTCGATCGCGGTAAGCTCGCGCAGGCCGTGCTCGGCGATTCCGCGGCGCTTTCGCGGCTGGAGGCGATCATGCATCCGCTGGTGCGGCGGGAAGAGCTGCGCTTTCTCGAGGCCGCCCGGACGACCGGGGCGCCGGTTGCCGTGCTCGATATCCCGCTGCTGTTCGAAACCGGCGGCGACCGCCGGGTCGACGCCGTCGTCGTGGTATCGGCGCCGGCCGGAGATGCAGCGCGTGCGCGCATTCGCAGCGTCCCGGCATGACCGAGGAGAAGTTCCGCGCTCTGGTCGCCAAGCAGATGCCGGACGAGGAAAAACGTCGCCGCGCCGATTTCGTCGTGGATAGCTCCGAGGCAAGGATTCCGCACGGGCCCAGGTTCATGCCATTCTCAAGGCCGCCGCGGCGCTGCCGAATCCGGCGCCAGGTCCTGATCGCCCGGCGTGGCCGGCTGCAACAGGGCGCATCGTCCGCACAGGACGCGTCCGCAATAGGCGTGACCGAGAAAGCGGATGCGAGAGATCGTCTTCGATACCGAGACCACCGGGCTCGACCCCTACCAGGGTCATCGGCTGATCGAGGTCGGCTGCATCGAGATGGTCAATCGCTTTCCGACCGGGCAGACCTTTCACCGTTACCTCAATCCGCAGCGGGACGTGCCGGCGGAGGCGTTCGCGGTTCACGGCTTGTCGCTCGAGTTTCTCAAGGACAAGTCGCTGTTCGCCGACATCGCGGCCGCGTTCATGGATTTCATCGGGGACGCCCCGCTGGTCGCCCACAATGCGAGCTTCGATCTCGGCTTTCTCAATGCCGAGCTCGAACGGGTCAGCCTGCCGGCCATCGCGCGCGAGCGCCTGGTCGATACGCTGCTGCTGGCGCGGCGCAAATATCCAGGCGGATCGAACCGGCTGGACGACCTGTGCCAGCGCTTCGGTATCGACAACAGCCGCCGCACCAAGCACGGCGCGTTGCTCGACGCCGAGCTTCTGGCGGAAGTCTATCTCGAACTGATCGGGGCCCGTCAGGCCCAGCTCGGCCTGGTGTCGGCAACGCTGGCGCCGGCCGCGGCGACGCAGTCGAGCCGAACCCTGCGGGTGCGCCCGTTCGCGTTGGCGCCGCGACTGTCCGACGCCGAGCGGAGCGCCCACCGCGCCCTGGTCGCCACCCTCGGCTCAAAGGCGATCTGGAACGAATACCAGCGCGAGGCCGCGCGAGCGGTTGCGGAGTAAGGACTCGTCTGCGAATTATCGCTTCAATTCGCGGACGAACGGCTGTACCTCGCCCGCGTGCCACGTGCAGAGGACCAGTCGACTGAGGCCGCAGGCGTTCAGTTCGCCATCAGCACCGGCAGGGTGGCGTGCCCGAGGATGTGACGGGTGGCGCCGCCGAAGATGAGCTGGCGGAGCCGGCTCTGGGTGTAGGCGCCTTTGACGAGCAGGTCGCAGTTCAATGATTGCGCCGCCGCCAGGACCGCTTCGCCGGTGGTGCGGCCGGCGACATCGACCGTCAACAGCGCCGCGGCGACGCCGTTGCGCTGCAGGTATTGAACCGCCTGCTCGGGCGGCGGCCCGGGGACTTCGTTGCCGCCCTTCACCGACAGGACGGTGACCCGCTCGGCTTTCTTGAGCAGCGGCATCGCGAGCGCAGTGGTGCGCGCCTGTTCGGTGCTGCAATTCCATGCGATCAGCACGTTGGTGCCGAGCTGGCGCGGCGGCACCGGCGGCGCCAGCAACACCGGCCGGCCGCTTTCGAACAGGCCGGACTCCAACGCCCTGACGTGCAGTCCGATCGTCGTCGCCGCGGGCCGGCTCATGACGATCACGTCGAACACCCGGCCGTAGCTGCCGACGAAGCCTTCTCCCTCGGGGGCATCGTCGAGCCATCCGTACGACAGCGACGAAGTCGCTGCGTCGGCCCGGGGCACCGCTTGCTCGCCCATGAAGCCTTCGAAAATCTGGCGGGCGCGTCGCGCCTCTTCGAGGCTCTCGTCGCGCAGCGACTCCAACGGAATGGCGCCGGCCATGTCGACCGCGACGAATTCGTTGACGCGGAACCGCAGGGCAAATCCCTCGATGTAACTGTCGAATCGCCGCGCCAGCATCAGCGCGGTCTCCAGTGCCGGGCGGATCGTGTCGTGAGATCGGTCGGAACGAGAATCGTCTTCATGGTATGGCCGCCTTCCCCACGCTGCAGCGTCCTGAAGCACGGCGCAATCATAAGCCATGTCGGGGGCAGCGACAAATGCGCCCGATGTCGCGTGTCGATGTCGTGCGCGCGATGTCGCGGCTGTGAAAGCGGCGCGAAAATGCTCTAAAGACGGCGCCGCCCAATGCCCGGGCGGTGCGTTGCATCGGATGGTCGAAGTATTTGTCATGACTGAGAAATCGAACAGCTTTGCGTGGCCGAACGGGGCCCGGCTCGCGGTCGCCGTGACCTGCCTCCTGGAGAACTGGTCGGGCGACAAGGGGCCGCCATTCTCGGTGCAGACCACCTCGCTCAAACCCGGCACCCACGACCGCGCCGCCATGACCTGGGGCACCTATGGCGGCCGCGCGGGGGTATGGCGCCTGATGAAGATACTCGACGCCAACGGGGTGCCCGCGACGTTCTGCGCCAATGCCCATGCGATGGAATTGGCCCCCGAGGCGGTCGAGCAGATGCTGCGCTCGGGCCACGAGATCGCGGCGCATTCCTATACCCAGGACAATATCGTCGCCTATCTCGAGCGCGACGAGGAGCAGGCCGTCATCGCGCGCTGCGTCGAGGTGTTCGCTGGCTGACGGGAGCACCGCCGAAGGGCTGGCTCAGCCCGGTGCTGGCGTCATCGGCACACACCGAAGCGCTTCTCACCGCCGCGGGTTTCCTGTGGTATGGCGACTACAACCACATCGACCTGCCGTTCTGCGTGCACCGCGGCAACGGCACGATCGTCGCGTTTCCCCACAGCGACTACGCCGACCACCGGGTGCTGCGCGGCAATCCGCGCGATTGGTACGACGTCTACAAGGACACCTTCGATTATCTCTATCAGAACGAGCCGACCGCGTTCCTCAACCTGACTGTCCATTGCCACTTCGGCGGTCGTCCGCTGATGGCGGCGATGGTCGACAGGATCCTGAAGTATTTCGCGGGCTTTCCGGACGTGTGGATGGTGCGCCATGACCATCTGGCCCAGTGGGTGCTCGACAACCGCATCGGCGAATGGACCAACCGGGAGCGGTTTTATCCGGGGTAGTGGATCGCTTCCATGAAACCGACCAACATCGCACAACGTCGAATTTAATCCCACGGACCGACCTCATCCTGAGGAGCCATGCGAAGCATGGCGTCTCGAAGGATGGACGTTTGTGGCACGGCCTTGCCTGCGACCGTCCTTCGAGACGCGCGCAAGAGCGCGCTCCTCAGGACGAGGTTGATTGATGATATCGATATGATTCGAACTTCGGAAACGGTGTACTGGCGTGAACCGCGAGCATCATCCGGCCGGCGCTACCTGTCCGTCAGCCGCGGATTGGCGCGCCGGCCCATGTCCTTGCAGTCGTCATCGGTCTTGAGGCCGGCGGCGTGGATGCCGTGGACGGCGAGTTCCTCGTCGCGATCCTCGGTGTCGCCGGTCACGCCGACGGCGCCGATCACCTCGCCGTCGGCATCGCGGATTTGCATGCCCCCGCCCTCGGGAAACATCTGGTCGCCGCTCGCCGCGATCAGGTAGCGCATGAAGGCGGGCTTCTCCTCGTTGCGGATGCGCACGAGCTTCGAGGAGCGGCCGAGCGCAAGCGCCGAATAGGCTTTTCCGAACGCCATTTCAAAGCGGATCATCGAGGCGCCGTCCTCCTTCTGGAACGCCTTCACCTTGCAGCCGGGCTCGACCACGATCACCGCCAGCGGCCGGCATCCCAGCGCCACGCCGCGTTCGAGGATCGCCTCGATGATGCGATTGGCCTGCGCCAATGTGAGGGCGGCCATGGATCAGCTCACTTTCCGGTCGTCTTGCCTTGGCCGATCGTCTTGCGGAACGGATGGGCGGGATAGACGCCGAGGATCTTCAGCGAGTCCGGCTGCGTGAAGAACGCCAGCTCCTCCAGTGCGAGCTTGAGGCCGGGGTCGTCGGGATGGCCCTCGACGTCGGAATAGAACTGGGTGGCGGCGAACGTGCCTTCCAGCATGTAGCTTTCGAGCTTGGTCATGTTCACGCCGTTGGTGGCGAATCCGCCCAGCGCCTTGTACAGCGCGGCCGGAATGTTGCGGACCTGGAACACGAAGGTGGTGAGCACGAGACCGTTGCTGCGCGGTGCGCGCCGGTCGGACCGCGACAACACCACGAAACGGGTCGTCGAATGGGATTCGTCCTCGATGTTCTCGGCGATGATGTCGAGGCCGTAAATCTGTGCCGCCAACCGCGAGGCGATCGCCGCGCAACTGCGGTCGCCGCGTTCGGCGACCTCGCGGGCGGCACCGGCGGTGTCGGCGGCGACCACGCTCTTGACGCCGAGCTTGCGGATGTAGTTGCGGCACTGTCCGAGCGCCATGATGTGGCTTTCGACCGATTTGATCTCCGCGAGCCGCACGCCCTTCAGCGCGAGCAACTGGTTGCGGATCGGCAGGAACGTCTCGGCGATAATGTGCAGGCCCGCGATCGGCATCAGGTGGTGGATGTCGGCGACCCGGCCCGCCACCGAGTTCTCGATCGGGATCATGCCGAGATCGGCGTCTCCGCTCGCCACCGCGTTGAGCGCGTCCTCGAAGGTCGGGCACGGCGTCGGCACGGCGTCGGGATAGGCCTCCTGGCAGGCGATGTGGGAATTCGCTCCGGGTTCGCCCTGGAACACGATCTTCAATGGTGCGGTCTTCAATGGTGTGGTCGGGATGGCCATGGCGCTTCTGTTTTTCGTGTGGGTTGGCGCCCGACAGGGTCGGCGCAATCGTAAAATGCTCTGGCGCGCTCTATGCGGGGTTGGGCGGCGAAGTCAACGCCGCGCGTGCGATTTCGAGGTCTTCCGGGGTGTCGACGCCGAGCGGCACCGAGCCGACGATGGCGACATCGATGCGCATGCCGGCTTCGAGCGCGCGCAATTGCTCGAGCTTCTCGCGCCGTTCCAGCGTCGACGGCGCCAGATGCACGAACCTTGCGAGCGCCGCCCGCCGGTAGGCATAGAGGCCGATATGGTGATACAGCGGCCCGTCGCCGGAGGGCGCGGTCGCACGGGTGAAATAGAGCGCCCGCAGGCGATCCGGGCCGACCGGCGTGCCCACCACCTTGACCACATTGGGGTTGGTCCGCTCCTGCGCCTTGCGGATCTCCGCGGCGATGGTCGCGATATCGACGGCGGGATCGGCAAGCGGCGCCAGGGCGGCGCGGAGATCGCCGGGATCGAGCGTCGGCAGGTCGCCCTGCACATTGACCACGAAATCAGCCGCCGCGGCCGGGTCGAGCCGTTCCAGCGCTTCGAAGATGCGGTCGGAACCGGAGACGTGATCGGTTCGGGTCATCACCGCCCGGCCGCCCGCCTTGGTCACCGCGGCCTCGATCTCGGCCGAATCGGTCGCCACGAACACCGGGCCGACCCCGGCGGCCGCAGCCCGGTCCATCACATGGGCGATCATCGGCTTCCCGGCGATCTCGGCGAGCGGTTTGCCGGGGAGCCGGGTCGCCGCCATCCGGGCCGGAATGAGGATGATGACGTTTCCCGCCATGAAAGTCCGCGCTGCCCTTGTCGGCACTGCCATAAGACGCAAGTTCAAGTTCCCGCCCGCTTATACGGGTTGCCACACCGCAGGCAAACCAGCTATCTCTGCCCCGCTCGGCGGGAGGCCCGGCGCGGCGCCCCCGCCGCTTCAGCCTGTGGGAGCATTCCGCGATGGACTCCTTTGAATTCAATAAGATCGCTGGTGCGATCCTCGGCAGCCTGCTGTTTCTCGTCGGCTTGAACATCGCGGCCGAGGCGATTTTCGCCCCTCCCAGGCCGGCCAAGCCCGGCTACGAGATCGAGATCCCCAAGGCGGCTGCCGCCGGCGAGGCGAAGGCTGCGCCGGAAGAGTCCATCGACAAGCTCCTGGCCAGCGCGACGGTCGAGCGGGGCGAGAGCGCGGCCAAGGTCTGCACCACCTGCCATACCTTCGAAAAAGGCGGCCCCAACAAGGTCGGTCCCAACCTTTATGGCATCGTCGGGCGTCCGCGGGCGTCGGAACCCGGGTTCAATTACTCTGCGGCCATGAAGGCCAAGGGCGGTGATTGGACCATCGATGATTTGAATAAATTCCTGGAAAGCCCGAAGAGTTTCGTTCCGGGCACGCTGATGACCTTCGGTGGCTTCCCGCGCGGCAGCCAACGTGCCGACGTCATCGACTATCTGAATTCCCTCTCGGACAATCCGAAGCCGCTTCCGATCGCCAAGCAGTAGCTTTATAGTCGGTGCGCCCGGTCGACCGGGCTTGCCGGCCGCTGTGGAACAGCGGCCATTCGACACGCCGCAATCGGTCGCGTTGCGGCACGGTGGCGCCGCAATCCAAATGCACGATAAAATGGTTGATCCTGACCCGCCGCCGCCCGATCGCGGCATGCGGACGTCGTTGAATGAGGAGCGCCAATTGAACGCCAGATTTTTTCAGCGCGTATGCGCTGCAGCGCTTTTGATCGTGATCCAGGCTTTGATCGCGATCCCCGTGATGACGGCCGTCCCGGCCGGTGCCGCCGAGAAGGAATGGCGGCATGGGCTCTCGCTGTTCGGCGACCTCAAATACAAACCGGATTTCAAGCATTTCGACTACGTCAATCCGAATGCGCCCAAGGGCGGGAGCGTCCGTCAGCTTGCGGTCGGCACCTTCGACAATTTCAATGTGGTCGTCGCCGGGGCGAAAGGGACGATCGCCGCCGGCGTCGACCTCGTCTACGACACGCTGATGATCCCCGCGCATGGACGAGGTGTCGGCCGAATATGGGCTGCTGGCGGAAGCGTCAGCCATCCCGACGATTTCTCCTCGGTCACCTACCGGCTGCGGCCGCAGGCGAAGTTTCACGACGGCAAGCCGGTGACGCCCGAAGACGTGATCTTCTCGTTCAATGCGTTCAAGCAGAACAACCCGCAACTTTCCGCCTATTATCAGCATGTGACGAAGGTCGAGAAGACCGGCGAGCGTGAGATAACCTTCACCTTCGATGGCCCCGGCAATCGCGAATTGCCGCAGATCGTCGGACAGATCAACGTGCTGCCCAAGCATTGGTACGAAGGCGCCGACAAATCCGGCAAAAAGCGCGACGTCGCGGCCACCTCGCTGGAGCCCCCGCTCGGCAATGGCGCTTACCGGATGAAGGAGTTCGTGCCGGGACGTTCGATCGTCTACGAGCGGGTCAAGGATTATTGGGGCAAGGACCTGCCGGTGAATATCGGGCGGGATAATTTCGACGAGCTGCGCTACGAATATTTCCGCGACACCACGGTGGCGCTCGAAGCGTTCAAGGGCGATCAGCTCGACTGGCGCAACGAGAACGTCGCGAAGAATTGGGCGACCGCCTATGATTTCCCGGCGGTGAACGACAAGCGCGTCGTCAAAGAAGAATTTCCGATCCGCAGCCAGGGCATCATGCAAGGGTTCGTCCTGAACACCAGGCGTGCCAAGTTCAGCGATCCGCGGGTGCGCCGCGCCTTCAACCTCGCGCTCGATTTCGAGGAGATGAACAAGCAGTTCTTCTACGGCGCGTACACGCGCATCGGCAGCTATTTCGAAGGCAGCGAGCTGGCATCGGGCGGGCTTCCCACCGGTCTCGAGCTCGAGATCCTGGAGACGGTGCGCGGCGAGGTTCCGCCGGAGGTCTTCACCACCGAATACAAGAATCCCGTAAACGGCAATCCGGAAGCGGTCCGCAACAATCTGCGCGAGGCGACCCGCCTGCTGCGCG
This sequence comes from uncultured Alphaproteobacteria bacterium, assembly GCA_963746235.1. Taxonomy (GTDB): domain Bacteria; phylum Pseudomonadota; class Alphaproteobacteria; order Rhizobiales; family Xanthobacteraceae; genus JAJPKK01. Next base: position 32,551 of record CAVVCE010000020.1, read on the forward strand.
AAGCCGGTTACGAAATTCGCAACCAGAAGCTCGTCAATGCCAAGACCGGCGAGCCGATGACCGTCGAATTCCTGTTCGAAGAGCCCATATTCGAACGGTTCGCGCTGTTCTACAAGCCGATACTGGAGCGGCTCGGCATCGGCGTCACCGTGCGCACCATCGACGAGGCGCAGTACGAGAATCGCGTGCGGGCGTTCGATTTCGACATCGTCGTCGGATCATGGGGCGAATCGCTTGTCGCCGGGCAACGAGCAGCACGGGTATTGGGGCTCGCAGGCCGCCGATCAGCCCGGCTCGCGCAATCTCATCGGCATCAAGAATCCCGCGGTCGACAAGCTGATCGATCGCGTGGTGTTCGCCAAGAGCCGTGAGGAATTGGTCGCCGCCACCAAGGCGCTCGATCGCGTGCTGCTGTGGAACAACTACATCGTGCCGCAATGGACCTATGGCAAGTTGCGGTCGGCGCACTGGGACCGGTTCTCCCATCCCGACACGCTGCCCGAATACGGCGCGTCGGCATTCCCGATCGTGTGGTGGTGGGACCCGGCCAAGGCGGCGAAAGCCGGGAGCCGCCAGTGACCCGCGACGGAGACGGCCTCACCCGCCGCAAGGTGCTGGTCCTCTCCGCGGGCGCGCTCACGGCGGGCGCCGTCGTCGGTGCACGGCCCGATGTGGCCGCCGCCGCGGATGATGACGACGAGGTCCACGGCCTCTCCGGATTCGGCGACCTGAAATATCCTCGCGACTTCCGCCATTTCGAATATGTCGATCCGAACGCGCCCAAGGGCGGTGTGTTTTCCGAGACCGTAACGAGCCGGCAGTACAATCAGAATTTCCTCACCTTCAATACGCTCAACAGCTTCATCCTCAAAGGCGACGCCGCGCGAGGCATGGAGCTGACCTTCGCCACGCTTATGGTGTCGGCAACCGACGAGCCCGATGCGATGTATGGGCTCGTCGCGCGCACCGTGCGTGTTTCGCCCGACGGGCTCGTCTATCGCTTTGCGCTGCGCCCGGAGGCGCGGTTTCACGACGGCACCAGGCTCACCGCGCGGGATGTCGCGTTCTCGTTCGACCTTCTCAAGGAAAAGGGTCACCCCAACATCCAGCAGCGCCTGCGCGAAATGGCGGGCGTCGAAGCGCTCGACGATCAAACCCTCGTCGTGCGCTTCGCCGAAAAGCGCGCGCGCGATGTCCCGTTGTTCGTGGCCGGTCTGCCGATTTTCTCGCGGGCCTATTACACCGCGCATAATTTCGACGAGACCAGCCTGGAGACGCCGCTGGGGTCCGGGTCATACAAGGTCGGCCGCTTCGAGCCCGGTCGCTACATCGAATACCAGAGGGTGGCCGACTGGTGGGGCGCGGCGCTGCCGGTCAGCGTCGGCCTGAACAATTTCGACACGTTGCGCTATGAATATTACCGGGATCGCGACGTAGGCTTCGAGGGCTTCACGGCGAAGAGCTATCTGTTCCGGGAGGAGTTCACCTCGCGCACCTGGGCGACGCGCTACGATTTCCCCGCCATCCGTGACGGACGGGTGAAGCGCGACGACCTGCCGGACGATACGCCCTCGGGCGCACAGGGCTGGTTCATCAATCTGCGGCGCCCCAAATTCGCCAATCCGCAACTCCGCCTCGCCTTGAATTACGCCTTCGATTTCGAATGGACCAACAAGTCCCTCATGTACGGGTCCTATCTGCGGACCCAGTCGGTGTTTCAGAACTCCGACATGATGGCGAAAGGGCCGCCGAGCCCGGAAGAGCTCGTGCTGCTGGAGCCATGGCGGGGCAGGGTGCCGGACCAGGTGTTCGGCGAGCCGTTCGAGCCGCCGGTTTCCGACGGCTCCGGCCAGGACCGCGCGTTGCTGCGCAAGGGCTCCCAGATTCTCAGCGATGCCGGCTTTCCGATCAAGGGCGGCAAGCGGGTCAATGCCAAGGGCGAGCCGATCACCTTCGAGTTCCTGATCGACGAACCGACCTTCGAGCCTCACCACATGCCGTTCATCAAGAACCTTCGTACGCTCGGCATCGAGGCGACGCTGCGGATCGTCGATCCCGTGCAGTATCGCGCCCGGGTCGACGACTTCGATTTCGACGTCACGGTGGACCGGTTCGGCTTTTCGACCATTCCCGGGGATTCGCTACGCGTCTATTTCTCCTCCCTGGCGGCGGCGACCAAGGGCTCGCAGAACCTCGCCGGCATCGCCGATCCCGCCATCGACGCGCTGATCGACAAGATCATCGCCGCCCAAACCCGTGCGGAACTCGTGACGGCGGCGCGTGCGCTCGACCGTGTCATCCGCTCCGGTTACTATTGGGTTCCCCACTGGTACAAGGCCTCGCACCGGGTCGCTTATTGGGACGTGTTCGGCCATCCCCCGACCAAGCCGCGTTATTCCCGCGGCATTCCCGAGACTTGGTGGTATGATCGCGACAAGGCCGCCAAGCTCGAGAAATCGGGATAACAAAGTCGCCCCATGACCGCCTACATCCTCCGCCGCATCCTGTTCATGATCCCGACCCTGTTCGGGATCATGCTGGTTTCTTTCGTGGTGGTGCAATTCGCCCCCGGCGGCCCGATCGAGCGGGTGATCGCCCAGCTCTCCGGCGCCGACACCGGGGCGACCTCGCGCATTTCCGGATCGGCCGGCGGCGACTTCGGCGCCCGCGCGCAGATGCAAGGGGCGTCCCAGCTCGACGCCGTGAATTCCAAATACCGCGGTGCCCAGGGCCTCGATCCCGAATTCATCAAGCGCCTGGAGAAGCAGTACGGTTTCGACAAGCCGGCCTATGAGCGCTTCTTTCTGATGCTGGGGCACTACGCCACCTTCGATTTCGGCCAAAGCTATTTCCGCGACGTGAGCGTGCTGCAACTGGTCAAGGAAAAGCTGCCGGTGTCGGTGTCGCTCGGCCTGTGGACGACGCTGCTCACCTACCTGATCTCGATTCCGCTGGGCATCAGGAAGGCGGTCGCCGACGGTTCGCAGTTCGATGTCTGGACGTCCGGCGTCGTCATCGTCGGGAACGCAATTCCGGGATTCCTGTTCGCCGTGCTCCTCATCGTGCTGTTCGCCGGCGGCTCGTTTCTCGACTGGTTTCCGTTGCGCGGCCTCACGTCCGACAATTGGGCGATGCTGCCGTGGTGGAACAAGATCCTCGACTATTTCTGGCACCTGACGCTGCCGCTGATCGCAATGGGCGTCGGCATCTTTGCGACGCTGACGATCTTCACCAAGAACTGCTTCCTCGACGAGATCCGCAAGCAATACGTCCTGACCGCGCGCGCCAAGGGGTGCACCGACCGCCAAGTGCTCTACGGCCATGTCTTCCGCAACGCCATGCTGCTGATCATCGCCGGCTTTCCCGGCGCTTTCGTGCGCGTCTTCTTCACCGGCGCGCTCTTGATCGAAACCATATTCTCGCTCGACGGCCTCGGCCTGCTCAGCTTCGAAAGCGTGCTGAACCGCGACTATCCCGTGGTGTTCGCGACACTCTACATCTTCTCGCTGCTCGGCCTGGTGATCACCCTGATCTCCGATCTCACCTATACCTGGGTCGATCCGCGCATCGATTTCGAGACGCGGGAGGTGTGAGGTGGACGCGCGCACTCCCTCGTCCTCCGACAGGGGTCGCGGCGCCCGTCGCCAAACGGCCGCCCGGCCGTTTCACGCTGACGCCGATCAATCTGCGGCGATGGCAGAACTTCAAGGCGAACAGCCGCGGCTACGTCTCGTTGTGGATCTTCCTGGTGCTGTTCGTGGGCTCGCTCGGCGCGGAATTCATCGCCAATGACAAGCCGTTCTTCGTGAGCTTCGAAGGCCGATTCTATTTCCCGGCGGTGATCGACTATCCGGAGACGACGTTCGGCGGTGATTTCGAAACCGCCGCCGATTATCGCGATCCCTATCTGCAGAAGCTGATAGCCGACAAGGGCGGCTACATGCTGTGGCCGCCGATCCGCTACTCCTACAACACCCACAATCTCGACCTGCCGACCCCGGCGCCGTCGCCGCCGACCTGGATGCTGACGGAGGCCCAGTGCAAGGATGTGGTCGAGCGCAAGCACCTCAACGGCTGCAGCGACCTCGAATACAACTGGCTCGGCACCGACGATCAGGGGCGCGACGTTGCCGCCCGCCTGATCTACGGCTTCCGCATCTCCGTGCTGTTCGGGCTGATCCTGACCATCGTATCCTCGGTGATCGGCGTCGCGGCCGGCGCCGTGCAGGGCTATTTCGGCGGCTGGACCGATCTGTTGTTCCAGCGCTTCATCGAGATCTGGACCTCGCTGCCCGAGCTCTATCTGCTGCTGATCATCTCCTCGGTGCTGGTGCCCGGATTCTTCACCCTGCTCGGAATCCTCCTGCTGTTCTCCTGGGTGTCGCTGGTCGGGCTGGTGCGGGCCGAATTCCTGCGCGGCCGCAATTTCGAGTACATCCAGGCGGCGCGCGCGCTCGGCGTCTCCAATCGCGTCATCATGTTCCGCCATCTCTTGCCCAACGCCATGGTCGCCACCATGACGATGCTGCCGTTCATCCTGTCGGGCGCGGTCATGGAACTCACCGCGCTCGACTTCCTCGGTTTCGGCCTGCCGCCGGGTTCGCCTTCGCTCGGCGAAATGCTGCAGCAGGGCAAGTCGAACATCCAGGCGCCATGGCTCGGAATTTCCGGGTTCTTCAGCATCGCCATCATGATGTCGCTCCTGATCTTCGTCGGCGAGGCCGTCCGCGACGCGTTCGACCCGCGCAAGACCTTCCGATGAGCAAGACCTTCCGGTGAGCACCATGGACGCGTCCGCATCTCCCCTGCTTTCGGTCCGCGATCTGTCGGTGTCATTCGGCCATGGCGAACGCGAGATGCTGGCAGTCGATCGGGTCTCCTTCGAAATCCGCAAGGGCGAGACGCTCGCGCTGGTCGGCGAGTCCGGGTCCGGCAAGTCGGCCACCGCACTGTCGATCATGAAACTGCTGCCCTACCCATCGGCGGCGCATCCGTCCGGCGCCATCATGTTCAAGGGCCAGGATCTGATGCGTCTCTCCGAACGGGAGATCAGGCGTCACCGCGGCTGCGACATCACCATCGTGTTCCAGGAGCCGATGACGTCGCTCAATCCGCTTCACACCATCGAAAAGCAGCTCTGCGAAATCCTGCTGCTGCACGGCGGGGTCACCGGCAAGGCGGCGCGGTCGCGCATCCTCGAGCTGCTCACCCTGTGCGGAATCCCCGAGCCGGAAACCCGGCTGCAGAGCTATCCGCACCAGCTCTCGGGCGGCCAGCGCCAGCGCGTGATGATCGCGATGGCGCTCGCCAACGAGCCGGACCTCTTGATCGCCGACGAGCCGACGACCGCGCTCGACGTCACCGTGCAGGCGCAGATTCTCCAGCTTCTCAAGGACCTGCAGTCGCGCCTCGGCATGGCGATCCTGTTCATCACCCACGACCTCGGCATCGTCCGCAGGATCGCCGAACGGGTCTGCGTCATGAAGCAGGGCAAGATCGTCGAGCACGGACCGGTCGAGCAGGTGTTCAAGGCGCCGCAGCATCCCTACACGCGCGCTCTCCTCGCCGCCGAGCCCAAGGTCCAGCCGGCCCCGCTCAATCCGCAGGGCGACGTCATCATCCGCACCGACGATCTCAAGGTCTGGTTTCCGATCAAGCGCGGCGTGCTGCGCAAGGTGGTCGGCCACATCAAGGCGGTGGACGGCGTCAGCATCGAGGTGCGGCGGGGCGAGACGCTGGGCATCGTCGGCGAGTCCGGCTCCGGCAAGACGACGCTGGGGCTCGCGATCCTGCGATTGATCTCGTCCAAAGGCCCCATCGTGTTCCTCGGCCATGACCTGCAGGGCCTGAAGTTCAAGGACATGCGGCCGTTCCGGCACGATATGCAGATCGTGTTCCAGGATCCCTACGGCTCGCTCAGCCCGCGCATGTCGATTGCCGACATCATCGCGGAGGGCCTGCGGGTGCATCAGCCCGGACTGGGCGACACCGAGCGCGAAGACCGGGTGGTGCGCGCGCTGGTGGAGGTCGGTCTCGATCCGGAGACGCGGTTTCGCTATCCGCACGAGTTCTCCGGCGGCCAGCGCCAGCGCATCGCGGTGGCGCGCGCGGTGGTGCTGGAGCCGACCTTCGTCGTCCTCGACGAGCCGACCAGCGCGCTCGACATGCTGATCCAGTCCCAGATCGTCGATCTCCTGCGCGACCTGCAGCACCGCAAGGACCTCACCTATCTGTTCATCTCCCACGATCTGCGGGTGGTGGCGGCGCTCGCGAGCAAGCTGATCGTGATGCGCCACGGCAAGATCGTCGAAGAGGGTGCCGCCGCCGATATTTTCCGGGCTCCGAAAAGTCCTTACACCAAGGCCCTGTTCGCCGCCGCCTTCAATATCGAAACCGCCGCCGAAGGCGTGGTGGCGCAATAGCCCAATCCGCGCGAAGGCGGCTGAACGCAGATCAGCCGTCTTCCTCGTGCAGCAGGATGAGAAATCCGAACAGCCCGCCGGCGAGGATCGGCAGCCATGCCGCGAGCAGGGGATAGAGCAGCTCCGCCTTGCTCAAATCCTCCGTCACCTTCGAGAGCACATAGATCGAGAAGCCGGCCGCGATGCCCAGCAGGATGCGTTGCGGCACGCCGCCGAATCGGAACGCGCGCAGGCTGAACGAGGCGGCCAGCAGCACCATCGCCGCCTGCAGGAACGGCCGCGCCAGCAGGATCTGGTATTGGAGCCGGTAGCCGGCCGCGGCAAGGCCGGAATCCTCAGCGTAGCGAATATAGGTCGGCAAATGCCAGAACCCGACCGTGTCGGGCGCGGCGAAGCTCTCGGCGACCTGCTCGCGGGTCAATTTGGTCGGCAGGGAATAGGTTTCGAAATCCTGCGGCAGCACGTTGGGAGCGTAGACGCGCGCGTCCGTCAATTCCCAGGCGCCCGGCTTGAGCTGCGCGCTCTTGGCTTCGATGCGTTCCCTGAATTCGCCGGTCATGCTGAAGGTGAATGCGATGATGGAATTGAGCTGGAGCCCCTGCTCGCGGCTCTGCAGCGCATTCATGATGGATTCGCCGTCATTGCCGCGCTGGCGCACCCAGTAGCCGCTGTCATAGGAGTCCAATGCCGATTGGAACTGACCGAAAATCTGCAACTCGATCCGCTTCGATATCTCGCGCAGGTTCGCCGAAACCGGATTGTAGACGAGGGAGCCGAATGCACCCAGCGCCAAGGCGACGAGGAGCGCCGGCGCAATGATCTGCCACACTGAAATGCCGGCCCCGCGCGCGACCACGAGTTCCATCCGCCGCGACAGGCTGAAGAAGCAGGTCATCGCACCGATCAGCACGCTGAACGGGAACAGGCGCTCCATGATCTGCGGAACGCGGAAGAACGACACCAGCACGAGCATCGAGGCCTGGGCCTTGGGAGCGTCCGAGGCCCGCCGCATCAGGTCGATGTAGTCGACGAACAGGACGAGCACGAAGACGCCGGCGAACACCGCCACGACCGATACGAAGAAGCGGCCGGCAAAATAGCGCGACAGCGTTCTCGATCCCATCTCGAAGCCAATCCCCCGTCCCGTGGCGCCCCCATGCTCTGGCGCCCCATCGTCTTAAGGCAAATTCGACGGCGCGCCAACCCGCCTGATCACGTCAGGCGGGCCTCGTGCGCGGCCTATGCCCGCCGGTATCATGCTCCGCACCCGCGGAAAATCCTCCTCATCGCGTGCCGAAGGCGCGGTCGCCGGCATCGCCGAGGCCCGGAATGATGAAGGCGTTTTCGTCGAGGCGGTCGTCGATGGCCGCCGTCCAGATCCGCACGTCCGGATGGATGCCGCGCAAGCGCTCGATCGCCAGCGGCACGGTGATGAGGCAGACGAACCTGATGTCCCTGGCGCCGCGCTCCTTCACCCGGTCGATCGCCGCGACGGCGGTGTTGCCGGTGGCGATCACCGGCGAGATGACGATAACCTGGCGCTCGGCGATATCGATCGGCGCCTTGAAGAAATACTCCACCGCCACCAGCGTGTCGGGGTCGCGGTAGAGCCCGATATGGGCGACGCGCGCCGCCGGGACCAGCTCGAGCATGCCCTCGACCAGGGTCATGCCGGCGCGCAGGATCGGGGCGAACACCAGTTTCTTGCCGGCGAGCTGCGGCGCTTTCATGCGCGCCATCGGCGTCTCGATCTCGACGAGGTCGAGCGGCAGGTCGCGGGTGACCTCGTAGCACATGAGAATGCCGAGTTCGCGGCACAGCTCGCGGAACGATTTGGTCGATCGGCTCTTGTCGCGCAGCAGGGTCAGCTTGTGCTGCACCAGCGGATGCAAGACGACGGTCACGCCTTCCATGGTTCGCCCCTTGGTCAAAACACCGTTCCGTCGCTGATGACGGCAATGGGCGGCGCGCCGTCCGGCCGCAGCCGTCGCGCCAGCACGCGGCCCGCGGCCCAGGTCCCGCCTTGCAGGATCCGCGCGAGCGGAAGCTCGTGCGCATCGCGCCGCAGCCGCGCCCGCACCAGCGCCGCCAGGCGGTCGAGCAGGGCCACGGTGAGGGCGCGCCATTCGACCACCAGCGGCGCGGCGACATCGTGCGGGCGCAGCGCATCCTCGGCGTTGCGCAACACCAGCGTGCCGGAATCGATGAACAGCCCGCCATTGCGATACTCCGCAAGTCCGGTCAAGCCATCGATGGCGGTCACCGCGATGCCCGCGCGTTCGATCGGCTCGATCAGCGAATAGGCGAGCCATTGGGACAGCTTGTGGAGCGGCACGCAGCTGGTCGGTGGCGTCGTCCGTGCGCAGCGCCGGATGCCGCCAGCAATCGCCCAGGGGAATGCCGCCCAGCGTGATCCGCGACGGCCAGATCGGCCCGAGATGGGTGAGCAGCTCGCGCAGGATGGTCGCGGCTGCGATGCGGCCGCCGTCAGCGAGGCCGGCGAGATGGTCGAACAGGCCGCCGGGCCGCGGCTCGTCCTCGGCCCCGAAGATCGCCGGCGCCGCGGCCACCGTGCGGCCGAGCCGGCGCAGCAGGTCGGCGCGGCCGGCAATGCCGGGCAGCGGATTGGTATCGCCGACCTGGAAGCCCGCGCGCAGCGTCTCGTCCGTCAGCCGTTCGAGCGTGCGGGCGTCGGCCCGCAGGGGATCGCCGGGCCGGCCCGAAAACGCGCCGCCGGCGAACATGGCGAGGCTCGCCAGCGCGAGCCCCTCCGAGCGGCCGATCTCGCGGCCGGCCGCCGCGTCGCGAAACCGCCAGTCCGGGCCGGCGCCGGCATCGAGCAGCACGCTGACGATGGCGAGATCGAACGCGGCGCGCGCCCGCGCGGCGCGATCGCGCCAGCCGGCGGCGCCGGCGAGGCTCGCCCAGCGGTCCTGCCCGTCGAGCACGAAATGCCGCCATCGCGAGTGAAAGGGAATATCGAGATCGGGATAGGCCGCGGCCGTGACTTCGAGCGTGAGGTCGGCGGCATCCTCGAGGCGGCGCAGATCGATCCGGAAGTGCGGCAGCTCGTCGTCGAGGCCTTTGCGCAGCAGCAGGTCCGCCCGCTCGCGCACGGCGGCGGCGCTCAACAGCGACAGCGCGGCCTCGGTGTCGGAGGCCACGCTCAGTATTTCTCGAGCGGTCGGCCGGTGGCCGCGGGCTCCTGCGGTGCCGGTTCCGGCGAGTAATAGCCCGCCGCGCGCTTGGCATCGATCTCGACATGGGCGTCGGGCGGCACCAGCTCATCGGGTAAGGCGACGCGATCGACGACCTCGATGCCCTGGGACACCAACGCATCATGCTTCATGTCGCTCATCGAGACGAAGCGGTCGATCCGCCGCAAGCCGAGCCAATGGATCGGGTCGGGCATGAGCTGCTGGAAGCGCGCGTCCTGCACGCCGGCGACGCATTCGGTCCGCTCGAAATAGGTCGCGGCGGAGTCGCCGCCTTCCTGGCGCTTGCGGGCGTTGTAGACGAGGAACTTGGTGACCTCGCCGAGCGCGCGCCCCTCCTTGCGGTTATAGACGATGATGCCGAGGCCGCCCGCCTGCGCTGCGCGGGCGCATTCCTCGATGCCGTGAATGAGGTAAGGCCGGCAGGTGCAGATGTCGGAGCCGAACACGTCGGAGCCGTTGCACTCGTCATGGACCCGGCAGGTGATCTTGGTGCGCGGATTGGCGAGCTTCTCCACGTCGCCGAACAGGTAGACGGTGGTGCCGCCGATCGGCGGCAGGAACACGTGCATGTCGGGACGGGTGACGAGCTCGGGAAACATCCCGGCGGTCTGCTCGAACAGGGCACGGCGCAGATGGGTCTCGGAGGTGCAAAAGCGCGCGGCGACGCCGGGCAGGTGCCACACCGGATCGATCGCGACCTTGACCACCGACACGCTGCCATTGTCGTGGACGTGCTTGCCGTCGGGCCTGAGGCGTCCGGCACGGATGGCATCGCGCATCTCGATGAGGTCGAGCCGCGCGCGGGTGACCGCGATGGTGGGGCGGACATCGAGGCCCTCGGCGATCTCGGTCTTGAAGGTCTCGGCGACCAGATGTCCCCAGGGGTCGAGCGACACGATGCGCCCCGGCTCCGACCATTGCGGGAACGGCCCGATGGTCGCGGCCGGGTACGTGTTGGTCAGGTCCGGACGGCGGATCGGGTCGAGTGCGCCGGCGGTGACCGCGAGCGCGCGGTAGAGCGCATAGGAGCCGCCATGGGTGCCGATGACATTGCGGTCATGGAGCCGCGACACCGTGCCGATCACCGGTCCGCGCGCGCGCGCCGAGGCCGCGCCCCAATGGATCGGGAAGCGCGACTTGCCGCCCGGCTCCGGGTGGGAGGTGAGGCGGATGTGGTCGGTGCGGTTGGACGTCATGCTCGGCCCGTTCGAAGAAAACCAAATCGCCCGCGGAGCGGCGGTGTGGTTTCCTGAGGTGTCGCGAAAGTGCGGGGCTGTCGTATAAAGGAATGAGGTCGACCGGACCTGCAGCCCCGCAAAAACAGAATATAGCCCCGAAAAAGCGTTCCCGCCACCCGAGAGATAGGAAAAAAGTCTTGGTTTCGGTTCACGCGACAGGAGTCAAGTCATTCCGATCCGTCACCGATTCTTCGGATGCGTCCCGCGCGCCCATAACGACACGGTTGACACGCCGATCCCTAGCGGGGGCGATGAGTCAGCCGACCCTCGATCAAGGACTTAACCGCCCCAGCGACATAGTCGGCGGTTTGATCGCTGATCGTGCCGATAGGCCAAAGAATGCTCGACGTTGTGGGCGGCCAAATCCGGAAAAGGAGCTCCCCTCTTGGGAGATGAAATTTCCACTTCGGGAAAGCAAGACCCGGCATCGGCGAACGTATGACATGAATAAACAGTTGGCCCACGATCTGAGTTGTTGCCTGACTATTGAAGTAAGTGGCGCGTCGATGTTTGCGCTTTGCGACGAGGCGGTCAGGAAGAACTAGAAACGGCGTGGCTAGCCAATATATGGGCCACTCCTTTCTAACGTAGTGACCGATCCAGACAGACCATCCTTTGCTGGGCGGCAATTGACGCCGCATCATTCGCTTCCGCTGCATGTGGCTGGTAGTGAGACATTCAGATTCGCCAAACTCAGCGACCATAGCCTTCATCGCCGCCCAGGAAGCAATCGTATGCTGTTGTACTTCTGAGAGCCGAGTGGACTTCTCCCTTGATTAGAGGAATCATTATCGCGCGCGCGGGCTCATCAACTTTTTCTCGCATCCATCCGTTGTTGCAGCTGCTGCAAACACATCGCACTTGCCAATCACGAACGTCGCCACTTTTCTTAACTCGCACAAAGTCCGTACGTTCGCCCCAAGATGTTGCTCGAAGCGAATGGTAACCTCTCATTGTCCGCAGAACGTAGCGCCGCGTCCAATTCGAATAAACATGTCCTGCGTGAGCTGTCCTTCGGGTGTGCGAGCCGCATCTACCCCGCAGAATACGCACTTGGTTGGCGCCTCCCACGGTCGAGGCCGATGTGCGTCAAGACCGACCCATCTCCGCTTTTTTCCTGGTCTCCGCATGTTACTTTTTCGATGAAACGATCGAACGAGTGGTTAACGCCCCAAGACCGCCGTCTC
>CAVVCE010000021.1:0-54514 GCA_963746235.1 uncultured Alphaproteobacteria bacterium
CGCCGACCGAGATTTGCGCCCGGTTGAATGCGGCGGTGAACCGGATCACCGCCAAGCCGGACGTGGACAAGCGCCTACGCAGCCTGGGATACGAGCCCTATGTGGGCGACCTCGCCGACGCTCCCGCCTTTCTCAAGCGCCAGATCGATACCTGGGGCGATCTGATCCGCGCCACCGGCATTGCGGCGGAATGAGGCGCGACCCGAGGCGGCCTGAAGCTACGTGGTGGCTGCTGTACCCCAAAGTCCGACGCGGATCAGAAATCCGGTACGGCGGCCTGCGGTATCGGTAGGGCGGCCACGCCCGGAAAAAAGGAGTTCGGATTCTCGGCGCAGATGGTCTCCCGCAGCGGGCCTTCCGGCGCGCTCGCCAGTTGTGCAAGGCGTTCGATGGGGACCTGGCGCACGGCCGCCTCGAATTGCCGGAAGCGCTGGGTGGCGTCCCAGGGCATCGTGAAGGCACCGGGGTCCTCGACGTGAATGTTGGCTTCCAGCACCTTGCCGTCCTCGATCAAATGAAAGCGCTCAATGACGTGAAGCTGCTTGGTGTGCGGCGTTCCGAATCCGTCCACGGGCGCCCTGTCATCGAGTCCTATGGTGTCGACGACGAGCGTATCGCCTTCGTAATGGCCGATGGATTCGCCGTACCAGGACGTCTTCACGTTCGAAGAATGCTCGTCCGCCAGGTAGATGCGGCGCACGTCGCTATAGCTCGACAAGATCATCACCACTTCCTTGCGCCCCTGAACGAAATACATCGGCTGGGTCATGGGCGAGAGCAAGAACCCGAGAGCGCCCTTCGGCCAGCAACTCGCGGACGGCGAGACAATGAGCTTTCCAGAGAGGACGAGTTCGTTGTGCGCGCGGACCACATCCCTCGCCCAGGGCTGGAGAATGGGATTGTCGAGATTAGCCACGCGTTCGGTCGGCTGCCTTCCGGTCACCCGGAACTCGTCATTCGAAACGTACGGACGCGCCGGGTCCTGCTGCACCGGGCCGGCACCGCTGGCCGGTGGGATGAACAAGCGGTTGTATGCGTACCATCCGATGTCTGGATTGGGCGCGAAATCGGGTGGTGCGCCCTGAGCCATCGCCGAAACGCTGCCAGCCAGGTAAACCGCGCCGGCGAGAACGCCTCTTGTGAAGTTTCCCGCATGTGTGAACATCGGAACCCCCTCTGCGACACGGTTAGCCAAGATCGCAAGATAACTACATCGATATTACCACTATCGGTACCTTACCGCATCACTTCGAGCCCTCCGGCCCTGACGGCCGCAACCGCCGCCTCCAGTTGTCACCGAGCCCGGGATAACCGCGGCCGATCCGCTGTCGATACCTGGGGAGATCCGATCCGCGCCACCGGCATTGCGGCCGAATAAGGCGAAACCCGGCGCGCGACGCCTCATATCCGCCGCATCCGGCCCCGATGGATTCCGCTGCATTGCAGGCGAAATGGGGTGGGGCGCAATGAAGACGATCTGGCTTGCCGCCGCCATGGCGATGACGGTCACGCTGGCGCACGCGGAAGACATGGCGGAGATGATCTCGCAGTATCGGCACGAACACGGTCTCTCGACGGTCAAGACCGATCCGGAGCTCACCAAGGCCGCCGAGCGGCAGGCCAAGGCGATGGCCGCGTCCGGCATCATGGATCACAGCGTCGCCGCGCCGTTCGCCTCCCGGGTGGCCGGCATGCACACCGGCGAGGCGGCGGAAAACATCGCCGCCGGCACCAAGACCTGGACCGAGACGCTGCGCATGTGGGAGCATTCACCGGGCCACAATGCAAACCTGCTGCAATCCCAGGCCGACAGCGTCGGTGTCGCGATGGCCCGCAATGACCAGACCCGCTACAAGACCTTCTGGGCCATGGTGATCGCGGACAAGGCGCCGAAGAAGAAGGACCGCAAGACCCCATCCGGCGACGGCAAGGTCGCGACCGGCGGCGGCGTCTGGGGAAGCTACAGCAGCATCGGAATTTCCGAGAATCCGATCACTTCGGTCAAGAACTTCGTCTGCAAATATCTGTGCTGAAGTAGCCGTGCTGACGGCAGGCTGGCCGCGAGGCGCCCTAGGCCCGCTTCGGCGCCGGGACCGGAATGCCGGGTATCTTCACGCGGACCGAGCCCAGCGTCGACCGGCTGGTGAAGTACAGGGTTTTCCAATCGTCGCCGCCGAATGCGAGGTTGGTGGTCTGCGGATTGCCGTGGACGATGCGGCCGAGCTTCTTGCCCTGGGGGTCCATGACATAAATGCCGCCGGGGCCGCCGCAATAGACGTTGCCGGCAATATCGACCTTCATGCCGTCGGGTCCGCCGGGCTCGCTGCCCGCAAGCTCGACGAACACCCGCTCGGTCTGCTTGGCGAGCAGGCCGTTGGGCAGCACGTCGAAGGCGAGGATGTGACGGCGGCGGGAATCGTTGATGTAGAGCACGCTCTCATCGGGAGAGAAGGCGAGCCCGTTGGGCAGGATCAAGTGGTCGACCAGGAGGCTGACGGTGCCGAGGTCGGGCGACACCCGGAACACGCCGTTATAGGCGAGGTCCCATTGCTGCGGCAGCGCCGGTATGTTCCAGGGATCGGTGAAATAGATCGCGCCGTCCGACTTCACCACCACGTCGTTGGGCTTGTTGAGGGGGCGGCCCTGGAAGCTGTTCGCGATCACGGTGATACTGCCGTCGGCTTCCTCGCGCGTCACGCGGCGAGTCAGGCCTTCGCAGGCGACCAGCCGGCCCTGGGGATCGCGGGTGAGGCCGTTGGCGCCGTTGGTCGGCTCCTTGGCCACGGTGGTGCCCTGCCCCGGCGTGTATTTGATGCGGCGGTTCTCTCCGATCGAGCTGAACAGCAGATAGCCGCCTTCCCTCCACCACACCGGACCCTCGGTGTTGCCGCCGCCGCCGAAACCGGTCGCCAGCTCCAGGATCGGCTCCGACGTCGAGATGATCTTGTCGAACTCGGGCGCGAACGGGTCGATGCGCTTGGCCGCCTGCGCCAAGCCGACATGACTGTTGCCCAGCGTGAGGCCCGCGGCCGAAATCACCAGCATGTGCCGGCGCGAGATGCCGTTTGCGGAAACCATGATGTTCCTCCCCGCGGGCGCGTTGTCTGCGTGCGTCCGCTCGTTTTGTCGACGCCGACATTACCGCATTTTCCGGCGCGGGCGATACGGCCGTCAGATTGAGCATTATCCGAAGCCCTCGACGCATCAGCAGACGTCATCGCCGGGCTTGTCCCGGCGAATTCGACGCTCTGGGCTCGGCCTTGCCATGTGCATCGAGATGGCCGGGACAAAGCCCGGCCATGACGACTTCGCGTGACCGGAACGCGCTCTACGGGAAATCGTAAAGCCGCGCCGGATTGTCGACCAGGATGCGCTGCTGCGTGGCTTCTTCCGGCGTCCATTGCTGGAACAGCTCGAACAAGCGCCCGGCATCGGGCATTTCGCCTTCGATGCGCGGATGCGGCCAGTCGCTGCCCCAGACCAGGCGATCGGGGTTGGCGCGCACCAGAGCCTCGTGGAACGGCCGCGCGTCGGGATAGTCCGGCGCGCTTCGGCTGAGCCGGTGGGCGCCGGAGACCTTGACCCAGCAGCCGCCGTCGCCGACGAGGCGCAGCAGGCTTTGAAAGCCGGGCGTCGCGGTGCCGGCGCGGGCATCGGTGCGGCCCATGTGATCGATCACCACGGGACGGCCGATCGCTTTCAGCACCGGGATGGTGTCGGGCAGGTCCTTCACGTCGATCCAGAGCTGCAGGTGCCAGCCGAGTTCGGCCATGACCGGTGCCAGCGCTTTCGCCGCCTCGAGCGGGACGCCGCCGCGGTAGTGCAGCGCGCCGTCACGGAAGAAATGGTTGAAGCGCAATCCGCGCACGCCGCCCGCGTGCCAGCGCCGCAGGTCCGCCGGAGCCGTATCGGCATCGGCCACCGCGACGCCGCGCAGGCGGTCGGGATGGCGCGCGAGCGCATCGAGCATCGCCGCGTTGTCGCGCCCATGGGCGCTGCCCTGCACCAGCACGCCGCGCGCAAAGCCGACCGTATCGAGCATCCGCAAATATTTATCGAGCGGCGCATCGGGCGGCGTGTAGCTGCGGTCATCGGCATAGGGGAACTGCGCCGCCGGCCCGAACACGTGGGCATGGGTGTCGCATGCCTGCGGCGGCGGCGGGTTCTTCGGCCGCGTCGGTTCGCGCGGCGAGGGACATCCGGGGATCACGGTCGCGGCGCCGTCACTCGGTTCGATTCACTTGGTTTCGATTCACTCGGCTTCGATTCCGGCCGCTTTGATCACCGGCCCCCATTTGTCGTAGTCGGACCGGATCAGCTTGGCGAATTCCGTGGCGGTGCTGCCGACCGGCGTGGCGCCGAGGGTGCGGAAGCGCTCCTTTACCGCTTGCGTCTTCATGGCGTCGGCGCAATCGCGCGACAGCCTCGCCTGGATATCGGGCGGCAGGCCGGCGGGCGCGAGCACGCCCCACCACACGCCGGTGTCGTATTCCGTCAGGCCGGATTCGGCGACGGTCGGTACGTCCGGCAGCACCGGGGTGCGGGCGATCGTCGTCACCGCCAGCGGCCGCACGGCGCCGGATTGGATCTGGCCGATCGATTCCGGGAGGTTGTTGAACGTGATCGGGATGTGGCCGCCCATGAGGTCGTTGAGCGCGGGCGCGCCGCCCTTGTAGGGAACGGCGGCGATGTCGATCTTCGCCGTCGCCTTCAGGAGCTCGCCGGCGAGATGCGGGGAGGTGCCGTTGCCGGCATGGCCATAGGAGAGCTGCCCCGGCTTCTGGCGCGCGAGCGCGATCAGGTCGGCCAGCGACTTCATCGGCGAATCCGCCCTGACCAGCACCAGGTTCGGCGAATTGCCGAGCAGCGAGATCGGGGTGAAATCGTTGAACACGTCGTATTGCAGCTTCGGGAACAGGAACGGCACGATGGCGTGCCCGCTCGCCACGACGACCAGGGTATAGCCGTCCGGCGGGGATTTCGCCGTGGCCATCGCCGCAATGGTGCCGCCGGCGCCGGGACGGTTTTCGATGATGATCGATTGCCCCAGGCGCTTGGCGAGTTCGTCGCCCAGCGTGCGGGCGACGATGTCGACCGCGCCGCCGGCCGGGAACGGCACCAGGAGGTGCACCGGCCTCGAGGGATAGGCGTCCTGGGCGAACGCCGTGCTCGCCGACGCCCACGCGGCCGCGGCAATGATGGCCCGTATCCAGCCGTTCATGCGTTCCTCCCTTCGGCGAATCGATCGGGCATATTCCCGCAACCGCTGCGTCGCAGCGAAATCAGGCCTCGCCCTTCATTTTCAGGCACTCTCGTCTGGATGCCATCGCGACGCAAGGCATGTATTGGTCGCGAGCGAGCGTTCGGGCCGGCCGGCAGGGGGGCGAGGGAGCGGGGAGCGAGCAGCGTCGGCTGCGGCCGGCCTCAATCCTTGCGGCGGGCGGCACTCGCAATCGCCAGCAATGCCCGATGCACGATCGGGTCAGCGAGGTTGGCGCGTTGCCGCACCTCCAGGGCGGTGTCGCCGAGTTGGGCGATCATGCGTTCGAGCCGTTTTGCGCTCCACAGCGCCAGCGCCGCCTGCACGAGGGCCTTGCGGCTGAAGTGAATGGCTGGCCCGGCGCCATCCACCACGTCGCCGACCGAGCGTCCCTGGTCGACCGTGAGGCGCAGGCGGTGGAGCAGCGCGGCCTGCCGGATCGCCGCGTTGACGAGCGGTCCGGGTGCGACGCCGGTCGATCGCGCCTTGGCGAAGTGGACCTCGATGTCCTGCATCTTTCCGGCGAAGGCGGCATCGACGATGGCATCGAGGCCGAGTGCCGAGGCGTCGGCGACGACGGCGAGCACGTCGTCGAGCCCGATGCCGGGCTTGCCATGGGCGTAGAGTGTGAGCTTGCGCAATTCCGACCGCGACGTGCCGCGGTCGCCGCCGATCAGCGCGGCCAATGCGGCGCGCGCATCCGGCGCGATCGGCAGGCCAGCTTCGCGCATCTCCTCGTCGATCAGGCGGTTGAGGTCGCGGCCGCCGTCGGCGTAGCAGGGCAGCGCTGCCGCGTTCGCGGCGCGCTCGCACAAGGCGCGCAGCGGCGCATTGCGTTTGAGATCGCCGGCCTCGATCACGATGCGGCAGTCGGACCCCGGCGGTGCGGCGAGTACGCGCTCCACCGACGCGGCGAAATTCCGCCCGCCCGCTTTCACCCACACCGCGCGGCGGCCGCCGAACAAGGGTACGGTATGGGCTTCTTCCACCAGCCGCTCCGGCTCGTCGGCCAGCGCGTCGCCGTCGACGCGGGCGAGTGCGAAGGGATCGCGCGGATCGTCGACCGCGCCGGCGATGAGGGTCTCGGCGCGTTCGTGCACCAATCCCTGGTCGGGTCCGAACACCAGGATGATCGGGCGCGCCGGATCGGGTCTTGCGACGAATCGGTCGACGTCGGCGTTCTTGACCGCCACCATTGGCGGCCGCTCAGGTGCCCGCGACGAAGAACGACGCCAGCCGCGCCCGGATGTTGTCCGCAATCAGTTGCGCGGCGCGGTCCTCGGCATCACGCAGGCCGCGGGCGCGGGCGAAGCGCTGGGCCTGGCCTGGAATGTCGTAGGTCACCCGCGCGAAGGTCTGGCTGTTGAGGACCGCCTTGCCGGACTTGATGTCCTGCAGCGTGTAGTTGGCGTTGAGGCCGTAATCTTCCGAGTCCGGCCGGCCGCTGTTGATGTCGACGATGACCGACATATTGGAGGATGTCAGGGTGATGTTGAGGCGATAAGCGGGTGGCGCCGCCGGGCCACCGCCGGTGAGGTGGAACAACAGCTTGTTACGCACCTCGACGGCGAGCCGCGACAGCGGGGTGCCGTTGGCCGCCGCGATCTGGTTCACGTCGACCGCCGCCATCGCCGCGGCGACGCTCGGGCTCGCGGTGAAGGACGCGTCTCCATAAAGCGGCTGAAAGCATCCCGCCACCATGGCGCCGGCGGCGCATATGCCGGCGAGGCGCAGCGCCAAACGGCCGGGCGTCAAGCGGCGGAGCGAGCGCTGTTCAAGCCACCACATTGACGATCCTCTGCGGCACGACGATCACCTTCTTCGGCGCCTTGCCGTCGAGCGCGCGGCGGACCGCGTCGAGGGCCAGTACAGCCGCCTCAATATCGACGTTCCCGGCATCGCGTGCAACGGTCACGTCCGCCCGCTTCTTGCCGTTCACCTGGACCGGAAGCGTAATGGTGCTCTCGATCAGGAGATCGCGTTCGACCACGGGCCAGCCCTGCACCGCGAGCAGGCTCCGGTGTCC
The DNA here is from genome assembly GCA_963746235.1 of uncultured Alphaproteobacteria bacterium. GTDB lineage: Bacteria > Pseudomonadota > Alphaproteobacteria > Rhizobiales > Xanthobacteraceae > JAJPKK01. Next base: position 7,287 of record CAVVCE010000021.1, read on the forward strand.
AAGCGCCGCCCAGCATTCCTCGGCGAGATGAGGCATCATCGGATGGAACAGTTGCACTAGAATTTCGGCCGCTTCGTGGACGGCCCAGGCCAGATCCGGCGCCGGCGTCCCCCCGGCATCGGCGAGCGTCGCCTGAAAAACATTCGTGAATTCGTTGATATGGGCGACGCAGCGGTTGAAACGCAGCTTTTCGATGTCTTCGGACACGTGGGCCAGCGCGCCGTGGGACGCCTTGCGCAGGCCGATCGCCGCGTCCGAAAAAGATTCCGGCCGTGTCTTCAGCGCCACAGCCGCGACGGCGGCCGCCTCGTTCACCAGGCGCCACAGCCGCTGGAGGAAGCGCCACGCGCCCTGGACGCCCTCTTCGGTCCAGATCACGTCGCGTTCTGGCGGCGAATCCGAGAGCACGAACCACCGCGCCGTATCGGCACCGAACGAACCGATGATGTCGTCGGGATCGACGGTGTTGCGCTTCGACTTCGACATCTTCTCGATGGCGCCGATCTCTACCGGCACGCCGGTCGCGATCAGCGACGCCGTGGCGGGTCTCCCCGACCGTCTCGATTTTCACCTCGGCCGGTGCGGCCCAGGCGCCGTCGGCGGTGCGGTAGGTCTCGTGGACCACCATGCCCTGGGTGAACAGGCCGGCGAACGGCTCGTCGATGCCTGCGTGACCGGTCGCCTTCATGGCGCGGGTGAAGAAGCGGCTGTAGAGCAGGTGCAAAATGGCATGCTCGATGCCGCCGATATACTGGTCGACCGGCAGCCATTCGTCGACCGCTCTCCGCTCGGTCGGCGCGGTTGCGATCCAGGGATCGGTGAAGCGGGCGAAATACCAGGACGAATCGACGAAGGTGTCCATGGTGTCGGTTTCGCGCCGCGCGGGGCCGCCACAGCTCGGGCAGGCCACGTGCTTCCAGGTCGGATGGCGGTCGAGCGGGTTGCCGGGCTTGTCGAAATCGACATCGTCCGGCAATTGCACCGGCAGGTCCTTCGCCGGCACCGGTACGACGCCGCATTCTTGGCAGTGGATGATCGGGATCGGGCAGCCCCAATAACGCTGCCGCGAAATGCCCCAGTCCCGCAGCCGGAAATTCACCTGGCGCTGCGCCGCCGGGCGATTGCCGCGCATTTCGTGCTCGAGCCGGCGGGCGACTTCTTCCTTCGCCTGCGCGATCGTCATGCCGTCGAGGAAGCGGGAATTGATCATCCGGCCGTCGCCGTCATAAGCGATGTCGGTGATGACGAAGGTCGCGGGGTCCTGGCCCTGCGGGCATACGACCGGGATATTGCCGAGCCCGTATTTGTTGGCGAAGTCGAGGTCGCGCTGGTCATGGGCCGGCGTGCCGTAAATGGCGCCGGTGCCGTATTCCATGAGGATGAAATTGGCGACATAGACCGGAATCCGGCGCGCCGGATCGAACGGGTGGATGGCCTCGATGCCGGTGTCGAAGCCGAGCTTCTCCGCTTTGTCGATGACCTCCTGGGCGGTGCCGTGGCGCTTGCACTCGGCAATGAAGTCCGCCAGCGCGGGGTTCTTCGCCGCGGCGGCAGCGGCCAGCGGATGGTCCGGCGCCACCGCCATGAACTTCACGCCGAAAATGGTGTCGTGACGCGTGGTGAAGATGTCGAGCTCGGTTTCGCCGTTGGGCGTGGTGGCGGGATCGAGCGCAAAGCGGATGTGCAGGCCTTCCGAGCGCCCGATCCAGTTGCGCTGCATCAGGCGGACCTTTTCCGGCCAGCGGTCGAGCCGGTCGAGGGCGGTGAGCAGGTCTTCGGAAAATTGCGTGATCTTGAAGAACCACTGGACCAGCTCGCGCTGCTCGACCAGCGCGCCGGAGCGCCAGCCGCGCCCGTCGATCACCTGCTCATTGGCGAGCACGGTGTGGTCCACCGGGTCCCAGTTCACCTTGGATTGCTTGCGCTCGACCAGGCCGGCGGCGAGGAAGTCGAGGAACATCTTCTGCTGATGCTTGTAGTAGCTGGGATCGCAGGTCGCGATCTCGCGGCTCCAATCCAGCGACAGGCCCATCGACTTGAGCTGTCCTTTCATGGTGGCGATGTTCTCGTAGGTCCAGGTGCGCGGATGGACCTTGTTGGCCATGGCGGCGTTTTCGGCCGGCATGCCGAAGGCGTCCCAGCCCATGGGGTGAAGCACGTTGAAACCGCGGGCACGCTTGTAGCGCGCCACCACGTCCCCCATGGTGTAGTTGCGCACATGGCCCATATGGATGCGCCCGGATGGGTATGGAAACATTTCGAGGACATAGTATTTGGCGCGCGGATCGTCGTTGCGGGTCGCGAACACGCCCCGCTCGTCCCATGCGCGCTGCCAGCGGGTTTCCGCTGCGCGGGCGTTATATCGCTCGATACTCATGACAATTTCGCCGCCGAGAAAGCACCGGACTAGGACATCATTGCGGCGCCACGGTCAACCGCGCCACGCGGTTTGCCTGACGGCTGTTTCCCGGCGAGCACACTACCGCGTGGCCGTGCAGACTTTGTTAAGAGTAGGTCCTCTCGGTCGCCAGGTCGGAGCGGTTGCCTGATCGATCCGTAGCCCGGATAAGCGCAGTGCAATCCGGGGACGCCCGTCCCGCATTCCACTGCGCTTCATACTGGCTACGCGCCAACCATGGTAGATCGACCGCGATGATGCCTCCGACACCCCTGCCCGATCCGGCGGCCGGCCTTGCGGCGGTACGTCGCGAGATCGCCGAGGCCTGCGTTGCGGCGCGGCGTCGCCCGGAGGACGTGACCCTGGTGGCGGTCTCCAAGACCTTCGGCGCCGAGGCCATTGCCCCGATCATCGCCGCCGGCCAGCGCGTGTTCGGGGAAAACCGGGTCCAGGAGGCCCACGCCAAATGGCCGGCGCTGCGGGACCGGCAGCCGGGCCTGCACCCGGACTCGCACCCGGACTTGGCGCTTCACCTGATCGGGCCGCTGCAGTCCAACAAGGCCCGCGAGGCGGTCGGCCTGTTCGACGCCATCCATTCGATCGATCGGCCCAGCATCTGCGCCGCCGTGGCGAAGGAAATCGAAAAGCAGGGCCGCAGCCCGCTGCTGTTCGTCGAGGTCAACACCGGCGCGGAGCCGCAAAAAGCGGGCGTGCTGCCGCAGGATGCCGATGCCTTCATCGCCGCCTGCCGCAGCGGTTACGGTCTCGCCATTGCGGGGCTCATGTGCATCCCGCCCCATGGTGAGCCGCCGGCGCCGCATTTCGCGCTCACCGCCAAAATCGCGACGCGCAACGGATTGCGGTCCCTGTCAATGGGCATGAGCGCGGATTTTCCGCTCGCGATCCGGTTCGGCGCCACCCATGTGCGCGTCGGAAGCGCCATTTTCGGGCATCGGGCCTGAACGGCCAATCGACCGCGCTAGACATGAATCACGATTCTGGTGTTTCGTCCGAGCCGCCGCAGCAGGCGTCTCAAGGCCGGGGCGGGCATCGCGATACAGCCGGCGGTCGGGCCGAGGCCGGGCCGGGCCACGTGGATGAAAACGGCGCTGCCGCGGCCGGTGATCCGCGGGCGCGTGTTGTGGTCGATCTCGATGATCAGGTCATAAAGCGCATCGCCGCGGGTGAGCCGGTCGCCGGTAGCGCCGGGTTCGAGCCGGATCGGCCTGTTGTAGCGGCGATCGGCCGGGTCCTCGCACCAGCCGTCGGCCAGATCGATCGGCCGCGCCGGCAACAGGGCCGCCGGGCGCGGCGATCGATCCCCGCGCCACCACAAGCGAACCGGCCGGAACCGGCCCGCGGGGGTCGCGCCGTCCCCTTCCCGCTTGTCGGCCTTGATGCCGGTGCGGCCGAGCGCCACCGCAATCCGCAGGGAGCCGGCGGCGATCCAGCCGCGGCGGCGGTCGCCCGGCCGTGACCGGACGTCGATTCTCGGGAGCGAAATGCGATGCATGTGTCCTGCCGGGGCCGGTGCCGAGGGTCCAGCGACTTGGTCCCACTGGGTTCCACCGGTGCTTGCTCTTTTGGGCCTTATTGCTCTACTTGCCGCCGATGGTCCAAATCCGGCAAGGTTCGACGGGGTCGACAGCCCGGAACTTTAACCGATTCAATCTACTTTGTGTCGCCTGCAAGATGATTCGGAATCACGTTGGTGACGTTGTTTTCGCGCTGGAAGCTCAGCGCCCCGGCAGAGGCTCGACATGCCAAATGCGCGAAGAATTCTGATCGTCGACGACGACACCGAGCTCCGCGAGGCCTTGGTCGAGCAATTGTCCCTGCATGAGGAATTCGATGCGATCTCGGCCGAATCCGGCACCAAGGGGGTGCAGACGGCCAAGGGCGGCCAGGTCGACCTCGTCATCATGGATGTCGGCCTTCCCGACATCGACGGCCGCGAGGCGGTGCGCATCCTGCGCAAGAACGGCTTCAAGGCGCCGATCATCATGCTGACCGGCCACGACACCGATTCCGACACCATCCTGGGCCTCGAATCCGGCGCCAATGACTATGTGGCGAAGCCGTTCCGTTTCGCGGTGCTGCTCGCGCGCATCCGGGCGCAATTGCGCCAGCACGAGGCGAGCGAGGATGCGATCTTCACCATCGGGCCCTACACGTTCCAGCCCAGCTCCAAGCTGCTGATGGGCCCCAAGGGCAACAAGGTGCGGCTGACCGAGAAGGAAACCGCCATCCTGCGCTTTCTCTACCGCGCCGGCCTGCGCCCGATCTCCCGCGAGGTTCTGCTCCAGGAGGTGTGGGGCTACAATTCCGGGGTGACGACCCATACGCTGGAGACGCATATCTATCGCCTGCGCCAGAAAATCGAAAAAGACGCCGCCTCCCCGGAGATTCTGGTGACCGAGGCGGGCGGCTACAAACTGGTCCCCTGATGGTGCGACCGGACAGGAACCAGATGTCCGGGTCACCAGAGCATTTCATGATTGCGCCGAGCCCAACGATGTCGTTGCCCAGCTTGACCGGCCGATCCCGTACGCCGGATCGGCGTCTGCGCGATCGCCCGGTCGCGCGGCGCGGTGACCGCAAGCGGGCGTCAACCCAAACGAAAGATGCTCCGGCCATCATGGCCAATCCGGCCGCGGTCTGCGCGTGAGGATGCTGCTGCAAAGCCAATGACCATCGAGGACGATATTTTTTTCCTGGAGCGGGTGACGACTTTCGCCCAGCTCGGGTTTTCGGCTTTGCAGATCATTGCCATCGGCTCGGAGGCGAAGCATCTGGAGAGCGGCGACGTTCTGTTCGCCGCCGGCGACACCGCCGACGGCGGCTACGTCATCCAGGAGGGCAAGCTGAAGCTTGCGCTGCCCCATGCGGCCCCGTCGGACCCCGGCGTCACCGTCGGACCCGGCGTACTCCTCGGCGAGCTCGCCCTGGTGACGGAAACCAGGCGCCCGGTCACCGCCACGGCGATCGAGCCTTCGACGGTGATGCGAATCACCCGCAGCCTGTTCCGCAAAGTGCTGGAAGGCTTTCCCGAGGCGGCGGTGCTGATGCGCGACCGGATCGCCGAACGCGCCAACGAGGCCGCCGACGAACTCTACGCGGTGCGGGGGTTGCTCGATCCGCCGCGGCAGTAGGCATGAAGCCTCACAACTCCAGCGTCGCCGTCACCGGGACATGATCCGACGGCTGGCTCCAGCCGCGGGCCTGCCTGGCGATAGCCATGCTCGACACCCGGTCGGCGATCGCCGGTGAGACCCAGATGTGGTCGAGGCGCCGGCCGCGGTCGGCCGCCTGCCAGTCGGCGGCGCGGTAGCTCCACCAGGTGTAGAGTTTGGCGGGTTCCGGCACGAAGGTGCGCATGATGTCGACCCAGGCGCCGGCATCGCGCACCGCGTTGAGCTTCTCGCATTCGATCGGGGTATGGGAGACCACCCTGAGCAACTGCTTGTGGCTCCAGACGTCATGCTCGAGCGGCGCGACATTGAGATCGCCGACCAGGATCGCGCGCCCGCCGGCCTGCGGATGCATGTCCGGCGCGGCGCGCATTTCGTCAAGGAAGGCGAGCTTGTGGGCGAATTTTTCGTTGATTTCGGGGTCGGGCTCGTCGCCGCCGGCAGGGACGTAGAAATTATGCAGCGTCGTCGGCTCGGCAAACCCGGCCTGCGCGCCGATCTTCACGGCGACGTGGCGGCAGTCGGTCTTGCCGCAGAAGCCGCGAATGTCGATCGCGTCGAACGGCACCCGCGAGACGATGGCGACGCCGTGATAGCCCTTCTGTCCGTTGAGCGCGAAATGGGTGTAGCCCAGGCGCTTGAAGCGCTTCGCCGGAAACCGATCGTCCGGGCACTTGGTTTCCTGGAGGCAGAGCACGTCGGGCTGCGCGGCGCGCAGGAACCGCGCCACCAGGTTGATGCGCAGCCGCACCGAATTGATGTTCCAGGTGGTGACGGTCAGGCGCACGGGCAGCCGTCGGGACTGGCCGGCCGGTCTACTGCGCGCTGCGGTCGAACGGTCCGTAGCTGATTCGGAACAGGCCGGGGTCGGGCTTCTTGTTGGTGTCGAGATTGTAGACCCCGACGGTGGTGTCGTAGCCCTGCGGATCGGTCACGGTCCATTGCAGGAGCTGAAAATCCTTGGCATCGAACATCAACATCAGGCGATGGGTGCCGACCACCAGTTGCCGTTCTTCGATGGTGACGGTGACGTATTTTTCGTCGGCGCCGACCGACACCAGATGGGTCTCGCGCCACAGGTCGATGCGGTCTGCGAGCAAGTAGCGCAGCGGGGTCTGCGACAGCGGATAGGTGTCCTTGGTGTTGAGGTTGCGGTCGCGCACCTGCACGAAGGAGCCGTCGGCGACGACGTCGATCGGCGACGGCGGATCGTATTCGAACCGCACCTTGCCGGGCTTCTGGATGAAGAATTTCCCCTCGGTCTTGCGGCCGTCCGGCCCGACCTGGACGAAATTGCCGACCAGCGTCTGCACCGTGGAGAGATAGAGGCTCACACGATCGACGAGGGCGTGCTGGCCGGCCTCGGTCGTGATCGGCTCGGCAGCACGCGTCGGCTGCGGCGTCCGGGAGCCTTCGGGCAGGATCGAGACCGGCGGCTTGGCCACCGCGGGCCGCTTCGGCGCGGGTTGCGGTATCGGCACGGTCTGCGCCGGCGCGATCATCGGCGTAGCCAGGAACAACACCCCGACCACCGCGGCCACCCCCGCCCGTCCCATGTACATCTCCGCAGTCCTGTCCAATATGTGACCGGGCTAGCCCTGCCCTATGGCCTTTTCACGACGCAACCCCGCTCCGCGGCCTGACCCCCGAATGTTGGGCCAGATCAACCCACTAAGGACTTGTCCAACAGTCAATTCAATTTTCGTCCCCTCTCCCGCTTGCGGGGGAGGGAACAAGAAGCAAAAAACCCCGTGGCGGTGGGACGACATATCCACCAGCATCCTCAATAGCGCTCGTCCTCTTCCTCGCCAACCAGGATTTCGCGTTTGCCGGCGTGGTTGGGCTGCCCGACGACGCCTTCCTTCTCCATCCGCTCGATCAGAGATGCAGCACGATTGTAGCCGATCTGCAACCGCCTCTGGATATAGCTGGTCGAGGCCTTGCGGTCGCGGGTCACCACCGCCACCGCCTGCTGGTAAAGGTCGGCGCCTTCCGGCTCGCCCATCCCGGTCGCATCGAACACGGCGCCGTCCTCGCCCTCCGCTTCGTCCTCCGCGGTCACCGCTTCGAGATATTGCGGCTGGCCCTGGGTCTTGAGATGGCGGACGATCTTTTCCACCTCGTCGTCGGAGACGAACGGACCGTGCACGCGGCTGATGCGACCGCCCCCCGCCATGTAGAGCATGTCGCCCTGGCCGAGAAGCTGTTCGGCGCCCTGCTCGCCGAGGATGGTGCGGCTGTCGATCTTCGACGTGACCTGGAACGAGATCCGGGTCGGGAAATTGGCCTTGATGGTGCCGGTGATGACGTCGACGGAGGGCCGCTGGGTCGCGAGCACCACATGGATGCCCGCGGCGCGCGCCATTTGCGCCAGCCGCTGGATCGCGCCCTCGATGTCCTTGCCGGCGACCATCATCAGGTCGGCCATCTCGTCGACGATCACCACGAGATAGGGCAACAGGTCGAGATCGAACTCCTCCTTCTCGTAGATCGCCTCGCCGCTGTCGGGGTGATAGCCGGTGTGCACGGTGCGCGACAGCATCTCGCCGCGCGCCCGCGCCTCGGACAGGCGCACATTGTAGCCGTCGATGTTGCGCACGCCGAGCTTGGCCATCTTCTTGTAGCGGTCCTCCATCTCGCGCACCGCCCATTTCAGCGCCACTACCGCTTTCTTGGGATCGGTGACGACCGGGGTGAGCAGATGCGGGATACCGTCATAGACCGACAGTTCCAGCATTTTCGGATCGACCATGATCAGCCGGCACTGGTCCGGCCGCAGCCGGTAGAGCAGGCTGAGGATCATGGTGTTGATGGCGACCGACTTGCCCGAGCCGGTGGTGCCGGCGATCAGGAGATGCGGCATGCGCGCGAGGTCGACGATCACCGAACTCGCCGCCGATGGTCTTGCCGAGGCAGAGCGGGAGCTTGGCGCCGCTCGCGCCGTATTCCTCGGCGGCGAGCAGCTCGCGCAGGTACACCTTCTCGCGCGTTGCGTTCGGCAGCTCGATGCCGATCACATTGCGGCCGGACACCACGGCGACGCGGGCCGAAAGTGCGCTCATGGAGCGCGCGATGTCGTCGGCGAGCCCGATCACCCGCGACGATTTTATCCCCGGCGCCGGCTCGAGCTCGTAGAGCGTCACCACCGGTCCCGGCCGCGCATTGATGATTTCGCCGCGCACGCCGAAGTCGCCGAGCACGTGCTCGAGCGAGACCGCGGTCTCCTGGATCGCCTCCGTGCTGGGTGCGAAGCGATCCGAGGATTTGGGCGCGGCGAGCAGATTGAGCGGCGGCAGCTCGTAGCCGTCGGCGGACTTGCGGGCGGCTTTCGACGCCGGCCGCGCCGGCTTGCGGGCGGCGCGGGCCACCTTCGGCATTGATTCGTCGCCGTCGTCTTCCTCCGGCTCCGGTTCGTAGGCCGGTTCCGGCGCAGCGGCCGGCCCGGCTCCCACCGCGAAGCGCGGCTCCGCCCGCGTCGCGGGCGCCGTGGCAGCACGCGGCAGCAGCATGGCGAAGGTCTGCACAAAGGCGGCCGCGATCGGCCGAAACAACCGCGCTTTCAGGCTGAGGAAGTAATGCACCACCCAGCCGATCGAAACCGAGCCGCCCTCGTCCTCGTCGTCCGCCTCTTCGTCTGCGTCCTGCGCATCATCCTGCGCTTTCTGCGCTCCGTCGGGGCGCTGGAAGCCGAAGCCGGAGGCGATGACCAGCATGGCGAAGCCGACGATGCCGAACGACACCGCGGCCACCGTGCGGCCGGTTCCAAACAGCGGCCCGCCGACGATGGAGGCGATGGAGCGAATCACCGCATCGCCGAAGACGCCGCCGATGCCGGTGGGCAGCGGCCATTGGGCCGTGCGCGTCAGGCACGAGGCAAAAGCGGCCGCGGCGACGAGGCCGACCGCCCAGGCCGGCACCCGCCAGCGCATCCGGTCGAGCTGGCGATGGGTGAACAGCCGCCAGCCCCATGCCGCGATCGGCACGATGATGGCGATGGTGGCGAGGCCGAATAGCTGGGTTGCGAGGTCGGCCGCGATGGCGCCCGGCGCGCCCAGGAGATTGCGCACCGGCGCGCTGGTCGCATGGCTGAAGCTCGGGTCCTTCACCGACCAGGTGGCGAGCGCCGCCGCGGCGCCGCAGGCGGCCGCGATCAGCGCCAGCCCCGCCAACTCGCGCAGGCGGCGGTGAATGATGGCGCGGAAATCGTCCATCGTGAACGGTCCGTGATAGCTGCGCTCCGCCGTCGACATCGCCACCGGTTCAAGCTCCGTTCATCCGAGCACGGCGACGATGCGATGCAGCGCCTCCGCCGTGGTCTCCTTGTCATGCACCATGGCGACGCGGATGAAATCCGCACCGGGATTGCTGCCGTCGGCCTGATCGCGGGCGATGTAGCGCCCCGGCAGCACCCGCACGCCGGCCTCCCGCCACAGCTTCGTCGCCGCCGCCTCGCTGCCGCCCAGCGCGCCGACGTCGAGCCACAGGAAGAATCCGCCGGCCGGCCGGCGATGGCCGTAGCGGTCGCCGATGATCTGGTCGGCCAGATCGAATTTGTGGCGATAGAGATCGCGGTTCGCCTCGACATGGACCTCGTCGCCATAGGCGGCGATCGCGACCTCCTGGGTCGGGATCGGCACCTGGGGGGCCGCGACGTTTCGCAGCTCCAGGAATTTGGCGATGAAGCGGCGGTCTCCCATGGCGAAGCCTACGCGCAGGCCGGGAAGATTCGAGCGCTTGGACAGCGACTGAAACAGGACGACGTTCTCGAACCCGTCGCCGGCGGCCTCGAGCGCGCCGGCCGGCGGTGCCTTGGTGTAGATCTCCGAATAGCACTCGTCGCAGAACAGCAGGAAGCCGAACCGGCGCGCCATCGCGGCGACGCGTTGCAGATAGGCGAGATCGGCCACCGCCCCCTGCGGATTCGACGGTGTCGCCAGGAACATCACCACCGTGCGCGCGAGCAGCGCGCCGTCGAGGGCATCGAGATCGGGCAGGAAGCCAGTCTGGCGCGTGGTCGGCATGTAGACGACCTCGCAATCGGCGGCCACGGCCCCTGCGGAATAGGCCGCGTAGAACGGGTTCGGAACCAGGATCGCCGGCCGTCCCGCGCGGTTTGCCGCGTGGCGCTTGGCGGCGATGGCGCCGAGAAACAGGCCCTCGCGCGAGCCGTTGAGCACCAGGACCTCGCGCTCGGGATCGGGAACGCGGCCGAGCCCATAGCGCCGTGCCGCCCATTGCGCTGCGGCACGGCGGAATGGCAGCGTGCCTTCATTGCGCGGATAGCGCCCGAAATCCGCGATATGCGCGGCGATCACCGGCGCGACGAAATCCGGCACCGGGTGCTTGGGCTCGCCGACGCCGAGATCGATGACCGGCTTGCCCGGCTTCACGTCGGCGATGAGTTCGGCGAGGCGCACGAACGGGGAACGCGTGTCGACGATCCGACCGGTCGAGAGAGGAAGCCCGCGTTCGGCGCTGTTCATGGACATCTGCATACCCGGCCTGACTTGGTCGCACCCTTGGTCGCCACAGCTTTGGCCATGGCCAAACATAGCGGCGGCGAGGTTAAGGCGTGATTAAGGTTAAACACTTGAAATTGTTAGAGCCCGCGCAAAAGGAAAGCCGAAACAACGTCTTATCGCGACCGCTCCGGCCGTTCAGCAAAATTGTAAGGCTTCTTGTCACGATTTCGTATTTGAGACGCCCGGCGACTCGCCCGCGCAGGCTAAAGTGTCGTTTCCAGGTATTCGAAGGCCGCGGCTTTGTCGTGGAACGGCGACGCCGCGAGTTCCTGAGGTCAGTCATCATTCGACGCGTCAGCCGATCGATGGGGCGCGCCGCGTCTTCACCACCACCAGCCCTGTCGCCGCTGATCGTAGTACTGGCCGCCGCCGAGCCAGCGCGTAAATCCGCAGTAGCCCCCGGCGCCACCTCGCGCGACGCGTACTTCGGTCGGAGCCCGGCGCATCGCGAGGCCGCCCTGTGGCTGGTTGTGCAGCGCCACCACGAACTCCGTGTGATAGTTGGTCTCCCGGTTCAGCGGCTCGTCCGAGATGATGAGCGAGGATCGCGGCAATGCGGTGGGCGCGATGCGATCGAGCACATCTTGCGGGATGCTGATGCGGTCGAGCGCGGCCTGGGCGTTGTCCCCGCTGTCGATCGTGACCGCGGTCCAGCGCAGGCCGCGGTCGCCACCCGCCACCGCCGTGAACACATGGGTGCCGATCGGCTTATCCTGGTCACGGATCGTAACCGGTACCTCCAGGGTCGCCTCGAAGCCGCGCCGCACATAGAGCCGCTGCGTCGTGCGGCTGATGAAGACCGAGACCGGCTCGAGCGCAAGCTTTGCCTCGCGTGCCGCCTTGGCGGCGTCCCCTTGCCTGGTCTCGGCCGCCTTGGCGGCGTCTTGGGCCGCCGCCGCCGCGTCGAGCTTCGACTTCGCGTTGGCCTCGACGATGTCGAGCTGGGTCTGCCACTCGGCGACCTTGGCGGCTGCCTTCTGCTTCAGCGTCTCGGCCCGCGTCTTGGCTTGGTCCGTCTTGGCGGCGGCGAGCATCTTCTCGGCGAGCGCAAGGGCGGCGCCGGCGTCCGTCTTGAGCCCTTTCAGCTTGCGCAGCGACGCCATGAGCGGCGCCGCCTCGCGTGCCGCGACTGCGGCGGCGCTCTTCGCCTCGAGGGCCACCTTGGCGGCCTCGTGGGCATCGCGGGAGAGCGTTTCGGCCCGCGCCGGGGCTGCCGCGATGGCCCCTGACTTCGGCATGAACAGCGCCGGATTGGAAAACTCGACCGGCTCCGCGTCGTTGGGCGCGATGATGACGCGCATGCCGATCGGCACCTTGTCGAACAGCTTCTCCGCAAAATCATAGGGCAGGCGCACGCAGCCATGCGAGGCTGCATATCCCGGCAGCGGACCGCCGTGCAGCGCGATACCCGACCATGTGATGCGCAGCATGTTCGGCATCCAGGCATCGTCATAGAGGTTCGAATGGTGGTCCTTGTCCTTCTGCACGACGCTGAAGACCCCGGCTGGTGTCTCGCGTCCGGTCGTCCCGCTCGATACCGGCGCGCGCAGGATCCAGCCCTCGGCGTCGTAGATGGTCACGTGCTGGCTCTTGATCGACACGATCGCCATCAGCGGCTCACCCGCGTCACGCGGGGCCGCCGCCTCGGTGGATTGCGCGGGACGCGCCCGACGGACCGCGGCATCGGCAGGCGGCGAAGCGGTCAGAGCCGCCGTGGCCGCGAGCGTCACAATGGCAGGAAGCCGCCATCGCCGGATCGCCTCGGTGGATTGCACCCCCATGGATTGATTTGTCATGCCACGCCCCCGGTTGAACCGCCTACCGGAACCAATGAAGACGGCGCTTTGGTGACGCTCCCGACAGTTCAGCTTCGAGCTGATCGGCCGCAAGCTTGATCTCGCCGACCTACCGATTGAGAAGCCGCTGGCGGCGTCGGTCCGGCCACAAGCTCGGAACGCGGGAAACGCGCCAATGCCACGCAGCGCAGGGCGCGGTCCCGCAGGCCCTTGAGTCCCTCGGGAGCGGAAAGGGCCATGGCGCGGGCTGCTCGGCCGACGGGCGACTTGCGGACCGGGGCTGCGCCGACGGTGCGCCGGATGCGGCCGAGCGCGGCGCGCGCCGGCGCGATCAACCATCGCGGTCAAGCCGGCGATGTCGCACACAAGAAAGAGGCCCTGGCTTTCACCAGGGCCTCTCCATGACGGCGGGGACAGTGCCGGGTATTTGCCCCCTCCGTATCCCTGCGCACCCGGCCGTCCCGAGGGAAGGCCGGGGCCGTGCTCACAAATCGTAGGCGCGCTCGCCGTGGTCGGTGAGATCGAGGCCTTCGCGCTCGGCTTCGGGCGAAGCGCGCAATCCGACCAGGACATCCACCACCTTGTAGAGGATCATCGAACCGACGCCGGACCACACCAGGGTGGTCCCGACCGCCTTGCCCTGGGCGATGAGCTGGGTCCACATGTCGTAATCGGCGATCTTGCCGGTGGTGTAGTCCATGATCCCGGTGCCGCCGAGGAAAGGACTGACCAGGATACCGGTGCCGAGCGCGCCGACGATGCCGCCGATGCAGTGGACGCCGAACACGTCGAGCGCGTCGTCATAACCGAAGGCGTTCTTGACCACCGACACGAAGAACAGGCAGACGACGCCGACGACGAGGCCGAGCACGATCGCCCCCATCGGCCCGGCAAAGCCGGACGCCGGCGTGACCGCGACGAGGCCGGCGACCGCGCCGGAAAGAATGCCGAGCATGGACGGCTTGCCCCGCACGATCCACTCCGCGAACATCCAGGACAGTGCCGCCGCGGCGGTGGCGACGAAGGAATTGACCATCGCGAGCGCGGCGCCGCCATTGGCCTCGAGGTTGGAGCCGGCGTTGAAGCCGAACCAACCGACCCACAGCAGCGAGGCTCCGATCATGGTCTGGACCATCGAATGGGGAGCCATCACCTCCTTGCCGTGGCCGATGCGCTTGCCGACCATGAGCGCTCCGACGAACCCGGCGATGCCGGCATTGATATGCACGACGGTGCCGCCGGCAAAGTCGATCGCGCCCCACAGGTAGACTTGGCCGCCGTCCGCCAGAACCTCGTCGAGCTTGGCCTGGGCCACCTTCTTGGCCGCTTCGTCGGTCGCGGCGGCGAGCGCCTTGGCGGCGTCGGCGATGGCGTCGGGGCCCGCCCAGTACCAGACCATGTGCGCGATCGGGAAATAGATCAGGGTCACCCATAACGGGATGAACAAGGCGACCGCGCTGAATTTCATGCGTTCGGCGAAGGCGCCGACGATCAGCGCCGGCGTGATCGCCGCGAAGGTCATCTGGAAGCAGAAGTAGATGAGTTCGGAGATGTTGGCCCCGACCGAGAATGTCGGTGCCGCGGAGTCCGTCGTGATGCCCATCATGAAGGCCTTGGACAGGCCGCCGATATAGGGCGAGCCGCCGGTGAAGGCGAGGCTGTAGCCGTAGATAGCCCAGATCAGGACGACGATGCAGACGGTGTAGAAAACATGGGTGAGCACGCTCAGCATGTTCTTGGCACGCACCAGGCCGCCATAGAACAGCGCCAACCCCGGTATCGTCATGAGCAGGACGAGGACCGTAGAGGTCAGCATCCAGGCATTGTCGCCCTTGTTGACCACCGGTCCGTCCGCCAGTGCCGCGGTCGCGGCGAACAGGCTGGCGCCCAGCACAGCGAACCCTATCCGATAGGGAATTCTCGATCTCATTGCTACAAAGCTCCTGTCCGAAGTCTCGGGCTGCTCACAGTGCGGCGTCGTCGGTCTCGCCGGTACGGATGCGCACCGCCTGCTCGAGACCGAAGACGAATATTTTGCCGTCGCCGATCTGGCCGGTCTTGGCGGCCGCGGAGATGGCATCGATGACCTTGTCCAACTGGTTCGCCGCAACCGCGACCTCGACCTTCAATTTCGGCAGGAAGCTCACGGCATATTCGGTGCCGCGATAGATCTCGGTGTGTCCCTTTTGACGCCCATAGCCCTTGACCTCGGTAACCGTCATTCCGTGCACCCCAATCGCGGTCAGCGCGTCGCGCACCTCGTCGAGCTTGAATGGCTTGATGATGGCCATCACGATTTTCATCGTTTCTTCCTTAGCTGAGGCACCCTTCCGATCCGCAGAGGGGGCGATTTCCAGGCGGCGAGGCAAGCCAATCCGGCGGGTGCCGGTGCGTTCGCCGCCGTGGAGCAATCAAGCCTCGTGCCAGTTTCTGGAGCCGGATATCGAATCGGGGAAGAACGGCCATTCGGCCGGTCCGCGAGCCGTCAAAGCACAGCCGTGCAGGCAGATTAGGAGGTACCGGGCTGCGGCGTGGCGGCACGTGACGCCTAATTAGTAGGCAAACATATTTTCGCGCTAGCGAAATTTGCTTTCGCGGCGGAAATTAGCGGTTAAAAAATTGGCGGCTGGAGCACGATGCCCCCAAGTGGAACCGGGCTGACCGTTCCATAACGTCATGTACGGACCGCCAATTGCCTCGCAACAATTCAACTTCGGACGATAGCGCTCTAAAGCGCGTCGCTGTCGGTCTCGCTGGTGCGGATGCGTACGGCATGATCGAGCGTCATGACGAAAATCTTGCCGTCGCCGATCTGGCCGGTGCGCGCCGCGGCGGTGATCGCCTCGACGGTCTTGGCGGCCCGATCGGACGGCACCGCGACCTCGACACGGACCTTGGGCAGGAAGTTCACGGCATATTCGGCGCCACGATAGATTTCAGTGTGGCCCTTCTGTCGCCCATAGCCCTTGACTTCGGTGACGGTCATTCCGGTGATGCCGATCGGCGTCAGCGCTTGCCGGACATCGTCCAGCTTGAACGGTTTGATGATGGCGACGATGAGCTTCATGGCGGTCGTTTCCTCCTGCCGGCGGCATCATTGGTCCCGCCGCATGCTCTCGGCTGAATCGGCGGGCACCCCAGCCTTGCCGGTATGCGCGTACAAGGTGTGCGCGCGTTCAAAATGTGTGTCAACGCCTGAATATCAAGCATAACCGAAGCAGGCAGCCGCGTCACCTGGGCGCTACGAGACTGGGCGCAGCGCCGGCTCATCCGTCCGCGCTCACGGGCTCCTCTCGTGGCGCTCGCGCACCAGGCCTTCCTGAGCGACCGAGGCGACCAGCACGCCGTCGCGGGTGAAGATCAGGCCGCGGGCGAAACCGCGCCCGCCCGATGCGCTCGGACTGTCCTGGGCATAGAGCAGCCATTCATCGGCGCGAAACGGCCGGTGAAACCACAGCGCATGATCGAGGCTCGCGGCCATGATAGTCTTTTCGAACACGGTGCGGCCGTGGGGAATCAGCGCCGCATCGAGCAGCATCAGATCGGACGCATAGGCCAATGCGCATTGATGGATCGCCGCCGCCGGCGGCAGCGGCGCGGTGGTGCGGATCCAGACATGAAACTTTCCGTCGGGAAATTTCTTGCCGAGATAGCGCTCGAATTCCACCGGGCGCAGCTCGATCGGCCGCTCGCGCTCGTAATAGCGGCGCACCAAATCCGGCATCATCGGCAGCACCCGATCGCGAATGTCGGCATCGCTCGGCAACTGCTCCGGGCCCGGCACCTTCGGCATCTCGGCCTGGTGGGTGAGCCCGGGCTCGAGCACGTGAAACGACACCGACATGGAAAAGATCGCGTGGCCGTGCTGGATCGCCACCACCCGGCGGGTGGTGAAGCTGCGGCCGTCGCGGATACGGTCGACCTCGTAGACGATGGGGACCTTGGGATCGCCCGCCAGCAGGAAATAGGCATGGAGCGAATGCGGCGGCCGATCGGCGATGTCCTCCACGGTGCGGCAGGCGGCGACCAGCGCCTGTCCGATCACCTGGCCGCCGAACACCCGCTGCCAGCCCTGCTGCGGCGAGCGGCCGCGAAACAGGTTCACCTCGATCGGCTCGAGATCGAGAACGGTGAGGAGATCCTGGATGGCTGATGACATCGGCAATAGGTCCGGCAGGCCTCGTGCAGCGGGCTGGTCGTCAGATGCGACGCCGGCAGTCACGCCCGCGCGGCGCCGCGGAAGTCAATAGTGCGATGGTCCGGTTGCGGCCGCGGTGGTAAGGGTGGCCGTAGCTTCGGCCGGCATCCCCGCCGTCCGCAAGACGTGATGCCGGAGGCCAGCCATTGACGCGTGCGGTTGCCGACACCGATGTGCTGATCGCCGGCGGCGGATTCGCCGGCCTGGCGCTGGCGCTGGCGCTGCGCCAGGCGCTGGCGCCGCGCTTTGCGGTGACGCTCGTCGATCCGGCATTGGCCCGCGGTGAAGACCTGCGCGCGTCGGCCATCGCCGCCGCGCCGCGCCGCATGTTCGAGGCGCTGGGCGTGTGGGCCGCGGTCGCTGCGCATGCCCAGCCGATCCTCGACATGGTGGTCACCGACAGCCGCGTCGATGACGCGGTGCGACCGGTGTTCCTGACTTTCGAAGGCGAGATCGAGCCCGGCGAGCCGTTCGCCCATATGATCGAGAATGCGCGGCTGGTGGCCGAGCTTGCGGCCAAGGCCGCGGCCGCGGGCGTGATCCTCCTCTCCCAGCCGGTGAAGGATTTCACCGCCGGGCGTGCCGGCGTGGCGGTCGAACTCGGCGACGGCTCGACCCTTGCGGCGAAGCTCCTGGTCGCTGCCGATGGCGGCCGGTCGCGGCTGCGCGAACGCGCCGGCATTGCGGTCCATGGCTGGTCCTATGGCCAGTCGGCCATCGTGACGACGCTCGCCCATGAGCGCGATCATCACGGCCGCGCCGAGGAGCATTTCCTGCCCGGCGGCCCGTTCGCCATCCTGCCGTTGCGCGGCAACCGCAGCTCGATCGTTTGGACCGAGCGCACCGCCGATGCCGAGCGCTTCGTGGCTTTGCCCGACGCCGCGTTTCACGGCGAGCTGGAGAAGCGCTTCGGCCTCCATCTCGGCGACGTCACCCTCGCCGGCCCGCGCCGTGCCTATCCGCTCGGACTTTGGGTGGCGCGGAGCTTCATTGCCGCGCGCATGGCGCTGGTCGGCGATGCCGCCCATGTCATCCATCCCATTGCGGGGCAGGGCCTGAACATGGGCTTGCGCGACATCGCCGCTCTGGCCGAGGCGGTGGTCGACGGGGCGCGGCTCGGCCTCGATCCCGGCGATGCCACGGTGCTCGAACGCTATCAGCGCTGGCGCCGCTTCGACACCATGACCATGAGCGTCTCGACCGACGCGCTCAACCGGCTGTTCTCCAACCGGTCCGACGTGCTGCGGCTCGCCCGCGACATCGGCCTCGGCCTGGTCGATCGCCTGCCGCCGCTCAAGCGCATGTTCATGCGCGAGGCCGCAGGCCTCACCGGCGACGTGCCGAAACTGCTGCGGGGCGAGGTGCTGTAAAGCTCGTCATTCCGGGGCCGGCCGCAGGCCGGAACCCGGAATTCAGAACGGCCTGACCGTTTGCACCGCAGACTGGATTCCGGGTTCGCGCGATGCGCGCCCCGGAATGACGGCAATCTACGTCAGCGGGATGCTGGAGACGTGGTCGCGGAACGCCGGCCGTGCGGCGATCGCGGCATACCAGCGCTCGAAATTCTCGAGTGCCGGCCGCTCCGGCACCAGCTCGCGGTAGCGGTAGCACATGATGGCGATCGGGATGTCGCCCATGGAGAAGGCGTCGCCGGCGGCATATTCGGTCGCGGCGAACTGCGCGTCGAGCATTTTCACCGCCGCGGTGGTCTTGACCTTGCCTTCATCGATCGCCTTGTGATCGCGCTGCTCCGGCGGGGTGCGGATCATCCCCCAGAATACCGGCGTGATGGCGGGGCCGAGCACCGAGAGCTGCCAGTCCATCCATTTGCTCGCCAGCGCGCGGGTGCGCAGATCGGCCGGTTCTAGCGTGCCGGCGCCGAACTTGGCGGCGAGGTAGCGGATGATCGAATTGGATTCCCACAGCACGAATCCATCCTCGTCCAAGGTGGGAACGAGGCCGTTGGGATTCATGGCGAGGTAGGCCGGCTCCCGGTTCTTGCCGAACGCGCCGCCGATGTCGATGCGCTCATGGGCAAGGCCGAGCTCGCCGACGGCGAACATCGCCTTCTGGACGTTGGACGATGTGTTTCTTCCCCAGATCTTGAGCATGCGAATCCCCCAGGCGTCGCCTTTATGCGCAACAGGTCAATCGGTGGCCCGGACGAGCGCGGCGAACTCCGGGGACACCCGTCCCGCATTCCGCTGCGCTTCATACGGACTACGCACTATTCTCGATCGCCACCACGATCACGCTCCGCACAGTGTCGACGCGCCCTAGTCGAGGCGGCGGGCCTCTTCCGGGAGCATGATCGGTATCCCGTCGCGGATCGGATAGGCGAGCTTGGCGGAGCGGGAAATCAATTCCTGCTTGTCGGCGTCGTATTCAAGCGGACCCTTGGTCAGCGGACAGACCAGGATTTCCAACAGCTTGGGATCGACAGCGGAGGCCGGACGGTCGGACGCGGAGGTCATGGCGATTTCCACTTCGGTATGATCGATCCTTATCCCGACTTCTGCGCCGGTATTCAAGCCCGCCTTTTCCGTCGAGGTCACGCGCATGACGCTTTGGTCATTGCAGCGGCGGATCGCCCTCGGTATTGGCCCTGGCAAGAGCGATCTCGGTGACGGCCACGAGGATTTCCGCGCGGGTCTTGAGGTCCGGCGCCTCGAGCATCGCCTGCTTTTCCGCGGGATCGTAGGGCGACATCATGGCAAGCGCATTGACCAGCGCCTCGTTGGAGGCGCTTTCGATGCCGTCCCAGTCGGCCTTGAGGTCGTTGGCCTTGAGGAAATCGCTGAGCGCCGCCAGCACCGACTTGCGATCGACGGCATCCTCGCCCCTGCGCGCGACGAAATCGTCGGTGAACGGCATGAAGTCGACGCGGCACTGCCGGTAGGCCGTCGCCACCTTGAGCTCCTCGACGATGCGAAAGCGGGCAACGCCGGTAAGCTGCAGGAGATAGCGCGCATCTCCGGTCTCGGCGAACTGGGTGATCCGGCCGGCACAGCCGATCTTGTAGAGGGCGGGCCGGTCCTCGGTGCCGGAATGGGCCGGATCGGGCTGGATCATGCCGATCAGCCGGTGGCCGTCACGCAGCGTATCGTCGACCATCGCCAGATAGCGCGGCTCGAAGATGTTGAGCGGCATCTGTCCGCGCGGCAGCAGCAGCGCCCCCGGCAACGGAAACACGGAAAGGATTTCCGGAAGATCGGCGGGACCGCGATAGACCGCATTCATCGGCATCGCCGCACTCCATGTTCTCTGCCTCGTGCCTTGGCCCGGGCCAGATTCAGCGTCCACGGACTCCACGCCACGGACTCCACGCCACGATGCGCCAAGCCGCAATGCACCAAGCGCAATGCACCAGGTCGCGGCGCACCGTCGCGCCGCGCTTCACGCGAACAGGATCGACGACAGGCTGCGCCGTCCGGCCACGGTGAACTCGTCGGTCGGCCCCCACGCCTCGAAGAACTGCACCAGCTGCTTGCGGGCGCCGTCGTCGTTCCATTTGCGGTCGCGGCGCACGATCGCCATGAGGTGATCGAGCGCCTCCTGGCGGCGGTTATGCCCGTTGAGCGCCACGGCCAGATCGAACCGCGCCTGATGGTCGAGCGGATCGGCCGCGACCTTCTTCTCCAGTTCGCCGATCGGGCCGAGCGATGCGGCCTGCTCGGCCACTTCCAGCGCGGCGCGGGCCGCGGCCACCGGGGCCTCGTTGCGCTTGGCCTCGGGCACCTGGGCGAGGGTGAGCTTGGCCTGCTCGATCTCTCCGGTCTCCAGATAGGATCGCGCCAGGCCCGCGAGCGCCGCAACGTGGTCGGGCGTCTCCGCCAGGATTTCGGCATAGATGGCGGCGGCGCCCGCCGCATTGCCGGCGGCGAGCGCGGCGTCCGCTTCCTTGAGAAGCTCCTTGTCCTCGCCGCCGATCTCCTGCTTGGTCAGGCGTTCGAGAAAGGCGATCACCTGGCCCTCCGGCAGGGCGCCGAGAAAGCCGTCCGCCGGCTTGCCGTTGACGAAGGCGATCACCGCCGGGATCGACTGGATGCCCATCTGGCCGGGGATCGTCGGGTGCTCGTCGATGTTCATCTTGGCGAGCTTGATCTTGCCCTTCACCGCCCGCACGGATTTTTCCAAGATCGGGGTGAGCTGCTTGCAGGGCCCGCACCACGGCGCCCAGAAATCGACCAGCACCGGCTGGCGGCGCGACTCCTCGATCACATCCTTCATGAAGGACTGTGTCGTGGTGTCCTTGATGAGATTGTCGGCGGCCTGAGCCGCCACTCCGCCATTCGTCAACATCGGCCTTTCCTTGCCCCGCAACAGGTTCGGTTCCATGATCGGACCATGCTCCAGATACATTACATTTAATACGAAATCCGGTCGGCCGCCGCGCGCTTTTCGAAAACGCCCCGACGCCGCGCCGGGGTCGGGCGAAGGCCGCGGCAGCCGTTTCCGCTGGTTAGATGGTGTGGATCGGACCGATTGCAATTGCGCCTCAACCCGGCCCCGTGCCGCCTTGCGAGATGCTCTCGACCCGCGGCTCCCGGCCCGTCGCCGCCAGGAATTCAAGCAATCCCGCCCGCGAGATCGAGGTGGTCATGGTGTTCGACCAGCGGATGAAAATTGAGAACCTCATGGGCCAGCATGGCGGCATCGAGCACCACCCTGACCCGGCCTTCGGTGTCGTTGATGGCTGCGAACGGCGTGACCGATCCGGGCTCGACGCCCAGCAACTCCCGCATGGCTTGCGCAGAGCCGAACGAAAACCTCCCGGCGCCGAGACGGGGATGCAGGCTCTTCAACGCGATCGCCGCATCCTCCAGCGCCACCACGAGATAGAATTCCCCGCGCTTGTCCTTCAGGAACAGGTTTTTGGTGTGGCCGCCCGGGATTTGCCCGCGCAGGGCGCGGGATTGCTCGACCGTGAACAGGGCCTGATGGGAAACCGTCGTGTGAGCGATGCCGAGGCGATCGAGCAGGGCGAACAGTTCGGCGGGTGTGGCGGGCATTTCGCGGCGGTCGAAGCAGCTCTTCGGGGGTCAGGCTTTGGTCCCGGCAACGGCCGTTCTCGTAATGAGAAACCACCGCGGGCGGAAGCGGTTGCAAACCGCGGCCCTATTTGGCATAGGAAGGCGGCCGGTGGCAAAACCGCCGGCCCGGATGCGGGCGTAGCTCAGGGGTAGAGCACAACCTTGCCAAGGTTGGGGTCGAGGGTTCGAATCCCTTCGCCCGCTCCAGTTTGCTCAGACGGCCTCTTGCGTCGGATGTGTACATGTCGCGTTTCAACGTCGGACTGCTGGGCAGAGACTTCGCAAAAATCGTCACGGCCGATCGGCGGCGGGCAGCATGTCGCCCGCCTGTTCGTGCCGGCCTATGATCGCGGCATGTCGATCAACATCGGCGTGCGGCGCAGCCGCAACAGCGATGCGCGCCGGCGCCTCGCCCGGATGTTCGAGCAACGCCGCGTGGTATCCTGAACAAGTCCGGCGCTCCTGCGGTCTCGTTCCGCCACGCGCCGGCTCAATATCCCGCCGCTGCCGCTCCCAGCGCCCGCAGGTCGGCGGCGCCGGTGAGGCCCTGCGGCGTCACTTCGATGGAATGCGCGGAGCCGAACAACGGCCCGCCCGTCACCGTGTGACCGAGCGCCGTCAGCGCCTTGATCTTGTCGGCGGGAAAATTCGGCTCCACCACGACCTCGTCGGGCCACCACTGGTGATGCAGCCGCGGCGCCGCCACGGCATCGCCGATCGGCTTATGGCCGTCGAGCGCGTTGACGATCACCTGCAGCACGGTGGTGATGATGCGGCTGCCGCCGGGGGCGCCGGTCACCAGCACGGGCTTGCCGTCCTTCAGCACGATGGTGGGGCTCATGGAGGACAGCGGCCGCTTGTCCGGCCCGGGCGCATTGGCGGCGCCGCCGACCAGGCCGAATGCGTTCGCCACGCCCGGCTTGGCGGCGAAATCGTCGAGCTCGTTGTTGAGCATGATGCCGGTGCCGTCGGCGACCAGGCCCAGCCCGTAATTGAAGTTGAGCGAATAGGTGTTGGCGACGGCATTGCCGGCCTGGTCGACCACCGAGAAATGCGTGGTGTTGCCGCTGCCGGGCACCGCGATGTCCGGCCGCAGCTCGCGGGCCGGGCGGGTGTGGGCGGGATCGATCATGCCCCGCAGTTCCGCCGCGTGGTCCTTCGAGGTCAGCCAGTCCAGCGGGACGTCGACGCGGTCGCTGTCGCCGAGATAGGCGGCGCGGTCGGCATAGGCGAGCTTCATCGCTTCGATCTGGAGATGGAGGGCGGCCGCCGAGCCGTCGCTGACCCGCTGGGAGGGATAGCCTTCCAGGATGTTGAGCATCTCGACCAGGTGAATGCCGCCGGATGACGGCGGCGGCATCGCGACGATGTCATAGCCGCGATAGGTCCCGCGCACCGGCTTGCGGATGATCGCGCCGTAATTCTCGAGGTCGCCCCGCACCATCACGCCGCCGGCACCGCGCACCGCGGCGACGATCTTGTCGGCGATCGGGCCGACATAGAAGGCGCGCGGCCCGTCGCGGCCGATCGCTTCCAGGGTGTCGGCGAGGTCGGACTGGACCAGGATGTCGCCGGGAGCCGGGGGCGCGCCGTCCGGCTTGAGGAATATGGAAACGCTCGACGGCCATTGCGCCAGCCGCGGCTGCGCGAGCAGGAGCAAATCGAGCAGGTCGTCCTTGACCGGGACCCCCGTGCGGGCGAGCCGGACCGCCGGCGCAATCAGCGCGGCGAGGGTGAACTTGCCCGAGCCGTAGCGCTCCAGCGCCAATGAAAGCCCGGCCACCGTGCCGGGTACGCCGACGCCGAGCCCGGAATCGCGGGACTTGCCGGGGTCTGCCTGACCGTCGGGGCCGAGGAAGACGTCGGCCCGCGTCGCCGCCGGCGCGGTCTCGCGGTAGTCGATCGTCACCTCCTCGTTGCGGCCGGCCAGGTGGACCACCATGAAGCCGCCGCCGCCGAGATTGCCGGCCTTGGGCAGGCTGACCGCCAGCGCGAAACCGACCGCCACCGCGGCATCGACCGCGTTGCCCCCGCGTTCGAGCACGTCGAGGCCGATCCGGGTCGCCTGCCGCTCCTGGCTCACCACCATGCCGTGCTGCGCGGTCGCCACCTGGGCGGCCGTGGCGCCGGTGCTTTGCTGGACGAAACGCTCCTGCGCCGGGAGCGGTGCCACGGCCATGACCGCGAGGACGGCCAGCATGCGGGCGGCCAAGCCCTTGGAAACAATCGATCTTACGGGCATGGGCTGCAGTTTGCCTCGGTTGTCAGGGAGTGACGGGCATGGTGACTTTACCTAAGCTGGCGCGGCGACTTGTCCAAACAGATGGGAACCATCTGTCCGGGTCACTACAGCATTTTTGCGGCTGCGCTGAACCCATTGGTGTCACTGCCCGGCTCGATCGGGCAGTCCGGACTGGCCCCGCTTCTGGCCATGGTAGGTCGAGTTCGGACGCATGTCCGTCGCCGCGGCGACCCGGTTGGACATGTTGAAGAACCCGGCCACCGCCGCAATGTCCCAGATGTCGCGGTCGGAAAAGCCGGCGCCGCGCACGGCCTCGCGGTCGGCTTCCTCGATCGCGAAGGGCTGCGCCGTCAGCTTGACGGCGAAATCGAGCATCGCGCGCTGGCGCCGGTCGAGCCGGGCGGCGCGGTAGTTCATCACCATCAACTCGCCGAGGACGGGATCGTCGGACAGCCCGCGCACCGCGGCGCCATGGGCGGCAAGGCAGTAGTAGCAGCGGTTTTCCGAGGACACCGCCACCGCGATCATCTCGCGTTCGAGCTTCGACAGTCCGGACGGCGCGAGCATGAGGTCGTTATACATGGCGATGAAGGCTTCGAGCTTGGGCATGTCGAACGCATAGGCCTTGAGCACGTTGGGTACGAAGCCGAGCTTCTCCATGCATTTGTCGAAATAGGCCCGCATCGCGGGGTTGAGTTCGGCGGGCGCGAGGTCGAGCGCGGTGATGACGGTGTCGTCGCCGTCGGCGGCCCTGCGCGGTGACGGTTTGGCTTTCTTGGGCTGGCCGGCCATCGGGGCCTCCTTTCGGGTTGCCGGCGAAGCTAGCAGCATCGTTGCCGCGAACAATGCCTTTGCACCCTACTTGCACCCCCACTTGCACGCTGCTTGCACCCTTTCGCCCGGCCTCATTCCGGAGCAATCTGCGCCCGGATTCGGGAGACATTCCAAATGAGCGCGAACCTCGACGAGCGGCTGGCCTCCGAGCCCGGCCGAAACGCCGGCCGCCGGGGACCGAGCTTTCGACCGTTACGGCGGACGCGGGCGGTGCAGATGCGCTGCTGGCGCGGGCCGGCGCCATCCTGCGCGCGCGTGCCGCCGATGCGCCGGAGGGTTTCGCGGCGCATCTGTTCGACGGCGCCGCCGCCGAGGACCTCGTCCGCTATGAGGCGGCCGAACTGGCGGACATCGCGGCCGCGAGTTGGCGCTTCCTTGCCGAACGCAATCCAGGCATGCCGAAAATCCGTGTCACCACCGCCCCGCCCGACGACGGTCCCCGGCTCAAGGACGTCTCCGTCATCGAACTCGTCAATGACGACATGCCGTTCCTGGTCGACTCCGTCACCGGCGCGCTGACCGAGCGGGGCCTCGACACCCACCTCGTGGTGCACCCCGTATTCGCCGTCGAGCGCGACCCCACCGGTGCATTGACCGGGCTTTCCGGCGGCACCGACGCGCCAAGCGCCGTGCCGCGGGAAAGCGTGATCCAGATCCATGTCGACCGCATCGACGACGAAGCCGCGAGAGCCGACCTCATCGCGGCTCTCACCGCGGTGCTCGGCGATGTCCGCCACGCGGTGGAGGACTGGCGGCTGATGGTCGATCGCGTCGCCGCGCTCATCGCCACCCTCAAGGGCGATCCGCCGGCGCTGCCGGGCGACGAGGTCGCTGAAGCCATCCAGTTCCTGGAATGGCTGCGGGACGACAACTTCACCTTCCTCGGCATCCGCGACTACCGCCTGGAAGCGGGCGGCGAGAGTCTCGCCGCAGTCCCCGAACTCCTCGCTCGGCGTCCTGCGCGCCGACGACGGCGAGGTCATCACCGCCGCGGGCGACAAGGTCGAATTGTCGCCGCGGGCACAGGCCGCTTTCAAGGAGCGCCGGCTGCTTCTCATCACCAAGACCAAAGCGCGCTCGCGGGTGCACCGGCGGGTCGCAATGGATCTCGTCGGGGTCAAGCATTACGGCCATGACGGCCGGCTCACCGGCGGATTGCAGATCGTCGGTCTGTTCACCGCGACCGCCTATACGCGGTCGACCCGCAGCATCCCCTATCTGCGCCGCAAGGTCGCCAGCGTTCTCTTCCGCGCCGGCTACAGCCCCAACAGCCATTCCGGCCGCACGCTCGCCAACGTGCTGGACACCTATCCGCGCGACGAGCTGTTCCAGATCGACGAAGACACGCTGTTCCACTTCGCGACGATCATCGTGCAGCTCAACGAACGGCCGCGGGTGCGGGTGCTGCCGCGCTACGACTGGTTCGAACGCTTCGTCTCCGTCCTGGTCTACGTGCCGCGCGAGCCTTACGGCAGCGGCGCGCGCGCCGCCATCGGCCGGTTGCTCGCGACCGCGTTCAACGGCGACATCGCGTCGTTCGTCCCGTTCTTCCCGGAAGGCCCGCTGGTCCGCGTGCATTTCATCATCACGTGCAGCGACGGGGCGCTCGCCCATCCGGACCGCGCCCAGCTCGAATCCGACGTGTCGCGCCTGATGAAGACGTGGCCGGATTTCCTGCTGGAAGCGCTTGCCGTCGCCCATGATCCGATCGCGGCCCGCGGTCTCTTCGCGCGCTATGGCGAGGCCTTTTCGGCGACCTATCGCGATGCCTTTCCCGCCGCGACCGCGGTGCAGGACATCGCGACCATCGAGGCGATGTCGGCCGACGCGCCGCTCGGCGTCGAATTCCAGCGCGGCGACGGCGGCGACGGCGGGGCGGCCCGCCTCAAGCTGTGGAGCCACGGCCGCCCGCTGCCGCTGTCGGAGCGCGTTCCGGTGATCGAGCACATGGGATTCACCGTCGTCGACGAGAGCACCTATCACGCCGCGCCGGGCGGGCGGCGCGCGTCAGCAATTCTGGCTGCACGACATGCAGCTCGAATTCATCGGCGATGGCGCGACCGAATTCGATGCCGGCGAGGTCGCGGCTCGACGACTGCTTCGGCGCGGTCATGTACGGCGATGCCGAAAACGACGGCTACAACGCGCTGGTGCTGGTCGCCGGATTGTCGTGGCGCCAGGTCGCGTTGGTGCGCACGCTGTCGCGCTATCTGCGCCAGATCGGCGTGCCCTATTCCCAGGATTATATGTGGGCGACGCTGGTCAAGCATGCCGGCCTCGCGGCGCGGATCTCGGCGCTGTTCGAGGCGCGCTTCGATCCCCGTCTCGAGGTGTCGCCGCAACAGCGCGAGGAGCGCCAGGCGGCCATCATGGCCGAGATCGATGCCGGGCTCGCCGAGGTCCAGAGCCTCGACGAGGACCGCATCCTGCGCCATTTCGTCAATGCGGTGCATTCCGCGCTGCGCACCAATTACTATCAGACCGACGGTCGGCGGCGCCGCGAAGCCCGTCATCGCCGTCAAGTTCGACAGCCGCAAGGTGGACGGCATGCCGTTGCCGCGCCCGCGCTTCGAGATATTCCTGTGTTCGCCGCGGCTGGAGGCGGTGCATCTGCGGTTCGGGCCGGTGGCGCGCGGCGGAATACGGTGGTCGGACCGGCCGCAGGATTTCCGCACCGAGGTGCTCGGCCTCGTCAAGGCGCAGCAGGTCAAGAACGCGGTCATCGTGCCGGTCGGCGCCAAGGGCGGCTTCGTCCCCAAGCGCCTGCCGGCGGGCAATCGCGACGCGATCCAGGGCGAGGGGATCGCCGCCTATCGCATCTTCATGTCGGCCATGCTCGACATCACCGACAATCTCGACCTCGAGCGCGTGGTGCCGCCGCCCGACCTGGTGCGCCATGACGGCGACGATCCCTATCTCGTCGTCGCCGCCGACAAGGGCACCGCGACCTTCTCCGACATCGCCAACGAGATCGCGCGCGAGCATGGCTTCTGGCTCGACGACGCCTTCGCCTCCGGCGGCTCGGCCGGCTACGACCACAAGAAGATGGGCATCACCGCCCGCGGCGCCTGGGAATCGGTCAAGCGCCATTTCCGCGAGATGGACGTCGATATCGCGGCCCGCCCCTTCACCGTGACCGGCGTCGGCGACATGTCCGGCGACGTGTTCGGCAACGGCATGCTGCGCGAGCGCACCATCAAGCTGGTCGCCGCCTTCGATCATCGCGACATCTTCATCGATCCGGATCCCGAGCCTCAGCTCGGCTTCAAGGAGCGCCAACGCCTGTTCAACCTGCCGCGCTCGAGCTGGCAGGACTACGACCGCTACCTGATATCCCCCGGCGGCGGCGTGTTCTCGCGGGCGGCAAAGGAGATCGCGCTCAGCGCGCAGGCCCGCGCGGCGCTCGGCCTGACGGTGCAACGGGCGACGCCGCAGGAGGTGATCAATGCGATCCTGCGGGCGCCGGTCGATCTGTTGTGGTTCGGCGGCATCGGCACCTATGTGAAGGCGTCGGGCGAAAGCAACGAAGCGGTGGGCGACCGCGCCAATGACGCCATCCGCGTCGCCGGCGCGGAGCTGCGCTGCAAGGTGATCGGCGAAGGCGCCAATCTCGGCATGACCCAGCGCGGCCGCATCGAGGCGGCGTTCCGCGGCATCCGTCTCAACACCGACGCCATCGACAACTCGGCCGGCGTCAACACCTCCGACGTCGAGGTCAATCTCAAGATCGCGCTGAGCATCCCGATGCGCGACGGCCGGCTGCGGCGCCCGGAGCGCAACGCCTTGCTGGCGAGCATCACCGACGAGGTCGCGGCCCTGGTGCTGCGCAACAATTATCAGCAGCCGCTCGCGATCTCGCTGGCCGAACGGCGCGGCCTGGAGGATCTCGGCTTCCAGCAGCGGCTGATGCAGGCGCTGGAGAAGCGTCAATTGCTCGATCGCGCGGTCGAGTTCCTCCCCGACGACCTGGAGATCGCGGAGCGCCGCCGGCGCGCCGCCCCGCTGACGCGCCCCGAGCTTGCGGTGCTGCTCGCATATGCCAAGCTCTCGCTCCACGACGACCTGCTCAATTCGAGCGTGCCGGATGATCCCTATCTCGCCCGCGAGCTCGGCCGCTATTTTCCGCCTTCGATCTCGAGCCGGTTTCCCGACGCGGTGGAGCGTCATCGCCTGCGCCGCGATATCATCTCGACCGGGCTCGCAAATTCCATGATCAATCGCGGCGGGCCGACCCTCGTGGTGCGCATCGCCGACCAGACCGGCGCATCGGTCGATCGCATCGCCGGCGCGTTCGCGACGGTGCGCGACAGCTTCGGGCTGACCGCGCTCAACACCGCGATCGAGGAGCTCGACGGCCATATCGCCGGCGAGGTCCAGCTCACTTTGTTCGTGGCGGTGCAGAATCTCCTGCTCGACCGCATCGTCTGGTTCTTGCGCAATGTCGACCTCGGCCAGGGCCTCGCCGGCATAGTCGCGCATTACCAGTCCGGGATCGCGGCGGTGGCCGACATGCTCGACGCGACGCTGCCGCAAGACGCCACGCAGGCCCACGCCGCGCGGGCGGCCGCACTCGCCGCGCAGGGAGTGCCGGACGCACTGGCACGACGGCTCGCCGATCTTCCCGCACTGGCGGCTGCGGCCGACGCCGTTCTCATCGCCGATCGCACCGGCAAGCCGGTCGCCGAGGCCGCGCAGACCTATTTCGCGGCGATCGCATATTTCCAGCTCGATCGCGTCGTCGGCGCCGCCGGCGAAATCAAAGTGACCGATTATTTCGATCGGCTCGCGCTCGATCGCGCCCTCGACGCCATCGGCGATGCGATGCGGCGGATCGCGGCCGAGATGTTGGCGTCCGGCAGCGGCGCCGCTTCCGTCGACTCCTCCGTTGCCTCCTCCGTTGCCTCTTGGGTCAAGGCCAAGGGCGGCGCCGAGCGCGTCCGCGAGGCGGTCCAGGATATCGCCGCCTCGGGATTGACGCTCTCCAAGCTGTCGGTGGCCGCCAGCATGCTCGGTGATCTCGCGCGCACGGTGTGAATGCCGAAGCCGCGTTCATTTCGCGCGGCCGCGCTGGTCGCGCTCCGCCACCGTCGCTTGGATTTTCAGCGGCTTGCCGTCGCGCAGCACCGCGAGATCGGCCACGTCGCCGACCCGCATGAGCGCCAGCCGGTTGCGCAGAAACGCCGAGCCCGCCACCGGGCGGTTGCCGATTTCCGTCACCACGTCACCGGATTTCAGGCCGGCGCGGGCGCCCGGCGATCGCGGATCGACCTTGACGATCACGGCGCCATGGGGCGGGGCGGAGATCTTGAGCTCACGGATCACGTCGGGTGTCGGATCGTCGATGGTGATGCCGAGCGAGCCACGGCGGATTTCGCCGGCTTCCACGATCTGATCGATGACGATGTGTGCCATGTTGACCGGAATCGCAAAGCCCATGCCGGGATTGCTGCTGGTCGCGCCGATGAAGGCGGTGTTGATCCCCACGAGTTCGCCCTGCAGGTCGACGAGGGCGCCGCCGGAGTTCCCGGGATAGATCGCCGCGTCGGTCTGGATGAAATTCTCGAACTCCTCGATGCCGATGTTCGACCGGTGCAGGCCGCTGATT
The DNA here is from genome assembly GCA_963746235.1 of uncultured Alphaproteobacteria bacterium. GTDB lineage: Bacteria > Pseudomonadota > Alphaproteobacteria > Rhizobiales > Xanthobacteraceae > JAJPKK01. Next base: position 38,106 of record CAVVCE010000021.1, read on the forward strand.
ATACCGGAGGTCACGGACTGGCCGATATTCGCAGGATAGCCGATGGCGAGCACGAAATCGCCGACCTCGAGCTGACGGGAATCCCCGAACGGGATCGCCGTGAGCTTTTCCGCCGGCACCGAGATGACGGCCAGATCGAAATCCGGGTCGCCGCCGATCCGCTTCGCCTTCAGTGCGCGGCCATCCGTGAGCGTCACCAATATATCGTCCGCATATTCGAGGACGTGATTGTTGGTGACGATGAGGCCACGCTGTGCGTCGTACACCACGCCGGAGCCGATGCTATGGAGTTCGCGCGCCTCGCGCCGTTTGGATTTCCGGTCCGGCGGGAGCCGGCCCTTGACCTCGATATGAACCACCGCCGGGGTGATCTTCTTGAGAATGGGCGCCAGCGACGGCACGCTGGTCCTGGGCGAAGCGACCGGCGGAGCGGCCGGCGATGCGTCGGCATCGGCGGCGAGGCCCGCCGTCGCGGCTGCGAGGACCAATGCAATCGCCGCGAAGGCCTCGATCATCATTCGTCGAATCGGAGCGCCTGTCATTGGATGACTTCGGCGGCGCGGGCGAGCAGCGTCGGCGGAAACTCGAGGCCGATCGCTTTGGCGGCCTTGAGATTGACGACCAGGTCGAATTTGGTCGGAAAGCCGACCGGCAGCTCGCTCGGCTTGGCGCCGTGCAGGATGCGGTCGACATAGGTGGCGGCCTGCTGGAAGAGCTCGGCACTGACGGCGCCGTAGGCCATCAGGCCGCCTTCGGCGGCAAAGCCGCGGGTCGGATATATGGCGGGCAGCCGGTATTGGGTCGCGAGCTTGAAGATCAGCCGGATCTCGGCAAACGCGGGCGCCGGCGGCACCACCATCAGGCCGCCGTTCGGCTCCGCCGCAAAGGCGGCGACCGCATGCTTGATGTCCTGGTCGTTGCGGACCGGAGCCCTGGTCACCTTCACGTGATAGGCGCCGGCGGCCGTCTCGATGGCTGCGAGGTAGGCCCGGGCATCGAATTCCGGATTGTACAGGAGCGCAATCCTGGCAACGTGCGGCGCCGCCTCCTTGAGCAGCTCCAGCCACCGCGCGCCGATCGCAAGGTACAGATTGGTGATTCCGGTGCTGTTGGTCTCCGGACGCGCCAGCTTTCCCGAAAGGCCGTAGCCGACTTCATTGGTCACCTCGACGAAGACGACCGGGATGGTCTGCGTCTGTGCCAGCACCGCACGCGTTGCCGGCGCGGCACCGGTGACGATCACGTCGGGCGCAAGGCTCACCAGCTCCTTGGCGTAGGTACGGATACGGCTGCGATCGGCGGCACCGAAGCGAAAGTCGATCTGCAGGTTGCGACCTTCGACCCAGTCGAACTTTTGCAGCCCCTGGCGCAGTCCGTCCACTCGCGTCTCCGTCACCGGATCGTCCTCGCCCCCGAAGATCAGCACGCCGACCCGCCGCACGCGGTCGGGGCTCTCGGCCCGTGCGGCGAACGCAAATGTCGCTGCGCCGCCCAACGCGGCAATGAACTCCCGACGCCTCATGGGCTCCCTCACGCAATCGTTGTTATTGGCGGGGCGATCATAGCAGATTGCGCCGCGCCCGGCACGCGACACGGCGCCCTTTGTCGGCGCCCTTGGGACTCGTCCTCCAACAGTGGAGCCAGTTTTCGTCCCCTCTCCCGCTTGCGGGGGAGGGTCAGGGAAGGGTCAGGGAGGGGCAATTCCACGGCACAGACTTGCCTAAAAGAGCCCCCTCCCCAACCCTCCCCCGCAAGGGGAGGGAGCAAAAAGCCGTCTGTCTGCCGATCGGACCTCTAATGCCGGAAGTGGCGGGTGCCGGTGAACACCATGGCGATGCCGTGCTGGTCCGCGGCCTTGATGACCTCGTCGTCGCGCACCGAGCCGCCGGGTTGGATCACCGCGGTGGCACCGGCCTCGATGGCGACCAGGAGCCCGTCGGCGAACGGAAAGAACGCGTCCGACGCGACCACCGAGCCGTGCGTCGCCGGCACCGTGTGCCCCGTCTGAAGACCGGCCGCAAGCGCTGCGTCCTTCGCCTTGTGGGCGGCGATGCGGGCGGCGTCGACCCGGCTCATCTGTCCGGCGCCGATGCCCACGGTGGCGCCGTGCTTGGCATAGACGATGGCGTTCGACTTGACATGCTTGGCGACCCGGAACGCAAAGCGCAGGTCGTCGCGTTCCTGGGCGGTCGGCGCGCGCCGCGTCACCGTGGTCAGCGCCATCGCGTCCACCACGGCGTTGTCGCGCGATTGCACCAGCAGTCCGCCGGCGACCGACTTGACGGTCATCCCTTGCGCGCGCGGGTCCGGCACGCCGCCGGCCAGCAGCAGGCGCAGGCCCTTCCTGGCGCCGATGATGGCGATCGCCTCCTCGCTCGCTTGCGGCGCGATGATCACCTCGGTGAAGATGTCCGTGATCGCGCGGGCGGCATCGGCGTCGAGCAGTCGGTTCAGCGCGACGATGCCGCCGAAGGCCGAGACCGGATCGCAGGCGAGCGCCTTGCGATAGGCGTCGAGCAGGCTCTCTCCCGCCGCGACCCCGCAGGGATTGGCGTGCTTGACGATGGCGCAGGCGGCGGTGACGGAGGGATCGAACTCGGCGACGCATTCATAGGCCGCATCGGTGTCGTTGAGATTGTTGTAGGAGAGCTGCTTGCCCTGGAGTTGGCGCGCGGTCGCGACCCCGAACCGGGGGTCCGGCGTGCGGTAGAAGGCGGCGCTCTGGTGCGGATTCTCGCCATAGCGCAGCGCCTGCGCCAGCCGGCCGCCGAAGGCGCGGAAGTCCGGTGCGGCGTCGTCGAGTTCGGCGGCAAACCAGTTGGAGATCGCCGCATCATAGGTTGCGGTGCGCCCGTAGGCCTTGGCCGCGAGCCGGCGGCGCAGCGTGAGCGTGGTCGATCCGCCGTGGGACGCGAGTTCGGACGCCAGCACCGCATAGTCGCCGGGTTCGACGATCACGGCGACATCGGCATGGTTCTTGGCGGCGGCGCGGATCATGGCGGGGCCGCCGATGTCGATATTCTCGATGCAGTCGTCGAAGCCAGCGCCGTTCGCCATCGTCGCCTCGAACGGATAGAGGTTGACGACGAGGAGATCGATCGCCGCAATGCCGTGGGCCTGCATGGCGCGGGCGTGCTCCGCGTCGGCGCGGATCGCCAGCAGGCCGCCATGGACCTTCGGGTGGAGCGTCTTGACGCGTCCGTCCATCATCTCCGGAAACCCGGTGAGGTCGGACACGTCGCGCACGGCGAGGCCGGCTCCCGCGAGCGCCTTTGCGGTGCCGCCGGTCGAGATGAGCTCGATGCCGTGCCCGACCAGAGCGCGGGCGAAGTCGATCAGCCCGGTCTTGTCCGAAACCGAGAGGAGCGCGCGGGAGACGCGGCGCAGATGATCGGCCATGGCGTTACTTCCTTCTCCCTCCCCGCCTTTCGGGGAGGGCCGGGGTGGGCCTTTTCTCAGGCGGCGAGGCACCGGACGCAAGCAAGAGCCCCACCCAGCCCTCCCCGAACCCGGGGAGGGAGAGAGCCGCCGAACGGCGCCCGGATCGGGCCAGACACGTGGCGACGCAACCGTCAGAGCGGCAGCTCGGGCTCGGGCCCGCGCGGGCGCTTGGCTCCCGGCGCCAGGTGCGGCACGTGGCTGAAGGTCCAATGCACGCGGTGGAATTCGCGCGCGCGGCCGTAGATCACGACCTGCGTGGTGCGGCGCGGCCCGTCATTGCCGGCGAGATAGACGCTTTCCTCCAGCACGACCTCGTCCTCATGGGCGTGGAGGTTCCAGACATCCTTGTTCGGCAGCAGCAGCACGGCGCCGTGGCCGTCGGTCAGCCGGTTGGCGCGGATCGAGGGATGCAGGTGGAAGCGCACCGCGAAATGATCGAGTGCGTTCTCCGGCAGCGAATTGCCGGTGGCGGGCAGGAAGATGTCTTCGCCGTCGAGCTTGTTGCCGTCGTCGGACAGCGACGCGAAGCGCTCGTGGATGATGCCGAAGCGCTCGGCATAGCCGTCATGGGCGGCGCGCAGGATGGTCGCCGCGGCCTCGGTTTCGCGGGCGACGGTGACGTTCTCCGGCCCCTCCACGATGGGCACCCCGAACAGCCGGCGGAACGCGACGGAATTCAGAAACCGGCACGACGAGGTGTCGTTGAAGGTGACGGTGGAGTGGGCCGCGGTCGCGCGCGCGACCTGGCGCCAGTTCTCCTTGCTGTTGCCCGGCATGCCGCAATTGACGACGATGCGCTGCTGCTTGCTGGAGAATTCGAACGCCAGGCATCCGGCATGGGCGTCGGCGCTCACCTCCGGCGGCGGCGGGCCGCCGGTGTCCATCATCACCACGGTGGCGCCGGCATCGATGCGCTGGTAGCCCGAATAGGGGGCATTGGCGACCGGGGCGCCGCGGGCGTCGTCATAGGCGAGCACGGTGGCGAGGAGGTCGGGCGGCGTCGGGCCCATGCCGTTGAACAGGCCGAAAGTGCCGTCGCCGTGGCGGAAGAAGCGCAGCATCGGCATCATGCGGTCGATGGCGTTGATCAGCGCCGGCGGCGGCGCCACGTTGCGTGCGGTGAAGGCCTGGCTCAGCGGCAGGAGGTCGAGCAGGATGTCGATGATGACGCCGGGATTGCGGCTGATGTGGCCGCCGTCCGGCAAAATCTGACGCTCGAGCTCGTTGACCAGGCGTCGCGTGGCGCCGCGCAAATGATTGATCTGCTTGGCCATGCACAGCACCGCATAGACCAGCGCGATGCGCGCCTGCAGCCGGGGCACGCCGTCGCGGGCGTCGTTGGCGGTGCCGCGGAGATAGCGGACCTGCCGGGTCAGGCTGCGCAGGAACCGGCGGTAGAACCGCAGGTCGGCGTCATGGAGGATGACCGGCGACTGGCACAGCCAGGAGATGACGCGGCGTGCCACGATCTCCGGCTGCCAGGCGACCGGGTGCCAGTTTCCCTGCAGCGAGATCCACTCGTCCACCAGCGCGCGGGCATTGGCGCGGTTGATGGTCGAATCCGCGGCGCGCAAATGGCGCAGCCAGCCGAAGCCGAGCAAGATGTCCGCCCATTCATCCGAGGGCGGCTCCATCTCGAACGGCGAGCGGCCGTCGCAGACCACGACCTTGCCGGCAAAGGCGAACCGGCCCGCATAGATTTCGCCGGCGCGGGTCGGATCGGCGGTGCGCAGCTCCTGGGGGGCGATGACGAGGCGCTCGGACGGAGCGACCCAATAGACGAGACCGGCCGCGCGAGAAACCTTCACCCGTGCCTTGAGGTTGTTGAACCTGCGGCGAAGCGCCAGCCAAGACAGCCGCGAGCGGTCCGCGATCACAACGGACATGCGATCACGACGGACATGCGATCACAGCGGACATAGAGGCTGGCCCCTTCTCGTTGCCGGCAAAAACCGCCTGCATGTCATTTGACAACATAACGAAGGGTTTGCCGAGGGCAACCGTGCGGGGGCACCGGCCATTTTTACAGCCGCTCCAGGCGGGCGGCATAGAAGCCGTCGAGGCCCGACATGCGGGCGTCGGCGGCGGGCCAATGGCAAGGCAGCGTGCGCAGATCTCCCTGCGCGGTGATCAGGCCTTCGAGGCCCGGGAATTGCGCCGCGGCAATGGGATTTCGCGCGATCCGCCGGTCCTGCTCCAAGCGCCGCGCGGACGATGTCCTCGCCCTCTTCGGGCTCCAGCGAGCAGGTGCAGAACACGATGGTGCCGCCCGGCCGCGTCAGGGTGATCGCGTTGTGGAGAAGCCGCTTCTGCAGCGCCGACAGGGCGTCGATATCCGACGATGCCTTGCGCCAGGGAATGTCCGGATGGCGGCGGATGGTGCCGGTCGAGGTGCAGGGCGCATCGACCAGCACGGCGTCGAACGGGCCGGCCTGCCAGTCCTCGGCGGCGGCGACGATGGTGGTCGCCGCAAAGCCGAGGCGGTCGAGGTTTTCGCGCAGCCGGCCGAGCCGGGGCTCGGCGCGGTCGACTGCGGTGACGATCGCACCTGCCGCCGCGAGCTGCGCGGTCTTGCCGCCGGGCGCCGCGCAGAGATCGGCGGCGGTGCGGCCGGAGAGGTCGCCGAACAGCCGCGCCGGCAGGGCCGCGGCGGCATCCTGGACCCACCAGGCGCCGTCGCCATAGCCGGGCAGGGCGGCGATCGGGCCATGGGCACCGAACCGGACCGAGCCGGTGGGCAGGACGATGCCGCCGAGCTGCGCCGCCCACAGCTCCGGGTCGGCCTTGACGGTGAGGTCGAGCGGCGGCTCCACGCGGTTGGCGCGGGCGATGGCGTGGGCGGTGTCGGCGCCATACGCCTTCACCCAGCGCGCCAGCAGCCATTCCGGGGTGTCGAGGTCGAGCGGCTCGAGCGTGGCGAGCGCCGCCGCGCCTTCGCCGCGGGCGATCCGCCGCAGCACCGCATTGACGAGGCCGGCATAGCGGCCGTCGCGGCGATCGGCCTGCACCAGGCGCACCGACAGGTCGACCGCGGCATGGTCGGGAACATCGAGGAACAGGATCTGGGCGGCGCCGATCAGCAGCGCGGTTTCGACGCGGGGCGCTTCGCCGGGCAATCCGCGGCTGAGGAGGTCGCCGATCAGCCGGCGCAAGGTGCCGAGCCGGCGCAGCACCGTGGCGACGATCCGGCGGGCCAGCGCCCGGTCGCGCTCGGCAAGCTGCGCGAGGCCGGGCAAGGCGTGCCGGCCGTCAAGCTGCTCGTCGAGCGGCCGGCCACGGTGCAAAACCCCTTCCAGCAGCTCGGCGGCGACGCGGCGCGTCGTCAGGCCCGGTGCCGCCGACGGCGAAGCCGGGCGGGTCACTGGCATGCGCGTCCCCGATACGGCAGGGACGCGGCCGTCCGGGACATCGACGCACGCCCTCGTAAGGCTGCAGGTGTCCTGGCCGAGATCATGCGCGAGATCGAAGAGATCGACACGCCGATCGCTCCCGCGCGAACGCGAAGGAGTGGCGGTGCCGCTGTCGAATCGATACGTGCCAAATCTGCTCCAGCTTGTTTTGATGATTCGGGTTGCAACGGAGCGTGCCCGCGAAAATGCCATCGATCAATTAACGCCCTACGCCTTGACCGCTCCCCCATGCGGCAGCATTTGAATGGCAATGAGTGAATTAAGTCCAACGAAATCCGGAACGGAGCCCGAACGCGAGGCGCCAAAGGCGCCGCGTGTCCTGTCCCCGGCCGCCGCGCGGGCGCTCGCGGAGGCGCAGGCGCGCCGCGCCGAGGTCGATCGCCTGGCGAAAGAGCGCCCGAAGGAACTCAACGGGCCGCGCGGGCCGGACCCGGTTCGCTACGGCGACTGGGAGGTCAACGGGATCGCTCGCGACTTTTAGCCATCGTCGGGGCGCATTCCGCTCCAGGCGGCGCCGTAACGCGGGGTTGCTATACGGCTCCAGCCCTATTCAGCCCTGTTACTGCGTCACCACCACGGTGGTGCCGTAGCCGACCCGGGCGAACAGGTCGGTGATGTCCTGGTTGTACATGCGGATGCAGCCATAGGACACGAAGCCGCCGATGGAGCCCGGCTGGTTGGTGCCGTGGATGGCGTATTCGCCGCCCGACAGGGTCATCGCCGCGACGCCCATGGGATTATGCGGCGAGCCGCCGGGAATCACCGCCGGCAAATTCGGCTTGTCGCGGCGGACGTCTGCCGGCGGAGACCACGCCGGATTGACGTATTTGCCGTTGATGTACGAAGTCCCGGACCATTGCTTGCCCAGGCGGCCGACGCCGACCGGGTAGCGCAGCGCATGGCCCTGGTCGATGACGTAGTAGAGCGCGCGCTGGCCGGTGCGCACGACGATGGTGCCCGGCGAATAGCCGCTGATGGCGACGGTTTCGCGCGCCGCCGCCGGCGCGCTGGTGAGGCAGGGATATCCGACAAGGATTGCCGCGACTGCAGTCGCGGCCGAAAGGCGAGACCGAATCATTGAAACACCCCAATGCAAAATTCCCCGCCGGCACATTACCAAAAACCGCCCGGAAATAGTCGCGTTGCGACCGCGATCGCGCAAAACAAGCGCAGTGTGTAGCCGCCGTGCCACACCCCACCGCAGTCATTCCGGGGCGCGCTCTTGCGCGAACCCGGAATCCAGATGGCCTCGCCGGACTTTGAGCAGGCCTGGAATCGGTTGCGCGGACGTGCTCTGGCATGACTGGGCTCGCTTTGGCCCCTACGCGCTCTTGCGGTTCTGGCGGTTGTCGATCAGGTCGCCCACCACGGCCGGCTCGGCCAGCGTCGAGGTGTCGCCGAGATTGCCGTACTCGTCCTCGGCGATCTTGCGCAGGATGCGCCGCATGATCTTGCCGGAGCGGGTCTTGGGCAGGCTCGGCGCGAACTGGATCAGGTCGGGCGAGGCGATCGGGCCGATCTCCTTGCGCACCCAGGCCACCAGCTCCTTGCGCAGCTCCTCGGTGGGCTGCTCGCCCGTCATCAGGGTCACATAGGCGTAGATGCCCTGGCCCTTGATGTCGTGGGGGTAGCCGACCACCGCGGCCTCGGAGACCTTGGGGTGGGCGACCAGCGCCAATTCGACTTCCGCGGTGCCGAGCCGGTGTCCGGCCACGTTGATCACGTCGTCGACCCGGCCGGTGATCCAGTAATAGCCGTCGGCGTCGCGCCGGCAGCCGTCGCCGGTGAAATACTTGCCGGCATAGGTGGAGAAATAGGTCTGCACGAAACGCGCATGGTCGCCATAGACGGTGCGCATCTGCCCCGGCCAGGAATCCGCGATGCACAGATTGCCGGCGGCGGCGCCTGCCATCACCTTGCCTTCGGCATCGACGATCTCCGGCTGCACGCCGAAAAACGGCCGCGTCGCCGAACCGGGCTTGAGCCTGGTCGCGCCGGGCAGCGGCGTGATGAGGATGCCGCCGGTCTCGGTCTGCCACCAGGTGTCGACGATCGGGCAGCGGCGCTCGCCGACCACGCGGTAATACCATTCCCAGGCTTCCGGGTTGATCGGCTCGCCGACCGAGCCGAGCAGCCGCAGCGTGGCGCGCGAGGTCTTCGTCACCGGGGCGTCGCCGGACTGCATCAGCGCGCGGATCGCGGTCGGTGCGGTGTAGAAGATGTTGACCTTGTGCTTGTCGATGACCTCCCAGAACCGCGAATTGGTCGGGTAGTTGGGCACCCCCTCGAACATCAGGGTGGTGGCGCCGTTCGCCAGCGGACCGTAGACGATGTAGCTGTGCCCGGTGACCCAGCCGACATCGGCGGTGCACCAGTAGATGTCGCCGTCGTGATAGTCGAACACGTATTGGTGGGTCATCGCGGCGAACACGAGATACCCGCCGGTGGTGTGGAGCACGCCCTTGGGCGTGCCGGTCGATCCCGACGTGTAGAGGATGAACAGCGGATCCTCGGCGCTCATCGGCTCGCACGGACACTCGGCCGGCACGGTCTTGGCGATCTCGTCGTAATAAAAGTCGCGGCCGGATTTCATGCTCACGGCAGCGCCGGTGCGGCGCACCACCACCATGCTTTCGACCTGCATGCCGGCTTGCGCGGCGCGGTCGGCCGCGGCATCGGCGTTGGCCTTGAGCGGCACCTTGCGGCCGCCGCGCAGGCCTTCGTCGGCGGTCACGACGACGGCGGACTTGGCGTCGGCAATGCGGCCGGCGAGCGAATCCGGCGAGAAGCCGCCGAACACGACCGAATGGATCGCGCCGATCCGCGCGCAGGCCAGCATCGCGTAGGTCGCTTCGGGGATCATCGGCAGGTAGATGGTGACGCGGTCGCCCTTCTTGACGCCGCGCGCCTTCAGGACGTTGGCGAACCGGCACACCTGCGCGTGAAGCTCGCGATAGGTGATCTTGCGGTCGTCCTTGGGGTCGTCGCCTTCCCAGATGATGGCGACTTGGTCGCCGCGCTTTTCGAGATGGCGGTCGATGCAGTTGTGGGCGACATTGGTGACGCCGTCCTCGAACCATTTGATCGAGACGTGGTGCGGGTCGAACGAGGTGTTCTTGACCTTGGTGAAGGGCTCGAGCCAGTCGATGCGCTTGGCCTGCTCGGCCCAGAAGCCGTTCGGGTCCTTCACCGAGCGCTCATACATCGCCTCATATTTGGCTTCGTCGATGAAAGCGTGTTGGCGCCATTGCGGAGGCACATCGTAGATCTGCTCGCCCATGCCAGTACTCCTTGCGCGGTTCTGACGGCCGCGCGACTTATCGAACGTTTCCCATGACAATTATATGTGACCCCAGTTGCGAGAATCACAAGCTTGTCGAATGACGCGGGTTTGGTCGAGCGCCGGGCCGTGGCAGGCTCCGGCGGCACGCGGAATCCGGGAGTTCGAGGCACCGCCGCCTGGATTGCGGGTTCGCGCAAAAGCGCGTCCCGGAATGACCGGGTGAAGCGGTCGGGCGCTAATCCAGCGGCTCGACCTTGACGATGGCGGCGTGGTGATTATTGCCGGCCCAGAACGTCACCGGGGTGGTGGTGTTGTCGATGAAGATGCGGCGGACATTGGTCTGGTGCGGCAGCAGGTACTCGACCGACGTGCCGGTTTGCGGATCGAACCGCAGCACGCGGTCGTTCGACATCGACCCGCTCCACAATTCGCCGTTCTTGTCGAGGAAGGCGTCATAGGGATAGGTGTGCGGGGTCGGCACGTCCCACTCCTTGAAGCTCTCCCGTTCGGTGTCGAACATGCCGAGCTTGTTGGCGGCGAATTCGGCGAACCACAGCCGGCCCTTGTCGTCGAGCATGGTGCGGCGCGGACGCGAGCGCGCGGTCGGGGTCTGGTAGATGGTGCCGCGGAACGTCTTGGCGTCGACCCGCCCGATGCTCTCGTCGCCGAAGTCCATGAAGAACAGATTGTTGTCCTTGTCCGCGGTCATGCCATAGGGCGAATGATTGCGGCCGACCGGCATCTCCTTGAAGGGATCGACGACCTCGTAGCCGCCGGTGGCGAGATCGAGCCGCAGGATCGAATGGGAATTGACGTCGTTGGTCCAGACCTTGCCGTCGACATGGGACTGGCGCGGCATCACCATGGATTGCTGCGCGGTGTCGTCGTTGAGCTCCGGCGGCAGCGGATAGAGGCGGAACGTCTTGGTGCTCGGTGTCGAACTTGGCGAGCCCGCCCTGGAACATCAGCGCCAGCCACCAATTGCCGTCATGGTCCGGCTCCAGCGCAAGCGCGCCGGCGGGGAAATTCGGCTTCGGCAGCGGGTAGGCGTATTCCACATGGGCGCCGGTGCGCGGATCGAGCCGGCCGAGATAGGGCTCGACGAAGTTCGAATACCAGACGAAGCCGGCGGCATCGGTGCGCACGTCATGGGGCGCGATCGTCGATCGCGGCATGTCGTATTCGGTGACGATCACCCGGGTCGCACGGCCGGTCGGGCGGGGCAGTGCCTTGAGCGCGTAGTCCCAGCGGCTCGGCCTTGCTCAGATTGACGGTCGCGAGATACTCGGCGACCTTGCGGGCGCGATCGTCGGGCACCGGGCGCTCGACCATCCGCGGCTGCGGGTGCTGCGTCGTCGAATTGTTGGCGTAGTTGGACATGCGCTTGAGCACGCCGACGAATTCGTCGGCAGTGAATTTCGAGCGCACCACCCGCTCCAGCGTGTGGCAGCTCATGCATTCGATCAGCGGGCGCTTCTGCTCCGCCGTGCCGGGCATGCTGATGAACCATTCGGTGCTGGTGAGCTGGCCGGAAACGTCCTCGATCTTGGTAAGCGCGAGGTCGGCGCTCGCCGGCCGCTCCGGGACGACATCGGCGCCTGCCGGCGCCGTCAGCTCATAGCCGACGGCGCGGATTTGCAGCGCGTAATGCCCGGGCGCAAGCCGCTCGGAGGGAAAGCCGTAGCGGCCGGTCTTGTCGGTCACCACCGTGACGGTGAGCGGCGAGCCGTCGCGCCTGGCGCTCACCAGCACGCCTTCCATCGCGCCTTCCTGCACCGAGGTGACACGCCCGGTCAGCGCAAAGCTTGCGGTCGGCGCAGAGCCCGGCGTCGCGGCGAAGCCCTTCGTTTCGGCGAAATTCGTCTCGGCGAAACTCTTGGCCGGCGCCAGAAACTCCGCGGGCGCAAGCACCGCGACAGCGCTGCCGATCAGGAGAAGACGCAGGGCACCGCGGACGTTCATCACACAGGGGTTCAAATGCCTAGGGTTTCACCATCAGGCAATCGACCTCGACGGTGCTCACGGCATCGCCGGCGGCCTGGCGGCGTATCGTGCGCTGCAGCTTGAAGCCTTCCTTGGTGCAAGTGATCTCGACATCCTTGGGATCGATTTCCTTGCTGAAGCCGGAAAACTTGAAATGGCCCTGGTCGTCGGTCCGGGTCACCAGGCTGGCATTGCGATTTTTGATGTCGGCGCTCACCTTGGCGTCGGGCACGCCGCCGCCGCGGTCCAGATCCTTGGCAAAGCCGAAGAAGGAAACCCCGGCATTGCTGTCGTCTTCTTCGTCCTCGTCGAGCGACGCGCCGCCCGCCCATGCCGCGCTCGCCATGGCGAACGGAACGAGGAGTGCCAACCCCAGCAACAGAGACGCGCGTTGCGATGTTTTCATGTTTTCCGCCCGGTCTTGGGCCATCCAGGGATCGCGACGGATGGCTTCCTCAGCTTTGGTCTCTTCCGAGCCTCAGTCTAACGCAGGAATTAGCCCATGAGAAGGAACATCATCAAGAGAAAAGCGGCGAAAAACAGCCCCTGCGGCGCGCGGCTGCGCCCATCTTTGCGCCACCTAGGACCCACGCGTAACCCATTTGGAGACGCCGCCGCCGACCGGCGGGGTCGTCGCACGTCGGATACCTCATCGCGCGTTGGAGTCCTCGACGTCGATGGCCTCGCCGTCGCAGGCGCGTACCGCCTTGTCGATGAGACGCAGCGGTTCGGCCACGGCCTCGTCGATCAGGTGGATTTCCGGGCCGCGCGCGGCGACCGTTTCCTTCAAGTTGCGAAAGTTCTCGCAGATCGCGGAAATCTGCGCTATCGGCGACTTGAACCAGATCACATATTCGCCATAGACGACGAATGCCGCAATCGCTGCGATCACCAGGTGACGCGAGGTTATACGACGCAGCATCACCGTCTCCAATCCGACGATCCGAACTCTTTCGCCTTTCACGTCATCTGCGCCCCACCGCGTGCGACGCGTAAGCTAGCACCGCTCGGTCGGGCAGATCAAACCGGGTTCACCGGAGTGTGTCGACGCGGGGTCGAAAACGGACGCTGCCGATCGACTTGGCATCCGCACCATCCGCCGGTCACGGCTTCACTCCGCCCATGGCGCAGACGAGCTTCCATTCCTGCGGCGTCACCGGCTGCACCGAGAGTCGCGATTGCTTGACGAGCGCCATCTCCTTGAGCCGCGGCTCGGTCTTGATGGTCGCGAGGGAGACCGGCGTTTCGAGCGGCATCACGGCGCTCACGTCCACCGCGACCCAGGGATCGCCGGCGCGAGGCGCTGGGGTCGGGAAAGCTTTCGCGGATGACCTCGGCGATCCCCACGATCTCCTTGCCTTCGCCGGAGTGGTAGAAGAAGGCGCGGTCGCCCTTCTTCATCTTCATCAGGTTCTGCTTCGCCGTGTGATTGCGAACCCCGGTCCAAGCCTCGCCCTTGGCGCCCTTCTTGACCTGCTGGTCCCATGACCAGGCGTCGGGTTCCGATTTGATCAGCCAGTAATTCATGTTCATCCCTCCGCGCGGAATGGCCGCGTCAAAGTCATAGCACTACCGCCCAGCCCTCAGGATGCGCATCGCCTAGTTTACCCATCAGTTCATTGAGTCCCAATTTTCGTTCGATATCTCCAATCGCACACCTCCTTGCCGCCATGACGTTAAAGGGAACAGCACGTGAGTCCGAAGCACGTCCACTGTTTCGGTCAGCCCCGCCGCCTCCATGGTGATCAGAAGCTGCTCGGGAGTCATCTCAGGCCTTTTGAAGCTCTCTCGCATCCGACGAATCGCGGCCACTGCGCGGCCGGTATCAAGCGCGATCGTATCGGCGATGAATGCGTCTGTTGAACGGACCTCGAGGTTGAGCGCGCGGAGGGTCTCCGTTGGGAAGTGTTTCAGATTATCCGTGATTATCGTGGCCGCCTGCGTCTTCAGAGCAGCGGCGATTACGTGGGCTTCGTTTGGATCCGGCAAGTCTCCGCACACACTCAGGAGCTTGTCGAAGTCGAATACCATCAACTCTTCGAAAGCCTCCTCCATGCGCGCTCTCTGTTTTGCCGCTTGCCCCGCTGGGTCGACGACGCCCTTTTTTTCGAAGATGCCGGCAATTGCTCGCTCAGTTTCATCAAGCACTTCTTTCGACCAGCGGAGGCGAAAAAACTCCGCCTCCGCCAAAGTCAGCAGGAGGTTCCGCTTGAGAGCGCCGACGAGAGAGCAGGCGTCGGCGAATGCCGTGTAGCGATTTGCAAACAAGGCCTAGAGAATCTCCGCGTCCGTTTCGGCTAGCTCGGCCAATGCCTTTCGCCGCTTCTCGTTACGAACTCGCTTGTAAGCGAACAGGTCTTCCGCCTGGATCCTGCGGTGACGCCCAACGAGCGTGTGCTCAATTTCTCCCTTTTCAAGCAAGGAAATGAGATAGGGCCGCGATACATTCAGAATGTCCGCCGCCTGCTGCGTAGTGAGCATTTGGCTGACTGGAACAAGCGTCACCGCATCGCCACGGCCAACGTGGCGCAGCAGTGCCATCAGCAGGTTTGATAGCGCCGGAGTCAGCGCGATTTCTGACGGCTTCTTGTCGTCGTCGAGCACACGCAAAACCGCGCCGTCGGCGGCGTGCGCGGCGATTATCTTGCGAAGTTGATTTGCGGCCGCCTTCTCGCTTGCAGACGGCAGGCGGCCGCCGAGTTCCTCGGCGAAGGCTGGCACGGTCATGGGGTGCTCCTGTGGAATGACTGATTCGGTACCAGATATTCGCAATAAACGCAACAGATGCAATAATCGCAAAAGAATTCAGTTCCACCCCGCATTCCGCCCATTGCGCCTGGCGCAGCCGATCCGTGTTTCAAAGAAATTCCATCCGGCTCAATCGCTTATCCACGCCTGCTGCCATGAATCACATAATTCATGTTCATCCCTCCGCGCGGAATGGCCGCGTCAGCAGCGCTTCGATCGCCGCGTCGATGTCGAGCGTCCCGTCGAGCACGGCGGCGACGGCCGCCGCGATCGGCGTCTCGACTTTGCACGCCTTCGCCATCTCGACGAGCACCGATGCCGTGTAGACGCCTTCCGCAAGCTGGCCGGCACGGCGCACCTCGTCGAGGGAGCGGCCCTCGCCGAGCATACGGCCGAGCCAGAAATTACGCGATTGCACGCTCGAGCAGGTCAAGATGAGATCGCCGAGCCCGGACAGGCCGGTGAGCGTTTCCGCGCGCGCGCCATGGGCGCGGCCGAACCGCACCAGCTCGGCGAAGCCGCGCGTCGTCAGCGCCGCGGCGGCGCTCGCGCCGAGCTTGCGGCCGGCGACGATGCCGGCGGCGATCGCCAGCACGTTCTTGGCGGCGCCGCCGATCTCGACGCCGCGCACATCGGTCGAATGGTAGGGCCGGAACGTCGCCGATCCCAGCGAATTGGCGAGCATCTGCGCACGTGTCCTCGTCCGGTGCGGCCAGCGTCACCGCGGTCGGTAATCCGCGCGCCACGTCGCTGGCAAAGCTCGGCCCCGACAGGATCGCGGGAACCGCCGCCGGCAGGCATTGCGCGATGATCTCGGTCATGAAACGCCCGGTGCCGCGCTCGATGCCCTTGGCGCAGGCGACCACCGGCGTGCGCGGCGCCACCGCGCCGGCGAGATCGGACACCGCGGCGCGCAAGGCTTGCGCCGGCACCACGACGAGGATCGCGTCGCCATCGGGCCTGCCGCCGGACAGGGCGGCGAGCGCCACCCTGTCGTCGATTCGGACCCCCGGCAATCGCGGGCTTTCCCGCCTCGCCAGGATCGCCGCGGCGACGGCGGGATCGCGGGCCCACAAGGTCACCGTGCGCCCAGCGCGGGCGATGACATTGGCGAGCGCGGTTCCCCAGGCGCCCGCCCCGATCACCGCAATGCGCTCGGCGATCATGACTTGCTTATGCGTTTGCGGCCGCAGCCGGTTCGCCGCCGGCCGGCTTGTCCACCTGGTCCAGCGGCCAGCGCGCCCGCGGGCTCACGTCGAGCGCATCGCGCAGGCCGTTGGCGAGCCGCTCCGCGCCGGCCCAGGCGATCATCGCGGCATTATCGGTGCACAAAGCGGGCGGCGGAACCACCAGCGGCACCTGGTCCTGCAACGCGACATCGAGCAGGGCGTCGCGGATCGCCTGGTTGGCGGCGACGCCGCCCGCGGCGACCAGCGCGGTGGGCGCGCCGAAGCGCTCGCGAAACAGCCGCAGGCCGTGCCGCAGCCGGTCGGTCACCATTTCCACCACCGCGAGCTGGAACGAGGCGGCGAGGTCGGCTACGT
>CAVVCE010000022.1:0-59702 GCA_963746235.1 uncultured Alphaproteobacteria bacterium
GCAGGCGGGGAGGGAGCCCGCCTCCCGAAGCCGCTGGCAATTCGGCGACTCCAAGCTTATCTATCGGATGCGGGCGCTGTTGCCCGCTCCTCTATTTTTTCCGGATGAATGTTTGATTTCACAACCACATAAGAACACTTTCCCCACCAAAGAAGACGTGCTTGCCTTCATCGACAAGGAAGCCGGCAACGTCGGCACCCGCGAAATCGCCCGCGCCTTCGGGCTCAAGAACGCAGACCGCGCCGCTCTCAAGGAGATGCTGCGCGAACTCACCGACCAGGGCCACATCGAAAAGGACCGCAAGAAGCTCCACCATGCCGGCGAGTTGCCGACCGTGGTGCTCGCCGACATCACCGGGCGCGACCGCGACGGCGAGTTGATCGCGGTTCCCGCCGAATGGGACATCGAAGCCCATGGCGAGGCGCCGAAGATCCGCCTCCACGTGCCGCGCCGGGCGCGACCGGCCGAGGTGCCGGGCGTCGGCGACAAAGCGCTGTTGCGGGTCGAGAAATCGAGCGACGGCGAGGATGCCGTCAGCTACCGCGGCCGCGCCATCAAGGTGATCGACCGCGCCAAGCACCGCGTGCTCGGCGTGTTCCGGAAGTTAGGCGACGGCGGCCGGCTGGTTCCGATCGACAAGAAGAATCTCGGCCGCGAGCTGTCCATCCCGGCGTCCGCCATCAACGGCGCGGAGGAGGGCGACCTCGTCGCCGTGGAGGTCTCCCGCGGCGGTCGGCTCGGCCTGCCGACCGCTCGGGTGCTGGAGCGCCTGGGCTCGCTTGCCAGCGAGAAGGCAGTGAGCCTCATCGCCATCCATGCCCACGGCATTCCCCACGAATTCCGCCGCGAAACGATCGAGGAGGCGCAGGCGGCGAAGCCCGCCGGTCTCGACGCCCATCGCGAGGACTGGCGCGAGGTGCCCCTCGTCACCATCGATCCGGTCGACGCCAAGGATCATGACGACGCCGTCTATGCGCGGCCCGACACCGATCCCAACAACCCCGGCGGCTTCATCATCGACGTCGCCATCGCCGATGTTGCCCATTACGTCACGCCGGGCTCGGCCCTCGACCGCGAGGCGCTCGCCCGCGGCAATTCCGTCTACTTCCCAGACCGCGTCGTGCCGATGCTGCCGGAGCGCATCTCCAACGACCTGTGCTCGCTCAAGCCCGGGGTCGACCGGGCGGCGATCGCGGTGCGCATGGTCATCGGCGCCGACGGCCGCAAGCGCGAGCACCGGTTCCACCGGGTGCTGATGCGCTCCTTCGCCAAGCTCCATTACGCGCAGGCGCAGGCGGCCCGCGACGGCCATCCCGACGACACCACCGAGCCGCTGCTGGCGCTCGTCATCGAACCGCTCTACGAGGCCTATCGCGCCCTCAAGCGCGCCCGCGACGAGCGCGGGCCGCTCGATCTCGACCTCCCCGAGCGCAAGATCGTGCTCAAGCCCGACAACACCATCGATCGGGTGATCTCGCCGGCGCGGCTCGATGCCCACCGGCTGATCGAGGAGTTCATGATCCTCGCCAATGTCGCCGCGGCCGAAACGCTGGAGCGCGCCCACACGCCGCTCGTCTATCGCGTCCACGACGAGCCGACGCCGGAGAAGCTCCACGCGCTGCGCGAGTTTCTCCAGACCCTGGACATCTCGCTGCCCAAGACCGGTGCGATGCGGCCGGAGCGGTTCAACCACATCCTCGCGCGGGTGAAGGGCCGCGACACCGAGAAGCTCATCAACGAGATCGTGCTGCGCAGCCAGGCCCAGGCCGAGTATGCCGCCGAGAACTACGGCCATTTCGGCCTCAACCTGCGCCGCTACGCGCACTTCACCTCACCGATCCGCCGCTATGCCGACCTGATCGTGCACCGCGCGCTGATCCGCGCGCTCAAGCTCGGCGACGGCGGCCTTCCCAATGCGGAAGACGTCCGCTCGCTGGGCGAGATCGGCGGCGAAGATTTCCGCCGCCGAGCGGCGCGCCATGGCGGCCGAGCGCGAGACCGTCGACCGCCTGATCGCCCATCACCTGGCCGACCGCATCGGCGCGACCTTCACCGGCCACATCGGCGGCGTCACCCGCTCCGGCCTGTTCGTCAAGCTCGACGACACCGGTGCCGACGGTTTCATCCCGGCCGCCACCATCGGCAACGAATACTACCGCTATGAAGAGCGCGGCCATGCGTTGGTGGGCGTGTCGAGCGGCGAGACCCACCGGCTTGGCGACCCCGTCTCGGTGCGCCTCGTCGAAGCGGCGCCGGTGGCCGGCGCGCTGCGGTTCGAATTGCTGTCGGGGCGCAATGCCGGCACGTCGGACGGTCGGGCGCGGCCTTCGCAACCGATCCGGCGCGGCAAGCCGCGTAAGGAACACGGTCCCCGCAACGACAACGGCCCGCCGCACCGCCACAACCGGAGAGGCCGATGACCTGGCAGGATGTGGCGGCCGAGCCGGAAGTGCTGCCCAAGCGAAACAGCTGGCAAGCGCTGTCGCGCGGCTTGCGCTGCCGCTGCCCCAATTGTGGTCGCGGACGCCTGTTCCGCGCCTTCCTCAAGGTCGCCGATCACTGCTCCGAATGCGGCACGGCCTTCCATCACCACCGCGCCGACGACGCGCCGGCCTATTTCGTGATCCTGATCGTCGGTCACGTCGTGGTGCCGCTGGCGCTCGTGGTCGAGATCGAGTTTGCGCCGCCTTACTGGGTTCACTGGCTGATGTGGGGAACGCTCACGCTCGCCCTTGCGATCGGTTTGCTGCAGCCGGTAAAGGGAGCGATCGTCGGCTGGCAATGGGCGCACTACATGCACGGCTTCGATCCCAATGCGCCGCCGGAAGGTGAGCCGGAAGTCCAGCTGCAGTAAACCAAGCCGCAGTAAACCAAGCCACGGTAAACAAGATACAGCCAAGACGAGGTGAGGGCCCTTATGAGCTCAGATCCCACCGCACGCCTCGCCGAATTCCTTACCATCGGGGACACCCGCCAGAACCTTCCCAACGTGCCCATCCGGGATGCCGCCACCATGCTGGTGATCGACCGCGGCGGCACGGCTCCCAAGGTGCTGCTCGGGCGCCGTCATCACGGGCACAAGTTCATGCCGGGCAAGTTCGTGTTTCCCGGCGGACGGGTCGAGCTTGCCGACCGCCGCATGAGCGCGGCGACCGCGCTCGACCCCTGCGTCGAGGCACGGCTGTCGCGCGAGGTGCGATATCCGAGCGCGCTCAAGGCCCGCGGCTTCCCGCTCGCCGCCATCCGCGAGGTGTTCGAGGAGACCGGCCTCGTGCTCGGCGTGCGCCGCGATGTGCCGATGACGCCGCCCAATGCGGAATGGGCGGACTTTGCCAAGAGCGGCGTCCATCCCGATCTCGCCGCGGTCCACTTCATCGCCCGCGCCGTCACCCCGCCGGGGCGGCCGCGGCGCTACGACACCCGCTTCTTCGCGGTCGACGCCGAGGCGATCGCCGCCCGCATCGAGGGCGTCGTCACCGCCGACACCGAGCTCGTCGAGCTGGCCTGGCTCGGCATCGATGACACCCTGCAGCTCGACATGCCCGGCATCACCATGGCGGTCCTGGAAGAGCTCAAGCTGCGCACCGCCGCCGGCTTCAGCCACGATCTCCCGGTGCCGTATTACCGGATGCAGCGCGGCAAGCGCATCCGCGAGCTCCTGGAGTGAGGCAGCCGCGCGACTCTTCGCCTGGAAGCGACCGGGGAGACCAACCGAAATCGTTTCAGACCTCATCCTGAGGAACGTCCGAAGGACGCGTCTCGAAGGATGGCCCCACGCTCGTGACCATCCTTCGAGACGCCGCGCTTTGCTCGGCTCCTTCAGGATGAGGTCCCTAACAGAGTAGGCTACGCGGCTCTCGGCACCCTCCGCTACCCCGCCCGGGCTCCGATCTTCGTCTCGGTGCCGGCCATGAGCCGCGCGATGTTGCCGCGGTGTGTCACCCAGATCAGGATCGCCAGCAACACGAACAGCTCGGCCGGCTCGCGGTAGCCGAACGCCCAGAGAAGCAGCGGCGTCGCCGCGCAGGCGATGAGGGCGGCGAGCGAGGAGTAGCGGGTGAGCCAGGCGACGGCGAGCCATACCGCGACGAAGCCGAGCACGACCGGCCAGGCGAGGCCGATCAGGATGCCGATGAACGTCGCCACGCCCTTGCCGCCGCGGAATCCGAGCCACACCGGGAACAGATGCCCAAGGAAGGCGCCGAAACCGGCGATGATGGCGAGCTCCGGGCCGCCGACGGCGCGGGCGACCAGGACGGCGAGGGTTCCCTTGAGCGCATCGCAGGCGAGCGTCGCTGCGGCGAGCTCGCGGCGCCCGGTGCGCAGCACATTGGTGGCGCCGATATTGCCGGAGCCGATGTCGCGGATGTCTCCAATTCCTGCAAGCCGCGTGATGATGAGCCCGAAAGGGATCGAGCCGGCGAGATAGCCAAAGCCGAGCGCCGCAAGGCCCGCGGGCAGGGCGCTCCAAAGCTCACCGGGATCGGCCATGGTGATTCCCCCGTGCTGACGCGCACGATCCTACTTTGCATGGGGTTGTTTTGCAGAAAAATGAGGCGGTCATTTTGGGGGAGGGGAGGCGCCGCCCGTGGGGGCGCTTCCATCCCGGGCCTGCGGGAGGGTCGGAGCCGTCGCTTTGACCTCAAACGAATTCGTACACCGTCCGGCCCGCGACGATGGTGCGGACAACGCGGCCGGTCAGCCGCGCCTCGTCGAACGGCGTGTTCTTGCATTTCGACTTGAGCTCGGCGGGATCGAGAATCCACGGCGCCTCGGGATCGAAAACCACCACGTCGGCGGGGCTGCCGGGCCGCAGCGTGCCGCCGGCGAGGCCGAGCAGCTCGGCGGGGCGCGTCGACATCGCCTTGAGGAGGGCCGGCAGCGTGATGTCGCCGCTGTGGACGAGGCGCAGGCTCGTCGCCAGCATGGTCTCGATACCGATCGCGCCCGGTGCGGCTTCCGCGAAGGGCAGGCGCTTGGTCTCGACGTCCTGGGGATTGTGGTCCGACATCACGACGTCGATCAGGCCCTCGCCGAGCGCTTCGACCAGCGCCTTGCGATCGACCTCGCGGCGCAGCGGCGGCGTCACCTTGCAGAAGGTGCGGTAGGAGCCGACGTCGATCTCGTTGAGGGTCAGATGGTTGATCGACGCCGCCGCGGTGACGGGCAGCCCAGCCTCCTTGGCGCGGCGCAGCACCTCGAGCGAATCCGCGCAGGTGACGGAGGCCGCGTGATAGCGCGACTGCGCCAGCGCGACGAGCCGGATGTCGCGCTCCAGCACCACCGTCTCCGCCGTGTTAGGCACGCCGACGAGGCCGAGCCGAGCGGCGAACTCGCCCTCGTTCATCACGCCTTCGCCGACGAGGTCGGGATCCTCGGTATGGTGCACGATCAGCGCGTCGAAATCGCGGGCATAGATAAGGGCGCGGCGCATCACCTGGGCGTTGGTGACGCTTTTCGCCCCGTCGGTGAAGGCGACCGCGCCGGCGGCCTTGAGGAGGCCGATCTCGGTCATCTCGGCGCCCCTGATGCCCTTCGTCAGCGCTGCCATGGGATGGACGCGGACAATGGCGGTGTCGCGGGCGCGGCGCAGCACGAAGTCGACCATCGCCGGCTCGTCGATCGCCGGGCTGGTGTCCGGCTGCGAGACGATGGTGGTGACGCCGCCGGCCGCGGCGGCCTGGCTCGCCGACGCAAAGGTCTCGCGATATTCGGCGCCGGGCTCGCCGACGAAGGCGCGCATGTCGATCAGCCCGGGCGCCACGACCTTGCCGCGGCAGTCGACGATCTCGGTGCCTTCCGGCACGCCGGCGGCCCCGATGCCGCGCCGGGCATCGCGGATGACGCCGTCGGCGATCAGGAGGTCGCCGTCGATATCGAGGTCGCGCGAGGGATCGACGATCCGCGCGTTGGTGAGCAGGATCGGGCGGTTGTCCGAGCGCATGTTTTACTCCGGCGCGGGCGCGGCGGCCCGGTCACACATTCGGCAGGTTGCGCGAGAGCGCCTCGAGGACGGCCATGCGCACCGCGACACCCATCTCGACCTGCTCGCGGATCAACGACCGGGCGCCGTCGGCGACGCCGGAATCGATCTCGACGCCGCGGTTCATCGGGCCGGGATGCATCACCAGCGCATCGGGGCGCGCATAGGCGAGCTTCTTCGCGTCGAGCCCGAAATAGGCGAAGTATTCCTGGGTCGACGGCACGAACGAGCCGTTCATCCGCTCGCGCTGCAGGCGCAGCATCATCACGATGTCGGCGTTGCGCAGGCCCTCGCGCATGTCGCGGCAGACCTCGACGCCGAAATTCTCGATGCCCGGCGGCAGCAGCGTCGACGGCGCGACGACGCGCACCCGCGCGCCGAGCGTATGGAGCAGGATGATGTTGGAGCGCGCCACCCGCGAATGCATGATGTCGCCGCAGATCGCGACGGTCAGCGCGTCGATCGGCCCCTTGTTGCGGCGGATGGTCAGCGCGTCGAGCAGCGCCTGGGTCGGGTGCTCATGGGAACCGTCGCCGGCGTTGATCACCGAGCAATCGACCTTGCGCGCCAGGAGTTCCACCGCGCCGGAGGCGTGGTGCCGCACCACGAGAATGTCGGGATGCATGGCGTTGAGGGTCATCGCGGTGTCGATCAGGGTCTCGCCCTTGCGCATCGAGGACGAGGAGACCGACATGTTCATGACGTCGGCGCCGAGCCGCTTGCCGGCGAGCTCGAAGGAGGACTGGGTGCGGGTCGAGGCCTCGAAGAACAGGTTGACCTGGGTGCGGCCGCGCAGCGAGGTCCGCTTCTTCTCGATCTGGCGGTTGAGGTCGACGAATTCCCCCGCAAGATCAAGCAGCCCGGTGATCTCGTCGTAGCGATAATCCCTCGATCCCCAACAAGTGGCGCTGGTGGAGAACGAACGAGGTTTTCGGGGCGATGTTCATTAAAGCGGCACTATTAGGCGGAGTCGGTCGCCCCGGCAAGGGCGCGGCGGGAATGCTCCCCAGACTTGCGATGGGAACCGGCGCTTCCGGCAGGAACTTCCCGCCGCAGCCGGTCGAGGGCGCCCTGGAGGATGTAGATTGCGGCGTGCTGGTCGATCACCGCCTTGCGCTTGGCGCGGCTGGCGTCGGCGGCAATCAGTTCGCGCTCGACCGCGGCGGTGGAGAGGCGCTCGTCCCACAGCGCGATCGGGAGCGCGGTGAGCTTCGCCAGGTTGCGCGCGAAGGCGCGGGTCGCCTGGGCGCGCGGACCCTCGCTGCCGTCCATGTTGATGGGAAGCCCGATCACGAAACCGGCCGCCTTGCGTTCGGTCGCGAGCAACAGGAGCCGGTCGGCATCGGCGGTGAACCGGGCGCGGGCGACGGTTTCGACGCCGGCCGCGACCCGCCGGTCCGGATCGCTCACCGCGACGCCGATCGTCTTGGTGCCGAGGTCGAGGCCGATCAGCGCCCCGCGCGCCGGCAGATGCGGGGCAAGCTCGGAAACGGCGACGATCGCAGCGGGCATGACCGCGTGCCTATCACGGCAGGCCGCGACACCCAAACGGTCTCTCGATGCGTTGATCTCTGCGTCGCCGCGGGCTATGGTCCCGCCGGCCCGTTCGCTCGCACAGCAGAGGTCCCGTCATGCAGATCACCTGGTTCGGCCATTCCGCGTTCCGGCTCGATTTCGCCGGGCACGCCGTGCTGATCGATCCGTTCTTCACCGGCAATCCCGCTTTCGTCTCGGACAAGCAGGCGGCCATCAAGGGCGTCACCCATATCGTGCTGACCCACGGCCATGGCGACCATGTGGGCGACACCCTCGACATCGCCGAGGCGACAGGCGCGCCGGTGGTGACGAATTACGATCTCTGCATGTGGCTCGCCGGCAAGGGATTGAAGAAGTTCGATCCCATGAACACCGGCGGCACCACCGATCAGGGCGGCTTCACCGTCACGCTGGTGCGCGCCGATCACTCCTCGGGCGACATCTCCGGCGGCATGCCGATCTATCTCGGCAATCCCTGCGGCGCGATCATCAAGGCGGCCGGCGAGCCGACCGTCTATCACATGGGCGACACCGACATCTTTTCCGACATGGGCCTGATCGCGGAGATCCACGCAGCCCAAGGTCGCGATGGTGCCGATCGGCGATCGTTTCACCAT
Source organism: uncultured Alphaproteobacteria bacterium (assembly GCA_963746235.1). Lineage (GTDB taxonomy): Bacteria > Pseudomonadota > Alphaproteobacteria > Rhizobiales > Xanthobacteraceae > JAJPKK01. The sequence continues at coordinate 8,137 of CAVVCE010000022.1, forward strand.
GAGCCCGAAGACCGCGGCGCTGGCGGTCCGGCGCTTCTTCAATCTCGAGACGGTGATCCCCTGCCACTACGGCTCGTTCCCGATCATCGAGCCGAATGCCGACGCGTTCGTCGCCGAGATGGAGGGGCACCCGACGACCGTCGTGGTGCCCGAGAAGGGCAAGCCGGTGCGCGTGTAGCGCAACGGGTTGCCGATCAGCGCTAAACGCGCTCCGGGGGGCAGCGCGGCTGGTCAGTGCACCGCAGGTCGGACGGTAGTCAGGTGTGCCGACCGAGCACGCCCGCCGCCACAAGCCGGTTCCAGATGAACAGAATGATGACCGCCCCTACGATCGAGCCGATCCATCTCGCCCCCTGGTCCGGGCCGTACCATCCAATGGCTTGGCCGATGAAAGTCGCGAGGAACGCACCGACGATCCCGAGCACGGTAGTCAGGATGAATCCCGACGGATTGTTTGGTCCCGGGGACAGCCACTTGGCGATGAAGCCGCCGACAAATCCGACGATGATCCACATGATAGATATTCCCGAAGCCCCGACATCCGTTCCTCCGTTGTGGTGGTGAAGGCGGACGCTGCGCGACCGCCAGGTGCGTGTGTCCAGGTGCGTGTATCAGGCTGTTTTGAGCTGCTTTTCGATCGCCGCGATCACCCGCGCATCGGTCGGCTCCACCTCGGAGGGAAAGCTCGCGGCAATCAGGCCGTCCCGGCCGATGAGGTACTTGTGGAAATTCCAGCGCGGCGGGTCGAGCGGGCGCTGGCCGACCGCCCACTTGTAGAACGGGTGGGAGTTGGGCCCGCGCACGTCGGCCTTGGCGGTGATCGGGAAGCTCGCCCCGTAGTGGTGCTGCGCGGTCTCGGCGATGTCGGACGCGGTGCCAGGCTCCTGGCCGCCGAAATCGTTGGACGGCACGCCGACGATCAGCAGGCCGCGGTCGCGGTAACGCGTCCACAGACTCCTGAAGGCCGGCATATTGCGGGGTATAGCCGCACTGGGAGGCGGTGTTGACGACGAGGATCGGCTTGCCGGCGTATTCGGCGAGTTGGATGTCGCCGCCGGACAGGCCGGCGAAATGAAATGCGAAGGCCGTCACCCGGCTCATTCCCTGGCCTTGTGCCCACCCCGACGTCGGCAACGCGGCCGGGATGGCCGCCGCGCCGACGAGAAGGCTGAGGAAAATGCGGCGATCTTCTCTCATGGAATGCCTCCGTTTTTCATCCTGCCACTATAGCCTCTATGCGTCACCGCTTCTACTTGTGAGATTTCCGCGGTGCGGTTAAAAAACCCAATGCGTCTTGTCCAGACTCCGGGAACGGCAGTGCCAAGGGGGCCCCTCCGGTGATCAGGTTGGTGTTCGCGGCAACGGTCTGCTTCGGCATCTGGCATTCGGCCGGCCCCGCCGCCGCGGCCAGCGCCAGGGAGTGCGTTTCGGTCGAGGAGACCGAGGCCGAGGATGTCCTGAGCTACCGCAACGACTGCAACCGGGCGGTGATCTTTTACTACTGCGTCGTCGACCCCCAGCACGCGGAAGTGGCGCCGTGCCGGAAGATCATCACCGGGACCAGGCGGATCTCCGTGCAGCGCGCCAAAGGCCCGACCTTCTTTACCACCGAGATGGAGCCGCGCACGCCCTACGAGATCAAGCTGTGGGGCGGCAGCCGAATCAAATGGGCCGCCTGCGACGCCGAGCTCGGCGGAATCGATCCGTTTCAGCCGAAGGGAAATGCGGCGCTCGATTTTTCATACGACTGCCAGGAATGATCGAACGAATGAGGCAGCGGGAACTTTAGTCTCTCCGTGCCGCCGTTTGGTTCAAAGCAATCGCACTCCTTGAATTCTTGTTAGTGATCGAGATCACGTTCCACCACTGAATTTGCGCGGTGGTCCCTTTTTTAGTGGAAAATTAGAGCAATAATGATGCATATAAGGTGCTGCAGGGGATCGGGAGCCGCCGGTCCTCTGATGTACGGTGGTGTTGCTCGTGGGTGGGGCGTTAGGAGTATCGATGCGCCCGAAAATCTCTATGTGGTCGGACTATGGAGCTCCAGCGCAGAAGCACTGGAGATCGCCTTATCGGCGGAACACCCAGTCCTCGATCGGTCCCAAAATTCTGGTTGCCGCCGTCGTCGTTGTCGCCGGCGTCATTGGCATCAGCGGAATTTATCCGGCAAATCATCGACTCCGATTGGGTGCAGAATTCTGCGACCCACTCGCAACGGGTAGCCCATACCGATGCCGCGGCACCGCGGCGGTCGGGAATTGTGGCCGCCATTCCGTTGCCGCCGCGGCGCGCCGCGATGACGACGGGTGAGGCCGCGGTGACGACAGCCCGTGCCGCCATACCGGCCTCGACGCCGGCGCCGGCTGCATCGGGAGCGGACCCGCGCATGTCGGTCGCCGTCGCCGAACCGCCGCCGGTTGCCGAGGCCGCCCCCGCGCTCGCAATCGCCGACGTTGCGGACGCGCAGGCCAAGGTGGATGCCCTGGCCGATCCGGCGGCTGCCGCTGCACCTGCGGCCGCGAAGCAGATCCAGAAGGTCGCGCGGGCGCCTGTGAAGAAACGGGTCGTACGCACCGAGCACCACCGCAACTATTCAGGCGCTTACGCCCAATGGGGCGGGGGCTGGGGTGGTGGAGGCTGGGGTTCGCCGTTCCGCTTCTGAGGCCGTTGCTGAGGGCGTCAGCGGTCCACGGGTTGGTGATCCTTAATTTCAAGGAAACGGCGCGGGACGTGAGCCCCGCGCCGTTTCCTTTTGTGGACGGTGTCGTCGTCGGTCGGCGGCGTTCGTGTCGCGAACGCGGTCTGCGGGCCGCCGTCCGTTCAGGACAGGACGTTGTACTTCTTGAACCAGTCGGTCATCTGCTTCCAGCCGTCCTCGGCCGCTTCCTTGCGATAGCTCGGACGGTAATCGGCGTGGAAGCCGTGGGGGCGCCGGGATAGATCTTGAATCGGCGGTCTTGCCGGCCTTCTGCAGGGCCGCTTTCATCTGGTCGACATGGTCGGCCGTGATGCCCTGGTCTTCGGCGCCATAGAGTCCGAGCACGGGCTCCTTGACCTGGGGCGGCGGAGTTGATGGCTGTTCACCGGCATCGCTTCGGTGTGCGGATCGGCGAGGCTGCCATAGAAGGCGACGCCGGCCTTGAGGTTCGGATTGTGGGTCGAGTAGTCGCCACACCGTGCGTCCGCCGCGGCAGAAACCCATGATGCCGAGCCGGTTGGTGTCGCCGCCCTGCGACTTCGCCCAGGCGACGGTGGCATCGAGATCGGCGAACAATTCGGCGTCCGTCTTCGCATTCACGATCGGGAACAGCGCCGGCATCTCGGTGATCTTGGTGAGGTCGCCCTTGCGGAAATAGTAGTCGGGCGCGACGGCGAACGCGCCGAGCTTGGCGAGGCGGCGCGTCACGTCCCTGATATATTCATGCAGCCCGAAGATCTCCATCGCGACGAGGATCACCGGCGGATTGGTCGACGTTGGCCGGCTTGGCGAAATAGACCGGCATCTCGCCGCCCGGCACCGCCACTTTGACTTCGCCAGTGGCGAGGCCGGCGACGTCGGTCTTGATCGCGTCGGCGCGCACCGGACCGGCGGCGAGGGTGTAGCCGGCGGTGGCGGCCGCCGTCCCGCTCATGAAGAGCCGGCGCGACACCGGTGCGATTTTCGTGAGGCCCTGGATATCGGACATTCTCGACTGCACGTTCATTGCAAAACCTCCCAGTTGGATCTCTTCCGCGGAGCTATGGCCCGGGCTGCCCCGCGTGCGGCGGCACACTATCCAGTTCGCCCCTCTGCCGCAGCAAAAAAACCGCGTGCGGCGACGGTGTGGCCCGCAGGTCGCCAAGCGATGGCCGCCACGCCCGAGCGGCCATGTGCGATCGACCGTCGCCGCCGCAAAGTCGGGTGCGAGCCATCGCGCCGCGGAGGGTGTGCATTGTGCGCCCGTGCGCTAGCATGCCGCTTGGTCCATCACAGGAGGAGTTGATGCCGGAAATCGTGTTCTATGCGATCAGTGGTCGTTCGGTGGAGCAGAAGCGCGGGCTGGTGAAGGATTTCACCGACGCGGTGGTGAAGAACTACAAGGTCGATCCCAGTGCGGTGACGATCACCATCGTCGAATCCCCCAAGGAGGATAAGGCGAAGGGCGGCGTGCTCTTCAGCGACATGAGCGCACCCAAAAGCTGAGCTTCGCGCCAGGGGACCCGCGCCACGGGACTTCGCGCCGTAAGGCGATCGCTGTTGGGTCATCGCGGCGTGGGGATCCTGGCGAGGCAATCGCGGCCGTTCTGACGCCCGGCGGCGCGAACGGCCGCATGGCGCGCGCCGCATTTCGGCCATCTCAAATTCCCGCTATCTCATTAGAGCTTTTCTAGAATTGCGCGGTCATTTCAAGATTGCGACAGGGGCCAAATCGGTATTTAGCTCGCCCCTGAAGCATTCCCGGGAAATTCCCCATGAACACCTTTTCGGAAGCCTTGCAATCGGGATCGATCCTCCTGCGGGAGGGTCTGGAAGCGCTGCTGGTCATCGCCGCGCTGGCCGGATTTCTGACGCGCGCGGGGGTGCCCGAGAAGGTGAAGGCGCTCTATGTCGGAGCGGGTCTCGCCATCCTCGCAAGCTTCGGCGCCGCCGTGGTGTTCGAGCTGTTCTTCGACGGCGAGCATAACGACTTCGTGGAAGCCGGCGTGATGGTGATCGCCGCCGTCCTGATGCTTTACATGAGCGGCTGGATGTACCTCAAGCAGGACCCCAAGGCGTGGCTCGGCGATCTGCGCCGCTCAGCGGAGCGCGCGCTCGATTCCGGCGCCACCGTCTCGCTCGGGCTCATCGCGTTCCTGGCGGTGTTCCGGGAAGGCGGGGAGACCATCCTGTTCCTTCATGCGCTGGCCAAGAGCAGCGGCGGCTGGACCTTCGGGCTGATCGCCGGCCTGGTGGTGGCGGCGGTCTGCCTCGTCGGGTATCTTCTACGCGATCGAGAAGCTCGCGCTGATGCTGCCGTTGCGGCCGGTGTTCCTGGTCACCTCGGCGTTCCTGTTCCTGATGGGGCTGCGCTTCGTCGGCGGCGCCATCCAGGAGCTTCAGGAGCAGACGGTGGTATCCCTATACCGCCGCGCCGATCCCGCACTGGCTCGAGCAGCTCGGCGTCAATCCGACCTGGGAGGCGATCGGTGCCCAGCTCGTGATTGCCGCGATTGCGGTAGCGAGCACGCTCGCGATGCGGCTGCGCCAACGGCCCGCGCAGCGGCCCGCTCCTGCCGAATGAGGCCGCACCGTCGTCAGTGAGGCTGTACCGTCAATGAGGCTGCGCCGTCACGGTGCGACCGCCAGCTTGAGCACGGCAAACAGAATCAGCATCGGCCCGATCCAGCGCTCGGGATGTCCGAGAGCCGCGAGTCCCGGCGTCGCGGTCTCCGCCCGGCACCACGCCACATGAGTCGCGGCGAGGCCGGTGGCCATCGCAACGATGACGTCGAGATATTGAACCACGAACCGCATGGCGGTCTCCGGCCGCGATGGCGGCCGGATCACGGGCCGCACGTCCCTTTGGTGCTGAGACGAGTTTTAAGGTTCAACCGCTAAATCACTACAGAATCACCTGTTTCCCCGCTGGCTAATGGCGCGCGGCCAGGATCTCCTGGTTTTCGCCGGCGGTGCCGCAAAACGGGGCATCTGAGCGGGGTCGATGGCACCGCAACGGGCAGGCAAAAGTCGGTGCATTGACACCAATTTGCCAGAAATGGGTGGTGGATGATGAAGGGGTCGGAAGGGGTGGGCGGATGAACCAGGCGGTTCCATATCTCGGACGTTTTCTGTCCAAGCTGATTTTCGAGATCATCCCCGGTGCGCTGGTGAGCATGCTCGCCGCGTATTTCCTCAGCATGCTGCATCTTGCTCAGGGCGCCGAGCCGGCCGCGGAGGCCCCGAGCGTCGCTGTCATTCAAAACGACGGACTTTCTGCCGACGAACGCCGGGAATTGACGCGCCAGATGCTCAAGGAGCGCCGCGAGAACCCGGAGGAGCCGGCGGAGGTCAAGCCGGTGCCGTCGCTGCGGCCCAACACTCCCCACGCTGAAACCGCTGACCTGACCCCGGTCACCGCCAATCCGGTGTCGGGACCTCATGCGCCGCAGGTGGCGGCCCCGGAATTCAAGGTCGAAACCAAGACCGAAACCAAGACCGAGACGAAGACCCGGGTCGAGCCCGAGCTCAAGTTGCGTTCGGAGCCCCATTCGGGGGTTGTCGCCATAGCGCCTGCGCCGGCGACGCCGCTTCCCCGGCCCGCGGCACCGCGCGTCAAGAGCGAGCCTGCGGTGGCGGCCTTGACGCCCGCACCGGTGGTTCCGGCTCCGACCGTCACAGGTTCACTGCCGCCGGCTTCGACCACCGTCACCGCGCTGCCTCAGGTGAGCGTCACCGCGGCGCCGCCGCCCGGCGCGGATGTCAGCGCGGAGCCGCCGCGACGCGGCATCGTCGGCAACGTGTTTTCGGGGATATCGACCATCGCCGGTGGCGCCGCCAACCTCACCGGCAACACCGTGAACTGGGTGATCGACCTCCCCGGCAAGGCGATTTCGGCTGGCGGCAAGTTGATCGGCGCCGGCTCCTCGGCCTCATCAGCGCCGGCTCCGGCCGCAGCGCCTGCAGGGGCTCCTGCGGCAGCGCCCGCGGCGGTCCCGGCCCCAACCGCGGCTCCCACCGTGGATCCGCAGCGGCGCAACTTCTTGTAGTCCGCGTACGTGTAGCCCACGGCGTAGGGGCGTGGGCGTAAGGGGTTGCCGCCCCACTGGTTTTGGGCGGGCAAAGGCACCAGATTTCGTCAAGAGCCCCCTGCGACGCTAAGCCCATTGCAGGGCAGCCATACCGTTTTTGGGCGTCGCACCATTGTATTGCTGCGGCGCAATAAGTTGCGTGGTATACCAGTCGAAACGCGACCATGCAGCGAAGGAAACTATGACCGAAGTCTGGAAAACGAAATATGGACCGCGCCGGGTGAGGCGGGATCCGCCCACTGTTCAGGAAGCGATTGCGGCTGCCCGGGGCCTGACCGACGACATCCAGGCGCAGGTGGAGATCGCGGCGTCGCTCATGGAAGTGCCGCCGGAACAGGTCAAGGCCGAGCTTCTGAAGTCCGGCGGCCAGCGCAAGGACATCAAGACCGTCGGCGTGACGACCGGGCGGCCGGGCGCCATGCGCACCGTGGTCGTCGAGCGCAAGATCTCGCGGCGTCCGATCGTGCCGAAGCGGATCATGAAATAGCACGGCTTTCGCTTTCGCCCGCAGTGCCTACATGCGGGCGAAGCCGGAGGTCCCTGATGAGATTTCGCCAATCCTGGTGCGCGGCGGCAGTTGCCGCCGCTTTCGTTTTCGGCGGGCTTGCCGCCACGCCCGGCCGCGCGGCCGACGAGCCCGACCTCATCTTCAAGCGCTCCACCGTGTTCAAGTGGCTCACCCCCAACGACAAGCTCGCAACCTACGGCGTCGACGATCCCGAGGTGGAGGGTGTCGCCTGCCACTTCACGGTGCCGGAGAAGGGCGGGCTGAAGGGCTGGATCGGCGTCGCCGAGGAGGTCTCCGACATCTCGCTCGCCTGCCGGCAGGTCGCGCCGATTCGCTTCAAGAAGAAGTTCGAGCAGGGCGAGGACATGTTCCGCGCCCGCCGCTCGCTGTTCTTCAAGAAGATGCAGATCGTGCGCGGCTGCGACACCAAGCGCAACGTGCTCGTCTATATGGTCTATTCTGACAAGATCATCGAAGGCTCGCCGAAGAACTCGACTTCGACGGTGCCGGTGATGCCCTGGGGCGCGAGCGACCAGGTGCAGAAATGCGCGGACTGGGTGGAGTAGGGCCCGCCGGCCGTTAACGGAGCAGTCGCTTATTATCGGCTAACCTTAAACCCGTCATGACGCGGGTGGAGGTCGTGGAGCTGGGCGTTTTCGAGCTGGACTCCAAGGGCCGGCGCTGCTTTCGGCCGGACGCCCCGCCTTTTCCCGACATCGACGACATTTTCGACCTGCTCGACCCGGCGACGGCCGCCGTCCGCGCGTTCGATCGCGCACTGGCGGCGTGGCCGCGGCCCGACCTCGTCGGCCGCTTGTTCGCGAGGCTCGACGCCGTACACTCCAGCGGCGCGGAGGGATCGACCACGACGTTCTGCGAGCTGATGCGGTATCAAAGCGCGCCGCGCAGCGCGCCCGATGCCGGGGCCGCCGCAGCGGTCGCGGTATACGCGGAGGCTGTCGATACCGAGCCGCGCAGCGTCGATCCCGTCGAGCTGGCGCTGCGCATCCACCGGCGGCTGGCCGCGGTGCGCGTGCCGCCCACCGATGCGGAATCGGGGGACGCGGAATCGGGAGGAGCGATCTCGGGAGAAGCGGTCTCGGGAGAAGGTGTGTCGGACCTCAAGCGTGGCGCCAACGGCGCCCTCGACCGCGACGCGCCGCGCGGCTACTTCTATTACACGCGGCCGTCCTCGGTCGCCGCGGCGCTTGACGATTGGCGCACTTTCACCCTCGGCTTCGACCTGCAGACGCCGGAGATCGTGCGGCAGATCCTGTCGCACTGGATGTTCGCGCACATCCATCCCTTCGACGACGGCAATGGCTGCATCGGCCGGCTCCTCGTGCCGCTGATCCTGCGCGGCAAGGGGACGACGCGGGCGGCAAGCGCTTTCTTCGGCGAGGCCGTGCACGAGAAGACAACCCTCTACGTCGAGGCGCTGAGGGTGGCGCGCCTCTCCGGCGACATGGCGGTGTTTACGCGCCTCATGCTCGCCTTCCTCGAACGCACGGCGGCTGCGAACCTCGCGCGCCTCGCCCGTCTCGCCGAAGTCGACGCCCAGTGGCGCCGCCTCGCCGCGCTCTACCCCTCCGACAGCATGGTCCACAAGCTCGCCCCATTCGCCCTGACGCGCCCGGTGTTCACCCTGCGCGAGGCGCTCGACGCCGTCGGTGGCACCTTCGCCGGCGTCAACACCGCGGCGACGCGGCTCGTCGAGGCCGGCATGTTGAGCGTTGCCGACGACGCCCGGCACGAGCCGGCTGTTCCACGCGGACGTCGTGCTGGAGATTTTCGACCGGTTTTGGGTGGGGAGGGGACCGCGACTCGAGGCGCCCAACTGATCGACGCGACGGGCAGCTCGGAGAGGCCGCGAGAGCGCCCACAGCCGTCGTCGCCGGGCTTGTCCCGGCGACCCCGATCATAAGGCACCGCCTTCCAGGTTGGGCAGCTGTGCTCCCCGACAGGGTGGCCCGGACAAGCCCGGCCACGACCATGGCGAAGGGGCCCGTCGGGTGCGGAGGGGCGGATGAGGCGGCGGCTCGTCGTCGGTTCCGGTGCAGAATGCGCGACAACCTTACGACCTCATCCTGAGGAGCCGCGCACAGCGCGGCGTCTCGAAGGATGGCCGCGAGCACGACGCCGCCCAACGCACGCGAGTCCCTGTGGCCATCCTTCGAGACGCGCCCTGCGGCCGCTCCTCAGGATGAGGTCGCAAGAAATTGCCGGTGCTGGAGGCGCGAGCGAGTTACACTATCCGTCATTCGGCGCGGCGCGTAGAATCCGGCTTGCCTGCCCCGCGAACAACGGATTCCGGGTTCTGGCCTCCGGCCGGCCCCAGACTGACACTACAAGATTGGCGAAAGCAGATGGCGAAGGAAATTTCGAGCAATGCCAGCGTACCAGAATCGCCGGAGCCCATCGCTGTGCCGGCTGAGGCTCTATGCTCGCCTGCTCGACGGCATCCATTGCTCGGCGCGCTTAGGGGTCTTCTGCGTGTGATGCCAGGGACGGATCTTACTAAGCCCGCGGATATAGCTTAGGATGCGCAGGTCTTATATCCCTCTTCTTGGAATCGCGAACGAACTTCGTAACTTAGAACGGCAGCGGCCTTCGTTGCCCTCGATCGGCCCACACCGCCCCCGACGAGCACGACATAGAATCCGAGCCATTGATCTGTTGCTTTATGAAATCCCAAGTATCATCATTGGCAGCCGGAAATAATTCCATGCCCACAGGCAAACAATTCAATTTCAAAAGAGCCTTCTGTACTTCGGCTTTCTCTTCACGAAGATCATCAAATGTCGAACTGACAAAGACCTTGTAGATCGGCTCTGACGCCATCCTGAAAGTGCCCCGTCTTACTGCCAATTTGCCACTGCAAGTTTCAGTAAATTGATGTTACCGGCCACCTTGACCGTGTTCTTATGGTCCCTGTACAGCATGGTCCCTGTACAGCGTATTCACCGCTTGCGCCATTTGTCGGGCGAGCCGCTGGTGGTATGACGAACCCGCTCGATGTGAGGACGGCTCCCGGGACTGAGTTCCCGAGCCCGTTCGATCGCTTCGCGCTGTGTAGGGAGCACATCGGAGGCCCGTTCAGAATTGGGCTTGCGAACGGCGTAATCCCCCTCTGGCCGTCTCTCCACATAAATCCGCTTATCGTTCAAAACGCTCTCCCTTTTTCAACTGCACCCCGTCGTCCTCCCGCACGTATTGCACTTCAAGCACGTGCCGTTCCGCACCAGCGTGAAATTCCCGCACTCCCCGCAGGCTTCGCCCTCGTAGCCCTGCGCCTTCGCCTCGGCGCGCTTCTCCGCGGCGAGCGCCTTGGCGTCGGCGCGGGCCTCGGTCTTGCGGGCGACCACGGCAGGTTCTCCAGCGCTTCGGTCGGGGAAGGGCGCGCGCTCGGGCTTGAGCGCGGTGGCGCCCTCGACCGCGCCGGAATGGGCGCGGGCCGACGGCCGGCGATCGAGGTCACGTTGGAGCTTGTCGCGCGCTTCCGGCGCACCCGCGACTCCCCGCCGGGGAGGGAGGCCGCCCGGCATCACCACCAGCTTGTCGGTGCGCGAGCGGGTGAGCCCGCGCGAGACGAAGCGGGCGGGGCCCTGCGCCGGCGGCTTGCCTTCCTCGACGCCCTTGCCGAGCGCGTCGAAGCTGGTCTCGCTCGGCTCCACATGGGCGAGGTCGAAGCGCGACAGATAGGACACCGCGAGCTCGCGGAAGAGGTAGTCGAGGATCGAGGTCGCGTATTTGATGGAGTCGTTGCCCTGCACCGGGCCGGACGGCTCGAAGCGGGTGAAGGTGAAGGCGTCGACATACTCCTCGAGCGGCACGCCGTATTGCAGGCCGAGCGACACCGCGATCGCGAAGTTGTTGATGATGGAGCGCAGCGCCGCGCCCTCCTTGTGCATGTCGATGAAGATCTCGCCGAGCCTGCCGTCGTCATATTCGCCGGTGCGCAGGTAGACCTTGTGGCCGCCGACCACCGCCTTCTGGGTGTAGCCCTTGCGGCGGTCGGGCATGCGCTCGCGCTCGCGGATCACGGTGATGCGCTCGACCACCCGCTCGACGATGCGCTCGGCGAGCGCCGCGGTGCGCGCCGCCTGCGGCTTCTCGATGAAGGCGGCACGACGGCGTCCTGCTCGTCCTCCTCGTCGTCCTGGGCGATGAGCTGGCTCTGCAGCGGCTGCGAGAGCTTGGAGCCGTCGCGGTAGAGCGCGTTCGCCTTGAGCGCGAGCTTCCACGACAGGAGATAGGCTTCCTTGCAGTCCTCGACGGTCGCCTCGTTGGGCATGTTGATGGTCTTGGAGATCGCGCCGGAGATGAAGGGCTGCGCCGCCGCCATCATGCGGATGTGGCTCTCCACCGAGAGGAACCGCCGGCCGGTGCGGCCGCACGGATTGGCGCAGTCGAACACCGCATAGTGCTCGGGCCGCAGGTGCGGCGCGCCTTCGACCGTCATCGCGCCGCAGACATGGATGTTGGCGGCGTCGATCTCGCGCTTGGTGAAGCCGAGCGCGGCGAGCATGTCGAAGTTCGGCCGCGCCAGCTCCTCGGCGGTGAAGCCGAGCTCGGTGCGGCAGAACTCGTCGCCGAGCGTCCACTTGTTGAAGGCGAACTTGATGTCGAAGGCGGTCGGGCAGCGCCTTCTCGACCTTCTCGATCGCCTCCGGCGTGAAGCCCTTGGCCTTGAGCGTGGTGTGGTTGATCGCCGGCGCGTTCGACAGCGTGCCGTGGCCGACCGCATAGGCCTCGATCTCGGCGATGTCCGCGACCGCGATAGCCGAGCACGCGCAGCGCTTCCGGCACGGCGCGGTTGATGATCTTGAAGTAGCCGCCGCCGGCGAGCTTCTTGAACTTGACCAGCGCGAAGTCGGGCTCGATGCCGGTGGTGTCGCAATCCATCACGAGGCCGATGGTGCCGGTCGGCGCGATCACGGTCGCCTGGGCGTTGCGGAAGCCGTGCTCGGTGCCGAGCGTCAAGCGCGCGGTCCCAGGCGCGCTTGGCATGCTCGACGAGGCGCGGCTCGGGGCAGGCGGACATGGTCGAGGCGCACCGGCGGGGTCGCGAGCTTCTCGTAGCCGGTCTTCTCGCCATGGGCGGCGCGGCGGTGGTTGCGGACCACGCGCAGCATGTGCTCGCGGTTCTTCTTGTAGCCGGGGAAGGCGCCGAGGATCGCCGCCATCTCCGCCGAGGTCGCGTAGGAGACGCCGGTCATGATGGCGCTGAGCGCGCCGCACACCGCGCGGCCGGCGTCGGAATCGTAGGAGATGCCGGACGACATCAGGAGGCCGCCGAGATTGGCGTAGCCGAGCCCGAGCGTGCGGTACTCGTAGGAGAGCTGGGCGATCTCCTGCGACGGGAACTGCGCCATCAGCACCGAGATTTCGAGCACGACGGTCCACAGCCGCACCGCATGCTCATAGCCCTCGACGTCGAACTGGCCGCGTGTCCGGCGTTGCGGAACGCGAGCAGGTTGAGCGAGGCGAGATTGCAGGCGGTGTCGTCGAGGAACATGTATTCCGAGCACGGGTTCGACGCCTTGATCGGACCCGAGGCCGGGCAGGTGTGCCAGTCGTTGATGGTCGAGTGGTACTGCAGGCCGGGATCGGCCGACGCCCAGGCGGCGTAGGCGATCTTCTCCCAGAGGTCGGCGCCTTCACGGTCTTGGCGAGCTTGCCCGGCTTGGTGCGCCAGGTCAGGTCCCAGTCGCCGTCGGCCTCGACCGCCTTGAGGAACTCGTCGGTGACCCGCACCGTGTTGTTGGAGTTCTGGCCGGAGACGGTGAGATAGGCCTCCGAATCCCAGTCGGTGTCGTAGATCGGGAAATCGATGTCCTTGTAGCCCTGGCGCGCGAACTGGATCACGCGCTTGATCATGCCGTCGGGCACGTAGCTGCGCCGCGCCGCCTTGATCTCGCGGCGGAGCACCGGGTTCTTCTCGGGATCGAAGCAGTCGTCGCCGGAGCCTTCGCAGTTCACGCAGGCCTTGAGGATGGCCTTGAGGTGCTTCTGGTTGATCCGCGAGCCGGTGACGAGGGCGGCGACCTTCTGCTCCTCGACGACCTTCCAGTTGATGAACTGCTCGATGTCGGGGTGGTCGGTGTCGACGATCACCATCTTGGCGGCGCGGCGCGTGGTGCCGCCCGACTTGATGGCGCCCGCCGCGCGGTCGCCGATCTTGAGGAAGCTCATCAGGCCCGACGACTTGCCGCCGCCCGACAGCCGCTCGCCTTCGCCGCGCAGGCGCGAGAAGTTCGAGCCGGTGCCCGAGCCGTATTTGAACAGGCGCGCCTCGCGCACCCACAGGTCCATGATCCCGCCCTCGTTGACGAGGTCGTCGGCGATCGACTGGATGAAGCAGGCATGCGGCTGCGGATGCTCGTAGGCGGTCTTCGACTTCACCAGCTTGCCGGTGGCGAAATCGACGTAGAAATGGCCCTGGCTGGGGCCGTCGATGCCATAGGCCCAGTGCAGGCCGGTGTTGAACCATTGCGGCGAGTTCGGCGCCCCCATCTGCATGGCCAGCATGTAGCGCTGCTCGTCGTAGAAGGCGTGGGCGTCGTCCTCGGAGTCGAAATAGCCGCCCTTCCAGCCCCAATAGGTCCAGGTGCCGGCGAGCCGGTCGAACACCTGCTTGGCGGAATGCTCGCCGACCATGCGCTCCTTCTCCGGGAGATTCCGGAGCTCCGCGTCGTCGGCGACCGAGCGCCACAGCCAGGACGGAATGGTTTCCTCCTCGACGCGCTTCAAGCGTGCGGGGACGCCGGCCTTGCGGAAATACTTCTGCGCCAGCACGTCGGAGGCGACCTGCGACCACGCGGCGGGAACCTCGACATCATCGGCATGAAACACCACCGACCCGTCGGGGTTTCGAATTTCGCTCACGGTGAGACGAAACGCGATCTCCGCATAGGGTGACTGGCCGTCCTTGGTATAGCGCCGCTCGATTTCGCATCGTCCTGCCCCTTTTGTCCGGCGGCCTCTCCGTGAGACCCCGGCCCCTTCCACCGCTGTGCGCCGCTGTCCCTGCGCACCATCCCGCTCGTTGACTCTGGTTTACGCCCTGTTACCTAGCCGGCCGGCTGCCGCCACGGGCGGGTGCCGGTCACTCTTTTGCGGCGCGCCGTTCGAACCCGGGCCAGACCGCACGGACAGCACAAAGGCGTCCCTCCAAGCCATCTGGCCATGGCGGGGAAGTCTCTCAAGCCGTCGCGCAAGCCTTCTCGGGGATCGCCCGGCAGGAACTTGGTACGTGGCCCCGCCGCACCCCAGAAAGCTAGGACCGTCCGGCGCGCCCGTCAAGCATTAGTGCGCGAGTCTGAATCAAATACTAAATATGGTATGACAGTGAAGAATTATGGGGATGAATTTTGGGAGGCGGCGCAAGTATCGGGAATCCGGGAGAGATTCGGAAGAGGGTGGCGGTATGTTTCCGCCATGAAAAGTTCATGGCGATGTCATCGGGCGGGAAAAGCTGCGTATCGGTAGAATGGTAGGGCCGGAATCACGGGGCGACGAGGTTGGTCCGGGGCTGCTCCGGACCCGGCAGCGGCGGGCTTTGGCGCCGGCCCGATAGTCCCGGACGGACTAGGCGCCGCCGGTCGCCCGAATTGGTGCCGCGCTCCGTCCGCGTCGGGGCGGCCGTCGCGAATCGCAGCCGGCGGGAATGCCCGCTGCACTGCGGCACGCCTATGGACATCGGGTGGCAGCGATGGCATCAACGCAGGCATCAACCCGGCGTGAGCCGTCGATTCGGGGCTCCGCAACACTGGATTTGCGCGATGAAGACGAAGGAGTTTTTCGTCCGTGTCTTCACCTGGTGGAACGGTGCGACGTTGGGCACGCTGCTGTGGACCGCGCGTTTCGGCGAGTTCGTCGGCACCGACGAATACGGCAACCGCTACTACCGCACCAAGGGCGGCCGGATCGATCCCACGCTCGGCTTCGAGCGGCGCTGGGTGATCTACAAGGGGCTGGCCGAGCCCTCGACCATCGGCCCCGCCTGGCATGGCTGGATACACCACACCGTCGATACGCCCCCGACCCTGGAAAAGGTCACGCCGATGCCGTGGTGGAAGCCGCACCGGCCCAATCTCACCGGCACGCCCGCCGCCTATCGTCCGACCGGATCGACGCTGGCGCAAAATCGCCGGCCCAAGGCGACCGGAGATTACAAGCCATGGGTTCCCGGCCGTTGAGCCGGCGATCCCCGCAGCAGCATTTGCGGCGCGTTCGCGTTGGCATTCCCGTGGCGCCCTTTCAACGCCGCAATCACCGTGTTAACCGGCGATGGATGGGCGCGCCATGGCGCCGGTTCTCGAGGCTTCGATGATCGCTTGCCGGGTACCCGCCGCGATGCTTGGTGCCGTGATCTTCGGCGCCCTGATATTCGGCGCGACGGCACTGGGGCGGCCCGGCTGCGGCCCAGTTCTTTGGTGGCGATCAGCCGCCGCGCCCACCCGGCGCGGTGCCGGGCCGTCCGCCGGCCCAGCCGCAGCCTCAAGCCCAGCAGCCCCAAGCCCAGCAGCCCCAAAGCCCAGCCCAGTCCGCCGCCCTTCAACCAGGGCACGCTGTTGCCGCCGGGGCCGCCGCCGGGACGGTCGGGGGTCCAGAGTTCGGCGGTCCAGAGCCAGGATTTGCCGCCGCCGCCCGGCGCGGCCCTCGCGCCGCCCGGCCCGCAGCCCACGGCGCTGCCGCGACCCGGAGCGCCCGCTAAGCTCTCCCGCCGGGGCCTGGCCAGCCGGGCCAGCGGGGGGCCAACCCGCCGGGTGCCGCCGCGCCGCCGCCCGAAGAGTGTCACCCAGCCGCCGACCCAGAAGATCGTCAATCCCAAGGCGGTGTTCGCCGGCCTCGACAAGATCACCGGACGCATCACCGCCTTCGACGCGGCGATCGGAGAGACCGTGCAGTTCGGCGCCCTCCAGGTGACGCCGCGCGCCTGCTATACGCGGCCCCCGACCGAGACCCCGCTCACCGACGGATTCGTCGAGGTCGCCGAGGTCACGCTCCAGGGCGAGGTGCGGCGCATCTTCACCGGCTGGATGTTCGCGGCGAGCCCCGGCCTGCACGCGGTCGAGCATGCGATCTACGACGTCTGGCTCACCGACTGCAAAGGCGGCGTCCAGGCCGTCGCCGAGGCGCCCCGCCGCCGCCCCCGGTGGCCGCCCCCGCCGCCCGGCCGCCGGCCCAGCAGCGCCCGCCGGCGCCGCAACGCCAGCCCCAGCCGCCGCGGCAGCCGCCCACCGGCGCCGTGCTGCAGCCGCCGCTGATCCGCTGAACTCAACACGGTCATTGCGGGGCGCGCGCCCTCACTTCGCGCGAACCGGATTCAGGCTGCTGTGCAAGTGGCGAAGCCGTCGGGATTCCGGGTTCGCGCAAGTGCGCGCCCCGGAACGACGTCAATGTTTCGCCCACATGACAGATTCAAATTCGGTAGCGACCGCCTCTTAAACCCGCGGCGTCGTCGCCCGTGACAGCGCGGTCGCGCCGGGGATCGGCTCGCCCAGCGGAAACACCGCGAAATCCGCTTCGCCCACGAGAGCGTCGGCCAGCAGCTTGTGGTATTGGCGGCGCGGCACCTCGGTGGCGCCGAAGGTCTTGAGGTGGTCGGTGACGAACTGGGTGTCGAGCAGGCGAAATCCGCCCGCCTTGAGCCGCGCGACCAAGTGCACCAGCGCCACCTTGGAGGCGTCGCGGGCGCAATGGAACATGCTCTCGCCGAAGAAGGTGCGGCCGAGGCTCACGCCGTAGAGCCCGCCGACGAGCGCGGCGCCGTCATAGACCTCGACCGTGTGGCAATGGCCGATGTCGTAGAGCTTGCGGTAGAGGTTGCGGATCCGCCCGTTGATCCAGGTCCGGGTGCGGCCGGGGCCGGGCGCGGCGCAGCCGTCGAGCACCGCCTCGAAATCGCGGTTGCAGACCACGGCGAACGGCTCCGCGCGCACGGTGCGCGCCAGCCGCGACGGCACGTGAAAGGTCTCGAGCGGAATGATCCCGCGCAGCTCCGGCTCGATCCAATACAGCGCGGGATCGTCGGCATTCTCCGCCATGGGGAAAATCCCGCAGGCGTAAGCCTTCAGGAGCACCTCGGGAGTGATCTCGACCTGGGCGGAGTTGCGGCTGGCCATGCTGTCTGCGTCGCGGAGGGCTTCGTAAAATTGTTCCTTTGGCGCGCAATCCGCAAGGGATTTGGCGCCGCAGGTTCGAGGTTTTCGAGGCTTTGCACAGAGCAAGCCGCGTGCCGGCGCCCGCTTCGCTACGGGGTGGACCGGGCAAGCTGACGAGCGACCCGGCGTGGTCATTCCGGGGGCGGCGCGCCCTCCGACCGCTGAGACCCTGCACGTTAACCGAAAATTAATCAATGCGTCCTTAATTTTAAGCAGATTTGCAAACGACCGCGCGCGCACGGCCACGCCGGCGACGGTTTGCAAAGGCGAGACCGCAAAGGCAAAGGGCAAAGGAGAGACCCAATGGGTGAGGCTGTGGCGGCGTCATCGCCGGACGTGCTCCTGGTCGAGGACGAGGCGCTGGTCGGCCTGATGATCGAGGTCGCGCTCACCGAGGCGGGCTTTTCGGTCCACACCTTCAGCAACGGCCGCGATGCGCTCGCGTATCTCGCGGCCGGCGGCCGTGCCGATGTCCTGTTCACCGATATCGACACCGCCGGCGACATCGAAGGCGTCGAGCTTGCACGCCGCATCCGCGCGCTGCGCGCCGGCGTCGCGGTGGTCTGTGCCTCCGGGCGCCGCGAGGTCGAGAACGCCGTGGCGGGCTCGGCGTTCCTGCCCAAGCCCTTCATCCTCGCCCAGGCCTGCGCGGCGGTGGAACGGATGGTGGCGCGGCGTCACGCCGCCTGAGACCCGGCCGGTCTGGCTTTGCGCCACCGCCGTCAGGCTGCGGGCCGCTCCTCGATCGTTTCGACGCGATCGGGATAGAAGGCGAGATGGTCCTTGATCGCCGCGACAGCGGCGAACGGATCCTCATACGTCCACACCGCATTCGCGGACCGCTTGCCGCCGAGGGGGATGCTGTAATAGGCGCATTCGCCCTTGTAGGGGCAGTAGGTGGCGTGGTCGGTGCGTTCCAGCAGCGCCATGTCGACGTCCTTGCGCGGGATATATTGGACGCCCGGATACGATGCCTCCCGCAGCGTCAGTGCCTCCCGCGTATCGGCGATGACACGGCCCGCCACGGAGACGACGACCCGCGCCGGGTTCGGCGTGATGGTGATCGGATGATCGACACCGGGGAGCATCTTTTGCCTGGTCGTCATGGCTTGGTCGTCATGGCTGGGGTTCCTTCTTCTGCTGATGCCGCATCTGCTGATGCTGCGCGGTCGTGCCGAATGGGCCGATCCTGAGGGATCGGTACGCAGGGGCCGGCTACGGCAGGCGCGCGCCGTCGGCCAGGAACTGCTCCAGCCAGTGGATGTGATAGTCGCCGTTGATGATGTCGGTTTCCCGCACCAGAGCGCGGAACAGCGGCAGCGTGGTCTCGACGCCGTCGAGGACGAACTCGTCGAGCGCCCGGCGCAGCCGCATCAGGCATTCCCCGCGCGTCTTGCCGTGGACGATCAGCTTGCCGAGCAGGGAATTGTAGTGCGGCGGGATCACGTAGCCCTGATAGACCGCGGAATCGATCCGCACGCCCATGCCGCCGGGCGGATGGTAATGCACGATCTTGCCGGGGGAGGGCCGAAACGACACCGGGCTTTCCGCATTGATGCGGCACTCGATGGCGTGGCCGTGGAATTTCACGTCCTTCTGCGCGATGGTCAGGGGATCGCCATTGGCGATGCGGATCTGCTCCAGGATGAGGTCGATGTCGGTGATCATCTCGGTCACGGGATGCTCGACCTGGATCCGGGTGTTCATCTCGATGAAATAGAATTGTCCGCCCTCGTAGAGGAATTCGACGGTGCCGACGCCGAGATATTTCAGCTCGCGCATGGCGGCAGCCACCCTCTCGCCGATCGCCTCGCGTTCCGGCCCGTTGAGCGCGGGGGAGGGGCTCTCCTCCAGAAGTTTCTGGTGGCGGCGCTGCAGCGAGCAGTCGCGCTCGCCGAGATGGATGGCGCGGCCCTGGCCGTCGCCCAGCACCTGGATTTCGATGTGGCGGGGACGCTCGAGATACTTCTCGAAATAGACGGCGTCGTCGCCGAATGCGGCTTTGGCCTCGGCGCGCGCGGTCGCGAGCGCCACTGCGAGATCGGCCTCGCGGTGCGCGATCTTCATGCCGCGTCCGCCGCCGCCGGCCGCGGCCTTCACCAGCACCGGAAAGCCGATCTGGCGGGCGGTCGCGAGCGCCTCGGTCTCCGAGGCGATGCCGCCCTCCGATCCCGGCACCACCGGGATGCCGAGCCGCAGCGCCGTGCGCTTGGCCTCGATCTTGTCGCCCATCAGGCGGATGTGCTGGGGCTTCGGCCCGATGAAATGGACGCCGTGCTCGATCAGGATCTCGGCGAAGCGGGCGTTCTCGGATAGGAAGCCGTAGCCCGGATGCACGGCGTCGGCGCCGGTGATCTCGCAGGCCGTGAGCAGGGCGGGAACATTGAGGTAGCTGTCGCGCGCCGGCGGCGGCCCGATGCACACGCTCTCGTCGGCGAGGCGCACGTGCATGGCATCGGCGTCGGCGGTGGAATGCACGGCCACCGTCGGAATCCCCAACTCCTTGCAGGCGCGCAGGATGCGAAGCGCGATCTCGCCGCGATTGGCGATCAGGATTTTCTCGAACATGGCGCTCTGACGATGATGGCATCACCATAGTAGGGTGGGCAAAGCGTAGCGTGCCCACGCGAAGCGGTGCATGCAAAATGAAGAGGTGATTCTTCAACCATGTCGCATCTCGATCACCGTCGCGTCGAAATCGACCGCGAGGTCTTTTCCGCGCCGTTGTCGACCGATCGCAAGGCCGCGTGGGCACGCTTCGCTTTGCCCACCCTACGTTGCGTCGATGTCGTCGAGATCATGCGCGAAGCGGAGGGCGCGCTCACTCGATGACCATCAGCGGTTCGCCGAATTCCACCGGCTGGGCGTCTTCGAACAGGATCTGGACCACCGTGCCCGCCCTGGGCGCGGGGATCTGGTTCATCGTCTTCATCGCCTCGATGATGAGGAGCGTCTCGCCGGCCTTGACGACGGTGCCGACCTCGCAGAATGCCTTGGCGCCGGGCTCGGGCGCGCGATAGGCGGTGCCGACCATCGGCGAGGTCACGACGCCCGGATGGTCGGCCGGATCGGCTGCGGCGGGGTGCGCACTCACCGCGCCCGGGATCATTCGTGCGGCCTCGGAGGTCGCGATCGCGAACGGCGCCGGTGCCGCCTGCCGCGCCACGCGCACGCGCAGCCCGTCCTGCTCGATCTCGATCTCGGTCAGCCTCGTTTCGTCGAGCAGGCGCGCCAGCGAGCGCACCATCTCCTCGTCGACGGTGGCGCGCGGGGCGAGCTTGTCGGAATCGTCCGGCACCGGTCAGCTCCGCCCGGCTTTGACGAGGGCCGCAAGGCCGTCGATGGCGAGCGCATAACCGGCGATGCCGAAGCCGCAGATCAGCGCTTTGGCCGCCATCGAGACATAGGATTTGTGCCGAAACGGCTCGCGGGCGTGGATGTTGGTGATGTGAACCTCGATGGTCGGTACCCCGGCGGCGCCGATGGCGTCCAGGATCGCGACCGACGTGTGAGTGTAGGCGGCGGCGTTGAGCACGATGCCGGTGGCGCGCTTTTGTCCGGCCTCCTGGATCCAGTCGACCAATTCGCCCTCGTGGTTGGTTTGCCGGAACTCGACCGCATAGCCGTGGCGCTCGGCGGCATCGCGGCACAACGCCTCCACGTCGGCGAGCGTCGAGCGGCCGTATTGTTCCGGCTCCCGGGTGCCGAGCAGGTTCAAGTTAGGTCCATTGATGACGTAAAGCGTGCCCGGCATCGCGCCCCATCTTCGCACCGGCCCGCGACGGCGGGTCGCGCGATCCCGGCCAATCGAGGGCCGGGACAATGCATCTCCCGGCGCCTGCCGAGACCAAAATCGGCCCGGTTCGCCGCTCCGCGTCCGCTCAACAGGATTCCTTGCCGCAACGGGCCGAGCTGATCTTGGTGCGCAGCGCGTCGAGGCCGACCGCGCCGATCACCACGTCATTGCCCACGACATAGCTCGGCGTGCCGTTGAGGCCCAGCGTCTCGGCAAGCTTGAGGCTCTCCTCCAAGGAAACCCGCACCTCGTCGCCCGCCATGTCCTTTTCGAGCCGGGCCATGTCCATCCCGACCTCCTTGGCGACCGCAAGCGCGCGGGCCTTGTCGGCCTTGCCGCGGCCGCCGAGCAGCTTTTGATGGAAGTCGAGGTATTTCTTGCCGGTCTTGTCCTGCATGCGCACGGCGACCGCGACCTTGGCCGCTTCCACCGAGCCGGGCCCGAGCACCGGGAACTCCTTGAGCACGACCCGCAGGTTGGTGTCGTCCTTCAACAGGCTCATCATCTGGGGCAGCGCGCCTTTGCAGAAGCCGCAATTGTAATCGAAGAACTCGACCAGGGTGACGTCGCCCTTGGCGTTGCCGAGCACGACCTGGCGCGTGGAATCGAAAATGGTCGCGGCATTGGCGGAGACCGCGGCCTTGGCCTTTTCGGTGTCGGCCGCGGCTTGGCGCTTGTCGAGCTCGGTAATCGCCTCCTGCAGCACCTCGGGATGGCTGACGAGGTAGTCGCGGATGATCTGCTCGATCTCGGTCTTCTGCGGCTCGGAGAAATTCGGCTCGGCGGCCGGCGCTGCGGCGACCAGCATCAGGGAGGCGATGCACGTCGTTCCAGCCAGGCGAATCATCTTCGGGATCATGTGTTCGGGTCCTTGTTGGAAGTTCTCAATGCAAATCATGACGGCCCATGTGTCACAAGGGTTCACGTGTCACAACCGGTTCAGCGTGTCACGTATCACAATGGCCCACGGGCCTGCTGCGCCGGTTTGAAGGTCGCGATGTCGTCGGCTTTGACCCAGCCCGGCGATCCTACCGGAAAACGCCCCTTGGCGCGACTGGCAAGTTGGCGCGCGGTCGGGAGCTGCCCGCGGGCGAGCGCCGCCTGGGCCGAAGCGAGGTCGGCATCGGCGAGATCGTTCTTGCGGCCATAGGCCATGGCGAGCTGGTCATAAGCGTCTGCGATGTCGGGATCGCTGGCCACGACGTGGCGCAACGTCGCGACCGCCTCGTCGAGGAGGCGGGGGTCATTGGTCTCGACCAGCGCCTGGCCGAGCATGACGCGGATGAGGGTCGGGTCGGGGGCGAGCGAGATCGCCCGGCGCAGCGGCGCAATGGCGTCCTGGGCGCGGCCGGATTCCACCAGCGCCTGGCCCTTGAGCTCGTAGAAATAGGGGTTGTTGGGCTGCGCCTGGATCAAGGCGTCCATCTGGCCGAGGGCGATGCGGAGGTCGGCATGGCGATAGGTCGACACCGCGCGGGCATAGCGCGCCGCGAGGCTGGTGTCGCTCGCCGGATAGCGACGCTGCAGGGTGTCGGGACGCTCCATGTAGCCGAACAGCTTGGCCCGCATCAGGTCGTGGCGCGCCTGCAACTCCGGCGGGTCCTTCTTTTCCCAATTGGGGCTGGTGCGCGCGACTTCCGCCAGCGCAGCGAGGCGTTCGGTCGGCATCGGATGCGACTGCAGATAGGGATCGGCCCGGGTCGACGCGAACAGGCCCTGGTCGGCGAATCGCTTGAAGGTCTCGTACATGCCCTTGGCGGACTGCCCGGTCATGTTGAGGAAGTTCACGCCGGCGCGGTCAGCCTGCTCTTCCTGCTGGCGCTGATAGGCCAGCAGCGAGCGCTGAATCACGCCTTGCGCGCCCACCATCGCGCCGGCCGGGATTGCCTCCCACCGCGCCGTTGCGGGATGTCGCCGCGGCGGCCACTGCGCCCAGGCCGAGCAGCATCGTGATGATGGCCGCGGTCTGCGCGGTGGCGAGTTCGGCGCGCAGCTTGGCGAGATGGCCGCCGGAGATATGGCCGGTTTCGTGGGAGAGCACGCCGATGATCTGGTTCGGCGTCTGCGCATCCATCAATGCGCCGGCATTGACGAAGATGCGCTTGGCGTCCACCACGAAGGCGTTGAAGCTGCGGTCGTTGATGATGACGACGCGAATGTTGCGCTGGCCGAGGCCGGCCGCGCGAAGGATCGGCGTCGAGTAATCCCGCAGCAGTTGCTCGACCTCGGCGTCGCGGATGACCGGCAGGCCGCCGCCTTCCTTTTCGGCACGCACCGAAACGCTCGCGGTCGCCACCGCGCAGGCCGTCGCCACTGCGACGAAACGAGACGCCCGCAGCCGGAATCGCGGCCTATGAGGAAAATGATCTGGTGTCATCTTGGATTGCTATTGCTCGACCCCGCTGCGCCAAGCTACGGACGTGTCCAAGTATGGTCAACCAAGTACGGTCAACCGAGTACGGTCAATAAGCCGCGGTCAATTAACTGCCGCCAACACGTATCGTCAGCACGCGAATCCGCCGCGCCGGTATCAATGCGGCAAATGCGGCAGGAGAGGGGCGAGGTCCTGGGCGAGGTCCTGGGCCCCTGGGGGAGGCCAGTCGACAATGCTTGATTTGACCAGACATCCGGTGACGCCGTCGCTGCGCAGCGACGTGCCGCCATTCATGGTGATGGACGTGGTGGCGGCGGCGGCGCGGCTCGAGGCGGCGGGCCGGCGAATCATCCATATGGAGGTCGGCCAGCCGGCGGCGGCCGCGCCTTCGACGGCGCGGGCGGCGGCTCATGCAGCCCTGTCGGCGGCGCGGATCGGCTATACCGAATCGCTGGGCATCCCGCCGCTGCGCCGGCGCATCGCCGCGCAATACCGCGAGCGCTACGGCGTCGACGTCGATCCCGGCCGCGTCGTGGTGACGACCGGCTCCTCGGCGGGCTTCCTGCTCACCTTCCTCGCCATGTTCGAACCGGGCGACCGGGTCGCCATCGCCTGTCCCGGCTATCCGCCCTATCGCAACATCCTCGCTGCGCTCGGCTGCGAGCCGGTGCCTATCGAGATCTCGGCCGAGAACCGCTGGGCACTGACGCCGCAGGCGCTGATCGCCGCCCATCGCGCGCGGCCGCTCGCCGGGCTCCTGTTCGCGAGCCCGGCCAATCCGACCGGAACCATGATGACTGCGCCGGCGCTCGGCGCGCTGATTGCGGCAGCAGAAGGCGAGGGCATCCGCTGCATCTCCGACGAAATCTACCATCGCCTCGACTACGCCTTCCCGGCGCAGACCGCGCTCGCGCTGTCCGCCAACACGATGGTGCTCAATTCATTCTCGAAATATTTCTGCATGACCGGCTGGCGGGTCGGCTGGATGGTGGCGCCCGACGCGCTGGTGCGGCCGCTCGAGCGGCTGCAGCAGAACCTCGCGATCTCGGTGCCGACGCTGTCGCAGGTGGCGGCGCTCGCCGCATTTGACGGCGCCGACGAGATGGAGGCGGTCAAGCACGGCTACGAGGACAACCGCCGCGTCCTCGTCGACGGCCTGCCGCGCGCCGGGCTCGACACCTTCCTGCCGGTCGACGGCGCGTTCTACCTCTATGCCGACGTCTCGCGCTTCTGCGACGACAGTCTCGGCTTCGCCGGCCGCATGTTGGAGGAAGCCGGCGTCGCCGCCACCCCCGGCAACGATTTCGATCCCGTGCACGGGAAGCGCTACATCCGGTTCAGCTATGCGGGCGCGACCGAAGACATGCGCGAAGGGGTGGAGCGGATCGCGGGGTGGCTCAAACGGGGATGAGGGGGCCATCATTGGCTATCCGCCAACGGATCATTCTTCGTTTCGTTGATTCAATTCAGGGCGAGAACGCTTCTGGAAGCTTGCCGCCGACTGATTGGTAGAAAGTCGCGAGTTGATGGGCAAGGAGAGAGCCGACCAGTTCTTCCATCTTGCTAACGTCGATCTTGCCCTTGCTAAAGGCATCATCTGCAGCGTCGAGCGCCCCAAAATACGGGCCCCGGTTGTCCACGATTTGATCAGGAATGGTGGGAGTTCCAGGCAAGATGTAACCGGCTCGAATAGAGAGAACCACGTAGGAGGTTATGCGGGACGTGCGCCCATTGCCGTCGGCGAAGGGGTGGACCCAGTTGAGCCGCCACATCACATAGGACGCGAGGTGGATCGGTGTTGCTTCAGCCCACTTCTCGTTGACGTAATCGCATAGATCCTCCACAAGCTCCGGCACCAAATGAGCGCCCGGCGGATGGTGCCTGCTGCCTTGGATATTGACACCGGCAGGACGGTAATTCCCTGCGTACGAGCTGATACCGTTCAAGGCCTCGCGATGAAGTCCCAAGATCAAAGATGGCCGCAACTTGAATGCGCCTCTGTCCAGGGCTGTCTGAAATCGTACTTACGCCGGCGTCATACTGGCGGAGACCGTTCCTGGCTTCGGCTTCGGCCTTCTTCTTCGGATCGGCGATAAGCTCCGGCTCTAATGCCTTGCTGTCTCGTCTATCCTCGAGGCTCATTTGCATCTCGCGCAAGTTTTTCAATCGCTTCTCGCGCAAGCTCTTCAGCCTGACGGTCTATCATTTCGCGCGTGATAAGCTCGTTCTCAAAAGCTGTGTTCCCAAACGCAAAGCTGCGCCGTTGCATTTCCCGTTGTTCAGCCGTTGGCTCGATCTTCTTCGCAGCCTCCAAGAGGCTCTTGAGTGCGTCCGTCATAGACGATCACCCTCCCAATTTGAAACGCCATCCGACACGATGCGCCGGTTGCGCACCGCTCATTTGTCTTAGCCACCTTTTGCTTTCATAGCAGGACACCACATTAACATCAAAGTTTAACGGGGTGGCCGGCGCTGCTTCTGTCGCTCAGAGGTATTGATCTCCCGGACCAAGTGACCCTCCAGAGGATATCGGAATCTGACCTCCGTCGACACGTCAACGCCACCGCGCCCGCAATCGCGCCGCGATGTCGACCCGCGCCTCCGCTCTCCCGGCGGCGCGCCCCGGCTCCTGCGCCCGCACCGGCCAGGTCCGCTGCTCGAACAGCGCCAGCATCGCGTCCGGCACGAAGCGGGTGCGCGAGGCATAGAGGTGGCGGTCGCCGCCGCGGGATTGCTGGTGGACGTAGAATCGCTGCGGCACCAGGATGTCGAGCTGGTGCTTTGCCCGCGTCATCGCGACATAGAGCAGGCGGCGTTCCTCTTCGATTTCCTCGGTTTCGCCGGCGGCGAGATCGGAGGGGATGCAGCCGTCGACGGCATTGAGCACGAACACCGCGGACCACTCCTGGCCCTTGGCGGAATGGATCGTCGACAGGATGAGGTAGTCCTCGTCGAGATGCGCCGCGCCGGCCTCGTCGCTCGACGCGTCGGGCGGGTCGAGAGCGAGTTCGGTGAGGAAGCGCTCCCGGCTCGGATAGCCCGCGGCGATCTGCTCGAGCTGCATCAGGTCGGCCTTGCGCGCCGGCGCATCGTCATGAATGCGTTCGAGGTGGGGCTCGTACCACCGCCGCACCGCCTCGATCTCCGCAGGCCAACCGGCGAGCCGCAGCGACAGGCAGCGCGTCATGTCGGCGAAAGCGGACCATTCGGCCCCGGCGCTGCCCGGCGAATGCAATTCGGCGAGAGCGGCCCCGGCGCTCCCGGTCTGGTCCAGAATCCGGCCGGCCTTGGCGGGGCCGATGCCCGGCAGCAACTGGAGCACACGGAAACCGGCGACGCGGTCGCGCGGATTTTCTGCCCAGCGCAGGCAGGCGAGCAAATCCTTCACATGGGCGCTGTCGAGGAACTTCAAGCCGCCGAACTTGACGAACGGAATGCCGCGCACGGCCAGCTCGATCTCCAGCGCGGCGCTGTGATGGGAGGCGCGGAACAGGACCGCCTGCGCCTTCAAGAGGGTGCCGCTCTCGCGGTTCTCCAACACGCGTCCGGCGACATAGCGCGCCTGGTCGATCTCCTCGGCAACCGTCACGAGCCTCGGACGATCGCTCGACGGGCGCCCCGACCAAAGATTCTTGGTGAAGCGTTCGGCCGCCAGCGAGATCACCGCATTGGACGCCGCCAGGATCGGCTCGGTCGAGCGGTAATTGCGCGAGAGCGTCACCACGGCGGCGGGCTGCCGGAATTGCGCGGGGAATTCGAGAATGTTGCGGACCGTGGCCGCCCGGAACGAGTAGATCGATTGCGCGTCATCGCCGACGACGGTCAAGCCGCGCCCGTCCGGCTTGAGCTTGAGCAGGATCGAGGCCTGGAGCCGGTTGGTGTCCTGATACTCATCGACCAGCACATGGTCGAACCGGCCGGCGACGCCTTCAGCGATCGACGGCTCGCACATCATCTGCGCCCAGTAGAGCAGGAGATCGTCGTAATCGAGCACGTGCTGGCGCTGCTTGGCGTCGAGATAGGCCGCAAACAACGCGCGCAACTCGTCCTCCCAGGGGCAGCACCAAGGGTAGGATTTTGCCAGCACGGCCGCGAGCTCCTGCTCGGCATTGACGGCGCGGGAGTAGATGGCGAGGCAGGTCGCCTTGGTCGGGAACCGGCTTTCCTTGGCGGAGAAGCCGAGATCGTGCCGAACCAGGTTCATCAGGTCTGCGGAATCCTCGCGGTCATGGATGGTGAAGGCCGGCTCCAATCCGATCTGCCGGGCGTATTCCCGCAGCAGCCGCGCGCCGATGGCGTGGAAGGTGCCGGCCCAGCTCAGCGCTCCCGTCAGCGCCCCGGCAAATGCGCCGCCTGAGGCGGGCCGGTTCGCACCGAACGCCTCATTGGCGATGCGCTGCACCCGCCGCGTCATCTCGACGGCCGCGCGTCGCGAGAACGTCATGAGCAGGATACGGCGGGGATCGGCGCCGTTGGCGGCGAGATGCACCACGCGATGGGCGAGCGTGCTGGTCTTGCCCGATCCGGCACCCGCGATCACCAGGAGCGCGGCGTCGGTCGCGGGATCGCAGCGCCCGCGATCCTTGTGCTCGCAAACACCGTGCTCGACAGCGCGGCGCTGGTCGGGGTTGAGCTTGTCGAGATAGGCCGCAGACATCGGCGAATCGCTTTGCTGGAGGCAAAGCAAGACGAACCATGTTCAGTCATCGTCCGCAACAGCGAGACTGACGGCCGGCTTGGGTTGATGAGGCAAATTAAGCAGGCAGCCTGCCGAAACCGTAGCGGGGGCTGCACGCAAGCTGTAGCTTAGCCGCCTGCCGCCGCGTCAGTTGCCCCTTCTATCTTGGCTGCGGTTCTCTCGATGAATCTGAATGATACTCGCGCGATGTTCTCACACCAGCACACCATCGTTTCATAGTCGCGTTCCCTGCGGCCCTTTCCACTCGCAAGATCGACATCCATCTCGTGCGCAATTTGGTTTCGGGCGTCGAACGCCTCCTTGGTGATTTTGTCGTTCTCCATCACCTCGTCTTTCGTGAGCGCGAAGTGAGCTGCGACTTTGAGAAGCTGATCTCGCGACTGAAGGCTTGGGACCGGGGATCGAAGCTGACTAGCAGCTCCGCCAAAAAGCCCACATCTGTAAAATATTGGCCACTGCCGCCTCTGTCGCGTTCATCGCCAGTCGATGCCTTCTTGAGCCGGCGCTCAGCAAACTTCTTGAACTCACGTTGCGCACCTTCGTCATGGCCGAGCACGGTCCCAAGGGCGTCCTGAATGAGTTGCTTAATCACGGCATCAAGACCAGAACATGCAAACAAGAGCATTGCGCGAAGAAGATCCTCCTCACCGTGTGTCGCGGACTTCTGAACCGGCCTTTTGGCTGTCCACAAATAGTCCATGGAAGTTTGAGATCGCAGCCACCGTCTGATTGTGGATAAGGATTGCGCGCCTCAGCACCTCGGGGCCGCTCCCCTCTTCGATGCTGTCAATCGCAAGTTCGTCCTTAAAATTTGGCCTCTTGGGCGGCGGCGTTCCCGACGCATCAGTCATCGGGGCACTTTCTCCAGATCGGCGTCGATCATGCCGGCGGGGAGCGGCGCGTACCCAGCGAATCCCGGATACCCCGGGTAGCCAGGGTAACCTGGGTAGCCCGGATAGCCCCTAAAGGGATTGTAGACCTTCCTAAACAACCTATTCCGGCCGTTGATGTGTCCAAGGTAGGCACCGGACGTGTCTACTACTTCGCTCTCGTCCCATGGAAGCCAACCGATCCACGTCCCGTCAGTCGAGAAAACAAATTTTCCCCTCCGAAAGGCGATCCATTCGCCCGTGGAATTGAAGAGATGTTGAACCGCCATCACAATTCACTCTTGGCAATTGGTGAATTTGATAACTTGGCATCGAACGCCAGAGTCACCAGACGACAGTATATCATATCCCGCAGACTTCCATCTCCACATGGGTCGTTTCGCACGGGGCATTCAGTCCACGCGAAATCTGACGGCACCGCGTCGCCGCCCCTCAAAACTCCACGTCGAGCTCCAGCACCTCGTCCGGCTCGGTGAGCGCGGCGGCGACCCATTCCTTCATCTCGGGCATTGCCATGATGGTCGCGCAATAGGCGGCGCATTCGCTGTCGAGCTTCACGTCGTAGGTGAGGAAACGGGTGCAGACCGGCGCGTACATCGCATCCGCCATGGAGGGCGACGTGCCGAACAGGAACGGCCCGCCGGAGGCGGCGAGGGATTCCCGCCAGATGGTGGTGATGCGGTCGATGTCCGCCTGCGCTCCGGCCCAGACCTTGAAGCCGGGATAGTGGCCCTTGATGTTCATGGGCAGCGCCGAGCGCAGATTGGAAAAGCCGGAATGCATCTCGCCGGACACCGAGCGGCAGCGGGCGCGGTCGGCGGTGTCTCTGGGCAGCAGGCCCGACTGCGGATAGATCTCGTTGAGATATTCGGCGATGGCGAGGGTGTCCCACACCTTGATCGCCCCGGTGGTGAGGCGCGGCACCAGGAACGAGGGCGACAGCAGCAGAAGCTCGGCCCGGGTGGAGGGGTCGTCCGCCCCCGCCATCTGCTCGTCGAATTCCAGGCCCGCGATCTTGCACAACAGCCAGCCGCGCAGGGACCATGAGCCGTAATTCTTGCTCGCTATCGTCAGCTTGGCCTCGGCCATCTTAATCCCCCTCCGCTCGGGCGGCGCATCCGCCCAGCGTATAACATGAAGATAATCAGCAGCTTACGCAACATCCACGGAAGCTGCCGCGCGTGCCTCCCGCAAGCACCGCGGCGCTCGCGCCGCCGCTTGTGACAACGATGTGCAAATTTTTGTCGCACTGCAACAAAAATTACACTAGCCTTACTGCCGCGGGCAATCGGATGCGGTGGCTGCCGGACCATCCCGTCCCAGGGGCAAGAGCAGCGAATGCTTTATCTAGCCTACCAGGCGCATACCGATTTCATGGTTCCGGTGCGGACGTTGGCGGATTTCGCGATCAAGGCGATGGCGCCTGTGCAATCCACCGGAACGATCGCGTTCACGCGCAATCTCACCGCCGCCTATGAGCTGATCTCGCGCGCCGGGCTGAGCCACAACCGGCCGCCTTTCGGCATCGACAGCGTGATGGTGGGAAACCAGGAAGTCGCGGTGCATGAAGAGGCCGCGCGCGTGACGCCGTTCGGGACCCTGCTGCATTTCAAGAAGGATATCGATGCCGCGCAGCCCCGCGTACTGCTGGTGGCGCCGCTGTCGGGACATTTCGCGACGCTGCTGCGCGCCACCGTGCGCACGCTGCTCGCCGATCACGACGTCTACATCACCGACTGGCACAATGCCCGCGACGTCCCGCGCGCGAAGGGCCGGTTCGGCTTCAACGAATACATCCAGCACATCGTCGAATTTCTCGAGACGATCGGGCCGGGCGCCCATGTGGTCGCGGTGTGCCAGCCCTGCGTCGCCGTCCTCGTCGCCGCCGCGGTGATGGCGCAGGACAACAATCCGGCGCAGCCCCGCAGCATGACCCTGATGGCGGGGCCGATCGACACCAGGGTCAATCCCACCAAGGTCAACGAGCTCGCCAATTCCAAGCCGATCGAATGGTTCGAGCAGAATCTGATCGCCCGCGTGCCGATGCGCTATCCCGGCGCGTTCCGGCAGGTCTATCCCGGCTTCGTCCAGCTCGCCGCCTTCATGACCATGAACATCGAGCGGCACATCAAGGCGCACCGCGACCTCTACGACCACCTCGCCAATGGCGACTTCGAGAAGGCGAAGGTCACCAAGGCCTTCTACGACGAATACTTCGCGGTGCTCGACCTCGCCGCCGAATTCTATCTCGAGACCGTGCGGCGGGTGTTCCAGGAGCATGCGCTGCCGCTGGGCAAGCTGACCTGGAACGGCGTGCCGGTGGAGCCGCGCGCCATCCGCCGCACCATGCTGCTCACCGTCGAGGGCGAGCGCGACGACATCTGCGCGGTCGGCCAGACGCTCGCCGCCCACGACCTCTGCAGCGGCCTGCGGCCCTATCTCAAGCGCCACCACATGCAGGCGGGCGTCGGCCATTACGGCGTCTTCAGCGGCAACCGCTGGACCAACCAGATCTATCCGATCCTCAAGAACGTCATCCTCTCCAGCGAGTGAGCCGTTCCGCGCGGGCTGCGCAGGATCTACGATCTCGCGACGGCAGCCGGCAGCGGTGATGCCGACGGCGACGACAAAGGTCCCCCGCGATGAAATGGTCCGCCAGCGTTTCCCAGGTCGAACCGCCGCGGCCGGTGGCGATCCTGCTCGCCACTGTCGCCGGCTTTGTCGACGCCTGCACCTTCCTCGGCCTGTTCGGATTGTTCGTCGCCCAACTGACCGGGAGTTACGTCTTTGTCGGCACCTCCCTCATCGCGTCCGGCTGGCCCGGCGCGACGGTCCTGCTCGCGGTTCCCGTATTCTTCGCCGCCGGCGTCGCGGCGACCCTCGTTGCCACCACTGCGGCGGCCAACGGCCTGCCGGCGCTGGCCTGCGGCCTGCTGCTCGAAACCGTGCTGATCGCCGGATTCGCGACGCTGATGGTGCTCGGTGCGCCGTTTCCAACTCCGCCGCCGGCCGCGGCATTCGCGGCCGCGCTGTTCGGCCTCGCCGCCATGGGCGTGCAGAGCGCGCTGGTGCGCCTGTTGCTGCGCGGGGTGGCCTCCACCAACGTCATGACCACCAACACCACCCAGATCGCCATCGATGCGACCCAGGCGGCGCTGACGGCGGCCGTGACCTGGCGGCTACGCCGCGGCGGCGACCTCGACCCGGATCCCGAGATGGCGCGCCAGCACACGGCCGCGTGCCGCCGTCTCGCCGATGGCGTGCCGCTGCCGCTCGCCTTCTTCGCCGGCACGGCGCTCGGCGCGCTCGGCTACGAGACCGCCGGTCCCTGGGTGCTGGCGCTGCCGACCGCGGTCGCCGGCGCGCTGACGCTGTGGGCGGTGCGGGCGCGATAAAGGGGGAGCGGCCGTTACCCGCGGCGCTGCAGCCGTGCGAACGCATCGTCGCGATCGAACAGGGTCGGCCCGCCACCCAATTGCGCGCGCTCGATTTCGAGCAGGCGGAGC
The DNA here is from genome assembly GCA_963746235.1 of uncultured Alphaproteobacteria bacterium. Taxonomy (GTDB): domain Bacteria; phylum Pseudomonadota; class Alphaproteobacteria; order Rhizobiales; family Xanthobacteraceae; genus JAJPKK01. Next base: position 40,847 of record CAVVCE010000022.1, read on the forward strand.
TTGGTGGTGACGCCGCCGGTGGCGGAAAATCCGCCGGTCTTGCCGCCGGCGGCGACCACGCGGTGGCACGGCACGATGACCGCGAACGGATTTTGCCCCAGCGCCTGGCCGACTTCGCGTGCCGCGCCGGGATCGCCGAGCCGGGCCGCGATGTCGCCATAGGTCAGTGTCTTGCCCGGCGGGATGGCGCGCGCGGCCTCATAGACCCGGCGGTCGAACGCCGGCACGCGCTCCATGTCGAGCGCCACCGTGGAGAGGTCGACGGCCGCCCCCGACAGCAGCGCGATAACGCCGTCGACCGCGTGCTGCACGGCGGGCGGCGGCGCGTCCTCGCGGGCATCCGGCCATCGGCGCAGCACCCGCGCGCGGGTGCGGTCGTCGTTTGCGGCGGGAAGTTGCAAGGCGAGAATACCGGCGCTGCTCCACGCAATGGCGCAGCCTCCGATCGCCGTCTCGAAGAGTGCAAACGCAGTCATGATCGGTGTCAACGCGGTACCGGCCGCGCCTGTGCGGACGTTGCGGCGAGGAGGATCACTCCTTCTCGCCGAAGATGCGCTTGGCCCACCAGCCGGCCCGTCGCGGTGCCGAGGCGGTGGAATCCGACCCCGGCTTCTGCCGGAGCGGGCATCTGCCCGTGCGTTTCCGCCGCGACCGGCGTGGGCGCTGCCACCGCCGACGCCGGCGGCGTGGCGGCGCCGATCACGAAGGGTGCCGGCTCGCGCACGGTCGAACGGCGGCGCGACGGCTCCTTGGCGGGACGCGGTTCGCTAACGGCCGGGGCAGGGGCGGGAGGAGCCGGACGAACCGGCGCTACCGCCGGCGGCATGTCGGCATGGACGGGCGCGTCGGGCGGACGGGGAGCCTCTGCGTGGGTTTCGGCAATAGGCTCCGCGAGGGCCGGCTCCGTCACAGCATGTTTCGTGCGGGTTCCCTCCGTGCGGGCTTGCGCCCGCGCCGGCGCATAGTCGCCGACCTCATGGGGAACATGCTCGACGGGCGGGCCGCCGAAATCGGCGACCGCGGCCACCACTTCCTCGTCGATGGGACCGACGCCGTATTCGGGCGGCGTGATCGCGCCTTCGCCTTCCTCGCGGCGATTGCGCCGGCCGCCGCGGCGGCCACGCCGTCGCCGTCGCCGCTCGCCGTCGCCATTGCCGTCGCCATTTCCTTGGCCATTTCCTTGGCCGGGTACGGCATGGGGAGCGCCCTCCGCCGCGATGATTTCCTGTTCCTCCGCCTCGACGGCTTCATCCTCTGCGCCCGGCCCCGCGGCGGCTTCGGTCGCGCCCGGGACGACGTCTTCTTGCCTCGGCGGACCGTCGCGGCGGCCGCGCCGTCGGCGCCGTCGGCGTCGCCGTCCGGCCTCGCCGTTTTCGCCGCGCTCGGCCGTTTCAGCGGATTCGGCCGATTCGCCAGCCTCGCCGGATTCCTCTTCGAAGGGATCGGCCTCGTCGTCCGCCTCGGCCTCCACCCGCTCGATCTCGGCTTCCTCCTCGACCGGCTCTTCGAAGAAATCCTCCTCGGGCGGCTCGACGACCGCAACGCTGGTCGATTGGGCGGCGATGGCGCGAGCCTGCTCCAGGCTGTGCATCTGTTCGCCCTTCTCGATCATGAAAGGCTGCTGCCCGCTGATCGAGGCATCGGCGCTCACCGTGATCGTGATCTGGAAGCGCTTTTCGAGATCATGCAGGTGGGTGCGCTTGTGATTGAGAACGTAGAGCGCGATGTCGGTGCGGGTGCGCACGGTGAGGTTATGGGTCGCGCCGCGCTGCAGCGTTTCCTCGATCATCCGCAGGCATTGCAGCGCCACCGACGACACCGAGCGGACGTGGCCGGTGCCGCCGCAATGGGGGCACTTGTCGGTCGAGCTTTCCAGCACGCTGGTGCGGATGCGCTGCCGCGACATCTCCAGCAGGCCGAAATGGGAGATGCGGCCGACCTGGATGCGGGCGCGGTCGTTCTTGAGGCATTCCTTGAGCCGCCGCTCCACCGACCGGTTGTTGCGCTTTTCGTCCATGTCGATGAAATCGATGACGATCAGCCCGGCAAGGTCGCGCAGCCGCAACTGGCGGGCGACTCTCCTCGGACGCTTCGAGATTGGTCTTGAGGGCGGTGTCCTCGATATGGTGCTCGCGGGTGGCGCGGCCGGAATTGACGTCGATCGCAACCAGCGCCTCGGTCTGGTTGAGCACGATGTAGCCGCCGGAGCGAAGCTGCACCACCGGCGAGAACATGGCGTCGAGCTGGCTCTCGATGCCGTAGCGGGCGAGCACCGGCTGGTTGTCGTGGTACGGCTTCACGTTCTTGGCGTGGCTCGGCATCAGCATGCGCATGAAGTCGCGGGCGTCGCGATAGGCCGCCTCGCCGGCCACGATGACCTCGTCGATGTCCTTGTTGTAGAGGTCGCGGATCGAGCGCTTGACCAGCGAGCCCTCCTCGTAGACGAGGGTCGGGGCGGTCGACTTCAAGGTGAGGTCGCGCACCGTTTCCCATGCCCGCAGCAGATACTCGAAATCGCGCTTGATCTCGATCTTGGTGCGCGCGGCGCCGGCGGTGCGCAGGATGACGCCCATGCCTTCCGGCACTTCAAGATCGCCGGCGATCTCCTTGAGGCGCTTGCGGTCCTGGACGTTGGTGATCTTGCGGCTGATGCCGCCGCCGCGGGCGGTATTCGGCATCAGCACGGAATAGCGGCCGGCGAGCGAGAGATAGCTGGTCAGCGCCGCGCCCTTGGTGCCGCGTTCCTCCTTGACCACCTGGACCAGCATGATCTGGCGGCGCTTGATCACTTCCTGGATCTTGTACTGGCGCCGGTGGCGCGGCGTACGGTCCGGAACCTCTTCCATGGCGTCGGCGCCGCCGACCGATTCGACGATCTCCTCTTCCTCGGCTTCGCCGTCGCCGTTGTCGGCGCCGTTGTCCTCGCGGGACTCCCGCGGGTGCCTGGCGTGGGGCTCGTCCTCGGCCTCATGTTCGCCCTCGCCATCATCCGGCTCGTCGGACGGCGATGAAGTCGCGGCCTCGGCCTCCGACGCATCGTGCCCGCGGCTCTCCTCGGAATCTCGGTATCATCCTGGGGATCTCGGGGCGCAAGCTCGTGCTCGTGCTCGTGGCGGCCGCGGGCCTCATGGTGTTCGCCGGCCTCATGATGCTCATGCTCATGATGGCCATGCTCTTCGTCGCCGGCGGCCGGCTTGGCGTGCCCGGCGTCGCCGGCTTCAAACCCGGCAGTGCCGGCACCGGCTTCCGGCGCGGTTTCCGTGCCCGATTCGAATTCGTGCTGGTCGGGTCGATCGTCGCCTGCGTGGGCGGCGACCGGCTCGCTCGAGACGGTCTCGGTGTTGCGGGCGGCAGGGCGGTGGCGCGGGCGACGCCGCATGCCGGCGCGGCGGTCGGCCTCCGCTTCGGCGTCGCGGTGGGCGCGTTCTTCCTCGTCGATCAGCGCCTGCCGGTCGGCGACCGGGATCTGGTAGTAATCGGGGTGGATTTCGCTGAAGGCCAGGAAGCCGTGGCGATTGCCGCCATAGTCGACGAAGGCGGCCTGGAGCGAAGGCTCGACCCTGGTTACCTTGGCGAGATAGATGTTGCCGCGGAGCTGGCGGCGGCTGGCGGACTCGAAATCGAATTCCTCGACCCGGTTGCCGCGAAGCACGACCACCCGGGTCTCCTCCGGATGGGTCGCGTCGATAAGCATCTTGTTTGGCATGGTTGCGTCTCGTAGGGACGCGCGCGGGTGCGCTGCTGCGGCGCAGGGTGCGGCGTTCCTGGTAAGGGGTGAGAAAGGAACGCGTGGCGCCATGGCCACCGGGACGCGGCGGCGCCCGTCGCGGCCTTGCGGCCGGGAAGCGGGCGTGCCTCGTCTGTTATCCCCACCATGGCGGATCGACCCTTAAATTGGATCGGCAACGCAAAGGTGCGCCGCCTTGATTCTGCTGGGAGATTCGCACGAGCGGCCATATGGCCGCAAACCGTCTTCCGGTCATCCTTCGAGGGGAGCGGCAACCGACCTATCGCCTGATCCGCTGCGGATGGGTCGATGGGAGGCGCCGTTCGGACGGGTCACTTGCCCTACGCGGCAAAACCGGAAACTTCGAACCTTCAGCAACTCCTTATCTACGGCGTGTCCCCCGGCATGGCAAGTCGCAACTTCCGCGCAACTTCCGGAGCGCACCGGACGGGCCGGGATCGTGCGAGGTATACCGGTACGGAACGGTGGCTGCGTTCGTTGTTTTCCGCCACGATCTCCACCGAAAACACACACCCGAGAAGAAATGGCGGCGGCCTTCAAGATCGCTTAACCATGGGCATCCTAGTAGGAGTCAAGGGCTGCAGGAGAATGGGGCTGCAGGAGAACTGGGGCTGAGGACTGGGGCTGGAGATTCGGTGGTGAACCGCGGGCAGGGCATTGCTGCAGGGATGGCTGCCGCTGTTTTTGCCGGCTTCGCAATGCTTTGGCCGGTACCCTGCGCGGCGCAGATGCCGCTGCCCGCGATCGGCGATGGCGTCCCGGTGGCGACCGACGCGCGCCTCGCCGGCGACGACAAGCAGACCCGGCTGGTCATCGACCTCACCCATAAGATCGATGTGCGGGCCTTCACCATTGCCGACCCCTATCGTGTCGTGGTCGATATTCCCCAGGTCAATTTCCAGTTCCCGCCCAGGACCGGCGAGCACAGCCGCGGCGTGATCAAGGCGTTCCGATTCGGCCTGGTGATGAAAGGGCGCTCCCGCATCGTGATCGACGTCACCGGTCCGGTCCGGGTCACCCGGGCGTTCGTGCTCGATCCCGACGATGGCCAGCCGGCCCGCCTCGTGCTCGATGTGAGCCCGGTCGACCGCGAGACCTTCCTGCGCGCGGCGGCGATCGACAACCGCCTGCCGCGCCTCGCCGAGCCGCCGTCGCCCGCGTGACGAGCCCGCCAAATCCGGCGGCGATACCCGGCCGGTCGTCGTCATCGACCCCGGCCATGGCGGAATCGATACCGGCACCCATGCTCCGAGCGGCGAGCAGGAAAAGAACCTGGTGCTCTCGTTCGCCACCATGCTGCGCGACAAGCTGGAAAAATCCGGCAAATACCGCGTGGTGATGACGCGCTCGGACGACACTTTCGTGCAACTTGCGGATCGGGTGCGGTTTGCCCGGGCACGGCAGGCGCAATTGTTCATCTCGATCCACTGCGATGCGCTGGCGCGCGGCGGCGGTGCCGCCGATGGGGCGACCGTCTACACGCTGTCCGATCAGGCCTCCGATGCCGAGGCGCAGCGCCTGGCCGATGCGGAAAATCGCGCGGACATCATAGCCGGCGTCAATCTCGCCGAAGAACCCGGTGATATCGCTGACATTCTCATCGATCTCGCGCAGCGCGAGACGAAGACCTTTTCATCCGCATTCGCCCGCTCGGTGGTCAACGAGTTCAAGAATGCGGCGCGCCTCCACAAGAATCCGCTGCGTTCGGCGGGCTTCCGCGTCCTCAAGGCGCCGGATGTGCCCTCGGTGCTGATCGAGCTCGGCTATGTCTCCAATGCGGCCGACCTCAAGCAGCTCGTTTCGGACCAATGGCGGTCGCGGGTGAGCGATGCCGTCACCCAGGCGGTCCACACCTACTTCACCACCCAATTCGCCGGCGGTGCCGGCGGCCGCCCGTAATGACGCCCGTTCGCGATGATTCCCATTCGCAATGAGGATGATTCCCATTCGCAATGAGAATGCGTGACGAAAGACGCAATTGATGCGGGTCGTGGGGGCACATGGACAAAGTTTGACCATAAAACCGGGCGACGAAACCCATGATTGCGGGTATGATCGTTGCGTCAGGGGGTGGCCGCCGCAGGAGCGGCTGCCGGGATGGGAGACCGGCAGGGCCGGCATCTCTCGAACGGCCGGGGGTTTAACCGTCGATGAGATTGCTGTTTAGATTTTTCGGCTTCCTGTTCGCGGCGGGAACGCTGATCTTCATCGTCTCGGTGGGGGCGATTTCCGGCCTGCTCTACCATTTCTCCAAGGACCTGCCGGACTATTCCCAGCTCGAGGATTACGAGCCGCCGGTGATGACGCGGGTGCATGCCGCCGACGGCGAGCTGTTGGCCGAATACGCCAAGCAGCGGCGCCTCTATCTTCCGATCCAGGCGGTGCCCAAGCTCGTCATCAACGCGTTCATTTCGGCCGAGGACAAGAACTTCTACGAGCATCCCGGGACTCGATTTCGGCGGCATCGCCCGCGCCGGCTTGCTCTATCTGCAGAACTTCGGCAAGGGACGGCGGCCGCAGGGCGCCTCCACGATCACCCAGCAGGTCGCGAAGAACTTTCTCCTGACCAATGAGGTGTCGTTCGATCGCAAGATCAAGGAGGCGCTGCTCGCGCTCAAGATCGAGCGCACCTACAGCAAGGAAAAGATCCTCGAACTCTACCTCAATGAAATCTATCTCGGCTTTTCCGCCTACGGGGTCGCGGCCGCCTCGCTGCTCTATTTCGACAAGTCGGTGAACGAGTTGACCATCGCGGAGGCGGCCTATCTGGCCGCGCTGCCCAAGGCGCCCACCGACTTGCACCCGTTCCGCAATCGCGACCGCGCGATCGAGCGGCGCAATTACGTCATCGAGCGGCTGGTCGAGAACGGCTACATCGCCGCCGATGCCGGCGAGAAGGCGAGGAAGGAACCGCTCACCGTCACCCAGCGCGCGACCGGCGCGCATATTTTCGCCGCCGACTATTTCGCCGAGGACGTGCGCCGCGAAATTCTGGAAAAATACGGCGAGAAGCGGCTCTATGAGGGCGGCCTGTCGGTGCGCACCACCCTCGACCCCAAGATGCAGGTGATCGCGCACAAGGCGCTGTCCGACGGCCTCGTGCGTTACGACGAGGGACGCGGCTATCGCGGCCCGGTGACCAAGATCGAACTTGGCGGCGTCGGCGGCGACTGGGGCATCAAGCTCGCGGACGTGCGGGCCTTCGCCGATATCGGCTGGCGCCTCGCGGTCGTGCTCGAGACCAGCGATCAGGCTGCCCGCATCGGCTTGCAGCCGCCTCGCGAGCCGGGCGGCGCGGTGGTCCGGGAGCGGCAGATCGGGATCATTCCCGTCGAAACCGCCAAATGGACGCGGCCGTCGGGCCCGAAGAATCCCTTGCGGCTGACCCAGGTCCTGGCTCCCGGCGACGTGATCTACGTCGAGCCGCTCGGCGCCGGCAAGGAAGGCCAGTACAAGCTGCACCAGATTCCCGAGGTTTCCGGCGGCATGGTGGTGATGGATCCCCTGACCGGCCGCGTGCTGGCGCTGGTCGGCGGCTTTTCGTTCGACCAGAGCCAGTTCGACCGCGCCACCCAGGCGATGCGCCAGCCCGGCTCCGCCTTCAAGCCCCTGGTCTATTCGGCCGCCATCGACAACGGCTACACGCCGTCGTCGATCGTGATGGACGCTCCCCTGGAGATCGACCAGGGCCCCGGCGTCGGCATCTGGCGTCCGGAAAACTACGAGAGCAAGTTCTTCGGGCCGCAGACGCTGCGCTTCGGCATCGAGCATTCCCGCAACGTGATGACGGTCCGGCTCGCCCAGGACATCGGGATGCCGCTGATCGGGGAATATGCCAAGCGCTTCGGCGTCTATGACAGCCTGCCGAACTATCTCTCCTATGCGCTCGGCGCCGGCGAGACGACGGTAATGCGCATGGTCACGGCCTATTCGATGTTCGCCAATGGCGGGCGCCGGGTCAACGCGACCTTGATCGACCGCATCCAGGATCGCTACGGCCGCACCATCTACAAGCACGACCAGCGCGAATGCCGCGCCTGCGACGCGACCAAATGGGAGAATCAGCCGGAGCCCGGCCTGATCGACCGCCGCGAGCAGGTGCTCGATCCCATGACCGCCTACCAGATCACCTCGATCATGGAAGGCGTGGTCCAGCGCGGCACCGGCGCGGATGCCGGGTTCAAGGAGGTCGGCAAGCCGGTGGCCGGCAAGACCGGCACCACCAATGACGAGAAGGACGCCTGGTTCGTCGGCTTCACGGCCGATCTCGCGGTCGGCGTCTACATGGGTTACGACAAGCCGCGCCACCTCGGCCGCGGCGCCACCGGCGGCCATATTTCGGCGCCGATCGTCAAGGATTTCCTCAAGTACGCACTGGCCGACAAGCCGCCGATGTCGTTCCGCGTGCCGCCCGGCATCAAGCTGATCCGGGTCGACGTGAAGACCGGCCAGCGCGCCACGCTCGGAACCCAGAGCGCGATCCTGGAGGCCTTCAAGCCCGGCACCGCCCCGCCCGACGGCGGTATCGGGCCCGGTGGGTTCGAGAGCGCCAGCAGTCCCGATACTGAACGTGCGGTTCGCGCCGGGGTCACCGGCGGATTGTATTGAAGGCATCGGCCCCGGCAGGCATGAGCACGGCAGCACCGGGCGCGCATTCCACTGCGCCGGTTGCGCATTGCCGGCAAGGTCGCTACATCCCGCAAGTCTCTACATCGCAAGTCGCTACATCCGGCCAGTGGCTGCATCACCCGGTGAAAAAACAATGCGCGCTGAAATCGTGACCCTCGTCGAAGAGATCAAGCAGTCGGTCGGGCTGCTGAGGAGGCATCTTTGACTTCGACAAGGCGCGCGCCCGCCTCGCCGAGCTCAACCATCTCGCCGAAGACCCCAACCTGTGGAACGACCCCCAGCGCGCCAGCCGGCTGATGCAGGAGCGCACGTCGCTCGAGGACAGTCTCACCGCCATCGGCCGCATCGAGCGTGACGTCGAAGACCAGGTCACCATGATCGAACTCGGCGATGCCGAGCACGACGCGGCGGTGGTCGCCGACGCGGAGGCGGTGCTCAAACGCCTCAAGGCCGAGGTCGCGCGACGCGAACTCGAGGCGCTCCTGTCCGGCGAGGCCGACGGCTTCGACTCCTTCCTGGAGGTCCATGCCGGCGCCGGCGGCACCGAGAGCCAGGATTGGGCCAATATGCTGCTGCGCATGTATACGCGCTGGGCCGAACAGCACGGTTACAAGGTGGAATACCTCGAAGAGACCGCGGGGGAGGAGGCCGGCCTCAAGTCGGCGACGGTCCAGATCAAGGGCCACAATGCCTTCGGCTGGCTCAAGAGCGAGAACGGCGTGCACCGGCTGGTGCGCATCTCGCCGTTCGACTCCAATGCGCGCCGCCACACCTCGTTCGCGAGCGTCAACGTCTATCCCGTGGTCGACGATCGCATCATCATCGACATCAACGAGGCCGACGTGCGCACCGACACCATGCGTTCCGGCGGCGCCGGCGGCCAGCACGTCAACAAGACCGAGTCGGCGGTGCGCCTGACCCACATCCCCACCGGCATCGCCGTGGTCTGCCAAGCCGAGCGCTCCCAGCACAAGAACCGGGCCACGGCCTGGACCATGCTGCGGGCTCGCCTCTATGAGCGCGAGCTCAAGCGGCGCGAAGCCCAGGCGGCGGCCGAGCAGGCGCTCAAGACGGATATCGGCTGGGGCCACCAGATCCGGTCCTACGTGCTGCAGCCCTATCAGATGGTGAAGGACCTGCGCACCGGCGTATCGACCTCCAACACCGGCGCGGTGCTCGACGGCGACCTCGACGAGTTCATGGCGGCCGCGCTGGCCCACAAGGCCTTCGGCGACCCCGCAAAGGAAATCGAGGACGTGGACTGAGCGAGTTTCGGCCGGTCGACCAGCGGATGGGGTACGATCCAATGGCACAACATGCTGCCGCTGCGGACGGCATGACGAATGCCGGCGAGACCGCGGTGATCAACCTCCGTGAGGAAGATTTGCCGGAAGCCGAGCGAATTTTCCGTCTTGCCTTCGGCACGTTCCTCGGCGTTCCGGAGCCGCACGCATTCTGGGTCGATCGGGACTACGTGTACGGCCGCAAACGTTCCGCTCACGTCGCCGCATTCGGCGCAATGATCGACGACAAGCTGGTGGGGTCGAACTTTGCGACCAATTGGGGGAGCGTCGGCTTCCTTGGCCCGCTGACGGTGCGTCCCGATCTTCAAGGGCGCGGCGTCGGGCAACTGTTGTTGGCCAGGACAATGGAGCAATTCGATGCTTGGGCGACGCCGCAGGTCGGGCTGTTCACGTTCGCGAACAGTGCCAAGCATGTTGCGCTGTATCAGAAGTTCGGCTTCTACCCGCGGTTTCTCACCGCGCTCATGACCGCGCCGGCCGTGGCGATGAAATCGGCCGCTTGGTCGCGCTTTGGTGCATTGACCGCAGGGCAGCGCGAAGAGGCTCTGCGCGCCTGCCGGGACGCAGCCGCGACGCTTTACCCCGGTCTTGACCTCTCCGCTGAAATCGGCGCAACGCACGCGCAAGATATCGGCGACACGGTTTTGGTCGAAGACGCCGATGGCATTGCGGCATTCGCGGTGTGTCACTATGGGCCGCGCAGCGAAGCCGGCGCGAACACTTGCTTCATTAAATTCGGTGCGGTCCGTGACGGCCCTGCGGCTGAACGCAATTACCTTCGGTTACTCGATGCCTGCGGGGCCTTGGCCGTCGCGGTCGGCATGCCGAACCTGTTGGCTGGTGCGAACATGGCACGGCACCAAGCCTATCGCCACCTCGTCGCTCGCGGATTTCGCACGGTCGTCCAGGGCGTCGCCATGCACCGGCAAAACGATCCCGGCTATTGCCGCCCCGGCGTCTACATCATCGACGATTGGCGATAGCATCGCTTCAGGCGTGACCTCCGGTATGGACGTCGTTACCCTCGCCGGGATAACTTACAGCCGATAACTAACAGCCGACCTTCGTCGAGGCTGGAAGAGCTTCGTCGAGGATGGGAGAGGAGACCCGCCGTGATCCGCCGAATCCTTCGTGTAAGCACGTCCGTCTGCATCGCCGTCCTCGCCTTCGCTCCGCTCCTGATGGTGCGGCAGCTCAGCGCGCAGGAAGCACTCACGGTCCCCGCGGGACTCCCCGACTGGGCATTCAACATCCCCGACAAGCTCCAGCCGAGCGCGGTGCGCCCGCAAGGCATGGTGAGGGCGGCCGGTAGCGCGAAGGAGTACGACGCCGCCAAGATCGCCGGGACTGCGAATCCGCCGGACTGGTTTCCCGATGAGCACCCCGCCGCGCCGCGTTCGGTAACGGGAGGCACGGGGATTAGATTTGCATGCGGCGCCTGCCATCTGATGTCCGGCCAGGGCCATCCGGAAGCTGCCGACATCGCCGGCATGCCCGCCGCCTACCTCGATCCGGCAGATGGCGTACTACAAGGCGGGCACCCGCAAGGACGACGCGCGCATGGGTCCCATCGCGGTGGCCACGTCGGACGAGGACGTTCGCCAGGCCGCGGAATACTTCGCCGCGTTGAAGCCCGCCGTGTGGGTGAAGGTCATCGAGACCGCCACGCCGCCGAAGACGTTCATCGCCACCGCGGGCCGACATCGTCAGCTCCATCCCGACGGAGGCACCGAGCCGATCGGACGCCGTATCCTCGAGATCCCCGCAGATCCTTTCGGCACGGAAATCCGCGACCCGCATGCCGGTTTCATCGCCTACGTGCCGCCCGGCAGCATCGCCAGAGGCGAGGCGTTGGTCAAAGGCGAAGTGTCCGGGAAGACAGTGCAATGCGCCCAGTGTCACGGTGAGGCGCTCAAAGGCCGGGGCGAAGTCCCGCGGCTCGCGGGGCTGCAACCGCTTTATGTCGCGCGACAGCTCTTCGATATGAGACATGGCTCGAGCGCGGGGAAGGCTGCGGAGGCGATGAAGCCTGTCGTCGCCAATCTGTCGGAAGACGACATTATCGCGATTTCGTCATATCTCGGCTCGCTTCCTCCGCAGTAAAGGATTCAGTTTTCGTCCCCTCTCCCGCAAGCGGGAGAGGGAGCAACTGACCTGACTGCCTCGTCAACGGGAGGGAATACTCCAATGCGCGCTGTGCGGACGGCATGTTTCGTCATCGGCATCGCCGCGACACTTGTCGCGCCGGCGATTGCTGCCGACAAATACCCGAGCCGGCCGATCCGTCTCATCTCCGGCTTCGCCGCCGGCGGAGCGGTCGACATCACCGCTCGCGTCATGGCCGACTGGCTTTCGGGCGATCTCGGCCAACAGGTCGTCGTGGAGGATCGCGGCGGTTCGGGCGGCAATATCGGCGCCCAGGCGATGATCGCGTCGCCGCCCGACGGCTACACGATCCTGTTCGACGCGCCCAACAATGCGATCAGCGCGTCGCTCTACAAGAAGCTGCCGTTCGACTTCATCCGCGACACCGTGCCGGTCGCCGGCATCATGCGGCTGACCAATATCATGGTGATTCCGACGTCGCTGCCGTTCAAGACGGTTGCGGATTTCATCGCCTACGGCAAGGCCAACCCCGGCAAGCTCAGCTTTGCATCATCGGGCAACGGCACCTCGGTTCACATGTCCGGGGAGTTGTTCAAGGCGATGACCGGGATCGACATGGTCCACGTGCCCTACCGCGGCTCCGCGGGCGCCTATCCGGACCTCATGACCGAAAAGGTCCATGTGCTGTTCGACAATCTGCCGGGGTCGATCGAATTTGTTCGCAGCGGCCAATTGCGCGCGCTCGGCGTCACCGTCGCACAGCGCTGGCCCGCGCTGCCGGACATACCGACGATCGCCGAGACGGTTCCCGGCTACGAAGCGAGCATTTGGTACGGCATCTCCGCGCCGAGAGGCACGCCGGCCGACATCGTCGCGATCCTCAACAAGTCGGTCGCCGCAGGGCTCGCCGACCCGAAAGTGAAAGCCAAGCTCGCCGAACTCGGCGGCATCCCGATGCCAATGTCGCCGGCCGAATTCGGCAAGCTCGTCGCCGACGAAACCGAAAAATGGGCGAAGGTCGTGAAATTCGCGAATATTTCGGTCGATTGAAGACGCGGCAGGGGACCTGTCCGTCTTGCGCTCGTGGATCTCTGACTTCTGACTTGCGCTACATCAATCCGAACTTCGCGCCGGCGTTCAGGAACCGGTGCGGATCGACCGCTTCGCCGTCGATGCGGGTCTCGTAGTGCAGATGCGGCCCGGTGGAGCGTCCGGTCGAGCCCATGCGGCCGACGGTCTGGCCCGCCTTCACGGTCTGGCCCACCTTGACCTCGATCTCCGAGAGATGGCCGTAGCGGGTCGACAGGCCGTTGCCGTGATCGACCTCGATCATGCGGCCATAGCCGCCGCTCCAGCCGGCGGAGACGACGGTGCCGCCTGCGGTGACGCGGATCGCTTCGCCGGTGTCGCCGCGGAAGTCCAAGCCGGTGTGCATCGCCGGCCGCCCGAGGAACGGGTCGATCCGCACGCCGAAGCTCGATGAGGTTTCGATCTCGCCTTCGACCGGCTTGCGCAGCGGCACCGCGCCGACCGTCGAGGTCAGGCGCTCGGACTGGGCGCGCGCCACATTGATGCGATAGACCTGCTTTTCGAACGGGCCGGCATTGGGCGACAGGCGGTAGGAGACGAACGGGCCGCCGGTTGCCGCGTTGGCTTGCTTGGCGGCGTCGAGGCCGACATCGGCGAGCACGGCGCGCATCCGCCGCGACTTGGATTCGTAGCTCTCCTCGAGCGAGGCGAGCGTGTTGACCTGGCGGCCTTCGACCCGGTCGAGCGATTCCTGGAGCCGCGCCAGCACCGCATCGACATTGCCGGGCCGGGGCGCCTTCGAGATCCCGGCCAGGGTGAATCCGCCGGCCGAGGGTCCGCCGTTGTCGGCCCGCGCGTCGCGCGCGGCGGGGGCGCCGAACAGGGCGGGCCCGGAGATCGGCGACGGCTTCGGCGTGCCGGCGGCCGGCTGGCCGGCGGTGCGCGGGGGGCGGAGCGAGCCGGTGGCCGTGGGGTCGGCGACCGTGCCCATTGTCGTTGCGCGCTGCTCGAGCAGCGACTGCCGGCGGACGATCTGGTCGAGCTTCTGCTCGAGTTGCTCCTGGTCGAGCAATTGGCGGCTCGTCACCCGGTCCACCTGGGCGCGCATGTCGGCGATGCGGTCCTCATAGGCGAACTGCATTTCGGCCTGGCGTGCGATCATGCGGGCGAGCACGTCATCCTGGAATGCGAAATAGGTGGCGGTGACCACGCTCCATCCGGCCATGATCACCAGGGTTCCGACCACGGTCCAGAACGCCACCGGGCCGATCCGGAACTGACGGCTGCCATGACCGAACGTAAAAGCGGGCCGATCCTTGTGCCGTCGCTTGCCCGCGCGGGGCGCGGCGGCCTCGGCGCCGCGCGGCCGTTCGCCGGCCGCCCCCGGATGCTCGGCGCGGCGGGGATTGTGATGGCTGTGGCGGCGCTGGTGACGGTGATCCGCTGGAACGGGATCATGGCGGTCGTCGGCGGCGTGAGAAGGGGCAGACCCAGATGACATGTACGCTCCGGCACCGGTTCTGTTGCGCCGAACCGGCGATGGACCGTGAGTGGACCACGACGTGGTTAATTTTCCGAAAATGGTGAGGAGGTCGTTGCCGAACGCCAGGAAATCCTCGGTTCATCGTTAAGCCTGTGCTGACGAAACCGCTTCCGGCGCCTCGGCCGCAGTGCCTGATCACAGGGCCTTGGTTCCGGCGTCCGGGTTACAACGCCTTGGTTCCGGCGTCCGGGTTACAACGCCTTGGTTCCAGCCTCTGGGTTACAACGCCTTGGCCGCCGCCAGCACCTCGTCCGCATGGCCCTCGATCCTGACCTTGGGCCAGATCCGGGCGATCCGGCCATCGGCGCCGATCAGCACCGTGGTCCGCTGGATGCCCATATAAGTCTTTCCATACATGGATTTTTCGCCCCAAACCCCGTAGGATTGCAGCATCTCGTGGGTTTCGTCGGACGCAAGGGGGGTGGTGAGGGCATGCTTGGTCTTGAACGCGTCCTGCTTCTTGACGGGGTCGGCGGACACTCCGACCACCGCGACGCCGGCCTTGGCGAAGGCGGGGCTCAGGCGGGAGAAATCCTTGGCCTCGATGGTGCAGCCGGGCGTGTCGGCCTTGGGATAGAAATAAAGCACCAGTTTCCTGTTCTTGAAATCGGCGAGCGATATGGCGCCGCCGCCGTCCCGCGCCAGGTGGAAATCAGGCGCCGGGGCGCCTTCGACCGGTGTTGCAGCCATATGCCTTCCTTTCGTCGTTTTCGACCGGTTTGGTCGTTGTTTCCATGCTATGGTGGGGCAATTGCAGATGCGAGTTAACGCGTGTCGGGGAACCTCTCATAATCGCGGTGATTCGCATTGATGGGCTTATGATAGCGTCGGCACGGCGGATCAGGGGGCATCCGATAGGGCATGGCGGCTGAGACGAAAAGACCCAGGCTCGGGGCCCTGCACAGCGTGGAAGCTGGCCTGCATATGCATCAGCGCGCCCAGGCCAAGCGCGCGGCGGTGGCGGGCGAACGCGATCCCGATGCGCCGCGCAGCTATCTCTGCGGTCCGGCCTACGTCCCCCGCCCGAATCATCGCGCTGCGCCGCCGCGGTGGTCGAACCTCCTCGGGCGCGTCGCCGACCGGGTGTTCGGCGTCATGCAACGGCGCTGGGTGCGCCGCGTCGGCCTCGGCATCGCGGGCACTCTCACGGTGTGCCTGCTGATCGCCGCGACGCTATGGTGGCGCCTGTCGAGCGGCCCGATCTCCCTCGACATGATCACGCCGTGGCTGACCGCGGCGATCGCCGAGAATCTGGGCAGCCAATTCCGCATCGAGGTCGGCGGCACCGTGCTGGAGCGCGACGAGCACGGTCGCGCCGCCATGCGGATCCGCGACATCAAGGTGCGCGACCGCGACGGAACGGTGATTGCCAGCGCGCCCAAGGCCGAGGTCGGGCTCTCGAGCGCGAGCCTGTTCAGCGGCAACCCCCGTGCCGAACGGCTCAATCTCGTCGGTGCCGTGCTCGCCGTCCGGGTCGAATCCGACGGCAGGGTCTCGATTTCGACCGGCTCGGAGCAGCGGCCGATGACGACGACGCTCGCTGTCGGTGGCGACGCGCCCGCCCGCGGTGCCGCTCCCGGACCCGGCGCGCGGCGGCGACAAGCGCAGCATGCAGGAGAACTTCGCCGCCTTCCTCGGTTGGCTCGACAGTCTGGGTGCGCTCGGCCTCGATGGCGGCGAACTCACCGAAATCGGGCTCAAGAGCGGCAACCTGGTCGTCGACGACCTGCGCAACGGCCACCAGTCGAAGTTCGAGAACATCCATTTGAGCCTCACCCGCCCGCATGCCGGCGAACTCGATTTCAAGCTCGGCTCCGAGGAGGCGTCGCGTCCGTGGCTGGTCCAGGCCGCGGTGAAGCCGGCGGGCGGCGGCGCGCGCGACGTGACACTCGACGCGCACGGCATCTCGCTGCGCGATCTCTTGCTGGCGCTGCGGGTCGACGGCGGGAAGATGGAAGCCGACGGATCGATTTCGGCGACCCTGCGGGGCGAGTTTGCCGCCGACGGAACCCCGTTGATCGCCGGCGGGCGGGTGCTGATGATGAAGGGCGAGATCACCGATCCCGACAGCCCGGAGTCGCGGATTCCGATCGATCGGGCGGAGATGACGCTCGACTGGAACAACGCCCAGCATGCGCTGGCGATACCGTTCCAGATCGTTTCCGGCGGCACGCGCTTTACCCTCATTGCCCATGCCGAAGCCCCGCGCGATCCGGCTGGAAGCTGGGCGCTCGGCCTCACCGGCGGCTCGGTCGTGCTCTCTCCGGCCACCCCCGGAGAGGAGCCGGTGCTGTTCAACCGCATCATCGTGCGCGGCCGCCTCGATCCGGTGGCGCAGCGGCTCAACATCGAGCAGGCCGAGGCGTCGGGCAAGGGCATCGGGCTAGCGATGTCGGGCAATCTCGACTTTTCCTCGTCGGACCCGCGGCTCGCGGTCGGCCTGGCGACGCGCAACATTTCGGGCGCCGCGTTCAAGCAGCTATGGCCGCCCTTCGTCAATCCGCCGGTGCGCCAATGGGTGATGGAGCGGGTCTCCGGCGGCTTCGTCGAGCAGGGCGAGATCGCGACCAATGCGCCGATCTCGACGCTGCGCAATGGCGGCCCGCCGGTGCCCGATGACGGCCTGTCGATTCAGATCGTCACCAACGGAACCACGGTGCGTCCGTTCGACAATCTGCCGGAGATTCGCGACGCCGACCTCGTCACCCGCATCAAGGGCCGCAGCGCCACCGTCACGCTCGGCCGCGGCACCATCGAGATGCCGTCGGGCCGCCGCCTGACTATGGCCAACGGCGTGTTCGAGGTCCCGGAAACCCAGGGCGAGCATCCGCCGGCGCGGGTGCGGGCGCGGATCGAAGGGCCGGTCGCCGCCGGCTTCGATCTCCTCAGCATGGACCGGCTCAAGGATACCGTCGGCGTCCAGCTCGATGCCGCCACCACCCGCGGCAATATTCTGGCGACGCTCAACATGTCGATGCCGCTCGGCGTGGAGATCAAGAACGGCACGATCACCTATGCGATCAACGCCGATATCGTGAACTTCTCGGCCGACCGTTTCCTGATGTCGCAGAAGGTCGAAGTCGCAGATGCTGCGGGCGGTCGCCAACAACCAGGGCTACCAGATCAGGGGCGACATGCGCATCGGCGGCGTTCCCGCCACCGCCGAGATGCGCCGCAACAGCGGCGATGCCGATGCCGAGATCAAGCTGCAGGCGACGCTGGACGATGCCGCGCGCAACCGGCTCGGCTGGGAAACCGCCGGCAGCCTGATCGGCCCGGTGGCGGTCAAGGTGGGCGGGCGCATCGATCTCGCAGGCGAGCAGGAGAACCGGCTCGCGGTCGAGGCGGACTTCACCCCGGCCAAGATCGAGAACCTGCTTCCGGGCTGGGTCAAGATGGCGAACCGGCCGGCGCGCGCGAGCTTCAATTATGCCGGAAAGGGCAAGGCGGGCCGGTTCGAGGACATCGTATTCGACGGCGGCGGCGCCTCGATCAGGGGCAGCGCCGAGACCGATGCCAATGGCGATCTGCTCGCCGCCAATTTCCCGGTGTTCGGAATGTCCGACGGCGACAAGGCCACGCTGCGGGTCGAGCGCACGCCGGACAACCTCTACAAGGCGGTCGTTCGCGGCGATGTCTTCGACGGCCGCGGCTTCGTCAAGACCTCGATGTCGGGATCGAGCAGCGAATCCAAGCTGCGCCGGCCCGGCATCGACATCGACCTCGACGCCAAGGTGGGCGCGGTGGTGGGCCTCAAGGGCGAGGCGCTGCGCAATGTCGACCTGCACCTGATGCGTCGCGGCGGCACGCTGCGCACCCTCGCGCTCAATGCCAGGATCGGCGGCGACGGCAACCTCGTCGGCGAGATGCGCGGACGCCCGGGCGAGCGGCAATCGGTCTATATCGAGTCCACCGACGCCGGCGCGCTGTTCCGTTTCACCGACACCTATTCGCGCATGTACGGCGGACAGATGTGGGTGGCGATGGACCCGCCGAATTCCGACGGCACCGCGCAGGACGGCCTCCTCAACGTCAGCGATTTCAGCGTGCGGGGCGAGGCGGCGCTCGACCGCGTCGTCGCCGGCGCGCCGAACGGCCCCGGCAACGGCGTCCAGTTCACGCGCATGCGGGTCGGTTTCACCCGCGCCCCCGGCAAGATGTCGATCCACGAAGGCCTGGTCAGCGGTCCCATGGTCGGCGCCACCATCGACGGCGTGATGGACTATGCCAACAATGATTTGCGCATGCGCGGCACGTTCGTGCCGCTCTACGGGCTCAACAGCGCGTTCGGCGAAATCCCCATCGTCGGCTTCCTGCTCGGCGGCAAGGAGGGGCTGATCGGCAGCATGACCTATGAAGTGGTCGGCTCGCCCGGCGCGCCGGTGCTGCGCGTCAATCCGATCTCGATGGTGGCCCCGGGCTTCGTGCGCAAGTTCCTGGAATTCCCGAGCAGCGTGCCCGGCGACCGGTTCCCCGACCCGTGGGCGCGGCAGTGAC
>CAVVCE010000023.1:0-11828 GCA_963746235.1 uncultured Alphaproteobacteria bacterium
AGGGAGTGGGATTCGAACCCACGATACGGTTTCCCGTATACACGCTTTCCAAGCGAGCGCCATCAGCCACTCGGCCATCCCTCCGCAACGCTGCGCGACGCAGCGTGAGTCCGCCGATCCCGCGGCGGGCGCACTATAGTCACCGGCTCCGGACTGGCAAGGCATTGTCGCGCCATTGGCATTGTCGCGCCCTCGCGCGCCGCCCGGTTTTGCGGAGGACGGCCAGGCATTGGACCAGGTCGGGACGGTCGTCGTCCCGGCGCCCGGCGCCGTCCACGCCCTTGCAAAGCGGCGGCGCAGTCCACATTGTCAAGCGCCATGGCCGACGATACCGACTATCTCCTGCGTCCCGATCCGCACGATCCGCGCCTGACCGAGCGGGTGCGCGGCATCGACCAGACCGGCGCGCCGATCGAGACCTCGGTCACGGTGGAGCGGGCGTTGACGATCTTCCTCAATTCCCAGGAGATCGTGACCGCCATGACCATCAACGACTATCCCGAATATCTCGCGCTCGGCTACCTCCTCAACCAGAACATGCTGCAGCCTTCCGACACCATCGCCGGCGTCGACTACGACGCGGAGCTCGACGTCGTCGTGGTGCGCACCGCCCGGGCCACCGACTACGAGCACAAGCTCAAGAAGAAGGTGCAGACCTCGGGCTGCGCCCAGGGCACGGCGTTCGGCGACCTCATGGAGGTGATCGAATCCGCCGCGCTTCCCGCGGCGACGCTGCGCACGTCATGGCTCTACCGGTTGGCGAACCGGATCAACACCACGCCTTCGCTCTATCTGGAGGCGGGCGCGATCCATGGCTGCGTGCTGGCCCGGGAGGACCGGCCGCTGGTCTATATGGAAGACGTCGGCCGCCACAATGCGGTGGACAAGACCGCCGGCTGGATGTTCCGCCACGGCGTCGCGGCCGGCGACAAGATTTTCTACACCACCGGACGCCTCACCTCCGAGATGGTGATCAAGACCGTGCGCATGGGCATCCCGATCCTGGTGTCGCGTTCGGGCTTCACCGCCTGGGGCGTCGAACTCGCGCGCAAGGCGAACCTCACGCTGATCGGCCGCGCCCGCGGCAAGCGCTTCGTCGCCCTCGCCGGGGAGGACCGCATCGTGTTCGACCAGGACCTCGCCTATGTCGAGGAGGAGAGCGCCAAGCACCGCCGCAAGGCGGCGATGCATGATGATTAGATCCCCCGCCGACGAATGCCCGTGATGTCGTCCCCCGCGCAGGCCCATCCCCCTGCCCCTCCCCCGACCCTCGGCCTCGTCCTCGCCGGCGGCCTCGCGCGCCGCATGGGCGGCGGCGACAAGGCGCTGATCACCATCGGCGGCACCGCCATTCTCGACCGGGTGATTGCGCGGCTGCGGCCGGCCACCACCGCCGTCATCCTCAATGCCAACGGCGATCCCGCCCGGTTCGCGCGCTACCGGCTGCCGGTCGTTGCCGACAGCGTGCCGGATTTCGCGGGGCCGCTCGCCGGCATTCTCGCCGGGCTCGACTGGGCGGCGGCGCATGCACCCGAACTCGAATGGATCGCGAGCGCGCCGGGCGACTGCCCGTTCCTGCCCCACGACCTCATTGCCCGCCTGCACCAGGTGCGCGCAGCGGCCGGTACGCTGCTCGCCTGCGCGCGCTCCGGCGACTGGCGCCATCCGGTGGCCGGCCTGTGGCCGGTCTCGCTGCGCGCCGACCTGCGCCACGCGCTGGTGGAGGAAGGCCTGCACAAGATCGAGGTGTGGACCGCGCGGCACGGCATCGCCATCGCCGAATGGCCGACCGCGCCGCTCGATCCGTTCTTCAACGTCAATACGCCGGACGACGCCGCGGCCGCGGAGCAACTCGCAAGGCTCGAACCGGCGTGAAGCGCTTCTTCTCCCATTTCCCCGATTTCGGGGAGGCCGGGGTGGGGAAGCGCCGTCGCGCGCTATCCCGTCAGTGCCGCGTAGGAGAGGAATTTCACCGTCGCGCCGGGCGCGATCGTCGGTCACGTCCTCGCCGAGTTCGACGAGGCCGTCGGTTTCGGTGAGCGAGGTGATCACGCCGGCGCCGTCGCGGGGAAATTTCACCGCCTCGACCACGCCGTCGCCGGCGGCGCGAAGGGTGACGCGGACATATTCGCGGCGGCCCCGGCGCTTGCGATAGGCGAAGGTCGCGCGCACCGGCAGCGCCAAGGGCGCCCGCGGCAGCGCGCCGGCGAGCTGCAGCAGCAGCGGCCACACCACCCGCACGAAGGTCACATAGACCGCGGCCGGATTGCCCGGCAGGCCGGCGAAGGCGGCGGCGCTGCCGTGCCTGCCGGGCAACACGCCCATCGCCACCGGCCGGCCCGGCTTGATGGCGACGCGCCAGAACACCAGCCGGCCGATCCGCCTCGACTGCGGCACGCACATGGTCGGCCTCGCCGGTCGACATGCCGCCCGAGGTGATGACGAGGTCATGATCCGCCGCAGCGTCCGAGATGGCGTCCTGCAGCGTCAGGCGCCGATCGCGGAAGGATACCGAGATCGGTCACCGCGGCGCCGAACTTCTCCAGCAGGGCGCGCAGCAGGTGCCGGTTGGCATCGAAGATCGCAGCCGCGGGGCGGGCGGCACCGGGCTCGACCACCTCGTCGCCGGTGGAGAACACCGCCACCCGCAATTTGCGCCGCACCGCCAGCCGGGTCATGCCCTGCGCGGCGGCGAGCGCGAGGTCCTGGGCGATGAGCCGCCGTCCCGCCGGCAGCATGATTGCGCCGGCGCCGACATCCTCCCCGGCCGCGCGGCTGTTGGCGCCGCGTTCGAGCCCCGGCGGCACCACGACCGCATCGTCCTCGGTCCGGCAGTCCTCCTGCATGAACACGGTGTCGGCGCCCGGCGGCATCGGCGCACCGGTGAAGATGCGGATCGCCTCGCCCGCCCCGAGCGCATGCGCCGCCTCATGACCGGCCGCGGCGCGGTCGACGACGACCAGCCTGGTGTCGCCGTCGGGAGCGAGGTCGGCATGGCGCACCGCGAATCCGTCGACGGCGGAATTGTCGAACGGCGGCAGGTTTTCTGCGGCGATCACGTCGGCGGCAACGACCCGCCCCAGCGCCGCAGCAAGGCCGACCTCCTCGATTTCGGCGACCGGCGTGACGCGCTCGGCGATCAGCCGCTCCATCTCGGCAACGGGGAGCAGCGGGCCGGAAAACGCAAAGCAGTCATCGGTGAGCTGGGCCATCAGGCGCCGGTGCTCTCAGCGCGCACCCGGGCGAGCACGGCGTCGAGGCTTTCCGCGGTGGCGAGGATCAGCTCGACCACACCCTCGACATCGTCGATGTCGACCACCGGCCGCCCGGCATCGGGAAACGGGGTATCGGAGACGATGCCGGCCACGTGGGAATTCTCCGGATGGAAGGGCGGCTTGCCGACCTCGCTCCGGTACACCTCGATGCGGGCATGGTGCGCCCACTTGAAGCCTTCGATGAGCACGAGATCGACCGGCGACATCTTGGTCAGCAGCTCGTAGATGGTGGGCTCGGGCGCGTCGCGCAACTCATGCATCAGCGCCCAGCGCCGGCCGGACGCGACCATGACCTCGGTCGCCCCCGCCATGCGGTGGGTGTGGGAATCCTTGCCCGGCGTATCCACGTCGAAGCCGTGATGGGCGTGCTTGACCGTGGAGACGGTGAGGCCGCGGGCGACCAGGCGGGGAATGATTTTGGCGAGCAGGGTGGTCTTTCCGGACCCGCTCCAGCCGGCCAATCCAATGATGCGCATGGGCCATTATAACCCGGGATAGGCTCAGCCCAATGGCGTAGACGGCCTGTGGGCGAAAAAGGGCGTTGTGCGTGACGCTCATGCACGTGGCCGATGCACGTGGCCGACGCACATGGCCGCAGCCCTTCACCTCGCCCCGCTTGCGGGGAGAGGTCGGCGCGCTCTTGCGCGCCGGGTGAGGGGAACCTTGCCGCAAGTCTGAGCATGTGAAGAGGCCCCCGACCCCGACCCTAACCCTCTCCCCGAAGCGGGGCGAGGGAGAAGAGGCGACGTGCCGGATGCTGAAGAGGCGCCGTGCCAGATGCCGACGAACGGCGACGACTGCCTTGGGCATTTCGATGCAGCGTGCGTTCGGCTAGTGTGCGGTCATGACGTCATGCGCGGAGCTCGGGCAATGGAGGTTCGATGGCGAAGGCGATGAAGCGAGGCATCCTTGCACTGGCGTTCGCTGTGGCGCTCGGCGGCGTCGCCGCGGCGCAGAGCTATCCGGTGAAGCCGATCAAGCTGATCGTGCCGTTCGCGCCCGGCGGCCCGGCCGACGTGATCGGCCGCATCATCGGCCAGCAGGCCGGCATCATTCTCGGCCAGAGCTTCGTCGTCGAGAACCGCGGCGGCGCCGGCGGCACCATCGGCGCCCGGCTTGCCGCCCAGGCCGAGCCCGACGGCTACACCCTGATGTACGCCAACACCTCGACGCTGAGCATCAACCCGGCGGTCTACCGCAACCTCGATTACGACCCCGCCAAGGCATTCGTCCCGGTGGCGCTCGTCGGCACCACCTCGAACCTCGTCGTCGTCAATCCGGCGCTGCCGATCAAGTCGATCGCCGATCTCATCGCCTACGGCAAAGCCAATCCCGGCAAGCTCGCCTATTCCTCGCCCGGCGTCGGCACGCCGCCGCACATGATCGGCGAGATGCTCAAGCTGCGCACCGGCCTCGACATCACCCACGTGCCTTACAAGAGCGGCGGCAGCTCGACCCAGGACGTGGTGTCCGGCCAGGTGCCGCTCACCTTCGAGAACCCCGCGGTGTCGCTGCCGCTGGTTCTGGCCGGCAGCATCCGCGCCATCGCGGTGACGAGCGAGGCGCGCAATCCGCGCCTCCCGGACGTCGCGACCGTCGCCGAGACGATCCCGGACTTCGTGTCGGTCTCCTTCACCGGCATGGTGGCGCCGGCCGGCGTTGCGCCGGCGATCGTCGCGAAGCTCAACGCCGCGATCAACGACAGCCTGAAAGCGCCCGCGGTGATGGCGACGCTCGCCAAGCTCTCGGTCGACATCAAGCCCGGCACGCCCGCCGAATTCGGCGCCTTCCTCGCCAAGGAGCGCGAGAAATGGCTGGGCGTCGCCAAGGCGGCGCACATCCAGATCGATTGAGGCAAGTATTCTGTCGTCATTCCGGGGCCGTGCGCCAGCACGAACCCGGAATCCAGGCTTCGGCGCCGGAAGCTGGGTTCCGGGTTCGGCGCTGAGCCTGTCATCGGGCCGGCCGGGCCGGACGATGACGCCGGGTGGCGGCGCGGCCGGTGGCCGGCGCGACACTCGACGGCCTTGAATTGCGTCCCGGCCATCTTCCCTTGCTGCTGGCCGAGGCGAGTGTTATCTCGCCCCCATGACCGCAGTGCCCATCGAAAACATCCGGAATTTCTCCATTGTCGCCCATATCGACCACGGCAAGTCGACCCTTGCCGACCGGCTGATTCAGATCACCGGCGGCCTCTCCGAGCGCGAGATGTTCGGCCGCGAGCAGGTGCTCGATTCCATGGACATCGAGCGCGAGCGGGGCATCACCATCAAGGCGCAGACGGTGCGGCTCAACTACCGGGCAAAGGACGGCAAGGACTATATCCTCAACCTGATCGACACGCCCGGCCATGTCGACTTCGCCTATGAGGTCAACCGCAGCCTCGCCGCCTGCGAGGGCTCGCTCCTCGTCGTCGACGCGAGCCAGGGCGTCGAGGCGCAGACCCTCGCCAACGTCTACCAGGCGCTCGACAACAACCACGAGGTCGTCCCCGTCCTCAACAAGATCGACCTGCCGGCCGCCGAGACCGAAAAGGTGAAGCAGCAGATCGAGGACGTGATCGGGCTCGATGCCTCCGATGCCATCCTGATCTCGGCCAAGACCGGGCTCAACATCTCCGATGTGCTGGAGGCGATCGTCACGCGGCTGCCGCCGCCCAAGGGCGACCGCAATGCGCCCCTCAAGGCGCTGCTCGTCGATAGCTGGTACGACGCCTATCTCGGCGTCGTCGTGCTCATGCGCGTGGTCGACGGCACCATCAGGAAGGGCCAGCGCATCCGCATGATGCGGACGCATGCGAGCTACGAGGTCGATCGCGTCGGCGTGTTCACGCCCAAGATGCTGGAGGCGTCCGAGCTCGGGCCCGGCGAGATCGGGTTCATCACCGCGTCGATCAAGGAAGTGGCCGATACCCGCGTCGGCGACACCATCACCGACGACCGCAAGCCGGCGGCGGCGGCGCTGCCGGGCTTTCGCCCCGCCATCCCCGTGGTGTTCTGCGGACTGTTTCCGGTCGACGCCGCGCAGTTCGAAGACCTGCGCGCCGCGATGGGCAAGCTGCGCCTCAACGACGCCAGCTTCTCGTTCGAGATGGAGACCTCGGCCGCGCTCGGCTTCGGCTTTCGCTGCGGCTTTCTCGGGCTGCTGCACCTCGAGATCATCCAGGAGCGGCTGGAGCGCGAGTTCAATCTCGACCTGATCGCCACCGCGCCGTCGGTCATCTACAAGATGACGCTCACCGACGGCAAGGAGATCGAGATCCACAATCCCGTCGACATGCCCGACGTGGTGAAGATCCGGGAAATCCACGAGCCCTGGATCCGCGCCACCATCCTGACGCCGGACGAATATCTCGGCAGCGTGCTCAAGCTGTGCCAGGACCGCCGCGGCATCCAGGTCGAGCTGACCTATGTGGGCAACCGCGCCATGGTGAAATACGACCTGCCGCTCAACGAGGTGGTGTTCGATTTCTACGACCGCCTGAAATCGGTGTCGAAGGGCTACGCCTCGTTCGACTACCACCTCACCGACTACAAGCCCGCCGATCTCGTCAAGATGCAGATCCTGGTCAATGCCGAGCCGGTCGACGCGCTTTCCATGCTGGTCCACCGCACCCGCGCCGAAAACCGCGGCCGCGCCATGGTGGAGAAGCTCAAGGAGCTGATCCCGCCGCACATGTTCCAGATCCCGATCCAGGCCGCGATCGGCGGCAAGATCATCGCGCGGGAAACCGTGCGCGCCTTCCGCAAGGACGTCACCGCCAAGTGCTATGGCGGCGACGTGACCCGCAAGCGCAAGCTCCTGGACAAGCAGAAGGAAGGCAAGAAGCGCATGCGCCAGTTCGGCAAGGTCGACATCCCGCAGGAGGCCTTCATCGCGGCGCTCAAGGTGGATGTGTGATCACGCGACGGTGGTTCAGATGCCCCAATAGGGGGGCGCATTGTAATAATCGTCGATGGTGCGATCGCGGTCGCGGGCGTTCCAATCCCAGGTGTCGTGGGCGGAGTATTTCGGCGCGCCCTTGAGCTGCTGCTCGCCGATGTCGACCTCGTAGCCGTCGAGCCGGGGGTTATATTTGAGCAGCGACCACGGCAGCGGGTAATAGTCTTCGCCGATGCCCATGAATCCGCCGAAGCTCATGATGGCGTAGGCGACCTTGCCGGTCTGCTTGTCGAGCATGACGCGTTCGATGCGGCCGATCTTGTCGCCGGTGGAGCGATAAACGGCGGTTCCTTCGACCTTATCGCTGGCAATCAGCGCATGGGTTTCCCTGGTTTCCAGGGTCGCTTGGATAGCCATGGACGTTCTCCTTGTTGGACTCTGGGGGACAACGCCCCCCTTTCCCGCGGGTTCCCCACTCTGGAAATCCGCTTCAAAACGTCCATTTTTTTGCTCCACTGGCGGCCCCGATGCGGTACACATCGAATCGATGCGCACACCCGCTTTTAGCCTCGCGATCATCCTTCTGCTCGCCGCTGCGGGCGGCGCGGTCGCGCAGGACAAGGGCACGCTGGAGCCCCAGGCGCTGTCCCCGCTCGCCAATCCCGACGATCCCAAGACGCCGGCGAAGCAGCTATTCGGCCGCAAGGTCGCGCCGACGGCCGGGCCGACGCACGTGGTCGGATTCTATGCCAGCGGCTGTCTTCCCGGTGCCGTCGCGCTTCCCCTCAACGGCGAGGCCTGGCAGGTGATGCGGCTGTCGCGCAACCGCAACTGGGGCCATCCCGAGCTCATCCATTTCCTCGAAGGGCTCGGGACCAGGGTTGCCAAGGCCGGAACGTGGCGGGGCCTGCTGATCGGCGACATGTCGCAGCCGCGCGGCGGTCCCATGATCACCGGCCATGCCAGCCATCAGGTCGGCCTCGATGCCGACATCTGGCTGACGCCGATGCCGCCGCGGGAACTCAGCCGCGCCGAGCGTGAAGAAATGTCGGCGACCATGGTGGTCGCGGAAGACAGGCGCGACGTCGACCCCAAGGTCTGGACGCCGGGCCACTTCGCGGTCATCAAGGCGGCGGCGGTCGACCCGCTGGTGCAGCGGGTATTCGTCAATCCGGCGATAAAGAAGGCGCTGTGCCGCGAGGCCGGCAGCGACCGCGCCTGGCTCGAGAAGGTGCGGCCGTGGTGGGGGCACGACTACCACTTCCACGTCCGCCTGCGCTGCCCAGGCGACAGCCCCGCATGCAAACCGCAGCCGCCGCAAGCCGGAGGCGACGGCTGCGGCAAGGAACTCAACTCGTGGTTCACCGAGGCAGTGCTCCATCCCAAGCCGTCGCCGGAGCCGGATCAGCCGAGGCCGGGTAAGCCCATGTCGAGCCTTCCGCCGGCCTGCCGTGCGGTGCTGGCGGCGCCTGATTCGCATGCCGAGGGTGCTGCGCTCGACCACGGCGCGCCGCACTGACCGCGGGCGTCTTGACCGCGGCGCGATGACTGCGGACGGGATGCGCCGACGCCGCCGGCGTTAGCGCAGGCAGTGCCTTCGATGTTGTCGGCAACGGAGGCGCCGGTGCGGCCGCACTCGTCGCGGCGCCGTGACCGGCAGTAGCGCTTGGACTACGCGGCGATGCCCCTGAACGACGCGCGGGTCTGCTCGGAGACCCAGGAGCGCGCTTTCGTCTCGATCCATCGCAACGCTTCCTGTTGCGAAATAGAATCCGGGAATGTGGTCGCGCTTGCCGTGCGGCCACGCGACCCGGACGTACCATCCAGGAGCCGACTTCAATCGGCGCGCTTCGAAGGCCGGATTTGATTCATTCATGATTGCACCGTGAGATTACCCGCGGGCAGAACCTTCTCGCGCGCCGTTTTGTTCCAGGCTGGGGGCCTGTCGCCGGGCTGCGCCTGACGGAGGTCGCAATGCAGCCGCGCGACCCGATTTGCCAATTGTGGATCAGGAACACCGCAATAATATGACAACAGTGGTGCATTCATGCATCACTCATCGGAACCAGGCGGACCGCTCCGGGGCGCGCTCTCGCGCGAACCCGAACTCCAGGCGGCCGTGCCCGGCCTGGGCGCACCTCGACCGCTGCGCCCAGCCTATTCGGACTCGGTCTTGCCGCCGATGCGCTTGAGCTTGGCGAACACCGCCTGCACGTCGAGTTCCTTGCCTCCGTCTTCCTCCGCCTCTGCCTCGGCTTCGATGGCCGGACGTATGGTAGTGATATCGGCGGGCAGCAGGGTCGCCCCCGTGTCCGGCTCCGCCGGCTTCTCCTTGGCGGCGCGATGGACTTCGAAATCGAGGTCGATCTGCGAGCACAGGCCGAGCGTCACCGGATCCATCGGCGTGAGATTGGGGGCGTTCCAGTGGGTTCGATCGCGGATCGCATCGATGGTCGACTTGGTGGTGCCGACCAGGCGCATGATCTGGCTATCCTTGAGCTCGGGATGATTGCGCACCAGCCATAGGATCGCGTTGGGGCGATCCTGGCGACGCGACACCGGGGTATAGCGCGGCCCCTTCTTGCGCTTGGCCTCCGGCAGGTGGACTTTGGTCTCGGCCAGCTTGAGCCGGTGATTCGGATCGCGCTCGCCTTTCGAGATTTCCTCACGGCTGAGCTGTCCCGACGCGACGGGGTCGCGCCCGAGGATGCTCTGCGCGCCCTCGTCGTCGGCGATGGCCTTCACCTCGAGCGGATGCAGCTTGCAGAAATTGGCAATCTGGTCGAATGACAGCGCCGTGTTCTCGACCAGCCAGACGGCGGTCCCTTTCGGCATAAGTGGCTGGGTTGACATGATAAATTCTCCTTGCGCTCCGCCCGCCAGAAGGGGCGGAGCTTAAGTTGCCATCGGAGATGACGGGAATAAGGGAAATATAGGCGTACCCCCCATCCCCGCGCAACCCCGTTGATACGCAAACGCCAGGCAAACGTCGGTTTCCAAGGCCGGAAGCCTCAATTCCGGTACCGGGCTGCGGGAAAGGCCTTTCCCGAAGTCGCATCCGCGGTTCCGTGATGAAACTTTTGCGTTTCGGCCGCTGCCATGCTTGACAGGCAACTGCGCACGCAACCACATCTTCGGTGCGGACAGACCGGACGTGACATCCATGACAACCGACTCCCAAATGCCGCCGCTGCAAAAGCCACCGCTGAAAGTGCTGCTGTGTTCGCCGCGCGGGTTTTGCGCCGGGGTGGTGCGCGCGATCGACACGGTCGAGCGGGCGCTCGCGATGTACGGCAAGCCGGTCTATGTGCGCCATGAGATCGTCCACAACCGCTATGTCGTGGACAGCCTGCGCCAGAAGGGCGCGGTGTTCGTCGAAGAGCTCGACGAGATCCCCGACACCAACGCGCCGGTCGTCTTTTCCGCCCATGGCGTGCCGAAGTCGGTACCGGAACAGGCGAGCCGGCGCAATTTCATCGCCATCGACGCGACCTGCCCGCTGGTCACCAAGGTCCACCGCGAAGCCGAAATCCACTTCCGGCGCGGCCGCGAGATCATCCTCATCGGCCATGCCGGCCATCCCGAGGTCACCGGCACTATGGGTCAGTTGCCGGCGGGGGCGGTGCGCCTGGTCCAGACCGCGGAGGAGGCCGCGGTCTTCGTGCCGGACAACCCGGACAAGCTCGCCTATGTGACGCAGACCACGCTGTCGGTGGACGACACCGCGGAAATGGTCGCGGTGCTCAAGCAGCGGTTCCCCGGCATCGCCGGTCCCCACAAGGAGGACATCTGCTACGCCACCACGAACCGCCAGGAGGCGGTCAAGCAGGTCGCCCCGGTGGTCGATGCCATGATCGTGGTCGGCTCGCCCAATTCGTCGAACTCGCAGCGCCTCAAGGAGGTCGCCTTGCGCAACGGCTGTCCCCATGCCGAATTGCTGCAGCGTGCCGCCGACATCGACTGGGCCAAGTTCGGCGCCATCGGCCGGCTCGGACTTACGGCAGGGGCGTCCGCACCGGAGGTGTTGATCGAGGAGATCATCGACGCCTTCGCGCAGCGCTACGTGGTGAGCGTCGAAACGGTTTCCGCGGTCGAGGAATCCGGCATCTTTTTCCCGCTGCCGCGTCTGGTGCGCAGCGGCGAGGCGGCCGAGTAGTCCGGGAAAAGAGCAGGGCACCGGGTTCGGCCATGGCCGTCTATACCGATGTCACCGACGAGGAGCTCCAGCAGTTCCTCGCCGGCTACGATCTCGGCACCCTCATGTCCTACAAGGGCATCGCGGAAGGGGTCGAGAATTCGAATTTCCTGCTGCATACGTCCAAGGGCGCTTTCATCCTCACGCTTTACGAGAAGCGGGTCGCGGCGGGCGACCTGCCGTTCTTCCTCAATCTGATGGAGCACCTCGCAGCGCGCGGGCTCACCTGTCCGCAGCCGGTGCGCAACCGCAGCGGCGAAGCGCTGGGCCAACTCGCCAGGCGGCCGGCCGCCATCGTCACCTTTCTCGACGGCGTGTGGATCCGGCGGCCGAGCGCGGCCCATTGCGGCGCGGTCGGGGAGGCCTTGGCGCAGCTCCATCTCGCCGGGGCCGACTTCGCCATGACCCGGCGCAACGGACTTTCGGTTGCGGGGTGGCGAGCTCTGGTCGAGACTGCGGCGGCCCGTGCCGACACG
>CAVVCE010000024.1:0-7295 GCA_963746235.1 uncultured Alphaproteobacteria bacterium
AACCGGCTCGACGAAGCCCGCGACATGTCGCGCTACATGACCGGCCTGCTGATTTTCCTCGGCCTGCTCGGTACCTTCTGGGGCCTGATCGAGACGGTCGGCTCGGTCGGCAAGGTGATCGAGGGCCTGAAGGTCGGCGGCGATGCCGGCGCCATGTTCGAATCCCTCAAGGAGGGCCTGGCGGCGCCTTTGGGCGGCATGGGGATTTCGTTCTCCTCGTCGCTGTTCGGCCTCGCCGGATCGCTGGTGCTGGGATTTCTCGACCTGCAGACCAGCCAGGCGCAGAACCGCTTCTACACCGATCTGGAGGATTGGCTCGCGACCACCGTGCGCGATCTCGGCGTCGAGACCCCGGTCACGGCGGCGGCGGGCGGTTCGGACATCCATGCCGCGATCGAGCGGCTGCGCGAGGTGATCTCGGATGGCGGCTCGAACAAGGCCGCGACCGGGGCGATGGCGAACCTCGCCGAAGCGATCCAGGGGCTGGTCCACCACATGCGCAGCGAGCAGCAGTTGATCCGCGAATGGGTCGACGGCCAGGCCGTCCAACATCGGGAGATCCGGCGGCTGCTGGAAATGCTGTCGCGCGCTCCCGCTCACCGGGACTGAACCAATGGCATTGGCACGCGGACGCCGCGAGCGCGGCATCGACTACTGGCCGGGCTTCGTCGACGCGCTGTCGACGCTCGTCCTCGGCATCATCTTCCTGCTCACCGTGTTCGTGGTGGTGCAGTTCTTCCTGTCGCAGGAAGTGGCGGGCAAGGACACCGCCTTGGTGCGTCTCAACGCCCAGATTTCCCAGCTCACCGATCTCCTGTCGCTCGAGAAGACCGGCAAGGTCGACCTCGAGGACGAAATCGCGCGGATGCGCGCGAGCCTTGCCGGCGCCGAGACCGAGCGCGATCGACTGCGCGCGGGCGTCGATGCGGGTTTGAGCGCCGCCTCGGCGCAGAGCCAACTCGCCGAGGCGCAGGGCAAGATCACCGCGCTGTCGGGCACGCTCGACAACGAAAAAAGCATGAACGCCCGGGCGCTGGCCCAGGTCGAGATCCTCAACCAGCAGATCGCGGCGCTGCGCCGCCAACTCGCCGCGCTCGAATCCACGCTCGATGCCTCGGAGAAGAAGGACAAGGATTCCCAGTCCCGGATCGCCGATCTCGGCCAGCGGCTCAACGTGGCGCTCGCCCAGCGGGTCCAGGAACTCTCGCGCTATCGCTCGGATTTCTTCGGCAAGCTGCGCGAGATTCTCGGCAACCGGCCCGACATCAGGGTGGTCGGCGACCGCTTCGTGTTCCAGTCCGAAGTGTTCTTCAATTCCGGCCAGGCGGTGCTGAGCCCGGAGGGCCGCTCCGAACTCGACAAGCTCGCCAGCGCCTTGCTCGACCTCGACAAGAAGATCCCCGGCGACATCGCCTGGGTGCTCCGCGTCGACGGCCACACCGACGTGCGGCCGATCGCGAGCTCGCAATTCCCCTCGAACTGGGCGTTGTCCGCCGCCCGCGCCATCTCGGTGGTGCAGTACCTCATCAGCAAGGGCGTGTCGCCCCAGCGCCTGGTCGCCGCCGGCTTCGGCGAATTCCAGCCGCTCGACCCCGGCGCCACCGAGGAAGCGTTCCGCCGCAACCGCCGGCTCGAGCTGAAGCTGACGGAGCGGTGACGTCGTTTTGATCGGGGGCATGATCTTGTCCGAAAAGTCTCCAACTTTTCGGGATCGTGCTTCGACGCTCGCGCTGCGTCCCTACACGGCGGCCGACGAGGACGCCGCGATCGCGCTGTGGCAGCGCACCTGGCAGCAGGCCTATCCGGACATCGACTTCGGCGCGCGGCTCGTCTGGTGGCGCGAGCGCTGGCGCGGCGAACTGGTGCCCGCCTGCGCGATCACGGTGGCGATGGCGGGCGAGGCGATGGCGGGCTTCGTCACCGTCGATCCGCGCACGGGCTATCTCGATCAACTCGTCGTCGCGCCGCAGGCCTGGGGCACCGGCGCCGCGGCGGCGCTGGTCGATGCGGCCAAATGTGCGTCGCCGTCCGGCCTCGATCTTCACGTCAACCGCGACAATGCACGCGCCATCCGGTTCTACCAGAAGCACGGCTTCACGATCAGCGGCGAGGAGGCCAATCCGCGCTCCGGGGCGCCAGTATACAAGATGAGCTGGCGATCGACCTGATCCATCTTGCATCGACGATGGCGATTGCCGAGGCGCCGATCACGTACGCGACCATGTTCCAAGGCGAGAACACGCGCCCCAGCAGGATCGCGCCGGCGAGCGTCGTGCGGAATTCATCGAGCCACGGTGAGTGATAGAGGCGCGAAAACTCGACCGACAGGGCGATTGCCACCGCCACCGCCAGTTTCTGACCCGAGCCGGCGTTCGGTCGTGCCAGCGCGACCAGGAAATACACCATCGCGCCCCAAAGGATCGACCCGCTCCATTTTGCGACCGGCCAGGGCAGACCCGATCCAGGAAGGCGACACAGCAGGCCCGCCGAGATGATCACGGCGGTCCCCACCGCATAGACGACGCGGCGCGGCGGCCCATTGGCTTTGTCGGGAAGCGAAGGAGCCGACAATGCGCGGGTCGACATTGCGTCGGCATCCGCCGGTTCGCATCCCGAGGACTCTTGGCCGCCTGGGGTCGCGGTGCGTCCAGGGAGCCCCTTTGCGCCGCCCTCAACGGCCATCGGTCCACTCTCCGTGCCAGCGCTGCGTGCTGCACTTCATGCCCGCCCGCCTTTGCCGCGCAACGGCAGGTCGATGATGCCGAGCAGGAAGAAGGTGAAGGCGAGCTGCACGCCGGTGGCGATGAGGACCAGCGACAAGGTGAGCACGCGCATCACCGCGGGCGAGGTGAGCGGACCGAAATCGACCGCCGCCCACTGCCACAGCGACCATGCGCCGCCGCCGATGCCGCCGCAGACGACGGCCAGCGCAATCATCAGGCCGCGCTCCATCGAGACGAGCGACATCAGCCGGTCGAGCGTCTGCGAGCGCGGCAGCACTCCGTTCGCCGCGGCGAAATGGCGGGCGATGACGCCGAACCCGACCACCTGTACCCCGACCAGGACCGCGATGGTGGCGACCAGGAAGGTGTGGTCGTCGAGCCCGAACCGCGGGCTCAGCATCAGCGGCCCCGGCAGCAGCGCGACGGTCCCGATCAGCCCGAGCAGGATGAGAATCGCGCCGGGATAGAGGAACAGCCAGCGCGGGCTGAACATCAGGAGAAACCGCAGATGTCGCCAGCCGTCGGCCCAGGTGCGCAAATGCGGCGGGCGCGACCGCCCGTCGACCGCGAGCGTGGTCGGCACCTCGCCGATGACGAGGCCGTTGAGCGCGGCGCGCACCGCCATCTCGCTCGCGAATTCCATGCCCGAGGTCCGTAGGTCGAGGGCGAGGATGGCGTCGCGGCGAAATCCGCGCAGGCCGCAATGGAAGTCGCGGATGCCGGAACGAAAGAACATGCGGCCGATCAGGCTGAGCACGGGATTGCCGAGATAGCGGTGCAGGAACGGCATGGCGCCGGGCGCGATGCCGCCGGCGAAGCGGTTGCCCATGACGAGGTCGCAGCCGTCCCGCAGCTTTGCCAGGAACGGATCGAGGCGGGAGAAATCGTAGCTGTCGTCGGCGTCGCCGATGACGACGAACCGCCCCTGCGCCGCCGCGATCCCGGCACGCAGCGCCGCGCCGTAGCCGCGCTCCGTCACCGCGATGACGCGGGCGCCGCGCGCCAGCGCATATTCCACCGAACCGTCGGTCGAACCGTTGTCGGCGATCAGGATCTCGCCGGCGACGCCGGAGCGGGAGAGGAATTCGCCCGCCTTGCCGATGCAGGTGGCGATCGTCTCGGCTTCATCGAGGCACGGCATCAGTATCGTGAGTTCGATGGCGCCCCCCGACGCCGCCTCGCGCGCGGCCGGCTCGACGGGGTCTGGTTGCACGGCCGTGGACATGGGAGCTCGCGATCCGGTCGGAAGGAATCCGTTCGCCACGATTTATCGCGGTGGCCACGGCCGCTCATCGCGGGGGGCACCGGCTGCAATCGCCGCTGCGCCGGCTTCATGATAAGCCTGCGGCCGATCATGACAAGCATCCGGCCCAATGCCCAGTACAATGTCGCCGCGGCGGACAGCCTGGCGGTGAAGGTTGCGGCCCATCAGCGCCGCAAGATGTTCGCGCGCTTCCTCGCCGACACCGGCGCCGTCGCGACCGACGCCGTGCTCGACGTAGGCGCCACCTCCGACACCAGCTACGAGGCCTCGAACTATCTGGAGGCGTGGTATCCGCACAAGCACATGGTGACCGCAGTGGGGATCGACGACGCCTCGTTCCTGCGGGTGCAATATCCGGGCATGCGCTTCGTACAGGCGGACGGGCTCAACCTGCCGTTCGGCGACGGCGCCTTCGATGTCGTGCATGCCGCGGCGGTGATCGAGCATGTCGGCTCGTTCGCGCGCCAATGCGGCTTCCTGCGCGAATGCAGCCGCGTGGCACGGCGCGCCGTGTTCGTCACCACCCCGAACCGCTGGTTCCCGGTCGAATTCCATACCGTGCTGCCGGTGGTGCACTGGTTGCCGAAGCCGATATTCCGCGGCCTGATGCGCAGGACCCGCCGCGGCTTCTTCGCCGAAGAGGCCAATCTCAACCTGATGACGGCGCGCGAACTCGGCAGCGCCGCCGCCGCCGTCGAAGGCTTCGCATCGCAGGTGTCCTCCGTGTTCCTCGCTGGCTGGCCGAGCAACCTGCTCCTGACCATGCGGCGCCGCCGCGCGCCGGCCTGAGCAGCGACCGGATCGGCATGACGGCACGCTCCGACCACCGGCATCGCCTGCTCGCGCTCGCTTTGTTCGCGCTCGGCTTTGCGCTCGTCTTCCGCGGCTGGCTGTTCACCGGCTTCGACGGCGCGTTCGGCGACGAGGAGGACGGCTATCTCGCGCTCGCCATCGTCGAGCACTGGCGCCACGTGTTCGCCGGCGAGGTCCACTGGACCGACCCGATGATCTTCTTTCCCGCGCGCGGCACGCTCGGCTACACCGACGCCTTCTTTCTCCTCGGGGCGGTCGATGCGGGCCTGCGCCGGCTCGGGCTCGATGCCTTCAACGCGTTCATGCTGGTCATGGCCGGCCTCGCGGCGGTCGGCTTCTTCGGCTTCCGCAGGCTCGCCATGCGCCATTTCGGCGTGCCGCCGGCCGCTGCGGCCATGGGCGCCTTCCTGTTCGCGTTTTCCAATGTCGACGCGGTCAAGCTCATCCATGTGCAGGCCTATTGCGCGATGCTGCTGCCATGGCTGTGCGATCTCATGCTGTCGGCCTGGAACGGTGCGCGGCAAGGCCCGCTGCTGGCGGCCGCAGCGGGGGGGCTCTATGGGC
Organism: uncultured Alphaproteobacteria bacterium; assembly: GCA_963746235.1. Classification (GTDB taxonomy): domain Bacteria; phylum Pseudomonadota; class Alphaproteobacteria; order Rhizobiales; family Xanthobacteraceae; genus JAJPKK01. The sequence continues at coordinate 5,365 of CAVVCE010000024.1, forward strand.
TGCTGTTCCTCACCGCCTATCAGACCTCGTGGTTCTTCGCCTGCTATCTCCTGTTGATGGCGCTGCTCTATCCGGTGGTGTTCGGACGGCAGGCGACCGCCACGCTGCTGCGCGAATTGATAGCCAAGCGCGCGGTGATGCTCGGCGCGGCCTGCGGCTTTGCCGTCGGCATCGTGCCGTTTCTCATTCTCTACGTGCCGGTGTTCCTCTCCGGCCACAGCCGCGATTTCGCGGAAGTCGCGTCCAACATGCCGCAGTGGCGCGACCTCCTCAACGTCACGCCGGAAAACGGCGTCTGGGGCGCCCCGTTCAAATGGCTCGGCATTGCCGGGCGGCCCTACCGCCCGGTCTGGGAGGTCGAGCTTGCCTTCACGCCGGCGGTGCTCGCGGTTTTCGCGGTGGCGCTCGGCGCGGCAGCGGCGCGGTTAATCACACGCCGCCCCATGGGACGCGAGCACCTCTCCCCGCCTGCGGGGAGAGGTCGGCGCGTTCTTGCGCGCCGGGTGAGGGGGCCTATCCACGAGCCTGAGCCTGCGGACAGGCCGCCTCACCCCGACCCTCTCCCCGACCGAAGTCGGGTTTACCCGACTTCGGCACATGAAGAAGGATCGAAATCGGCAACAGCCGATTTCGATCACGGGGCGACGGAGCAGACGTATTCTGAGGGAGGGCGCACTCGAGAGCACGGCGCCGTCGACGGCGCGGCCGAGTTCGATCGTTTTATGCTTCTCATGGGGCTCGCCGTCGTCGTGTTCTGGCTGCTGCAGATGTACTATTTCGGCGTGCGTCCATGGCGCGCGGTCTGGGGCGTGGTCCCCGGCGCCAAGGCGATCCGCTACACCTTTCGCTCGCAATTGGTGGCGAACCTGTTCGTCTCGCTCATCGTCGCGCGGGCGCTGGCGACCTTCGCGATCCGACGCGCCGCGGTCCTCCTCCTCTGCGCCATCCTGATCATCGAGCAGATCAACCTGGCGTGGCCGCCGATGATGTCGCGGACGCGGGCGCTCGCCTGGATCGACGCGGCGCCGGCGCCGCCGTCGGGATGCCGCGCTTTCTACGTCATTCCCGATGCCGGACCGCCCGGGCGCAGCGGCCCGCAGCACCAGGACGACGCCATGCTGTTCGCGCAGATACGCGGCATCGCGACCGTCAACGGATACTCGAGTTGGTTTCCCGACGGCTGGGCGCTCGACGAGCCCGCAAGCCCCGACTATGCGGCGGCGGTGCGCGACTGGGCGCGCCGCAACGGCATCGAAGCCGAGGTCTGCGGCCTCGAGCCGCGCGCCGGAAGGTGGGTGCCGGGCTTGCCGGGTTAGTCTCGTCCGCCAACGGTCAATTCAGTTTTCGTCCCCTCTCCCGCTTGCGGGGGAGGGTCAGGGAGGGGGAAATTCCAGGTACAAACTGGGCTGAGTCCTGACAGTTTAGACCGGGTTGATTCCTGACAGGCAAGCTTCGTCTAATTCGAAGGAGGGTCGGACGATGCCTTTCAGGGAGAGCAGTCCTGTGGAGGAGCGTATCGCGTTGTTTCGGGAACACGAGACGGGAGCATTTTAATCGTCGGTGGTGAACTGCTACAGTCAGACCTGAAGCCCGTTTGTATACGCGTTGATCCGCCGGCTCACGACGAGTTTGAGACTGTGGGCCTCCGCGGCCCGAACTCAGGACGGGTTGCCGAAAAGCGAGACAAATAAATAGGGGACGCAACGTCGGCTTTCGCCCATTGCAGACAGGTCGTGGTATATGATCTGGGCGGCAATCGGCCGGGAAAAGACACCTGCGCGGGTACGTCAAGCCATATAATCTACCGTTTCCCGGCCCTCCAAACCGCGATATACTCGCCTAACTCGCGCAGGGGTCAGTCGGCGTCGCGCGGACAAACTGGTGCGCCGTTTCTGCAGTTCGCACCTTGTCCGCATGCGTCATATGCAACA
>CAVVCE010000025.1:0-106624 GCA_963746235.1 uncultured Alphaproteobacteria bacterium
CGGGCGGCGAGCAGCAGATGCTCGCGCTTGCGCGCGGCCTGATGGCGCAGCCGAAGCTCCTGCTGCTCGACGAGCCCAGCCTCGGGCTCGCGCCCGGCATCGTCTCTCAATTGTTCGAAACCCTCGAAACGGTGCGTAAGCTCGGAATCACGATTTTTGTCGTCGAGCAGAATGTCCATCGCACGCTCGAATTGGCGGATTACGCCTACGTGATGGAGAACGGCCGGATCGTGCTGCAAGGCAAAGCGGCGACCTGTGCCGCAGACCCGCGCATCAGGCAGGCATATCTCGGACTCCAGAGCGCGCTTCAATAACGAGTATAAGCTTCATCATAAAGCAGGAGAGACGATGTCAAATATAGGATATTCAGTCCCAAGCAATTGGGAAAGCCGCTCGGTCAATATTCTCAGATTACGAAAGTCAAGGCCTCCGAGTTCGTATTCATCGCCGGGCAGTTGGCTGCGGATGTCGCCGGCAACGTGGTCGGCGAAGGCAGTTCGACGCCCAATGCCTCCAAGTCTTCAAGAATATCGAGGCCGCTCTCGATGTCGAGTAGGGGGGAATTGGGAGAATATAGTCCAATTCACCACCTATGTCGTTCACTCCCAGGACATCCAGAAGTTCATGGACTTTCGCAAGCGTCACTTTCCCGCGTATTTCGCCAACGGCGTCTATCCGCCCAATACCTTGCTGATGATCGATCGGTTCGTTCAGGAGCCGTTCCTCGTTGAGGTGCAAACCATCGCCGCGCTGTCGGCGCCTTAGGACCGAGCCGGACATGTCATTTGTCGAAACTCGAAACGTCATTCGAGCAGATTGCGGTCGCCTATCTGCACGGCGGCCGCGGCTTTCCCGTCCTCATGATTCACGGGTCCGGTCCGGGCGCGTCCACCGCCGGAAACTGGATGAAAGTGCTCGACCCGCTGTCCGACTTCATCGAGATCTATGCAATGGACCTGATCGGCTTCGGCCGCTCGGGACGAAAGCCGCAACCGCCCTATTTCGACTTCGGCTTGTGGCTTCGCCAGTGCCGGGCCATGCTGCAGCAAATCCCCGGCCGCGAAATCGGCATCATCGGCCATTCGCTTTCGGGGGCGCTTTCCTTGAAGATCGCCGCTTGCGAACCGCGTGTCACCAAGGTTCTGACGACCGGCTGCATGGGCGCCCCCTTCACGATCAACGACGACACCATTCGGACTTGGACATTTCCCCGGGGCGACAAGGCATTGTTGCTCGCCGCGCAGGGGCTCATCTACGACCATGGGCTGATCGACGAGGCCTATTTGCAGGCGCGGCGGCGGGTTCTGTTCGAAGATCCCCACTACGCAGCGTATTTCAATTCGATGTTCGGCGGAGACAAGCAGGAGTACGTCGAATCGAGTTTGCTGACGGCGGGGGAATTGGCGGCGATTCGGTGCCGCGTCGTGATGATGCACGGGCGCGACGACAGGCCGTTTCCGGCGGAACCGCTGACGCTGACGATAGCAAAGTCTATTCCGCAGGCCGATGTGGTGTTGCTTGGGCGTTGTTCCCATTCGATCGCATTCGAGCATCCGGGAAAACTGATAGCTGCGGCGCGCGCGCTTTTTTAGGTCCGGCGAACGACGCAGTTCTCGTGGCGCGAATTGCCGCGATGCGTGGAAGCCGGCTTCAAGGGCCGGCCTTCGCCTTGTGCACCCGCGCCTTTTCTTCCGCGGTCAGATCGGCGAAGAAATCGCGAGCCTCAACGTCGTGATGCTCGCTTTCGTGGAGGTAGAGTGCGTGTCTCCGGCGGTCCTGGAGTTGCGCGGCTGCGGCGATCAAATGTCGGCTCCGAGCTGGTTTTCGAAAGCGCGTTGGCTCTCTTCGCGGATGAGCCCGAGGCATTGTCGTTTGGCGTCGGCGAAGGACGCCACCGCAAAAACGTCGTCCGGGCGCGGGCGGGGCAGGTCTACCGCCAAGTCGAGCAGCACCCGTCCGGGCGCGGTGCTCATGACGACGACGCGATCCGCGAGAAACAACGCCTCGTCCACGTCATGGGTGACAAAGAGGACCGTGTGGCGCTCCCGGGTCCAGACCCGCAATAGATTCTCCTGCATGATGCTGCGGGCCTGCGCGTCCAGCGCGCCGAACGGCTCGTCCATCAGGAGAACGCAGGGATGATTGACGAGCGCTCGCGCAATGCCGACACGCTGCTGCATGCCGCCCGAGAGCGCCGCGGGATAAGACCCGGCAAATGCGGAGAGGCCCACGTCATCGATGAATTCGCGCGCCCTCCGGGTCGCCTCGCGCTTCGGCAGTCCCTGCATGCGCGGGCCGAACGCGACGTTCTCCAGCACCGTCTTCCAGGGGAACAGGGAATATTGCTGAAACACCATGCCGCGTTCGGCGCCGGGCCCGGTCGCGTCGGCGCCATCGACGACGATACGGCCCGTTGTCGGGCGACGAATCCGGCAACCGCGTTGAGAACGGTCGACTTGCCGCAGCCCGAAGGGCCCAACAGGCAGACAAACTCGCCCGGCGAAACCTGCAGATCGAAATCTGCAACCGCAAGGTGCTGCCCGAACCGCACCGACAGCCGTTCGATCGATACGTCTCCTCTCACAAGAGCGGTCGATTGCCGTAATGCCGCCGCAGCCATGGGCACTCCCGAACCTTTGGTCCATTGCCAGCGTAAGAACTACATATTTTCTATAGAGTATAGGCATGTCAAGCGATAAGTTGATCGAGCGCACGGTGATGGCATTGCACGCACGCGGAACGCGTCACGCGGAGCGCGTCACTTGGAGCACGTCATTTGGAGCACGTGACAATTAGTTGTCAGACAGGGCCGCGGAGGCTTGCAAGATGGGTCCGTGCCCGAAGGAGAGAGGCTGATGGCAAGTCCCCGCAACGCCTCGAATATTTCGAGACGGATGTCCTCGTCATCGGCGGCGGCACGGCCGGACCGCTCGCGGCCTATAAGGCAAAGACCGCCAACCCGGCGCTGAAGGTCGTTCTTCTCGAAAAGGCGAACGTCAAGCGCTCCGGCGCCATCGCGATCGGCATGGACGGGCTCAACAACGCCGTCGTGCCTGGTTTTGCGACGCCGGAACAATATGTCCGTGAAATCACCATCGCCAATGACGGCATCGTCTATCAGAAGGCGATCCTCGCCTATGCGACGCGCTCTTTCGACATGATCCGCGAACTCGATCGATGGGGCGTCAAATTCCTCAAGGACGAGAACGGCGACTATGACGTGAAGAAGGTTCACCATCTCGGCGCCTATGTGCTGCCCATGCCGGAGGGCGCAAGCGTCAAGAAGATCCTTTACCGCCAGATGCGGCAGGCGCAGGTTCTGATTTCCAACCGTTTCATGGCAACGCGCCTGCTAAGGGCGCCGGACGGGCCGAATCGCCGGCGCCATCGCCGTCAACAGCCGTACGGCGGATATTCTCATCATTCGCGCCAAGGCCGTGATCCTGGCGGCGGGAGCGGCTGGACGGCTCGGTTTGCCGGCGTCCGGCTATCTCTGGGGGACCTACGAGAATCCGACCAATTCCGGCGACGGCCACGCCATGGCCTTTCACGCCGGCGCCGAACTCACTAATCTCGAATGCTTTCAGATCAATCCGCTTGATCAAGGATTACAACGGTCCGGCCTGCGCCTATGTTGGGGGACCGTTCGGCGGCCTACACCGCCAATACCCAAGGCGTGCGATTCATCGAATGCGACTATTGGTCGGGCCAGATGATGCTCGAGTTCTGCAAGCGAGCTCGAAAGCGGCAAAGGGCCGGTGTTTCTCAAGTTCGATCATCTCGCCTACGAGACGATCGGCGAGATCGAAAATATATTGCATAAGTGTCGAGCGGCCCTCGCGCGGCCGGTTTCACGAGGGCCGCGGCACTGATTATCGCCACGACATGGTCGAGATGCACATTTCGGAGATCGGCTTTTGCTCCGGCCACAGCGCTTCCGGCGTCTGGGTCGACGAACATGCGCGAACCACCGTGCTGGGCCTCTACGCTGCGGGCGACATGGCGAGCGTGCCGCACAATTACATGCTCGGCGCATTCGTCAACGGCGCCATCGCCGGCGAGGACGCTGCGGCGTTTGCCGGCGCTGTGACCGACTGGCGGATTTCGACGAAGGCGCGGTCGAGGCCGAGCGGGTCCGTGTGCTGGCGCCGCTGCGCAACGACGACGGATTGCCCGCCAATCAGGTCGAGTACAAGATACGCCGTTTCGTCAATGATTATCTGCAGCCGCCGAAGGTGACGCGCAAATACGAAATTGCGCAAAAGCGCTTCGCGGAAATCCGGGCCGATCTGCCGCGGCTGATGGCGCGCGATCCGCACGAATTGATGCGCGCGCTGGAGGTGCACTCGATTCTCGATTGCGCCGAGATGGCCGCGCGACGGCTTCGCTCTACCGTACCGAGAGCCGCTGGGGCCTGTATCACCACCGCACCGATTATCCCGAGCCGAACAATGACGAATGGTTCTGTCATGTTCAGCTCTACAAGGACGAACGCGGATACATGGCCTGCCGAAAGCGCCCGGTCGATCCCTATGTCGTTCCCATCGAAGCCGCCGAGAAAGATGCCTACTACCGGCTTCGGATTCCTGCCCACACCTGAGGTTGTCAATCATGCCGATCGCGAACAATCCTGCCGAACTCCCGGTCACGGTCGATGCCGGCAAATGCATCGCCGACAAGGGCTGCACGGTGTGCATCGATGTCTGCCCGCTCGACGCGCTGCAGATCAATCCCGCCAACGGCAAAGCCCACATGCGCTACGACGAATGCTGGTACTGCATGCCGTGCGCCATCGACTGCCCGACCAAAGCCGTGACCGTCTCGATCCCCTATTTGCTGCGCTGAGACCATGACGCAGGCTCCGATTTTTGACGAGGTTCATGCCGATTTGGCCGAACTCGCCCGCCGCCTGGCGAGCGAAGACGCCGCGGAGCGCCGCGTCGCCGCAATAGTTCTCTCCGAAACCCCGGAGTCTGGCGTCGACCGATTGCTGATCGGCGCGCTCGCGGATTGCGATCCGGCGGTTCGCCTTCAGGCGGCCACCGGCCTCGAACAATTCGACGGGCCGGCGACCGCGCAAGCTTTGGCAGCCGCGCTGCTCGACTTCGACGCGGAGGTTGCCGCGGCGGCCGCCAAAAGCCTCATCGAACTGAAGGCGCCGGACGCGGCGCCGCCGTTGCTGGCGCTGGTGAGGCATCCGCGGGCGGACGTGCGCGTCGCGGTATGGCGCGGCTTACGAAATCTGCGTGCACCATCGAGCCTGCCCGCCGGAATTGCCGCCTTGCAGGATGCCGACGCGCGCGTTCGGCGTGAGGCAGTCGGTGCTCGCGGTTACCTGAAGGACGAAACCGCGGTGCCGGCCCTCGTCAAGGCTGCATCGGACCCGGACCATGCGGTGCGGTGCGCCGCGATTTCCGCGCTGGCCTTTGCGGCGGGGCCGGCGGTCGCGACGCCCATTCTCGCCGGGCTCTCCGATGCGCATTGGCAAGTGCGGGAAGCCGCCGCCGTCGTGGCCGGACGCGTCTTGGCCGGACACGCATCGGCCGAAACCGCGATCGACGGCCTCATCGAGGCGCTGTCGGACGAGTTCTGGCAGGTGCGCGGCAAGGCGGCATTGACGCTCGGCAAGCTCAAGGTGGTGGGGGCGATCTCGGCGCTCGGCGATCTCTTGTCTTCTCCGGTGAGCAACCTGCGCAAGGACGTGGTGACGGCCCTTGGCGAGATTGGCCACCGCGATGCGCTGCCGTTCCTCGAGAGCGTGGTCGACGATGCGGATCCTGATGTCCGCAAAATTGCGCGGTGGTCGATCCGGCTCATTCGTTCCAATCAGCCTGACGGTGGGCTGGAGCAGCCATGAAATTCCAGCCTCAGGTCAGTTGCCGGACTGCGCCGGCTCGTCGGCCCGCCTCGCACTGACAGGACAATGCATGCCGCTGACACTGCCGCATCGCCCTATTTTCGTCATCGGCGCGGAACGGTCCGGCACCACGCTGGTCATGACCATGTTGGGCGCCCATCCGGACATCGCTGTGCCGGAGGTTGCGTGGTTTTATTACTCCGGCCGAGCCGTCTTTTAGGTCCTTGTGTGTGGAGAGGCGCACTTCGTGGATCAATTCCATGAAACCGATCGGATCGCACAACGTCGAATTTAATCCCACGGACCTCATCCTGAGGAGCGCGCTCTTGCGCGCGTCTCGAAGGATGGACGCTGTGGCACGGCCTTGCCTGCGACCGTCCTTCGAGACGCGCGCGAAAGCGCGCTCCTCAGGACGAGGTTGATAAATGATATCGACATGATTCGAACTTCAGAAACGGTGTACTCGTGCTTGCCAAAAGTACATTGACATAATAGACTATATAAATTATCGAGACACTGAAGGATCGTTGGCCGTGCTGAGCGTTCGAGAAGCCGACGATTCCGGCGACCGGCGAGTGCTGACCTCGGCGGCGCCGGGACGCGACGCTGGTGCGCCGGCTCAGCCGCGATCTGTCGCAGCGCACGCAGGGCCCGGACGCTGAAAGTTATCTATGGCCGCCATGTGCCGGCCGCGTTTTTTGCAGCGAGGATCACATGACCGTGCCAAGGCAGATGAAGCTGAATGCATTCATTCACGCGACCGGCCATCATGTGGCGGCTTGGCGGCATCCACAAAGCCAAGCGGATGCGGGCGTCAATTTCCGCCACTATGTGGAGCTTGCGCGGACCGCGGAACGGGCCAAGTTCGACGCCATGTTCCTGGCCGACAGTCTGGCGGTTCGCGACCAGAACGTCGAAACCGCGAGCCGTGCGGCGCGCTACATCGTCCAGTTCGAACCGTTGACGCTGCTTGCCGGCATCGCGGCGTCGACCGAGCGGCTGGGGCTCATCGCCACCGCTTCGACCACCTACAACGAACCCTTCCATATCGCCCGCAAGTTCGCTTCGCTCGACCACATCAGCGGCGGACGCGCCGGCTGGAACCTGGTGACTTCGGCGAGCGAAGCCGAAGCCTTCAACTTCAGCCGCGACTCGCATCTGGCTCACGGCAAGCGCTATGAGCGGGCGCGTGAGTTCGCGGAGGTCGTGATCGGCCTGTGGGACAGTTGGGAGGACGACGCTTTTGTGCGCGACAAGGAGAGCGGCCGCTTCTTCGAACCGGGCAAGCTGCATGTGCTCAACCACAAAGGCGCTCATTTCGCGGTGCGCGGCCCGCTCAACGTCGCGCGCTCGCCGCAGGGGCGCCCGGTCATCGTGCAGGCCGGATCGTCGGAAGCGGGAAAGGAATTGGCGGCGGAGACGGCGGAAGTGATTTTCACGGCCCAGCAGACCTTGGCGGAGGCGAAGGCGTTCTACGCGGACGTGAAAGGGCGGCTTTCCCGCTATGGCCGCTCGCCCGACGCGCTCAAGATCCTGCCCGGTGTTTCCCCGATCGTCGGTCGTTCGGCGCAGGAGGCCGACGACAAGTTCGGCGCGCTTCAGTCGCTCATTCATCCGGAGGTCGGAGTCTCGCTGCTGTCGAATATGCTCGGAGTCGACATCAGGGGCTATCCGGTGGACGGCCCGTTGCCCGATCTTCCCGAAACCAATTCCGGCAAGAGCCGGCAGCAGTTGCTCACCGATCTGGCGCGCCGCGAAAACCTCACCATCCGTCAGCTCTATGAGTGGATCGCAGGTGCCCGCGGTCATTGGTCGATCCGCGGTACGCCGGAGCAAATCGCCGACCAACTGGAAGAGCGTTTCATCGGGGAGGGGGCCGACGGATTCAACGTGATGCCGCCCAGTCTCCCCGACAGTCTCGCCGACTTCGCCGATCTCGTCGTTCCCGAGCTTCGCCGTCGCGGGTTGTTCCGTACCGAATATGAAGGCCGGACGTTGCGGGAGAATCTGGGGCTGCCTTATCCGCACCACGCGGCGGCCCTGGTTCGGTCTGCGCGGCGCGAGCAGCCGTCCATCGCGGCCGCCGAATAGGGCCGAACGGTTCGGCATCCGCAGTCACGGCATCCCTGGGAGGTGCTCAATGAGAATTCTTGCCGTCTTCGCTTGGCTTGCCTGCTGGACTCCGGCGGGGCCGCATTTGCGGAACCGCTGATCATCCGCATTGCGTTCTCCCAGGTCGGCACCGAGGGGCGCCAATATGGGTCGCTGCAGACCTCGGCGATCGCCCATGCGCGTGGCTTCGTGGAGCAGGAATTCAAGGACGACCCGGACGTCAAGGTGCAGTGGATATTCTTCCGTGGTGCAGGCCCCGCCACCAACGAGGCGGTCGCCAACGGCCAAATCGACTTCTTTTCCCAGGGCGATCTGCCGTCCATTGTCGGACGCTCGGTCGGCCTGCGGACCGAGCTGTTGCTCAACGTGGCTGCCCGGCAGAATCGCTACGTGGCGGTGCCGGTGAGGTCCGGCCTGCAAAACATCAAGGAACTGCGCGGCAAGAAGATCGCCCAACACCTGGGCACCAACATCACGCTCTCGATCCCCAAGATTCTCGCAGCCTATGGGCTTGGCGAACGCGACGTTCGTTTCATCAACCTGGATGACGCCAATATCCTGGCGGCTCTGATCACCGGCGATGTCGATGCGGCCTTCGGAGCGCAGCAACTGCTCGACCTGGAACAGAAGGGCGCGGTCCGTGTCATTTATACGACCAGGAACGACTCGCCGGCGTTCACCAGCAATTCGGCCTTCTTCGTTGCGGATGCGTTCGAACGCCGGAACCCGGAGATCACCTATCGCGTGGTCAAGGCGCTGGTCAAAGCGGCCGCATGGGCGTCCGACGAGGCTAACCGCGAGGCCGTGTTCGAGACCTGGGCGCTGAGCGGCGTTCCCGCTGCGATTTATCGCGCCGAATTCAAAGGGCAGGCGGTCAAATACCGCAACTCACCGCTCATCGACGGCTTTCTGGTGAACTTCTACAAGGAGCAGGTGGTTGCTTCGAAGCGGCTCGGATACATCAGGCATGACGTGGACGTCGATCGCTGGATCGAGCCCAAATATTTGCAACGTGCGCTCGCCGAGCTGAAGCTCGAGCACTACTGGGACGCCTACGACACTGACGGCATCGCGAGCGGCGCGATCCGGTGAGTCCGGCGCGCGTCGAGATCAGGCCGCCCGCGGCGCCGTGAGGTGGTCGAAATCCCGGTGGGTCGAGAGCAACTGTTCCAACCGCTTGCGGGCGTAGAACATGCGGGTCTTCACCGTATTCTTCGGCATATGGATGATCTCGGCGACTTCCTCGACGGACTTTTCGCGATAGTAGACGAGGTCGATGATTTCGCGGTGCTCCCGCGACATCAGTGCGAACAGGGTACGCAGTTGCGCGCTGAGGTCGATGTTGAGGATCGTCTGTTCGGGAGTGTCGGCGGTGTCCTCGATCAGTTGCATGGCGGTTTCGTCGAGTTCGGCATCCCGGCGCCGGTGCAGAGCCGACAGCGCCTTGAACCGTGCGATCGACAGGATCCAGGTCGTAACCTGCGAACGCGACTCGAAGCGGTCGGCTTGGCTCCAGACATCGATGAAGACCTCGCTGACGAGGTCCTCGGCGCGACCGGCATCGCCGACCATCCGGGCAATGAAGCGGTAAACGCGGACATTGTGCCGGGCGTACAATATCCGCATCGCGGCCTGGTTGCCCGCCGCAATTGCTTTAATCAGGGCTTCGTCGGATTGCCCGTTCAGCGAACAAAGCTCGTTTGTCGTCCGACCCGTCCGTGCGGTTCCGTTCGGCATAGTTCCCTCCACCTGACCATAGATCGGCGTACTATGGTTAACTATCAGCGCGAGGTTTCGTTCATTTTTTTTGCGCGGGCGCTCCAATCTTGGGTGGCAGATGAGAGAGCGCCGGCATCGGACGGCCGGCGGATACTTCTCCGGAACCGAGCCACCATCCTAAGGTGGTTCGGCTTTTAGCCGGGTGACGAGCCGGCGGCCCTCCCATAACTGAATATCTTGGCCGGCGAGCAACTTCTGAGATTGCTGGACGGCAACGAGATCGTTGTCACAATCGATTTTGACGGGCGCGCACGCAATGTGGTTGTCCTTGGTGATGAGGTAAATGCGATAATCGGCCATGACTCGCTCCCATGACTCGCTCCCAACAGTTGGGCAGGGAACAGTTGGGCAGGAGCGCTACCGAACTCTCCGCCGCCCACGCTTGGGGTTGTGCCGCCCGCTGTGTCCGAGCGCGCCCTAGCACCTGCTGGTGTGCAGTTTGGAACGCATCGCGCTCCACTCCACGAACCGTCGGAATTCAGCGCGCGTCGCGAGCAAAGTGCCGCAGGCCGGACACACCACGCGGTCATCGTCCTCCGCCGCGTCGGAACTGATATTGGACGCAGAGTCGCAATTGGGGCGCGCGAAGTCTTCCGGCATTCGGTTTCCCGTTATGGCGGTTTCCCTGCTATAGCTTCTGCATTCCGAACAACGGCCAAGGAGCAAAATCGTTCCGTTTGGCTGCCTTTTCGCTCCGACCCTCGCGGCCGGGCACTGCCGACGACGCGTCACCCGATCCGAAGGCACGGCCGAAACGCGCGGCGATTGCGGCGCGGGCAATTTTTTACAGACGCCTTCCAATTATTTTCGGACGCCTTCAGCGGACAATTGCATTCTTCCTCGACCGTCCTGCGGAACGATCGAAGAGGCTTGGAGTTGGGCCTTCGGGTGTGTGCGTCTAGACTGCTCTGGAATGAGATTCCCTCGCCCTTCGGGTGAACCATGACAAATTTACAACCGCCGGCCACTCGGTTCAGCAGAGTCGGGAGGTGGATGACTGCTGGAAGGCGCGCCTCCGGTCCAGGGGTTGATCCCATTTTTACTCCTGCGCCGGACCCCGTCACAGTGCTTCCGTCGATGTCGCCGCCGCGCTCTGGAGGCCGCATGCGTGGCCGCTACCGTACCGGGGCGGCGGCCATGTTACTGGTGGCGCTGATGGCGTTGTCCGCGACCGTTCGTTCAACCGCGGAGAATGGTCCGGGGCCGCAACCGCAAAATGAGCGGTTGCCAGACATTGATCCCGACCAGAGCCCAAGTGTCGGCCCAAGTGTCCGGCCCAAGTGTCGGCACCAAGTGCCGCGCCAAGTGCCGTCCCCGGCGACCCGACCGTGACAGTTCTGGATCACCGCGAGGTGCAAAGCGTTCTCGGCAAAGAAGTTCGCAGCGCTGCAGACGAGAACATGGGGCGGATCGTGGACATCATCGTGGATCGAACCGGAAATGTCCGGGCTGCCGTCGTCGACTTCGGTGAATTCCTGGGCGTCGGCAGTCGCAAGATCGCGATTGCGTGGAATGCCCTGCGTTTCCCGGCCAGTGGCGACAAGGTCGAGCGGGTCACGCTCGAGTGGACGCGCGATCAGGTGCGGGCGGCGCCGGAGTACAGGGATAATAAGCCGATCGTGGTGCTGGAGGCGGCCAGCAACTTAGAGCCCCTGCCGTTTCCATAAAAGCATTCCCCGGAGCCCCGCCTCTGTCCGCCAACCCATCACGGCGCCCCATCGGCAGTCCGGATCGCAAACCGGCGCCGCAGCCGCCGATTGACGAAATCGCGCCGCCTTCAGGTGAACCGGGCGGGGAACGAACGCAGCGCAAACCGCCTCCAAATCCGACCCGCCGCAGCCTGCGCGGATTGGACTGGTTCGTTTTATTCGTCGCCAACGTGCAAACGGGCTTCGGCCCATTCATCTCGGTCTACCTTACCACCCAAAAATGGACGCAGGTCGACATCGGCCTCATCCTCACCGTGGGCAGTCTCGCGGCCTTGGTCGGCCAGATGCCCGGTGGAATGGTGGTCGATCGCGCGCGATCGGAACGGTTGGTAGCCGGCATCGCCATTACGGCCATTGCCGCGAGCGCCCTGGCGTTCGTCGCAATGCCGGTGTTTTCCGTGATCGTGGCCGCCGCGATCTTGCACTCAGCGGCGAGTTCCGTGCTGGGACCGGCCATGGCGGCAATCAGCCTCGGATTAGTCGGACACGCGGCAATCGGCGAGCGGCTCGGCCGCAATGCGCGCTTTGCCTCCATCGGCAACGGCCTTGCCGCCGCCGCCATGGGTGCATGTCGGATATTTTCTTTCGGCGGGATCCGTGTTCATCGTTACGGCCGTGTTGGTCGGTCCTGCGTTGCTCGCGCTCTTCACCATATCTTCGCGAGAGATCGACCCTGATTCGGCTCATGGTGGGACACCTCAGCCTCCTGCCGATCGGTCGCCAACCCATATTCGGCATCTCCTGCGCAACCGCCCGCTCTTGATCCTTGCCGGCTGCGTCTTGCTGTTCCATCTCGCCAACGCGGCCATGCTGCCGCTGGTCGGGAGCATCTTGACGACCCGCTCGAGCGATTGGGCAACTGTCTTGATCGCGGCATGCATTGTCGCGCCACAGATCGTCGTCGCCGCTGTTTTCGCCCTGGGTCGGCCGCCAGGCAGGGGTTTGGGGCCGCCGCCCGCTGCTCCTGCTCGCCTTCGCCGTGCTGCCGATCCGGGGACTGCTCTTCGCTCTGGTGGCGGACCCCTACTTGCTGGTCGCGGCGCAACTGCTCGACGGCATCTCCGGGGCGGTGCTCGCCGTGATCGTGACGCTCATGATCGCCGACCTGACCCGGGGCACCGGGCACTTCAATCTCGCTCAGGGAATCGTCGGCACCGCCACGGGCATCGGCGCTTCGGTGAGCACGACGTTCGCCGGGTATCTGAGCGATCATTTCGGCAACGCCGTCGCGTTCTCAGGATTGGCAGCGATTGCGGCGGCAGGTCTTGCCGCCGTCTGGGCCATGATGAAAGAAACGCGGCCCGCCGCGAATGCTTGACGCACCATCGATCGGACAAGGCAAGGAGGACTTTTTTGCGGGCTGGAACCATTTCGGCCGTGAAACGTCAAAGTCCGTGCCACCGCGACGACACCGGTGAGCAAGGGCTTTTCTGTTGCCATTCGGTGAGATCAGCCAGTTCAGTTCGATGGGGCGGTTGCGTGCCTGACGGCCGCGAACGGGAGGAAATTTCGTAACGAATGGCTGATCTTAGTCGATATTCCAACCGTCCCCTGGAGTTCATGTATCGGTTCATCCGCCGGCGATGGATCGCGCATGCCGCCATATTGGTCTGCGTGCTGGCAGCGGTGGTCTGTTCGGTGAGTGCGCAATACGGCGTAAAGTTTCTCGTCGACGCGTTATCGGAAGGCATCGGCGGAATGCGAAATGTCTGGAGCGCATTTCTCATGCTGGTCCTGCTGATCGCGGCGGACAATCTGCTGTGGCGGATCGCAAGTCTGATCGCGAATTTCTCCTTCGTCGGCGTCACCGGCGATCTGCGGCGCGATCTGTTCTCCCACCTGACCCGCCATGCACCGAGCTACTTCGCGGACCGACTGCCCGGTACGCTCGCGAGCCGCGTCACGGCGACATCCAATGCCGTCTTTACGACGGAGAATATGTTCGTTTGGAACATATTGCCGCCCTGTGCCGCGACGGTGGCGGCAGTTGCGTTTGTCGGGGCCATCAGCGTGCCGATCGCGGCCACGTTGACGGCCGTGGCGGGCATCATGATGGTGGCGATGTTCCGTATGGCCGCCGCAGGACGACCGTTGCATCACGATTTCGCCGACAAGACAGCGTCGGTCGATGGGGAAATGGTCGATGTCCTCAGCAATATGCCGATCGTACGCGCATTTTGCGGGTTGGGCCGCGAGCAACACCGCTTTGATTCGATTGTCGATCAAGAAATGACGGCGCGACGATCCAGCCTTCTCTATCTCGAAAGGCTGCGAATTCTTCATGCTTCAGTTATCGTCATTTTGACCGGCGGGTTATTGGCGTGGGCAATCGTTCTTTGGCAACGCGGCGCGGCCACCACCGGCGATGTCGTGCTCGTGTGCACGTTGGGATTATCCGTGCTCCATGCAACGAGAGACCTTGCAGTGGCACTCGTCGACGTGACCCAGCACATTGCCCGGCTTTCAGAGGCGCTTTCCACTCTGCTTGTCCCTCACCAGATGCAAGATCATCCCGAGGCCGTATCGCTCGTCAAACGCGGCACGTCGATTGCGTTCGAAAATATCTCCTTTCGCTTTCCGAATGGTCAACGCGTCTTTGAAAATCTGAGTCTCAACCTGGAGCCTGGCCGGCGCACCGGCCTGGTCGGCCCATCGGGCGGGGGCAAATCGACGCTTCTCGCGCTGCTGCAGCGATATTACGATGTGCAGGGCGGCGGAATTCTGATTGACGGCCAGGATATTTCACGGGTAACGCAACAGAGCCTGCAAGAGACGATTGCGGTCGTGCCGCAGGATATTTCACTGTTTCACCGCTCCGCAATGGAGAACATTCGTTACGGGCGACCGGATGCCTCGGACGACGAGGTCTTCGAAGCCGCAATCGCCGCGAGATGTTACGATTTCATCGAGGCGATGCCTGACGGATTCAAGACCATCGTCGGCGAACGGGGTTTGAAGCTGTCGGGCGGACAGCGTCAGCGCATTGCCATCGCCCGCGCATTTCTCAAAGGCGCCCCCCTGCTGCTGCTCGACGAAGCGACGTCGGCGCTCGACAGCGAATCCGAAGAAGCGATTCAGAGCGCGTTGGCAAACCTGATGCACGGACGCACGGTCATTGCCATTGCGCATCGACTATCGACCCTGAGACATTTCGATCGCATCCTGGTCTTGCAGGCGGGCCGAATCGTCGAAGACGGCTCCCCGGACCACCTGATGCAGCGCGACGGAGTTTATCGCGCATTCGTCAAGCGGGAGATGAGCCATTTCGCCAAGTGGGCTGCCTAGAACTTCTCGGATAAGATCCTGTTCAACGGCGTCTGATCTGACGCAGCGTGGTCTGCCCCTGGGTGGGTCCGTCTCATTTCAACCAGCCGCGCCAATCGATCGTGCCACTCGGCCGTATCAAACATCATGCGCTGCGAATGGGGACCGCCGTCCTGCGGGGTGGCACGCGAATCCATTGAAACTCCTTGCGGAAGGGGACCGCAGCCGGTCGACATCCTATGACGGTCAAATAGGCCCCGACCCCTAACGCTACACCGGGGCCGGGGATGTGCGGATCGTTGGGGGGCTGGGGGGCTCTATCTCCGACCCGCACGAAGCACCAACGATTTAAGCCGCGTATGGTTCGGCGGACCCGCATAATAAAAGATGCTTTTCCGGCGTTACGCCTCCAAAGCTGCCACGATTTCCACGGAACAGGCGGGCTGCCATCCACCCGACAATTTCGGGACGCCTGCCGGGCTTCGAAATGACTTAATTTCCCGCTCGGATACGGCAGGACCGTCGGCACAGCGGGTTTTCCCATGTCAGCATCTTACGCCCTCGTGGCAGCGCTGCTCATTCTCCTGGTGTTGGCTTGCTTTGCGTCAGTTGGATTCGCGGGCTATGGATTTCGTAAAGCTCGTCACGCTGGCGATCTGAGGCCGCTGCAAACCATATCCCCTGTTCCATCGCTTGGTGCTCCAAGCCATTGGAGTTGCACGCCAAATCGACGTCGGAATCGCGCGATTTGGCCTGAAATCGAAAAATTTGTTGTTATTCCCCCTGATAGCAAGGGAAATTGAGACTGCAGACCCGATCCGATCGGAACGCTGCGCGCGCGAGCCGGCAGCAATGTGACACCAGCTCTCGAGGATGCCATGGCTTCGCAGGGACCCACCGGCCCGTCCGGCAATAAGGCAAACCACGCTCTGTGGACCGTCGGTACTCTGCTCGGCGTCCTACTGCCGAGCGCCGGATCGGCCCCGGCTCAACCGGCTCCGTCCGCCTCACCTCCCTCCTCCTCGCCATCCTTTCAGTCCAGGCTCGAGGCGGCTGCTCGAGCTCTCCAAAACAATCCGCGTCTCAAGAACCTCTCCGAGCAGCAGCGAATTGCCCGAGTGGAATTCGTGGTGGGCAATACCCTCGTTTTGCTGCTCCACGAGATGGGGCACGTCCATATATCGGAAATGCATCTGCCTACGCTCGGGCGGGAAGAGGACGCAGCCGACACTTTCGCCGCCCTGCGATTGCTGCAGATAGGAACCGATTTTTCGCGGCGCAGTCTGGCCGATGCGGCGAAGGGGTGGTTCCTCAACGACCGGCGCGATCAGCAAACGGGGGAAAAGCCCCCCTTCTACGATGAGCATAATCTCAGTCAGCAGCGCGCCTATCAGATCGTATGCCTGATGGTGGGGTCGGACCCGGTGAAATTCAAAGGACTTGCCGACGAGACGAAGATGCCCGAGACACGCCAAAAAACTTGCAAGCGCGACTACACCAAAGCTTTGGCCGCTTGGGATTTGGTCCTCGAGCCGTATCGCCGCGCCCCCGGAGCAACAGGGGGCCCGGATCAAAGTCGTCTATGGCGACGGCAAGGGCAGATTTGATGCGTTGGCCGAATTGTTCCGGTCGACCCAATTTCTGGAGACCGTGGCGGCCCGCTCGGAAGCGGACTATGTGTGGCCGACGCCCTTCACGCTGGAAATGCAAACCTGCGGCCATCCTGGCGCGGATTGGGACGACGAGACCCGCACGATAACAATGTGCTACAAATCTGCCTTTGATTTCGCTGAACTCTATCGCGCCTACGTCGAGCCGCGACCCGCGCCGACCGCACAAAAGAAGAAATCGAAATGAGGCGTGCCGCCGCCGGCACCGGGGCGATCGGATGCGCCGTTTTCGCGGCGCATGCCGTCGCAGAATCCGGATCAAGCCGCCGAAGTCGGAACGTCAGTTCCTGCGCATGAGCTGCAGCCGGATGTTCGGATCAGGGTCGGTCCCCCGATAATGACCGTTGCGCCAGATCGACCGGCAATCGGTTGGCTCGCCGGACCAATAAGGTCCGGTCCCAGGGCCGCGTTCCCGCGGTGGACCGTCATCATAGCCGGAGTTGGCGCACCAACCGGGCCTGCTTTGTGAATACGCGGCCTGAGCCGGCGCCCACGAGAGCGCTGCAACGGCAAGGACCGCGGCCGCCCAGATGACCTTTGCTTTCATCGTTGTCTCCATAATAACGGTTGATCGAGATGACGAGCGACGACGCCGCGAACTCGCCCGGCGAATTCCAACGGCCGCGGCTCGACCCGCTCTATCTATTGAATGGAAAGCGTCACGCTGCATCCTGCCTGCTGCGGGTTGCCTGATATTGCGCAATCCGCACCTTGTCGGTGTCGATGGCCTCGCGCGTTCATCGCCTCGGATTGATCCGGCTGCCGGCCGAGGCTCATCCGAGATCACCGGGGGTTTTCGAATTTCGCGGTCGAGCACGCAGGTGGCGGGAACGCATTTCGACGGCTTTGATTCAACACCTGTTGGCCAACGTCAGTCCCGTGCTGAGACTGCCCTGATTGGTACAAGGCGACAGAGGGCTCGGAGCCGGGACCCCGATCGTGCCGGCGAGCCCGGCGGTATTGAGCGCAGTGCCGCCGAGCGGAACGCTCCCGCCCGTGAAGGCAGGCGCGGTCCCCAAAGTCGACGTCAGCCCAAGCGGTCCGGCGCCGGCAGAGGGGGCGGCGCTGCAGCCGGAATCGGTGGGATCGCCGGAAGATGCCAAGTCGCTCGTCGAAGTCGCCATGGTGCCGTCGCCGGCGAACAGCGAACCTGTGCCCAGCGCACCCACGCCCGGATTCGCGCCCGCTCCGGGGCAAGTGGGGCCGGCGGCCACGTCGGTCGGAGCTGGACTGAGGCCTCCGGCAAAGAGTTCAGTGGTCGCGAGAGGAATTCCGGCGCCTCCGATCGCCGCCGTACCCGTCGCGATACCCATTGCGCTGGTGGGCGATGGGGCTCCCATGCCGTCCAAGGGCGGCGTCGCACTTGCGTGGGATCAGCTTGGGAGTGGTCATGCCTGGGAGATTGACCTGCGCAACGGCTGCGCTGCAGCCCAACAAGGCAACCCCTGCGCTGCAGCCCAACAAAGCAACGGCTGCGCTGCAGCCCAACAAAATCGTCAAAGCAGCAATCACCGACAAACGCATCATGGCCGCCTCCATTGCGGAGCGGACATGGGCAGCCCTGCATGTGAACACTTTCGCGATATTGCGCTGTTTCCACCGGGATTGCGGTGATCAACCCGATCCGTCTTGTGGTTCGCAACTTCGAGCGCACATCAAGGCGCAAGTGGTCGTCGCAAAAGAACCATAACCGCAGCAAGACCGCAAAAGTGGTGGGCCGGCCTGATCCCTACCTGCATGCCAGTGTCGCCGTAGCCGCAATCGTGGTGCTGCTGCCAAGCCCGCGCATGCCCAAGGCCTCACGAGGCGACCGCAAAGACCCCGGAGCCGAGACATGGGCATCGTTCGATTTGCACTGAGATTTCCCCACACGTTCTACGTGGTGGCCGCACTCATCGTCTTTCTGGGCGTGATCGCGGTGCGCACCATGCCGGCCGACATCTTCCCGGAAATCAACATTCCCGTCGTGACCGTGATCTGGAGATATACCGGCCTCAGCACGCCCGAGATGGAGCAGCGCGTCACGCACCTACAGCCAATACTCCATCAGCTCGAACGTCAGCGGCATCAAGAACATGGAGGCGCAGACCCTCAACGGCCTTTCGATCCAGAAAATCTACTTCCAGCCCGACGTCAATCTCGACCTCGCCATCGCGCAGATCGTCTCGGCGACCAACGCGATCCGGGCGCTCATGCCGCCCGGCATCCAGCCCCCGATCGTGGTGGCGTTCAACGCATCGAGCGTGCCGATCCTCCAGCTCAGCCTGAGCTCGGACAATCTGAGCGAACAGCAGCTCTATGATTACGGCATCTACCGGGTGCGCCAGCAACTGGCGCCCGGTGCCCGGTGTCACGCTGCCGACGCCGGCAGGGGGAAAATACCGGCAGATCATGGTCGATCTCGATCCGGCGAAGCTCGTCTCGCGCGGGCTGACGCCGCTCGACGTGGTGAACGCGGTCAACGCACAGAACCTGACGCTGCCGTCCGGGACCGCAAAAATGGGCGACACCCAATACACGGTGCTGACCAACGCGACCCCGTCGACCATCGCCGATCTCAACGACATTCCCATCAAGTCGACCAACGGCGCGACCATTTTCGTGAGGGATGTCGGACAGGTGCATGACGGCTGGCTGGTGCAGCAGAACATCGTTCGCGAAGACGGCCGCCGGTCGGTTCTCCTCAGCGTCATCAAGAACGGAAATGCCTCGACGCTCAACGTCGTCAACGGGGTCCGCAACGCCCTCAAGACCCTTCGCGCCGCCGCGCCCTCAGGAATGAAGATCTCGGAATTGTTCGATCAATCGGTGTTCGTGACGAATTCGGTGGTGGGCGTGGTGCGCGAGGGCGCAATCGCCGCCGGGCTGACCGCTCTGATGATCCTGCTTTTCCTGGGATCGTGGCGGTCGACCCTGGTGGTGATGATCTCGATACCGCTCGCCATCCTGTCGTCGCTGGTCGTGCTGTTCTTCCTGGGCCACACGCTCAACACGATGACGCTCGGCGGCCTCGCGCTCGCGGTCGGCATCCTGGTCGACGACTCCACGGTGACGATCGAGAACACGCATCGGATCCTCACCGAGGACCATCGACCGCTGTCCTATGCGACGCTCCACGGCGCGGCCGAGATCGCCGTCCCGACCCTGGTGTCGACGCTCGCCATAAGCTGCGTGTTCACGTCGGTGGTGTTTCTGGAGGGGCCGGCGAAATACCTGTTCACGCCGCTCGGCCTCGCAGTGGTGTTCGCCATGCTGGCGTCCTACGGGCTCTCGCGGACCTTGACGCCGATCACCATCGGCCTGCTGCTCAAAGGCGAGCGCCATGGCGCGCCCGGCGCTGCGCCGACCGGCCTGTTCGCCCGCATCCATGCGGGCTTCGAGCGCGGTTTCGAGCAGCATGCGCGAAGGCTATGCCGGGCTGCTGGCGTCGCTCCTGCGCCGGCGGCTGATCGTCCCGGTCGCAGCGGTCCTTGTGCTTGGTCTCGGCGGTGCCATGCTGATGCTCGTCGGGCGTGATTTCTTTCCGCTCATCGACGGCGGCCAAATCCAACTGCATGTCCGCGCGCCCGCAGGAACCCGCATCGAAGCGACCGAGCGGATCTTCCAGGCGGTCGAGGACAAGATCCGGGAGGTCATCCCGGAGCACGAACGCGACCGGATCGTCGACAATATCGGGTTGCCGGCGCGCGCCTACAATCTGGCGTTCGCGGACGGCTCGACCATCGGCGTCAATGACGGCGTCATCCTGGTGGCGCTGAAGGATGGGCATGCACCGACCGGCGACTACGTTCGCAAGTTGCGAACGGCACTGCCGGCGGCCTTCCCGGATGTCGTGTTCTACTTCCAGCCGGCCGACATGGTCACCCAGATCCTGAATTTCGGATTGCCGTCCCAGATCGATGTCCGCACCGTCGGCTATGACCGGGCGACGAACCTTCGGGTCGCCAAAGAGCTCAATCGGCGCATCGCAGCAATTCCGGGGATCGCCGATGCGCACCTGCAGCAGGAAGTCGACGCTCCGGCCTTCTACGCCAATATCGACCGCACCCGCGCCGTTCAATTGGGCCTCAACGCCAGCACCATCGCCACCAACCTCAACGTCAGCCTGAGCTCGTCCGAGCAGGTCACGCCCAATTTCTGGACCGATCCGACCTCGGGGATTCCTTACTACCTTGCGGTTCAGACGCCGGAGTCCAAGGTGGCGTCGCTCAACGACCTCGCCAACACGCCGGTTTCGGCGGCCACCTTGGGCGCCGGCAATGTGGTGGTGCCGGGACTGCTGAGCAATGTGGCGACCTTCAAGCGCGGCAGCGTGCCGACCAATGCCAATCAGACCAACATCCAGCCGGTCTATGACGTGTTCGCGAGCCTGCAGGGCCGCGACCTCGGCAGCGTCTCGGCGGACATCGACAAGGTCGTCGCGGATCTGCAGAAGCAGCTCAAGCCCGGCAACACGATCCAGGTCGTCGGCCAGATCCAGAGCATGAACGACTCGTTCCGCGACCTCGGCATCGGGCTGCTGTTCGCCGCGGTGCTGGTCTATCTGCTGATGGTGGTGAACTACCAGAACTTCGGCGATCCCTTCGTCGTGATCCTGGCACTGCCCGCCACCTTCTGCGGCATCCTGGTGATGCTCTACGTCACCGGGACGACCCTCAACGTGCCGTCGCTCATGGGCGCGATCATGGCGGTCGGCGTCGCCTCCGCGAACTCGATCCTGCTCGTCACCTTTGCGCGCGAGCAGCAGGTTGCCGGCCGCAGCGCGGCCGAGGCGGCGATCGCCGCGGGGCACACCCGGATCCGGCCGGTGCTGATGACCGCGGCCGCCATGATCGTCGGCATGATCCCGATGGCGATCGGCGGCGCCGGCGAGGAACAGAACGCGGCGCTGGCCCGTGCCGTCATCGGCGGCCTTCTGTTTGCGACGCCGACGACGCTTCTGGTGGTCCCCTATCTTTTTGCCATGCTCCGAAAGGGCAATGACGGCAAGTCGGTCCATGGCGTGTTCGAGGAGCATGAAATCGCATGAACGAAATTGCACGAATTCCCGACCCTCGATCATGCGGAGCGAGGGGCACCTTTCGATCGCAAGACCGAATCCGTGCCGCTGCCGCCGCACCACAAGGCAGGCCGGCGGCGCGGGGGATGGCCGCTCGGGGCCGCCGCCGTGCTCTTGCTCGCCGGCGGGCTCGGCTATGGCGGGTGGCGGGACTATGCCCAGCGCCAGGAGGTCGCGGCGACGGCACAACAGCAGCGCGACTTCGTCCCCGACGTGCTGGTCGGCGCAAGTGCGCCCGAGCGGCGCGACGATGGACGTGACCCTGCCGGGCACGACCTTCGCGTACGAAGCGGCGAACATCTTTGCCCGCGCCAATGGCTATATCCAGAAGCGCAATGTGGATATCGGCGATCACGTGAAGGCCGGCGATCTGCTGGCGGAGCTGACCGCTCCCGAACTCGATCACCAGATCGCCCAGGCCCAGGCGACGCTGCTCCAGGTGCAAGCGACGTTGCGGCAAAACCAGGCCAGCAGGCAGCTCGCCCAGGTGACCAACGACCGCATCGGCACCCTGGTCAAGCAGGGGTGGGCGACCACGCAGCTCGGCGACACCGATCGCCTCAGCCTCGAGGCGCAGGAGGCCGCGGTCGGCGTCGCCCAGGCGAACATCGCCGCGCAGCAGAGCTTGATCCGGGTCCTCACCCAGCAAAAGGCCTATCAGCGGGTGGTCGCGCCGTTCGACGGCGTCATCACGCAGCGCGCCGTCGATGTCGGCAGCCTGGTGCAGGCCGGCAGCACCTTCATGTTCACCCTGATGCACAGCCACATCATCCGCACCCAGGTGTTCGTGCCGCAGGACCAGGCGTTCGGATTGGCGCCGGGCGTCAAGGCGGTGGTTCGCGTGCCGGAGATGCCCGACCGGACGTTCCCCGGCGAGGTCACGCGGATCGCCGATGCCCTGCAACAGGGCACGCGGACCTTGCTGGTCGAGATCGATGTTCCCAATCCGGACGGGGCGCTGACGCCGGGGATTTATTGCTCGGTCGACCTCCATATTCCGCGCAAGTCACCCTCGCTGCTGATCCCGGCGAATGCCATCATCTTCAATCGCGACGGCTTGCAGGTGGCCGTCGTCCAGGACGGGGTCGCCCGCATCCAGAAAATATCGGTCGCGCGGGATTTCGGCACGCAGGTCGAGGTGCGCGACGGCGTGAAGGCGGGAGACCAGGTGATTCTCAATCCGACGGTCGACCTCATGGACGGCAGCCGGGTGCGGCCGCGGGCGCCTGCCGCATAGGAGTCGCAGTATCCGCCAGTACACCGTTTCCGAAGTTCGAATCATATGGATATCATCGATCAACCTCGTCCTGAGGAGCGCGCTCTTGCGCGCGTCTCGAAGGACGGCCGCAGGCAATGCCGTGCCACGGCGTCCATCCTTCGAGACGCCATGCTTTCGCATGGCTCCTCAGGATGAGGTCCGTGGGATTAAATTCGACGTTGTCCGATCTGATCAGGCAAAACCGCGGCGGTAGTCGGACGGAGTGACCCCGACCGAGCGGCGGAACGAGGTCGTGAACGAGCTTGTTTCGGCGAAGCCGAGCATCAAGCCGACCTCCGTCACTGTCCGGGCGGGGACTTCCAGCATCGTCTTGGCGCGTTCCATTCGGCGGCTCATATGATAGCGATGAGGCGGCGTGCCGAACGACTGCTTGAACGCCCGCGCGAAATGATAGGGGCTCAACTGCGCGATGGCCGCGAGCTCCTGCAACGCGATGTTCTCGTTGAGGTGCTCTTCGATATAGTCGGCAACCCTGTTCTTTTGCCAACCTGCGAGCCCGCCCCGCAACACCGGCGCGACGGAAGAACCTCGATGCATTCGGACGAGCTCGTGCGTGAGCACGACGCCGAGCGCCTCCGCGTAGCCGGACGATGCCGGAGTTTCGACCTGCGTCTTGAGCTTGAGAGCGGTTTCCCAGATGTCGCGGTCGAAAAAGAACAGCTTGGGCTTGAACGCGATCTCGGAAAAGCGCAATTCCGGATCCATGAGAGGCCCCGCCGGATCGATGTACAGGAATGTGCAGCGCGTCAGGCATCCGCGGATCCTGCCAACCGTGAAAGCAATGTCCCGCGGGGATGAAGCTCAATTTGCGGCTGAACTCTCGCTGCGTCGATTTCTGAAAACCCTCCACGACGGTTTCGCCGTCCGCCCGCTCGGCGCGCTCCGACGCGATCAAAATGTGGAACGGCGATCTCACCCCATATTCGAATCGCTCCAGGCGTGTGATTTCAACCGAGTCCCCGCGAATTCCCGTCCACGCGGCCTTGCGTCGGCGCACCATGTCCGGCGGGGAAATTTTGACCCCGAATGGAGGAACCTTGGCAGGCTGGAGGTCGATGGAACTCCGCATGACCTTAATCTCCTGTGCAGTCAGTGGTTTTCTCCTCCTGCCGTTTCCTCGGGGATTATTTCATTGGTCTCATGGCCCCCGGCTGGCCCCGTGACAGTTCGCAGATGTGACGGCGCTTCAATTTAGCAAGGTCGGCGCATTCGACGCGCCAGTCGTTTCGTTCACATTTTCGCGCGCAGAAAGTCCTCATGCCGTGCGGACTATCGCGGCATCGTTCGGGCCACTCGGGCCAGACCAGATAAATTGTGCGAGCTGGGTTGCGCATTCTGCAGGCCACGCATGCGAGCTTCCTCGCTGCCCTGCGGGTGGTCGGCAGTGGGGCGCTGAGCGAAATAGGACTCGACGCAAAACCGTCGAGTCCTATTTTCAGCCGCGTCGCGTTTGTGCTTGATCTGCATCGACGAACGCGAACGGAGTGACGCCATGTCGAACGCCCGAATGTCGAACGCCCGACCACCGCTTCCACCCTTCACCCGCGCCACCGCGGTCCAGAAAGTCCGCCTCGCCGAGGACGGCTGGAACAGCCGCGATCCCGAGCGCGTCTCGCTCGCCTATTCGACGGACAGCTATTGGCGAAATCGCGCGGAGTTCGTTCGGGGGCGGCCGGAGATCGTCGCATTCCTGACGCGGAAGTGGGCACGCGAACTCGACTACCGGCTGATCAAGGAACTCTGGGCGTTCACCGACGACCGGATCGCGGTCCGGTTCGCCTATGAGTGGCACGACGATGCCGGCAACTGGTTGCGTTCCTATGGCAACGAGAACTGGGAATTCGACGACGACGGGCTGATGCGTCGTCGCCTGGCGAGCATCAACGACCTGCCGATCAAGGAGGCGACCGCAAGTATTTCTGGCCGCTCGGCCCCCGCCCTGCCGACCATCCCGGCCTGTCCGAACTGGGGTTCTGACGGCTGGGGCATTTTACGGTTACGCCGATGCAATATTAGCTTGGTGCAACAGATGTCATTGCCCGGCTTGACCGGGCAATCCAGTACACCCGGACTGCGTTTACTGGATCGCCCGGTCGAGCCGCGCGATGACAGCGAAGCGTGTGTGGCGGTACCGCTGGGATGCTCCCGGCAACGGCGCCGGATGTCGAGCGGCTTGGCTCGAGAGAGGTTTGGCTCGAGCTACCCCTTGTGGATCATGATGCGGTATATTTCGCGATGTGCATCGAGCAACCACCAGCATTCCCTGCTGTGATCGTAGGCCGCGTGGAGAAACCGGCGGTTGATCCAGTTCTGCGCGGTGTCCCACGCCTCGGCTTCGTCGGAGAATCCGGACGCGACCGTCGAATGGCGATTGGATTCGCCGCTGACGCAGACAATCTGATACATGCGCATCCTTGTGAATGAATACTGGACGCATCGCTCACCGCGCTCCGGATCGCATCGTCCATTGCCGAATCTCGGCGCGCTGGCGCGCGTCTTATCGCCGATCCGGCATCAGCACGATGTGGAGCATCCCACGCGCCGATACAAAGTTTGTTGATGATAATGGCTGCTGACGATGCGGCAACCATAAAGTCCCGGCGGATCACCAACCTGTGACCTAGCCGCTGCCGCGAAAATGCTGCGCAGCAACGCAATCCGCGGGCGTGGAGACGCCCGCGGTCGCTTCTCGTTCCGGAACAACACGTCGGCGCAACTCTGCGCACGGCTGCGCTGCCCACCTTGGCGTTTCCCGATCGGTCGCCGGCGCTATCTTCGGGCGGTCTGCTGTCGGCCGATCAAGTTGAACTGCGCCTTCTGCTCGTCGCTGAGCGCGTTGTAGAAGTCGTCGAGCGCGGCGCGGACGTTCTTGACCGTCTGCAGCATCGCATCCAGCCGCATGGAGATCGCCTTCAGGCGCGCCGGAGGGGTGGCCGGCAAGGCGGACGGACAGGCATTTGCCAAGTCATCCGCGGCTTTGGCCATCGCCGCCTTGAGGGCGTCGAGCTTTGTCTGTTGCTCCGGATCGGGCCGGACCGCCTTTTCGATCTGGTCGCCCGGCCATCGGGTCGCGTTGCCGACCGCGCCGCAACTCGCCAGCGATCCGCGGTTTCGCCCGTCCTGTTCGTTTGCCGCGTTGAGCCGCGCCTTCTGCTCGTCGGTCAGGGTGCTGTAGAAGCGGTCGAGCGGCGGACCGACGGTATCGACCGCACGCGCCATCCCCTCGATCCGCTTCTGCATGGCGTCCAGCCGTCCGGCGGCGGTGAGGACGACGTTGGTCGGGCAGGCGTCTTTGATCGTCTGCGCGGCCCGGATCGTGGCATTGGCGAATTCATCGAGTGCGGCGCTCTGTTCGGGGGTCGGGGAGACGCTCTGCTCGATTCGGTCGATCGGCCAACCGGCGACCTCTTTGGAATCGTCGCCGCACATCTGGCCGAGCTGGCTCGACAAGGCGGCCTGGCGGCTCTGCGTCCTTCGGTTCGTCCGCGAGGACGTGGCGCCGCCCTGGGACTGGCCTCCCGGCAGATAACCGGCAAGATCGTTGTAGCCGTAGGGCGAGAACAGTCCGCCATAAACGTCGCCATAGCCGTAGCCCCAGAACGGACCGCCGAGGCCGAAGCCCCAGAGGATATCGTCGAAGATGTCGTCATAGGCGTAGGGCCAGAATACCGGGCCATACCAGCCATAACCGTAGCCATAGCCTCCGCGGAAGTTGTGGAAATTATGGAAGTTGTCGTGGGCGAAGTGATTGTGGGCGAAATGGCCGGCACCCAGAGCCGCCGCCGCTCGCATGCCATGTCGCGCGGCGAACGAGCGCCCACCGAAATGGTGGTGCCCGAAGCCGCCATGGGCAAAGCGGTGGCCGCCAAAATGAAAGCCGCGGCCGCCGAGGTGGAAGCCATGGCCGCCAAAGTGGAAGCCGCCAAAATGTCCGCCACCAAAATGTCCGCCCCCGAAATGTCCGCCGCCGCCTCGTCCTCCGCCCCCTCTCGCCTGCGCGCCCGTTCCGATGGCGAAGGCCAGCATCGAAGCAAGTATGGCGATACCTATGCGAATTCCGCGATGTGAAATTCCGCGATGTGAAACTCCGCGATGTGACATGGCGACCTCCCGGCAACCTCCCGTGCGCTCTCGCGTGTCGCCCTGTTGCGACGCCGCCAATTCAATCTTCTGATTCTCAGGTCCCCGGCGCAACCCCCGCGTGGGCACATCGCCGCGTTGTTTGGAAATTCCAGATTGGAATCTTCGATGGCCGGTGGCTTCGATGCGGCTAACTGGGAACGCAAAGAAGCGCCGGGCGGTTCCCGGAGGCGGGAACCTTTCTCGCAGCGGGAACCTTCCTTGCGCCAAGTGTGTTTCTATCCGACAGAAATGGCGGAATGGAGAAGCGACATGTCAGACCCTCGTTATACGGACCCGCTGAACGATCCTCGCCGGCCCGGTGTGCGCGATCCGGCCGATTTGGCCACGCCGCGGCGTCTGGAACTCGAAGAAGACAGCGGCCGCGGCACCATGTGGGCGTGGATCGTCGGCATCATCGCCGTCATCGTCGTGGCGATGCTGGCATACGACTACAACAGGCCGATTTCGAGCACGGCCGGCAACCCCCCCACTTCCAGTTCGTCGACCACCACCGGCGCCGCGCCGGCGCCTGCTCCGAGTGCCCCGGCGCCTGCCATCCCCGCACCCGCGACCCCCGCGCCGGGCGACACACCGCGCTGAGCAGAATCCACGGTGCTTGCCAACGGATAAGGAACTACCATCGGGCCGGCCAAAGGCCGGACCCGGTGGGCGGCCACGAAATTGCGGCCACGGGGTTTCGAAAGACGCACGTCAACCGGTGGATTCCAAAAGATCCCGCCGCTGGCGTCGGGCAAATGCGGAATTCAGTCGGACTTCTGTGACAGGCGGCTTGGACCGAGGGTTTGCGTGTTTGCGCGCCGTCATTTTGAACAGCGCTGCCACAGCGGTGTCACGTCGGCGGGCAGGTCCCTGCGTAGGGCGGGACCGCGGCACTGCTGGCCGCATCGGTGCGCCCGCAGATTTTGATCTGCTGTTTGGTCACCTGCGGCGCCAATGTGTAAGACCGCATGCTGTAGATGCCGATCTCGTTATAGTAGTTGCAGAAGGGGAGCACGGTCGTCGTGCGATCGACGAACCAGTCGCCGTTCCCGCCGTTCTGATAGGGTGCGCTGTCCGTGATCCCCACGGTTTCGAGGGACGGCACCACGGACCAGCCGACGTCGGATATCGGATCGACCGGATCGCATTTGTGGTCGGCCTGGGCGGCGCCCGGTCCGCCCGTTCCTGCCGTTGCGACAATTGCCGCTGCCACAAGAACGGCGGTAGATGGCTTGTTGGCCATGCGTGCCTCATATTGACACCCCTGCAGAGCATCGGGTGGGCCCGGTTCGAGCGAGCTCGATTTTGCGCCATCTGGCCCGGCTGCTGTCTTGACCCCGCCGTTCGCAAAGTCAAGGATCGAGCGCGACAGAAGCGGCGCACTGGGGAGGACTGCACATGGACAAGAAGTCGACGGATCGCGGCGAAAGCGCACCGGAAGGGCGCGCGAATGTATCGGTCAGCAGGCGCGCTTTTCTGTCGAAGGGCGCCGCCGGTGTCGGTGGCGCCGCGCTGGTCAGCGTCAGCGCCCGTGATGCCGAGGCGCAGGTCAAATGGGACCTTTCGGCGGACGTGGTGATTATCGGCGCTGGTGTTGCGGGGCTGCCGGCGGCCATCACGGCGCGCGATCTCGGAGCGTCCGTCATCGTGGTCGATGAAAACTTCGACATTGGCGGCCGCGGCATTCTGAGCGGCGGACGCGTCCACCTCGGCGGCGGCCACGCGCTGCAGCAAAAGGCCGGGATCAAGGATTCGGCCGACCAGGTTTTCGCGGATTGGGTCCGCCATGACGCCGCGGTCGCCAGGTACAGCGACCGCGACCTGGTTCGCGTCTTTGCCGACGAGAACGCCGCGACGTTCGATTTCCTGATCGAAAACGGCGTGCAGTTTCGCGAGCGGCCGATCGGCCCGGAGGCGGCCTCGACGGTTCCTCGGACCTTTGTGACGGTCGAATGGCATATTCCCAGCGAGATCTACGCACCCGGCGGCGGCCGGAACGGATCCGGGCTGGTAAGGAGGCTCGAGGAGAGCGCGCGTAAGAAGGGCGCGCAGATCCTTCTGCGTCACGAGATGAAGGGCATCATCCGCGAGCCGGGTCCGGCCGGGAAGGTTCTCGGAATTGCGGTGAACCAATCCGGCGGCGCGGTGAACATCGAGGCGAGGCGCGGCGTCATCATCGCTACCGGCGGCCACACCGGCAACGTGAACTTCCGGCGGACGTTCGACCCGCGGCTGACCGAGGAATACCAGCAGGCTTGCATGCCGTATGTCTTTCAAGGCGCCAAGGGCGAACTCGCCGCCATGGAGCTCGGCGCCGCCTTGTGGGCGACCGCCAACCAGACCAGCGAGGCGGGCGCGGCGATCACCAAGACCCGTCATATCGGCTGCCGGTGGGGCTACAGTTCTTTGAGCTTCAGGCCCGAAAGCAAGCTGTTCCCGCTCGCCAAGGCGACCGGTCTCACCGTCAGCGATTGGCAGAACATGATCTTCGTAAACCAGAACGGTCAGCGGTTCTGGAACGAGGCCGACGGGTCCTATCGCTTCTTTGCAGCCGCGATGTCCTACAATGGCGACAGGTCGAAACTCAACGGCGGCGGGCCGATCTGGGCGATCTTCGACGCCGATGCGGCGTCCCGCGAAAAATGGGATCCCAATCCGCCGAGCGTGGATTCCGACGGCTATTTCTACACCGCCGACACGATCGCGGAGCTGGCGCCCAGAATCAAAAATCCGCACCAGAGGAAGCCGATATCGGGCGCGGTCCTGCAAGAGACCGTCAACCGGTACAATGCGTTCGTGGCCGCCGGGGCGGATGCGGACTTCAAGAAGCCCACCCCGATGTACAAGATCGAGAAGCCGCCATTCTACGCGGCGTGGGCGACGCCGATTCTCCACGATACCCTTACGGGTTTGCGGACCAACACGAGCGGCGAGGTGATCGACATTCACGGTGCGGCCATTCCCGGCCTGTATTGCGCCGGCGAGTCGCAAGGCGGATTCGCCCAGCACGGACTGGCCCGATGCATGGTGTTCGGCCGTGTCGCCGGAAGGAACGCCGCCAAACGCGTTGCTTGATGGATGCACGAGCCGCTCGGTCTGAATGTCAGCACGGGGGCGCCGTTGACGGACTGCGATCATGACGGCCGACCTTAGCGCCCATGCAATGACGATCGAGGTGACCGGGCCGACGCCATCGCAGGTCACGGTGGGTGCCGACTTCGACCTGAAGGTCAGGGTGTCGTGCGCGTCGGGATGCGAACTCGACGGCATGCGGGTCACGGTCGCGGCCGCCGATGGTGCCATGGCCGCGAGCGAACTCGGCCATGAAACCGCTCATGTCACGCTCAAAGCGCCCCGCCGCGCCGGCGAGGCCGTTTGGCACGTGATGTGCGGCCCGCACAAATCCGCGGGTGTCCTGCACCGAGAAAAAACCGCTCCGGTTCCGATCAGCGTCATACCCCACACCACCAGCCTGGCGGTTTGGGCGATCCCGTCGCCGGTGGTGATGGGAGAAAAGTTCGAGATCAAGGTGGGGGCGAAGTCCTCGGCAGGCATTGCGCTCACCGGCGCGACCGTCGAGGTCTGCGACGAGGCCGACGTCGTCGTGGCGCGTGGACGGCTCGGAGAGGCGCCGCTGCCGGGAACGAGCGCGTTGTACTGGAGCGAGATCACATTGCTCGCCCCCGCCACGGAGGGCATGTACGCCTGCGCGGTGAAGTTCGCGCCGGCGGACCTCGACCTTCCTCATGAGTGCGCGTCATCGACGTTCAGCGTTGCGATCGTCAGGCCGCCGCAACACCGCCTCACGATCAAGGTGATCGAAAAAGCGACTTCCGCGCCAATCACGGATGTCCAATTGCGGCTCGGCGCCTTTCGAGCCGCGACCGACCAATCCGGGCTGGCGGTGGTCGACTTGCCCGAGGGGGTTTACGACCTCAACGTCTGGAAGGTCGGCTATGAGGCTCCCGGCAGGACCGTGGAGTTGAGCGGGAACCTTTCCATCGAGGTGGAAGTTCTTGCGTTGCCGGAGGAGAATCCGGATACAGCCTGGTTGATGTGAGGGCCACGTTTTGCTCGTGAGGACGCCGCCGGCGACGCCCCGAGAGGGATGAACGGAAGTGCTCGAGAAGAACCGACCCCCGACCCTTATTATATGATCGCGATGGTATCGGAGGGTGTTGGGACCGCTCATAGCCGCGGAGCCCGCGCGGGCATAGTGGAACATTCTCCCGGTCGAGGCGTTTCGATGCAAAGAATGGAGCAATGCCATGCGGTGGGCCGCTGTTTGCGCTTGCGTTGCGATCGTCACGTTTGCGGCGGGCAGCGCCTGCTCTCAAGAAAACCCGGTTCTGCCGGGCGCCCGGCAGCCCTCGACCGATGGGGCCGCGCCGCCGCAGGCTCCGATTGGACATCGGCAGCCGACCTTGAGGGAACTGCCCCCCGATGTCGCTCGGGGTGAGCAACAGTCTGAGGATGTCGCTCGCGAGGAGGGGCAGACACAGAGCATGCAAGCACAGCACATGGCGTCGCGAGCGAAAGACGCGCGGGGTCATGGCGGCGGCCCGCCCACGCTCCAGGTCGGGACGAGCTGCGAGGCGGCCGGGCGCGGGTCCGTCGTTCTCGGGCGCGATAAGAAGGCCTGCCTCGGCGACGAAACCACGGCGCAGGACACGCTGAAGAAAAACTGGTCCAAATACTCCGCGACCGACAAGACTCAATGCGTCGGCATGGCGACGACCGGGGGTCCGGCGAGTTATGTCGAACTGCTGTCCTGTCTCGAGATCATGCGGGACGCCCGCAACATTCACAATGCCGATGCGCTCGAGAGCGACAACAGCGCGATCAGTGCGCGTCGCCGCAATCGCAAGTAGGATGCGGCGCCGGTGCCGGAGTGGTCGCGCAGGAAGAAGCGATTGCGGAACGATCGTGCACGGAGACCCGCGATTTCGTGCACGATAGCGGCGATCTGCGCTGAGGAGCGTTCCCATGTCGGCCAGGCCGGGATAGGCACTTGTGACAACCCGCCAGCCGCTGATTTGGCAGGCAAGCGACTGTCAATCAGGTACAATATTCGAGATTTAATCGGGATGTAGCAAAGAAGTTACAGGAAAATTTCACCTATTGCGATATGCATTTCTATGTAGAATTGGGACAGATTTTTTTGATTTGGGCGGGGGCCTCTTATGAAGAACCTAATTCTGGCAAGCACGCTGCTCCTGACGACAACGGGTCTTGCCCAAGCGGCGGACATGCCGCTGAAGGCCCCACCGCTTGCGCCCGTTTTCACTTGGACAGGCCTCTATCTCGGCGTGGATGCTGGCTACGGCTGGAATTCGGCCAGTGGCAGTTCGTTCTGCACGACACCCGATGGAGTTGTCAACGGGTTCGGCTGCAGCGCCCCGGGTTCGGAATCCCTAAATCTGAAAGGTGGATTTATCGGCGGCCAGGTCGGCTACAATCTCCAGACTGGGCTGTTCGTGTGGGGCATCGAAGCCGACATCCAGGTGTCGGGAATCAACCAAACAGGCACGATATTGGTGCCTTGCTGTAACGCCGCGTTCACTGGCCCGCCGGGGTCACTGAGCATATCAGATCGTCTGGAATGGTTTGGCACGGTGCGGGGCCGCCTCGGCATCGCGATCTGGGATCGCACTCTCCTCTACGGCACTGGCGGCGTGATCTATGGGGAGGAATATCTGTCCCAGACGAAGACCTTCCCGGTGAACACCTATTCTGGGATCAACACCGCGATCCACACCGGCTGGATTGGGGGCGTGGGCGTGGAATACGCCTTCACCAACAATATCAGTGCCAAGCTCGAGGGCCTTTTCTTCGATATGGGCTCGCAGACGCGCGTCGTCTCAACGGCCCCCCTCTCTGCATTCACCACGACCGGAACCTTCTCGTCGAACAACGGTGCCATGGTCCGTCTCGGCGCGAACTTGAAGTTTGGACCCTGAACGACGGAGTTTTGGCGAC
The DNA here is from genome assembly GCA_963746235.1 of uncultured Alphaproteobacteria bacterium. Classification (GTDB taxonomy): domain Bacteria; phylum Pseudomonadota; class Alphaproteobacteria; order Rhizobiales; family Xanthobacteraceae; genus JAJPKK01. Next base: position 32,831 of record CAVVCE010000025.1, read on the forward strand.
TTCACGCCGTTGCCCATTGGCGTCGGGCCGCTGAAGAAGACTCGCGCTGCGCCTCATGGAAACGCGCCGGCACCACAAATGGGGCCCGATCGAAGCGATTGCCTCGATCGGGCATTGAGAATTAGGGGGTGCACCCCGCCTCCCCGCTGCTCGTCAGCACCCTAAATTCAAGGCCGCCTTGCGGCGTGCCCGACGTACGCAGGTTCATCGCGCCTGCCATGCCGACGTAAAGGTTACACTTATCGGCTACCATGTTGCGAATGCCGTAATTGAGATAATTGCCCAGTCCGGTCAGGGATTCCGCCTTCGCCGGCCCGGTTGGACTGTCGAAGCGCCACAAATCGGCACCGTAACCGTATTTATTCGCGTTAGCGCCCGTTACTTGATTGTTTTGAGCAGCACTCATGCCCGCTGCTGTGTTTGCGCTCTGCGCGTCACTAAAGCTCCCGTCGAGGACGCCGAAAAAGAGCCGGTTCTGATAGACCGCGCTGGACCACATGTAGGTGCTCACCGGCTGGCCGAATCCGGCCGGCCCGTAAAGCGCCGTCCGGCCGTTGGGTGTGTTCGTAAAAGTCGTGCCGTCAAAGTGCCCTGAGCTGGGGTTGGCAATCTCGACCGGCAGGGACGTGGCGCCATAGAGCATTTGGCAGGCGTTCGGCGCTGCGAAGCAATCCGGCCCCGCGTTAGGGTTGTAACGGAAAACCGGAGTTGCGCGCGTCGTATTGACAAACAGGGTATTCTGCTGGGCGGCGGTTAAACTGCCCTGTGAATAGCCATACGCCTGGCTGTGAGCAGTGGGGCCGATGTGGGGAATTTGCATCGTTCCCCAGTAGATCTGGTTATTGTACGCCTCGACGGCGCCGCCGAGCAGGGTAACTCCGGTGACTAAAGTCAGGCTCATACAGGGTGATGTCCCAGATTTTATGCCAACACCTGTTGGATGGAACCAGTGCCTAGAGGGGCCGGCACGACATTAGTCCCAGCGCGGCGATATCGCTGGCGACAGGGCTGTGCGGGCTGACCCAGAGACCGGAAAAAATATCAGAAGTTGGGCGCATTGCCGCCGCCCCAGGTGGTGACATAAATTTGGTCACCCAGCACGGTAGTATTGGCGACTTCGGTTTCGAGCGCGGCGACTTCCTCGAACGCAAAGGGATTGCTCGGGCTTCCGATCCAGTGCAAGACGCGTCCCGTTTTATCCTGGGCTTGCACCCCGGTATAGAGTTGGCCACCTATGGTGACCCAGTGTCGGATATCACTGTATTGGGTCAATTCCGTGCTACCTAAGAAAGTGCCAGTGGGAGTGAAAGCAAAGAGATATATTCCTTCGGCGCCGAAACCGGTCTGGGCATTACGGTTGATCGACAGTCCGCCAAGTATAACGATACTAGACGTCGAACCCGCCGAGCGGATCCCCACCGTCTTGTTCAGATTGGGACCGGCGGCCGATGAATATTCGGTGATTTTCTTCAGCTTGGTATCGTAGCGGTAGATTTTGGGCGGCCGCCAGTCGCCATACCCGGGGGTCACCGGGGGTGCGGTCCGCGCAGCGAATTCGCAGACATAAGACGGCGTCTGGACAGGGCTGGGCTGATGGTTAACCGCGGCGCGACCGGCTCGCGTGAGGCAATCCCCGCTGACGGCGGTACCAAACCAGAGGTTTGACCCCGTTTCGGTCATACCCCAGGTATAGGCTTGGTTCACCTTGGGCGAACTGCCTTTGGGGCATGGCGGTGCATGAGGAAAAACGTTACCTGTGCTGCCGATTGCGACGAAACATTCGTCAGGCTGCGCTTTGAAAGCAAGCGTGTTTTGCAAGATGGGCTGCGCCGGCAAAGAGGCGGGCGGGGTCACTTGCGCCGATGCGACTTCGGCCGAAGCAATTGTCAAACCGGCGCCGAGCAGAGCAATGAGCGGCAAGCGCCGTGCAGCGTTTGCGTGAATTCATAATACAACCCCCATCCGCGAGTTGTAGTCGTATTCTAAGGTAAATTTAGAGAGTTTGGCGTGGAGGCGCACAGCTTGTTGCAAAATTCTGCCGGTGAGACATTTCTGCAACTCTGGCGATTGGTCGACTAATACTTCTTTACAATCAACATGATACGTGCGAGCTGCAGCGTCGCGGCCGGTGGCGATCGGCGTGTTCCCGATGGAACTTCCGCACGCCGGGGGTTGGCGGCGCGCGAGTTGCCGTGGAATATGTGGTTCTTAGTGGGCCGCATTCGGGCGACATTGCGGCATGGCTTTTGCAAAACAGTGTCGCAGGCGGGCCCGTCGAGCCATCAGGGCCAATTACCGAGGGGCATCAATTGACAACAGCATATATCAACCGCATTGCCACCGGAGTTCCCGCCTACGATGTGCACGAGATATTTCTCGGTGCGGCGCGGGTGCTGCTGGGCGATAACGAGCATGCCCAAGAGCGCTTCGAGCGCATGTCCAAGATGGCCGGCATTTCGCATCGCTATTCGTGCATCGATCCGGCGGGCGGCTTTTATGAGTTCGGCCGCTGTCCGAGCACGGCGGAGCGGATGCGCGCCTTCGACCTCCACGCGCCGGAACTCGCGGCGGCGACCGTGGATCGGCTGGGCTTGGGCGACGAACGCCACCGCATCACCCACCTTGTGGTCACCTGCTGCACCGGCTTTTCCGCCCCCGGGGTGGACTTCCAGGTGATGGAGCGCTGCGGCTTGCCGGGCTCGGTCGAGCGGGTGCTGATCGGGTTCATGGGCTGTCATGCGGCAATCAACGCGCTCAAGACCGCGCGCCACATCGTGCGCTCCGAACCCGACGCGCGCGTGCTGGTCCTCAATCTCGAGCTTTGTACGCTGCATATGCGCGACGCCCACGAATTGGAGGAGATGCTGGGCTTTCTGCTGTTCGCCGACGGCTGCGCCGCCTGCCTGGTGACGGCGGAGCCGCAGGGGATCGCAATCGACAGCTTCCGCGCGGTGCTGGTCCCGGAGACCAAGGACATGATCACCTGGCACATCCGCGACTGCGGATTCGAGATGGTGCTGTCCCCGCGCGTGCCCGGCATGATCCGCCGCGCGCTCAAGGCGGCGGCGAACGAGATTTTGTCCGACGCGCCGCCCACCTCCATCGACCTCTGGGCGGTGCATCCCGGCGGCACTTCGGTGGTCGACGCGGTGCAGCGCGCCCTCGACCTCAAGCCGGAAGCGCTGGCCGATTCCCGCGAAGTGCTGCGCAGCTACGGCAACATGTCGTCGGCGACCGTGATGTTCGTGCTCGACGCGATGATGCGTTCTGCGCCGGCGAACTCCGCCGGCTGCGCCATGTCGTTCGGTCCGGGCATGGTCGCGGAAACGATGATGTTCCGCAATGTCGGCTGAGATCACGTCATGAGCGTACCGCGCCGGGTCGAACCCGAATTGCTCGATGAGCTGCCGGCGGACGACCCGCGCGCGCAGCGCTCGCGGCGCGACCTCGAGCTCGTCAATGCATTCATGCTGCAGAGCGGCATCATGGCGAGCAGCTTGCTGCAACTGCATGACGGTGCGCCGCCGCGCACGCTCATCGACCTCGGCGGCGGCGACGGAACATTCATGCTCTCGGTCGCGCGGCGGCTCGCGCCGCGCTGGCCGGGTGTCGCCGTGACGGTGCTCGATCGACAGGACATTTTGAGCGACAAGACGCGCGCGGATTTTCGCGCACTCGGATGGCAGATCGAGACGGCCGCGACGGACGTGTTCGCGTTTCTCGAGCGGGCGCGCCCCCTCCAGCGTGGACGTCATCACCGCCAACCTGTTCCTGCACCACTTCCAGCCGGAGCAACTGGCGAGGCTGCTCGCGCTGGCGGCGCGTTCGACCGGAGCATTCGTCGCTTGCGAGCCGCGACGCTCGTCATTGGCGCTCTATGGAAGCAAGATGTTATGGGCGTTGGGCTGCAACGACGTCACCCGCCACGACGCCGTCGTCAGCGTGCGCGCAGGCTTTAACGGACAGGAGCTTTCGGGCCTGTGGCCCACGCAAGGGCCGTGGAAGCTGCGCGAGAGCGGCGCCCGGATGTTCACCCATCTTTTTACGGCACATCGCGCAATCGACCGACATGCCTAGAGTTCCGGTTCCGACGGTTCGATCCCATTCCACGGTGTCATTCCCGCGAAAGCGGGCATCCAGTAGCCGCCGAACTATCGATGGAACTCATGCTGAGCCCACACCGAAGTGCCGTGATTACTGGATCGCCCGGTCAAGCCGGGCGATGACCGCAATGAGATACAAGCGTGGCTCGATGGGCACCGATCGCGCGTATCTTCACGAGGAACGGAGGGTCATTTGAGCGCCGACGCCCCGCTGATGCAGGAGGGGAAACATTCGCTGCTCACGTTCAGGCTGTTCCACGGGATCACGGCGTCCGGTTGGGCCCGGCTGCTGGCCCAACATCGCTATGCCATTTCACCCTCGCGGCTCCCCCTGGTGCTGCAGATGTCGATGTCGTCGGTCGTGAGTTCGGCGCTGAGCAGCATCCAGGACCTGGTTTTTTCTGATCGCATCGCGGCTTCTACCATCGACGTTCCTCCGATCTTCATACTCGGCCATTGGCGGACCGGCACCACCTATCTCCACGAACTGATCGCTCTCAATGACGCGTTCTGCGCCCCCACCTCGCTCGAATGCGGGACACCCGGCCACTTCCTGGTGTCGGGGTCGCTGGTACGCTTTCTTTCCTTCATGCTTCCTGCAAAGCGGCCGATGGACGATATGCAGGTCGGTTTCGACCGGCCGCAGGAAGACGAAATCGCATTGGTGAACCTCGGATTTCGCTCTCCTTTCGAATTGATGATTTTTCCCAATCATCGCCCGGCGGGCAATCAATATCTCAACATCGCCGATCTCGCCCCCGACCAACGCGAGCGCTGGAAGGCCGGGCTCCTGCGCTTTTTGCAAAGCGTCAATCTCCGATGCCGGCGGGAAATGCCGGACCGCGACAGGCGGATGGTATTGAAATCGCCGCCGCACACCGCGCGCATCCCGACGTTGCGCGAGATGTTTCCGTCGGCGCAATTCATCCACACGGTCCGGCACCCGTACGAGGTCTTCGCCTCGACGATGCGACTGATGCGGGTGATGTACGGATTCATCGGCGTTCAAGAGCCCGTGCTGGGTCCGCTCCCCGGTGGCGGGCCGTCGCTCGAGGAATATGTAATCGACACGATGGACCTTCTCTACCGCGACTTCTTCGCCGAGGCGGCCATGCTGCCGCCGGGACGACTGTCCCAGGTGCGCTACGAGGACCTCGCTTCGCGCCCGATCGATGAAGTCGGCCGGCTCTACCGGGAACTCGGTCTCGGGTCGATCGAGCCTATAAGACCGAAGCTCGAAGCCCATCTCGCGAGCATCAAAGAATACAAGCCGAACCAACTCCCGATCTCGGACGAGCACAAGGCCTTGGTGAACCGACCGCTGGCGCTGGTACTTCGATCGGTTCGGCTATCAGGCGTCGTAGCCGCGCGCGGTCGTGCCACCGGCCTCAGCGCACCGGTCGGGTCGGATCGGCGAGGCCGGCCGATGCCGCCGCGATCTCCTGCTTCGTCATCTTGTTGGCGCCGTCGATGATCTTGAGGAAGGCGCGGGTGGCGTCTTCGAGCCCCCAGGCCGGAACCAGGTCGGCGGTGTCGAGCGTGGTGTGGTAGATGACGTGGTCGATGATGTGGAAGCTCGGCGCCTTCATATGGATTTGCGACAGCTCGCCGCCGGGCGACACTTCCGACTTGTGATAGGTGGCGACGCCGAACTCGCGCAACGAATTGCGCACCAGCATGCGCAACCCATCGCTGCCGCCGACATACCAGCGCCGCGCACTCACCTCGTTGGCGGTCATCAGGCCGGCATCGAGATTGTAGAGCAGCGTCTGGGACGGGTGCTCGGAGTTGACGATCAGCGCCACCTTGCTCCAATCGTAATTGTCGCGCACCCAGCGGATGCCGGCCGAGCCGTGATGATGGTCCGACGTGGTCAGGAACACCAGCGTGCGCGGCCGCTGCGCCTGGGCGACGGCGCCGTAGTGCCGCGCGATGTCGAGCATCATGGCGATGCCGGAAGCGTTGTCCATCGCGCCTTCGAAGAAGGCGTCGGTATGCGCCATGACGAGGACCTGCTCGTCGCTCGCGCCCGGCAGCACGCCCCAGACATTCCCGGTCTCGAGGCCCTCGCGCTCCTCGGTGTCGAGCTTGAGATGAAGCTCGACCTCGACATCGGCGTCGAGCTGGTCGCGGATCAGATTGGCATCGTCGGGGGTGATGGTGATGGTGGGCGCGCGCGCCCCGACCGCGCCTTCGGGCTCCGATTGGGAGTCGCCGGGAAATCCCATCTCGACCATGATGATCGCGGCGCCGGCCTCGTCCGCGCGCTTGACCGCGCCGCTCCAGTCGGCGGAGTGATCGCGCCCGCCGGGGGTTGCGATCGAATAGATCATCACCGCCTTGCCGGCGACGTCGCGGCCGCGGAAATCGGCGGCAGTGCCGAGGCCGACCCAGACCACCGGCGCCGACACGCGGCCCTTGGTCGGCGGCGATTCCGTGATCGGGAACGCGCTCTTGAGCGCCGCCGTCTTGCCGCCCGCCGTGAATTCCGCCGCCCACGCGGTCGGGTACCACAGCGGCTTCATGGCGATCTCCTGGCGCCGCACATCCTGCATGCCGAGCGCCTTGAAGCGGCTCATGACCCAGTCCTGCGTCATGCGGTCGTAAGGCGTGCCGGGAATACGGCCCCAATACTGGTTGCCGTCATCGCGGCTCTTGCGCGAGATCGCGGTGATCTCGCCGATCGTCGCCTTGATGCTCTTGGCGTCGACGCCGGCATAGGCCTGTTCGCCGGGCGGCAGCGGAAAGCGGATGTAATCCTCGTCGGCGATGTAGAGATCCTTGCCGTCCTTGGGCAGGCCGAGCGTGCGTCCGAAACGGCCGCTCGGCCGCGACAGCGTGGCCGCGACTCCGAGCCGCGCTCTGCGCCTGCGCCGCAGGCGACGACGCCGTCTGGGCGCCGATCGGGCCGGCCCAGAGGGCGAGCATGCCAAGGGCCATCACAAGGATGCATGGGCTGCGGGATTTCATGGTGTTCCTCCTTGCTTGCCGCGTTCGCGCATCGGCCCCGAGGTGCGCAGGCAGCGGATCGAAATCATGCCGTCGACCGCGCGCCAAAGGATCTGCCACGCGCTAAAAGACCTTTCGATATTGCACGAAACCCGAGCGATCGGCGACGCCGTCATAGAGCCGCATCGCGTCGGCGTTGGTCTCATGGGTCAGCCAGTACACGCGCGAACATCCGAGCCGCCGCGCCTTGTCATAGACGGTTTCGATGAGCTTGCGCCCGATCCCGCCGCCGCGCCGGCCGGGCGCAACGAAGAGGTCCTGCAGGTAGCAGTAATCCCCGATCGTCCAGCACGACCGGTGGATGATCCAATGGACGATCCCGACCGCCACGTCATCGTCCGTCGCGATGAAACCGCCCATCGGCTCGCCACCGCCGGTCAGGCGCGCGAAGGTGACGTCGCTGACCTGCGGCGCGACATCCGCCTTGTAGAATGCCAGATAGCCCTGCCACAGCGGCTGCCATTGCGCGCGATCGGCTGGGACCAGGGGACGGACGATCATCGCGGCTGTTCTTCTCCCCTCCCCCGCTCGCGGGGAGGGTCGGGGAGGACGCGCGGCCGAGCACGCTACTTGTAGAATTCGATCTTGGCCTCGCGGAACCAGACGAAATTCGACGGCGCGACCGAGATCGGTCCGTTGATGCCGAACACGGCGAGCTGGAATTTGTCGCCCTGCTTGACCGCATCGGCGAGCACGACGCGATTGGGAATGTTGAGGCCCTGGATCGTGGCCGGGCTCGGATAGCCGCTGCGGCGCGGCATCTGCCCATTGATCCAGACCTCCGCGTAATCGTCCACATAGGCGGTGAACACCGCCTTGGCGCCCGCCGTCTCGAAGTCGCCGATCTTTGCCGGAATGGTCAGGTTGGCGCGATACCAGATGAACGAAACCTTGCCGGCACCGCGGCGGGCCGCAAGCCCCTTGGCGTCGATGACCGGCCAGGCGGAATTGTCGAAGCCGGCCTCGCCGGCGTGGGGCGTGATGTCGTAGCCGGTCTTGTAGGTCGGCATGGTGTCCTTGATCGGGGGACTTTCCACGATCTTGGCTTCCATGGTCTTCCATTGGGCGCCGAACGCCGCCGATCCCTCCGTGGTCATCAGATCGACCGTATAGGAAGGCACCAGGGACGGCGCGATCTGCGGCGCGGGCGGCGCCGGCGCGATCTGCGGTGCGAGCGCCTGGGCGAACGCCGATGGCGCGGTCATCGCAGGAGACGCGAGCACGGCGCACGCGACGAGCCAATGAAGATCCTTCGTCCGCATCGATCCCTCCCTGCTGTTGGTTTGCCGCCTGTCGGATATCGCGGAGCGGACTGTCGCATAAGGTCCGAGCACGGGCAACGCTGCCGGTTCGCCGAGGCATCGCCCGTTTTCGCATGGAAAGCGCAAAGGCCGTTTGCCGGACGGCAGGACGACAAGCCGCGCCAGCCGCGCCATCCGTTGCGCAATCCTGCATTCGAGACGACAATCGCGGCAAACCAGTGCTCTCGTCGGGCCCGCCGGACGTGCTCTCATGAAACTTGTCCTTTGCACTTATGTCGTGCGCGCTTGTTTCCTGCGCACTTGTGTCGTGGTGGCGGCTTTGGCTGCGGCGGTCGATGCGCTTGCGCAGGCGAGCTATCCGGAGCAGTCGGTCAGGATCCTCGTCGGGTTCCCGCCCGGCGTCGCGCCCGATGTCACCGCACGCCTGCTGGCCGAGAAGTTCAGCGACGCCTGGGGGAAGGCAGTGGTGGTGGAGAACATCACCGGCGCCGGCAGCAATATCGCGACCGACCGCGCCGCCAAGGCGGCCGCGGACGGCTACACCCTGCTGATGGGCGGAAATTCGGCGCTGATCATGAGTCCGAGCCTCTACGACAAGCTGCCCTATGACCCCATCAAGGATTTCGCGCCGATCTCCCAGGTGTTCATCGCGGCGAACCTGCTCGTGGTCCATCCCGATGTCCCCGCCAAGACCCTGCCCGAACTCGCGGCGCTCGCCCGCGCCCAGCCCGGCAAGCTCACCTACGGGCATGCCGGCGTCGGCACCTCCCAGCATCTCGGCGGCGAACTGTTCAAATACATGGCGCATGTAGACATCCAGCCGGTCGCCTATCGCGGCACCACCGCGGTGCTGCCGGACCTGCTGGCGGGCCGGCTGACCATGTCATTCGCCAACATTTCCAATGCCTTGCCGTTGGTGCGGGAGGGCAAGCTGCGCGCCTTTGCGGTGACCTCGCGGCAGCGCTCGGGGGCGGCACCGGATCTGCCGACCATGGCGGAAACCGGCTATCCCGGCTTCGAGGCGGTGCCGTGGTTCGGCCTGCTCGCGCCGGCCGGCACGCCGCCCGCCATCGTCGACAAGGTCTATCGTGAGACCGTACGCGTGCTGGCGCTGCCCGACGTGCGCCGGAACCTTGCCATCCTCGGGCTCGACACCATCGGCAATTCGCCCGCGGAATTCGCGGCCGTCATCAAGACGGAGATTCCGCAATGGGCTGCCATCATCAAGGGCGCCGGAATCAAGTCCAGCGACTAGCCTGCCACAGGTCGCCGAAAAACGGCGCGGCTGGCAGTACGGGGTTTGTCAATCGGAACACGCGCTGCTAGCATCCCGGCGGGGTTAGGCTGTCCGGAAGTTCCGTGGACAGGGGGAAAATAAGATGAAAATGTGCCGCCGAGGCGGGCGCGTCATTGCGATGGCATTCGTCGCAAGCCTATCAAGTGCAATAGGTTTTTCCGCCCGAGCCGCGGATTTGGCGCCGATCCTGCAAGGCGGCGGCTACTACAATTGGAGCGGCTATTACATCGGCGCGAAATCTCGGCGCCGGCGTCGGAAGAACGTCATTTACGGCGGTGACGCCGGGCCTGTCGACGAGCCCATCGGACGAAATCAGAGGCTTCGTCGGCGGCGGCCAGGGCGGATTCAACTGGCAATTCGGCCCCTGGGTCGCCGGCGTGGAGGCGGACCTTCAATTTTCCCACGAGCGGAATGGCGTCACTGTTTCGGGGCTGCAATTCGCAAATACCTTGACGTATTTCTCCACGCTGCGTGGCCGCGTCGGATACGCCATGGACGAGTGGCTGCTGTACGCGACCGCCGGCGGCGGATATGCCGGCGATCAGGACACGTACAGTTTTCCCATTCTGGGTGGGTTCTCGGATTCGAACGCGTTCCCGTTATGGGTGGTGGGGGCCGGCGTCGAGACCCAGATTTGGGAGAGGTGGACCGGCCGGATCGAATATCTCTATCTCCAGAGCGGCTCCATTTCGAACACGCTCGCAATCCCTGGCGGCGGCACGCTGGCGATCACCAAGACCGTGCACGACAACGTCATCCGCACCGGTCTCAATTATCACTTCTGAGCGCGGCGACCGGCGCGGCGTTTCGGACGTCGGTGCGCCTGCATGACCGCTTTGCCGACCCAGACGGGTGCTACTTCTGCGACTGCTTGAAGTACCTCAGATCCGGCGGCGGCTGGTCCTTGCGGGTCGGCATGAGGCGGCCGTCCGCGCTCCGGTAATAAGTCTCCTCGCCGAGGTGGATCAATTCGTTGTCGAGGCCGCAATTGTCCTCCGGCCAGTCCGGATGCGCGCCGCCGACCCGACGATAGGTCTTCGTCACCGTCCACGGACGCGTTAGCGCATGGTCCGTCACCGTCATTTCATCGTGCAGCAGTGCTGGATTGGCCTTGTCGAAGAAGAAGCGCTCCTTGACCACCGTCTGGTTGTCCGCATGGGTCGGCAACCCGGCCGGATCGAAGGCGCGCGGGCCCTTGAAATACCTGGTCTCGGCCTCGAGGACGCTGTAGCGGCCACTGGCGTCGGCGTCGATCCATTTGCCGATGGAATAGCCGTCGAAGGACGGCGCGACCTTTTCCGGCCAGTCGCGTCCGTCGGTGTAGATGCGCCGATGGGAATTGATGGCGTGATCGATCAGGATATAAGTGATCTCGGGCTAGCACGACGACTTCCATGGGCCGATAGAGCGTCATCATCGCCGGCATCCCCGGCGGCAGGCACCAGCCGGTCGGCCAGCCGCCCTGCCCGCCCTTGGCCTGATCGGCAAGGCTCGCCTCCAGGACCTTCAGATATTCCGGCGTCAGCGGCGCTTCCTGGCCGAGGCCCCAGGACTTGGTCGGATCGAACGCGGGCTGGCCCTTGACCCCGGGAATCCGCACAGCGACCCACTGGCCCGTGAGATCCGGATATTTCGCGTCGTCGAACGCCATGGCGGCGCTGCTGATCCCCAGCGCAGCCGTCAATGCAATCGCGGCCGCAAAACCCCGCTCGAACATGAAACCCCGCAACATACGTTTCCTCCTGTGCTCCAGCCGGCCGCGCGAGCAGCAGGGCGGCGGAAGCCCGATGTCTGATTTTGCCGAAAAACCCCTGCGGCGAACGGAGTTCCGGGCAGCCCCCGTCGGCAGGAAGGACGAACGAACATACACCGATTGCGAAGCCATACGCGAAGTGGAGGCGAGGCGCGACACAGCGGCTCAGGATGGCGCTCGTCAGCGGCCGGAAACATGATAATGTCCGCCGTCCGCTCCCGGGAGGGCGCGGTCGATTACGACAACAGGGATGATGGCGGTCGCGAAGCGGCCGACAATCAAGACCGACAAATCCAGCAAGACCGACAAATCCAGCAAGACCGACAAGTCCGACAAATCCGGACAGACATAAGGAGGACACTCATGAGCAGGATCGCATTGGCTGCGCTCGCCGGCGCAACCTTCGTGTTTGCAGGTGCCGCAAGCGCACAGCAGCCCGATTGGGACAAGATCCAGATCAAGACCACCGACCTCGGCAACAAGACCTACATGCTCGAAGGCCAGGGCGGCAACATCACCGTTGCCGTCGGCACCGACGGCATCATCATGGTGGACACCCAGTTCGCGCCGCTGTCCGACAAGATCAAGGCGGCCGATCAAGGCGATTTCGCCGCTGCCGATCAAGTACATCGTCAACACCCATTTCCACGGCGACCACACCGGCGGAAATGCGAACTTCCAGAAGGACGGCGCCACCATCATCGCGCAGGACAACATCCGGCTGCGCCTCGCCGGCGGCACCACCAACGGCACCACCGGCGCCAAGACCGCGCCGGTTTCGGCCGACGCGCTGCCGAAGGAGACTTATACCGGCGGCACCAAGACCATCGAAGTCGGCGGCCGCAAGGCGGTGCTGCACCACGTCAACAATGCCCACACCGACGGCGACACCTGGGTGTATTTCCCCGACGCCAACGTGATCGCCACCGGCGACGTGATGAATAATCGCCATCGCTACCAGCAGGTCGACTACGCCAATGGCGGCGACATCCGCGGCATGATCCGCGCGTCCAACGAATGGCTCGCATTGGCCAACGACAACACCAAGATCGTCGTCGGCCACGGCAATCTCGCCAAGAAGTCGGACGTAGCCGAATACAATGCGATGGTGAAGACCGCTCGCGAGCGCGTCGAGAAGCTGATGAAGGAAGGCAAGACCGAGGCGGAAATCGTGGCGGCGAAGCCGTTGGCCGACCTCGACAAGACCTGGGCCGACAACGACCAGGCCGCGACCAACTTCGTCAAGCAGGTCTACAACTCGTTCAACCGGTCATAAACCCGAATTGAAATCCGTGTGGTCGACGCCGGCGGCGACGGGAATTCCCGACGCCCGCCGGCGTCGCTTTTTCAGCGGCGGGCCGGTCCGATGCAGACACGACGATGGAGACAACCACGCTCACCGACACTCACGATGCTGGCCCTTCGCCCGACCGCCGGAGTGGTATAGCTTCGTCCGACGTGCAGGTCGCCGGCAGCGCAGCTCCCGAGGGGGTCGTGCCGAATTCGACGAGTTGATGTTTCGGCGCCGCCGCCATCGGCTGCACCTGTCAGCGCCCTATGGTCCGACCACAACGGGAGCAAGCATCATGTTCAAACAAGCCACGATTATTGTCGCGGCCCTGGCCCTTGCCGGGTTCGGCGCACTGCGCCCGGCGCAGGCGGATGAAATGATCGAGACGCGCATCGTGATGCACGCGACATCGGTGCAGACCCAGGATGTCGGGGACGTCGACGGCCATGTATTGGGCTTGATCCGCGCATCCGGCATCGCCTCGTTCCAGGACGGATCGACCGCGACGGCCTTTTTCGTCGCGCAGACCGACTACGTGAAGGGTTCCGGCACCAACGCGACTTTCAGCAACCTCACCTTCGATGACGGCTCCGTGCTCTGGTACAAGACGACCGGCACCGCCACTGCCGACGGCGCCCGCACCAAATTCAGGGGAACCATCACCGTGCTCGGCGGCAAGGGCCGTTTCGCCGGCGCGAAAGGCGAAGGCGGATTCAACGGCGCCCGCCTGGCGCCGCTCGCGTCCGGCGCCGACCTGTTTCTCGACCAGATGATCAACGTGAAGAAATAGCGCGGGCGAGCGCAACCAATCAACTCCGTCATTCCGGGGCGCGCCGCAGGCGCCGAACCCGGAATCCAGGATCGACCTGGAGAGTATGCACCGGGTTCCGCCTGCAGCCGGCCCCGGAATGTCGCGCAAGATTGTCGCGGCCAGGACCGCGCAATCGTACATGCGCTAATTGCGCGCCTTGTCGACCAGCGCGCGCTGGCGGATCCACGGCATCATCTCGCGCAGCTTGGCGCCGACATGCTCGATCGGGTGCTCGGCGAGCTTGGCGCGGGTCGCCTTGAACGAGGTCTGGTTGACCTTGTTCTCCAGCATCCAATCCTTGACGAAGCGGCCGGACTGGATGTCCCCGAGGATGTTCTTCATCTCCGCCTTGGTCTGCGGCGTGACCACGCGGGGGCCGGAGACGTATTCGCCGTATTCCGCGGTGTTGGAGATCGAGTAGTTCATGTTGGCGATGCCGCCCTCATAGATGAGGTCGACGATCAGCTTCACCTCGTGGACGCATTCGAAATAGGCCATTTCCGGCGCGTAGCCGGCTTCCACCAGGGTCTCGTAGCCGGCCTTCATCAGTTCGACGAGGCCGCCGCACAGCACCGACTGCTCGCCGAACAGGTCGGTCTCGCACTCCTCCTTGAACGTCGTCTCGATGATGCCGGCGCGGCCGCCGCCGATCGCGGACGCATAGGAGAGGCCGAGGTCGTGGGCGTTGCCGGAGGAGTCCTTGTGGATCGCGACGAGGCAGGGCACGCCGGCGCCGCGCTGATATTCCGAGCGCACGGTATGGCCGGGCCCCTTGGGCGCGATCATCAGCACGTCGAGGTCGGGGCGCGGCTCGATCAGGTTGAAATGCACGTTGAGGCCGTGGGCGAACATCAGCGCCGCGCCGTCCTTCATGTTGGCGTGGAGATGATCGCGATAGATGTCGCCCTGCAATTCGTCGGGCGTGAGCATCATCATCACGTCGGCCCATTTGGCGGCGTCGGCGACATCGAGCACCTTGAACTGCTCGCCCTGCGCCTTCTTCGCCGAGCCCGAGCCCTCGCGCAGCGCCACCGCGACCTCCTTGACGCCGGAGTCGCGCAGGTTGAGGGCATGGGCATGGCCCTGGCTGCCATAGCCGACAATGGCGACCTTCTTGCCCTTGATCAGGTTCAGGTCGGCGTCGCGGTCGTAATATACGCGCATAACTCATCTACCTCTGCTGGGGTCGTTTAGAACTGCGCGGAAACGTCATGGCTGGGCATGTCGCTGCCATCTCGATCATCAGGCGCCGTGCCCGTGCGATCGAGATCGCCGGGTCGAGCCCGGCGATGACGTCCGCAGGTGGTCATTTCGTCGGCTCATGCTCTAGTTTCATTCGCGCTCCAGGACAAGCCCGGAACAGGTGCGTTTCTGTCGTCTGCCGTCTGACCTCTGACCTCACATCCCCTCGGCGCCGCGGCTGATGGCGACGATGCCGGTGCGCGAGACGTCGATCAGGCCGAGCGGCAGCATCAGCGCCACGAACTGGTCGATCTTGCTGGAGCCGCCGGTGATCTCGAACACGAAGCTTTCGGTGGTGGCGTCGATGACGCGGGCGCGGAACGCGTCCGCCAGCCGCAGCGCCTCGACGCGGTTGTCGCCCTTGCCGCGCACCTTGACCATGGCGAGCTCGCGCTCGATCGCCGGGCCGGCGAGGCTCATGTCGACGACGCGATGCACCGGCACCAGGCGATCGAGCTGGTTCTTGATCTGCTCGATCACCATCGGCGTGCCGCGGGTGACGATGGTGATGCGCGAGAGGTGCCGCTGGTGCTCGGTCTCCGAGACAGTGAGGCTCTCGATGTTGTAGCCGCGGCCGGAGAACAGCCCGATCACCCGCGCCAGCACGCCCGGCTCGTTGTCGACGAGAACGGCGAGGGTATGGGATTCCGAGCGTTCGGTCTCCGATGCGGCGGGATAGTGGGTTGAACTGCTCACGGGAAAGTCCTCGGCGATATTGCGGCGGCGATACTTGCTGCGAAACGATCAAATCTTCCTCAACCGAAAAAAGCGGTCGCGGCGACGCGGCGCCTCTGCTCCCTCGCCCCGCTGGCGGGGAGAGGGTCGGGTGAGGGGGCCTTTCCGCGATTCTGAGCGTAAATATCTACCGCTCAGACTCGCGGACAGGCCCCCTCACCCGGATCGCTGAGCCTGTCATCGGGCCGGCCAAAGGCCGGACCCGTTGGCGATCCGACCTCTCCCCGCACGCGGGGAGAGGCCGTCCTCACACCAGCATCTTGCCCGCTTCGGTCATCGCATCCTCCAGGCTTTCCGCGGCGTCGCCCAGGATCATCTCGTTGTGGGCGCGGCCGGACGGGATCATCGGGAAGCAGTTCTCGTTCTGGTCGACCACGCAATCGAAGATCACCGGGCGGTCGACGTCGATCATCTCGCGGATCGCGCCGTCGAGATCGCCGGGCTTGTCGCAGCGGATGCCGACGGCATGATAGGCCTCGGCGAGCTTGACGAAATCCGGCAGCGCCGCCGTATAGCTTTCCGAATAGCGGCCGCCATGCAGCAGCTCCTGCCACTGCCGCACCATGCCCATATACTGGTTGTTGATGATGAAGATCTTCACCGGCAGCCGGTACTGCACCGCCGTCGACATCTCCTGCATGTTCATCAGCACCGAGGCCTCGCCGGCGATATCGATGACCAGCGACTTCGGATGCGCGAGCTGCACGCCGACCGCGGCGGGCAGCCCGTAGCCCATGGTGCCGAGGCCGCCCGAGGTCATCCAGCGGTTCGGCTCCTCGAAGCCGAAGAACTGCGCCGCCCACATCTGGTGCTGGCCGACTTCGGTGGTGATGTAGACGTCGCGATCCCTGGTGAGCTCGTAGAGCCGCTGGATCGCGTATTGCGGCTTGATGATCGCGTCGGAGGGCCGA
The DNA here is from genome assembly GCA_963746235.1 of uncultured Alphaproteobacteria bacterium. GTDB lineage: Bacteria > Pseudomonadota > Alphaproteobacteria > Rhizobiales > Xanthobacteraceae > JAJPKK01. The sequence continues at coordinate 49,245 of CAVVCE010000025.1, forward strand.
TAGGCGAGGCTCTTGCGCCCCGCCAGCGTTCGATCTGGTCCCACCACGCCTGGCGCGCCGCGCACATCCGGCGCGGCGCGCGCTGGCGCGCCACAGCCGCACCATGTCCTCCAGCACATGGGCGCAGTCGCCGATGATGGGGATGTCGACCTTGACGTTCTTGTTGATCGAGGACGGGTCGATGTCGATGTGGATCTTCTTGGAGCCCGGCGAGAACGCATCGAGCCGGCCGGTGATGCGGTCGTCGAACCGCGCGCCGACGCAGATCATGACGTCGCAGCCGTGCATGGCGAGGTTCGCCTCGTAGGTGCCGTGCATGCCGAGCATGCCGAGCCATTGCGGATCGGCGGCGGGCATGGCGCCCAGCCCCATCAGCGTCGAGGTGACGGGAAAGCCGGTGAGCCGCGCCAACTCGCGCAGCAGCTGCCGCCGCGCGCGGCCCGCGAATTGATGACGCCGCCGCCGGTGTAGAACAACGGCGCGCTTGGCGCCCGCCATCAGCGCGACCGCCGCCCTGATCTTGCCGGGGTCGCCCTCGAGCCGCGGACGGTAGCCCTTGTGCTGGAACTCGGTCGGCTTGGCGTAGGCGCCGGCGGCGAACTGGATGTCCTTGGGGATGTCGACGACCACCGGCCCGGGCCGGCCGCTCGCGGCGACATAGAACGCCTCGTGCAGCACCCGCGGCAGGTCGGCGACGTCCTTCACCAGGTAGTTGTGCTTGGTGCAGGGCCGGGTGATGCCGACGGTGTCGCACTCCTGGAACGCATCGTTGCCGATCAGGTGCGTCGGCACCTGGCCGGTGATGCACCACCAGCGGGATCGAGTCCATCAGCGCATCGGTGATGCCCGGTGACGGCGTTGGTGGCGCCAGGACCCGAGGTGACCAGCACGCAGCCGACCTTGCCGGTCGAGCGGGCATAGCCCTCGGCGGCGTGGGCCGCACCCTGCTCATGGCGCACCAGCATGTGGCGCAGCCGTGTCTGGTGGAACAGCGCGTCATAGATCGGCAGCACCGCGCCGCCGGGATAGCCGAACAGATCGTGCTCGACGCCCTGGTCGACCAGCGCGCGGACCACCATCTCGGCGCCGGTCATCTGGACGCCGGATGGGGCGGCGGCCGTGGTGGCCGCCTTGGCGGCGTCCTTCGCTGCTTCCTTGGTGGCCTCTTTGGGCTTGGCGGCGGCTCGGGTGGTTTGCGTGGCCATGACAGGCTCCGTTCGTTTTTGTTCGTTTTCGTGTTCGTTTTCGTGCTGGAATTGGCGTCATCTGATCGGCGGTTGTCATTCGGGCATTAAAAAAGGGCCCCGAAGGCCCTGATCGCGCATCGCCACATTCGCGGACGGTTTACCCGCCCCCGGCGATGCGCCCTCTAAGTACGATAACAAAATTGCGCATGGATGTGACCGCTCGGTAGAATGTTGCGTAAGAGGATTATCCCATCAATGAGCGGAGGTCAAGCGAAAAGGAAAATTTCGGCCGTTTTCGCTTGAATGTACGCCATTTTGGCGTACATTCAAGCGTACGACATCACCGGACGCAGCCACGACGCACGTACATGGCACAATCAGAGCTGAAAGGCGAACGCATGCATCTGCGACTTGATGCGATCACCAAGCGCAAACTGGAGCGTGCAGCCGCCTTTGAGGAAACCAGTGTGACCGACTTCGTCCTGGCGAATGCGGTGGCCGCAGCCGAGCGGGTCATCGACACGCACGAAAAGGTCACGCTCTAGCCAAGGATTGGGATGTATTCTACGACGCTCTGATCAATCCGCCGGAACCAAACGAGAAGCTCAAGGCGGCGGTGCGCCGCTACCGCGAGCGTTTCGATGGATGAAACCGAGGCGATCGAGCCGCTCGGTCCCAATCATGATCGCGCTTCATTTTCCTGCGGCGAACCGGCACTCGACGCCTATCTTACACGCCAGGCGACCCAGGACATCAGGCGCCGAATAGCGAAGGTTTTTGTATTGGTCGGCGAGGCGCCCGGCCAATCCAAGGCTACTACACCCTGAGCGCGGCAAATTTCGAGAAGGATGAATTGCCGCCGGAATTGGCGAAGCGGTTGCCGCACTACCCGGTGCCCGCGGCGGTGCTGGGTCGGCTCGCGATCGACCAATCTTACCAGGGACGCGGCCTCGGCGAGACACTGCTGGTGGACGCCATTCGCCGAACGTCACGCAAGTGCGGCCATGGCTGTCTACGCAATCATCGTCGACGCCAAGACGAGCGTGCCCAGGCGTTCTACGAGCGCTTTGGCTTTCGACGCTTTGTCACCATGCCGCGGCGGCTGTTTCTTCCGCTTGAGAGTTTCGAAAAGCTGGGGCTCTGTGACTCAATTCGCTTGAGAACATATCAGGAACACGATATAGATCACCATCCGAAACGACAGAACTGACGAATTTGGGGATTGGCCGCCCGTGACCGACCATAGCTGGCTTCAACTTACGGTACGCGAGCATGCGATCGTTTTCGATGCTCTGATTTCGATGCTCAACGCCGACCCTGCGAACAACGCCGAAGTCGAGAATCTTGCTTTGAAACTCGCCCAAGCCCAGCCGCACCCTGACATCACCATCGGCGTCCACGGTGGTCTCGTGCAGTGGGTCCTCGGCAATCCCTTCCCCATCCGTATCTGCGACTACGACGGGTGCGACTTGCCGGATTTGGACGAGCGGGGTCAACCGTGCGCAATTTGGTACGAGCAGCCGAATGCGGGGAAACTGCCGGGTTAGATCGCGTCCGCTACATCTATCGTCGCGGCGACGGCAGCCGGTAATATCCGCGCGAAACGAAGTCGAGATAGCCGCGATCGCGGAGCACCTGAAGCTGCCGGCACGATGGCTTCGAGCCCGTGGAGCGCGGCGTCTTCGGCCGAATAGCGCACGCAGAAATCGAAGTCGAGGCCGGCGAGGAAAGCACGCTTGAAGCCGCGCTCGCGCAGGTAGCCGGCGAGGCCGGTCGTCGTGCGGTCGTTCTCGTAGAACGCCGAATAGGAATCGACGAGATCGGCGCACCCAAAGACCGTCATCACCGGGCTCGTCCCGGTGATCTCGATCAACGGGCACCGCGCTACGCCAAGCGCGTGTTGAAATGCCGTGCCCTCTCTATCGAGATGGCCGGGACAGCCCCGGCCATGACTACCCCGCGTGAGCGCAATGCGCTCTGGTGCCCGTTCACAACATCGGCAGCGCCCCCAATTTCCGCCCCAGCGGAAACGCCGCCTCCACGCGCGCAATCTCCTCCTGCGCAAGCACCAAATCCCCCGCCCCCGCGTTCTCCTCGACATGCCCGGCGCTCGCGGCCTTGGGGATCGCGAACACGTTCGCCCGGCGCACCAGGAAGGCGAGCGCGACCTGGCGCGGCGTCGCGCCATGGGCTTGCGCGATTTCGGCGAGCACGCGGCCGCCGGGGCTGCGCGGGCCGGGGAAGCTGCCGTGGCCGAACGGGCTGTAGGCGGTGACGGCGACGCCGTGGCCCTCGCACCAGGGGATCACGGCATGCTCGATGTCGCGTTCCTGCGCATGGTAGAGCACCTGGTCGCAGGCCATGCGCCCCGCGCCGGCGACGGCCGCGGCCTCGGTTTGGGCCTCCCTCTCGGCCTCTTGGAGATCGTCGACATCGAAATTGCTGACGCCCCAGGCGCGGATTTTTCCGGACTGCTGCAGGGCCGCGAAGGCGGCGATGGTCTCGGCGAGCGGATGCGCGCCGCGCCAGTGCAGGAGGTAGCAGTCGAGCCGGTCGGTGGCGAGCCGCGCGAGCGAGCGCTCGCAGGCGGCGATGGTGCCGGCGCGCGAGGCGTTGTGCGGCAGCACCTTGGAGACCAGAAACACCTCGTCGCGGCGGCCGGCGATGGCCTCGCCGACCACGCGCTCGGCGGCGCCGTTGCCGTACATCTCGGCGGTGTCGATGTGGTTCATGCCGAGATCGAGCCCGCGGCGCAGCGCCGCGACGGCGGCGCGGCGGTCGCCGTCTTCGATGTACCAGGTGCCCTGGCCGATCACCGCCACGTCACGGCCTGTGGTTGCGAACCGGTGGTATCTCATGCGTGCTCCCCGACTTCGGCTATTGGATTCAAACGTCGCAGTAGCCGGACGCTTGTATCCCATTCGCTGTCATCGCCCGGCTTGACCGGGCGATCCAGTAACCACGGCACATCGATGTGGGCACAGCATGGAGTCCCATCGATAGTTCGAGGGTGGGCATACTTCGGATGCCCGCTTTGCGCGGGCATGACACCGTCGGAATGCGGATCGAACAAGTCAGTGCGGAATGCGGCCGCAATCGGAACACAAGGCGCGCGTCCGCGCCGCCGATCAAGCGCCGTGGACCCCGTCTTCGGCGATGGCGGCAAGGTGGTCGGTCGCCAAGACCACCACGGCGTTGCGCTCCAGGCGCACCCATTTCTTGTCTTCCCAGATGCGGAGCTGCTTGTTGGTGCTTTCGCGCGACATCCCGATGATGTTGCCGAGATCCTTCTGGGTGATCGATATCTTGCGCTCCCGCATGCCGGCGGTATCGGCGTCGACGAGGCGCATCAGCGCCTTGGCGAGACGGCTCGGCAGGTCGAGGAACATGACCTCCTCCGCCTGCTCGGTGGTCCGGCGCAGGCGCGAGCACAGTATTTCGATGAGCCGGAGCGCGATTTCAGGCTCCTCGCGCATCAGCGGTAGAAAATCGCGGCGCTCGATGACGAACAGCTCGCAGTCCGTCACCGCGGTGGCGTCGGCGGTACGGGGGTTGCCGTCCAGGAGCGCGATCTCGCCGAAGATGGCGCCCTTGCCGAGCACATTGAACACGGCGTCCTTGCCCTCCACCGAGGGAACGCTGATCTTCACCGTTCCCGCTCCGATGGCGCACAGGCTGGTCCCGGGATCGCCCTTGGCGAATATGTTGGTGCCGCGCTTCACCGTCTTGGTGACGATGCAGGCGCTGAGGCGATCGATGTGCTGCGAATTGAGCTTCCCGAACAGATAATGATCTCGCAGGATGGCGCGCTTGTCGGCGCCACGGTGCGTCGGGCGGGGTTCGCGGAGCACTGGCATATCGTCGATCATAGGCCCATGGCCTCGGTTTTCCAATCGATCTGCCAAAACCCATTGCCAAAACCACCGACGACTTGCGCAGACCCCGCTGCCGGCGGGCCAGCTTGCGGGCCCTTTCGCGCTTCATGGCCCGGCCGCCACTGCGCTTTCCCGGGCGTGATCACAGCTTCGCCTCACGGAACATCCGGGCAATATTATTGCGCTCCGGCTTCTCCCAGGATTGCGGAGGTTTGCGTCCCATTGCCGCCCGAAGGGCTTTGCATGCGACGCGGCGGCTGTGTGAACCAGCTCATATTCCGCGGCGGAGAGGCATCGCATGGTCGCACCGCATATCCGCGCGGTGGCGCCCAACCCGACCGGCGCCGCAACCCAGGAGAACCGCCATGGAGCGTTCGGCAATCAGTGCCAGGCTCGAGCCCCTGCTGCGCGTGCAGCGCGCTTTCGAAAAATTCCGGCCCTCGGAAAAATCCCATGACGTGACGATCCTCCTCGCTTGGGCTTGCGTCGCCATCGGCGCGACCATCGCGCTCTATGCCGTGACGGTGCCCGACGCGGCGGACCCGATCGACTTTTCGACGATGGTGACCTTTCCCTGAAGACGCACCGGCGCTCGCGGGTCGCGTCGCTCGCGCGCCGCATCGCACCAACCCGAAATTCCCCAAGGGGGGCCGCATGCTCGACTACTTCACGATCACCCTGGTGTTCGCCCTCACTTGCAGCGCCGTGCTCGTCTTCATCAGATTGGGCGGCTGACCGGCTGTGCGGTGTCCGGATGTGCGGTTGCTGAAATCGCATTCCTGGTCGAAACTCGTCGTCGTTCGCTTCGAACCGATCACGCGAACCGGAGGACCCGCAATGAAGACCTTTGTCGGAACGATTGCCGCGGCCCTGTTGCTCTGGCTCGGCGCTCCGGCCCTCGTAGCGCCGGCGCTTGCCAGGCCGCCGACCGTCACCAACTCGCCCGGATACGAGGCAAGGCTCGCCGAATCCAGAAAGGCGTTGAGCGCATCCGCGGCCACCACGCCCGTTGCCGTCGGCGTCCGCTGCAGCAAGCGCACCAAGCACGGGAAATGCCGACCTGGCCTTTGATGTCCGCCGACGGTCAATTCGGTTTCGTCCCCTCTCCCGCTTGCGGGGGAGGGAGCAAAAAAGCCGTTCGATCAAGCGAATTGAAGCGATAATTCACGGACGAGACGCCCCGGCTGCGGCCGGCGACCGGCCGCCTATGCGGCGCGGGCCACCGCGGGTTCGTCGGGTTCCCGCTTTGGTTGGGCGGACTCCGCCGGCCACTCGCTCTCCGTTCGCGTCTCGCTCTGCGACAGCACGACATCGCAAGCGCCGGAAAACATGGCATACGGCAAGTACCACAGCAAAATGTTCATGATAGCCTCCGGGTGCGTTGCGCCAAACAGGGCGTCGACGGCAGGCCGCCGACTGATCTAGCGGGCTGCGTTGGCGATCGGTGCGTTCATCACCGCTTGGCAGGGCCTGCTGAGATGGGGCTTCTGCTGCTTGAGGCAGACGACGATGCGATCGACGTTCGGGATTTCCGAGCTGCAGAGGCGAAACACGTCCGGTGTACAGGCGGCACGCTGTTCGGCGGTTCCGATCGCGAAGCCCGAGGTGGTCCAAGTGGCGAGCGTCAGCGCAACCGCCACCGAACCCGCCGTGAGTTTCCAAATCCGTTTCATGGCTCTCTCCTGTCTGGCAACCATGCGTTCAAGCTCGCACGGTGCAGAAACCAGTTCTGTGACTGCCGTCACACCCCGTAGGCCATCTGCGCGGCCTTGCCTTGCCTTTCCCTGCCCTTCCGCGCGTGGGGCAACTGCGGTATCGTAGGCGTGAGCTGCCTTGAATGGGATGTGCCGAAATCCCCGAGGACCGAAGGGATCGATTTCAAGGGGGAAAACATGATTTTCCGGAACGCAATCTCTGCCGTTGCACTGGCCGTTGCATTTGCCGGGGCGTTGGCGGTCACGCTGACGGCCGCCCGGGCATTCGACGATTCGAAGTATCCCGATCTCTCCGGGCAGTGGCTCGCTGCCCGCGTTCCCGGGGTCGGCGGACAGCCGGGTTTCGATCCGACCAAGCCCTGGGGTCTCGGGCAACAGGCGCCGCTGACGCCGGAGTATCAGAAGGTTCTGGAGGCGAGCATCGCCGACCAGGCCGCCGGCGGACAGGGCAATTGGCGCACCGGCTCCGAATGCCTCCCGCCCGGCATGCCGGGAATGATGAGCCTGTTCCAAGCCCTGCAAATCATCGTGCTGCCGGAGATCACCTACATGCTGATCGATCACGGCCTCAACTCGCATCGCAGGATTTATACCGACGGGCGCGACTGGCCCAAGGAGGTCGAGCCGACCTTCCTCGGCTACTCCATCGGCAAATGGGTCGACGAAAACGGCGACGGCCGCTTCGACGTGCTCGAAATCGAAACCCGCCACTTCAAAGGCCCGCGCACCCTGGATCCGGCGGGCATGCCGACCCACGCCGACAATCAATCCATCGTCAAGGAGCGCATCTTCTTCGACACCGGCGATCCGAAGCTGCTGATCAACGAGATCACGTTGATCGACCACGCCTACCCGCCGAGCGAAGCTGCTGACCAACGAGATCACGTTGATCGACCACGCCTATACCCGCCCTGAAGGTGGTGAAGAACTACCGGCGCAATCCGACCCCGCATCCGGACTGGCAGGAATATGACTGTATCGGCGACAACGTGCTCATGAAGATCGGCAATGAAACCTACTTCAAGAGCAGCGAAGGCAGGCTGATGCCCACCCGGAAGGACCAGCCGCCGCCCGATCTGAGATACTTCAAGCAAGTGCGGAAGTAGCGGATCCCGAGATTCTCGCGGCAACTGCGTCACGGCGGTGCCGGCGGCCGAGGCCTCGCCAAAAGTGCGACGGCCGGTTCTGCACCCTTGCGCGTTATGGTTCGCGGCTTGGTGCCGGCCACCAGGGAACGGATTTGCTTGACCGCGTTCTCGACCTTCAAATCGAGATAGAGCTTGCCGATTTCCGGCGTCGCGAGGGCGGGAGACGCCGCGCACGCCGGTCGATTCGCTGGCTGCGGCGAGCTTGTCCTTGCGGATCCACTGGCCCGCGGTTTCGAGGTAAAGCAGCTCCGACGTGTCCCTGATGCCGGCATGGACATCGTTGCGCGGCAATCCGCGCGTGGCCAGCATGCCGTGAATTGCGCGTCGGTCTTGGCATAGAGGTCGCCGATGAAGATCACGCGCGCGCCTTCCGCGCGATGCCGGGCGTCGAGCTCCTTCGCCGCCCGCGCGAGCTCGTTCTGGCCGCCGCCATGGTCGCCCATCATCGCCACCACCTTGAACCCCGCCGCGAGCGCACTCTGCGCCACCGCGCGCACGACGCCGAAATAGACATCCGGCGGCAGCGTGACCGATCCGGGAAACCGCATGTGGCCGGTGTGGGCGGCCGCGTTTCCGGTCATCGCGAACGGCAGCATCGGATACACCAGCGCGTCGCCCAATTCCTCCGCGATCCGTTGCGCGACATCATGCGCGACGAAATTGTGCTTCCCGATCACCATGTGCGGGCCGTTCTGCTCACTGCTGCCGGTATAGACGATCGCGGTGCGCTTGCCGGCGGCGATGGCGTCGCGCACCTCGGGCCAGGTCAGGTCGTCGATCCAGACCGAGGGCTGCGCGTGCGCCCACGGCACGCCCATAAGCCCAGGATCACACGGCGGCGAACAGCCAAATTTTCTGCATCGACTTTTTCATTGGATGTCGTCCGGTCGGATTTCGTCCCAAGGTCCCGTGATGAGCCTCTGGTCACCGCAGGTCATCAGATTGCCACGGGAGCGGCATGAAATCCCGTGCTGGCGAAAGATGGACATTCGCGCGCACGAGCATTTCGTTCCGCCCCGCCCCGCCGTTCCGGCGCAGAGTCTCGGCGGGTATCGGCAGCTTGTCGCGCTGCGCACCAACGCGCTCCAGATCTGGCCGGGCGAGGCCTATACCAAGGACGTCGTGGAGCAGTCCTTGCTCGGCCGCAAACGCTTCCTCCTCAATGCGTCCCGATGCGATCCATCATGTGCTGGTCGACAATATCGCGAACTACCGGCGGACCTCGGCGGCGATTCGGATCCTGCGCCCGATCGTCGGCGAAGGGCTGATCCTGAGCGAAGGCGAGGAGTGGCGGCATCAGCGGCGGACCATCGCACCGACATTGGCGCCGCGCGTCATCCCGATGCTGGCGCAGCACGTGGCCGGCGCCGCACAGGAGGCGATCGCGCGCCTCGCCGCCGCCGCGTCGCAGCCCGTGGATATCCTGGCCGCGATGCAGTTCCTGGCGCTGGAGATCGCGGCACGCTCGATGTTTTCGCTGGAGATGCATCGCTACGGTCCCGCGCTGCGACGGATGATCGCGGGCTTCGCGGTCAGCCTCGGGCGGCCGTATTTTCTCGACCTGGTGCTGCCGCTCGGGATCCCGTCATGGCGCGACCTCGCCCGGAGGCGGTTCCGCACCCGGTGGATCGCGCTGATGGACAAAATCGTCGCGGCGCGGCTGCGCGCGCCGGCCGGCGACCAGCCGCGCGACTTGTTCGACGTCCTGCTCGCCGCGCGCGACCCGGAGACCGGGGCGGCTTTCTCGCAGGCTCAATTGCGCGACCAGATGGCGACCATGATCGTTGCCGGTCACGAGACCACCGCGCTCACGCTGTTCTGGTCGCTCTATCTCTTGGCTTCGGCTCCGGCCGAGCAGAACCGGCTGGCGCAAGAGGTGCGCGGCGTCGATCTTTCGATCGAAACCGCCGGAGCGGCGTTGCCGAAGCTGCCCGGTACGCGCGCCGTCGTGAACGAGGCGCTGCGTCTCTATCCGCCGGTGGCGGCAATCGCGCGCGCCTCGGTCGCGGCGGATCGGGCGGGAGGTGCCGCGATACCGGGCGGGTCGCTGATCATCATATCGCCGTGGGTGCTGCACCGGCACGCGAACCTGTGGAGCGACCCCGATGCCTTCGATCCCTCCCGCTTTCTCGGCGACAAGCCGCAGGCGCACCGCTTCGCCTACATGCCGTTCGGCGCCGGCCCGCGAATTTGCGTCGGCGCCCAATTCGCCCTGGCCGAGGCCGCCCTGGTGCTGGCAATGCTGGTCCAGCGGTTCGAATTTGCGCTCGCCGACGATGCGCCGGTGCTGCCGATCGCCGTGATCACGACGCGGCCCGATCATGCCGCGCTGTTTCGGCTGCGGTCGCGAGCGTAGCGCATGCGCTGGTTCAACTCGGCTCGACGCCGGGACCTTGGTCGCCGCAAAAAGGGTGATGCGGGTGCGTCGGATGCCGGGGAACTGTCCGCTGAACGCATTGTAATCTAAAGGGAAAGAAAATCTCTTTCTGGCCCTTGCAATTACTCCGGAGTTTCCGTAGTTATAAATCATGAAAACGGTCGTCCAGACACCAACATTTCTCGCTAGCGCCCGAGAAGTGGGCCTCTCCGAGGAATATCAAAACGAGATAGTCGAGACCATCGCGGCGGAGCCGACCATGGGCGACATTATGGTGGGGACCGGCGGTTGCCGCAAATGCAGATGGGCGGGACGAGGGAAAGGCAAGAGCGGCGGTTACCGCACTGTTCACTACAATGGTGCGGATGACGTGCCTGTCTTGCTGCTGGCGGCGATCGACAAGGGCGAGCGCGACAACTTGAGCCAAGACGAGCGGAACCGATTGAAGAAGGCGTTACAGATTTACGAAACCGAATACCGCGCGGGAGTGGCCGCGAAGGTCACCAAAATTCGTGGAGGTGCGTAACTGGAACTTATGAGGTCGCGCGGTTGAGCATGATGATGGGAATGGAGAATGGAAATGAGCAAACTGGGCAAAAAACTGATTGCTGCCGCCAACGAGGGCATTGCGATCGCGCGTGGCGAGGCAACCCCCGCGAGCTACCGTTTGCATGTTCCGGCCAAGATCGACGTGCGAGCCATGCGTAGAAAGCTCGGGATGACGCAGGAGCATTTCGCCGTGCGCTACGGGCTCACGCTCGCACGCGTGCGGGATTGGGAACAAGGTCGTTCTGCTCCGGATGGCGCGGTCCGCGCTTATCTCAAGGTGATTGAGAAAGAGCCGGAAGCGGTTGAGCGCGCGCTGACAGCCTGAGCGGCACCATTAAGGGCAATTCAATAACCCAACGATACGAGGGTATGGCGCTGGGATCGAAGGCAGTACCGCTGGCCGCCTGGCGCATTGACTGAAGTTGCCGGGCTCCCGTACCCACACACGGAAGGCGGCGCCACCTCCGCCTCAAGCTTCCCCACCTGCAGGTAGTCAGGCCCCAATCTTGGGCACAGGCGCCGCGACTTTCTTTGCAAGCTCGAACGGGAAAACCAGACATGGTCGATTCTCAGGGCCGTTTCGTCTGGTACGAGTTGATGACGACAGACATGGAAGCCGCCAAGGCCTTCTACGCCAAGGTCGTGGGCTGGGGCACGCAGGACGCGTCGATGCCCGGCATGGCCTATACCCTGTGTACCGCCGGAGAGACCTCGGTCAGCGGGCTGATGGATCTGCCGGAGGACGCCAAGACGGATGGGCGCGGAGCCGCAGTGGATCGGATATGTCGGGGTCGACGACGTGGACGCCGCCGCCGAACGGACAAAGCAGCTTGGCGGGGCCATACGCGTCCCGCCGACGGACATCCCCGACATCAGCCGCTTTTCGGTCGTGGCCGACCCGCAAATGGCGACGCTTGCGTTGTTCAAGTGGCAGAACCCCGGCCAACAGCAGCCGGCTGAGCCGGGCAAACCGGGCCATGTGAGTTGGCATGAGTTGCTCGCGGCCGACTGGGAGAAGGCGTTTGCTTTCTATAGCGAGCTCTTCGGCTGGCAGAAAGCGGACGCCGACATCGATCCGATGGGCACGTATCAACTGTTCTCCACCGCAGGGCAGACGATCGGCTGCATGTTCACCAAGCCTGCGATGGTCGCGTCCCCGTTCTGGCTTTTCTACTTCAATGTGAGCGATATCGACGCGGCCGCGGCGCGCGTGAAGGCCGGCGGCGGCTACATCCTCGAGGGTCCCTTTGAAGTGCCAGGCGGGAGCTGGATCGCCCGATGCACGGACCCTCAGGGCGCCATGTTCGCGCTGGAGGAAAAGCGGGGCCACAGCACCATCGGATATTTCGAGCGCGGCCGCATCGCGCGATCCTTCCGATGCGCGGGGCCGGCGATGGTCTTGGTAAGCGCTGCGGATCGATCGCTGGCCATTGCGCACCGGGACCGCAGGTTGTCAGTCGGAAGCCGCCGGCTTCGTGCCGCGGCCGATCACGAATTGACCGACCGGGCCTTCGACGTGGAATTCGATCCCCGTCATCTTCGCGAACAGCTCGATATTGATGCTCCCGATCGCACATCCGCCGAGCCCCATGTCGGTCGCCATCATGTAGAGCGTTTGGATCAAGACGCCGACATCCTTCAGGATGAGCGCATATGCGATCGAGCTGTACTTCCATGAAATCCGGCCGAAGCGCGCGGCGATCGTGATCAGGATCTGGGGCGCGGCGGCCGCCTCCATTGCAAGCTGGGCTCCCTTCAGCAGCGCTTCGAACTCATGGGTGCGGACGTCGATCGGCACCAGCGCGTGTCCGCCGGCGTCGTAGTGATAAAATCCCCGCGGCAAGCCCGTCGCATTTGTCGACGGCGAGATAGAGTTCGAGCTCGTAGCTCGCGCCCCCCGAAGGATACGGCCGCACGGTGTATGTGAGCACCGGACCGCCGCCTTCGGGATCGAGCGTCGTCTTCAATTCCGACTGGACGCGCGCGGTCGCGTCGAGAAACCGCGAAAGCTCGGCGAGCGTGATCGGCCGCCGGTCATCGAAGTCGCGCGTCGAATGACGTTCGCGCAGGAGCTTCGCGACCGCCGAGGCTGCCTGCCGAAGGTGCGGCCGAAAACCCGCGCAGATCGATTTTCTTCCCGGGCCAACAGGGCCGCACAGCCGGCAGCGGGGCCATGACGTCCACATACGGATAAAGTCCGCCCAGCGGATTGGCGTGTCGGCCCTCCGTGCTGCGCGTGTGGAACACGAGATCGTGAAAGTCCCAGAGAACGAGGTTGTCGTCGCCCTCGGCCGGTCGGAGGCCAGCGTCGCCGGCGGCGTCGACCTTGAAGAGGATGTGGCAGTCGACGAGCAGGGCGAGAAGCGCAACTCCCGGAAATCCGTCCTGACGACGGAGCCGTTTGATTTGTTGCGGCGCCGACAGCATGGCCAAGGCGGCCGCAATCTTCGGATCGCAAATCTTGAACAGCGCGCCGGCGCGCGGCGATTCCAGGACCATCTCGTTGGCGCGCCGCCGCAGGTAGGCGAAACGCGACAGGACGAGAACGTCGGTATCGCCGAGCTGCGACATTCGCGGCCAATAATCGGGAACCTGCGGTTCGATGACGACCTGGTCCTCGCCGGCGCGCGAGCGACCAAGGCGGTATTCCAACAGGCCGCGCGCGGCCAATCGCCGGACCAACAGGCGAATTTCCTTGTCGATGTCCCGGCCGTCGGACGCAAACGAACTCAACGGCAGACCCGTGCGCAGGCCCTCGGCGCGGTCCGCCGCGCTGGCGCTGAACTTTCCCAAGCCGACCGAAAAGCCATCGAAGCGGGCGGCGATTTCTCCGCTCGCCTGCGCTTCGAGGGTGACGTGGCCGCCAAGCCGGGCGCAAAGAGTTGCCGGCGCCGCCCGCTGCCCACGCTTTGTTCCGGGAGCGCGCAAGCCGCGATCGCCTCAGGTGTGGGGGTGAAGCGGATTGAGCTCGGTTTCCGACAGCGGGTGGTCGCGCCATCCGAGCTTTACCGGGATATCGTAAAGCCGGCCGGGACCGAAGCGGCGATAGAAATGCCGCAATCCCGGAACGATCACCCGGACGACCGGGACCTCGATGTCGGGCCGCGTCTGGTCGAGGACGAGGAAATCGAGGCCCGCGCGCTTGGCGATTTGCACGCAGGCCATCACCTGCTCGCGCCTGTCGAGACGGCCGAACTTCGAGCCGAAGTCCGGTCGGACCGCCGGACCGCCGTTCGGCGTCAGGTAGGAATGCTCCGCCAGGCTGAACGGACCGGAGCCGTCATCGCTCCCCGCATCGCGGGCGCCCATGAGACCGATGGAGAGAAATTGGTTCAGCTCGGTCAGCGCGCGCAACAGGGCGATGCGCGCATCGAAATGCGAGCCGGAACCGTACTCGACAAAATCGTGGGAGTTCTGCTTCGCGTGCGACATCGCCACGAAGCTCGGAACCCCGAGATCGTTGGTGATGTCGAGCACCCAAAGCCGGCGCCCGGTTTCGGCAAGCTGGATTTTCAGATCGCGAACGTAGGAATCGTCGCACTGGGCGAGGTCCACCTCGGCCCGCTGCAATCGATTGTACCACCAGATTGCATATGAATCCCGTTCCACCAGTTCCAGAAATCCCTGGACGATCGCTTCCTCGAGCGTATTGCCGGCCGCGCAGCCATTGGAATCGGCGTGGACCTGGCCGGCAGTGGGGCCGCCCCGGTAAAAAAAATACAACAGGCTGGTCGGAAGATATTTGAAGCGTTCGTCGCGCAGGGACCACACCGGCGACCATTCGATTTCGGCCGATCGATCGAATGGGTCCGGCGTCGGCGTTCCCTCCATGTCGGTCGGCGCCTGGTCGCCGCGGTATTGCGCGTCGCTGAACAGCAGGACGTCGTTGGGAACAATGGCGTCGCCCGGCGGGAAATCCGTGAACCGTCGCGTCACCCGGATCTCGTCGCCCTGATAAATCCCGGAATAGCGCTCGATCGCCTCCATGAGCGCGCTGGCTTCACCTTGCTCGGCGGTGCTGCCCTTGCCGAAGCTGCCGCCGCTCAGCCCTGCCCGCAGTTCGTCGATCGATTCGGCGGGCGCCGAAAAATTGTGCCCGGCATAGTAGTTGGTGTTCAGGGGCAAATCGACGTCGATCCGCTCGAGCCGCGAGACCACGCCGGTGAGCGGGCTCACATGCTTGCGGAAACGCGCGACCGTGGCCCTCGACGAGACGGTCCGGTACCCCCCGCTGGTCATGACCAGCTTGGTGCCGGCGGCAAGCGCGATCGGCACCGGCGCACGGCGCGGGTCGCGCAGCCTTCTTGCGGCCGCAGACTCGGACATTGCGGGCGGGCCGCTACGTAATGCCTCACGATGGTCGAGCCCAGCAGATCGAGGCTGACGATGTGATCGCGCAAATCGGTGCGAAACTCGGTGGCGATCGCCTTGGCGATCTCGACGGCCGCAAGCTGGATGGCACTCTGTCCGAACGTGTTGCGGGCGAGAGGCGAAACCGCGACGCAGCGGGCCTGCCCGCGGTCGAGAAGCGACTTGACCTCCCGGTTCCGTTTCATGCGATCGGCAAGACAGGCCCAACAGGCACCCTTGCCCGGGCTGAACACCGGCCCCACCAGGGGGAAAATGCCGGAGGGTTGGACCAGCAGCCAGGGCGTACGGTCCGACAAATGCTGCCGGTTCAATTCCGCCAATTGCCCTTCGAGATAATCGTTCACCAGCGTGACCGTCAGGTCGGCGGAGCCCTTCACGACGCGGACGCCCAGCTTGCTCAGGGCGGCGCCGAGTTCCTTGCCGCCCTTCACGTCGATCGATCTGAATGCGCACACGGCACTGTCTGGAGATTTTTCTCGGCGTCCCCCGGCGGCAGGCCGAGGCTCGCCCAATAGGCGGCCGTGGCGTCGGTGGCGGCAGTGGAAGACCGCCGTTTCGGGCCGACATAGCGGCGGTCGACCAGCCGCTTCAGCGCTTCATGGATCTTGTCGGACGGAAATTTTTTCTCCAAGCTGCGAACGATCTGCCCGACGCTCTTTCCGGCCCCGATTGCCGACGCGAGCGCGCAATAGAGTTCGCCGTGAAGAAAGAACTTCCGGTCCTCGGAATAGAGGCACACGACGTCGGGCGGCAGCACATAGACGGAGAAGTTCTGCGCGAACTGCGGAACGTCTTTGCCGTTGAGTTGCGTAGAGCCGTTGCCGCGATCACCGGTCACGAGGTCGGCACGCGTGCCTTTGCGCTTATTGCCGCCAGTGTGGATCACCATTGCAGGGCAGGTATTCTTCGGGTTGCGAGAGCGGGGTTGCGAGAGCGCCGTCGTCTCGTTCGCGCGCCAGCGCACGTCGATACGGTTGGCCGCTCACTCAGACACTATTCGCGGTGCTGACCGCCTGCTTCCACGCGGTCAGCACCGCAGACAAATTAGCCACAGACCGCCACAGATAAAACAGAGGTGGCCGGGTCAAGCAAGGCCCGGCCATCACGATCTGCGTCTGTCAACGTGGTCGGAAAGAGCTCGGTCTAGCAGACGCGGCAACGTCCGATGGACCAGCAGCAGCCGCAACCGCCGCAGCCTGCGCAGCCTCTGAAGCCGCATCGGCAGCCCCTGCAGCCGCGACAGCCTCTGCAGCCCCAAGCGAGTTTTTCGCCGAGCTGGGGCTTTGCGGCGTTCTCCTTGTCGAAAACATAGAACGTCGCCAAGCTCACGTCGGAGATTTCCTCCTCACCGAGAGTGATGACCTGAGGCGGCACCGTATTCTGCGACGGCACGTCCGCCACCGAACCGGCCGTCGATGCGGAAGCTCCGCCGCCGGCCATCGACAACGACACCCCTGCGATTCCCAACACGGGCACCGCTTTACTCAGACGCTTCCCCTTCGAAGCGCGCTTCGTGTTCGGCATGGTAAAGTCCTCCGTAACCTTCGAGCAAATGTCCGACGAAAGGACGCTACCTCGTAGCACCGTTCGTTCGTTTTGCCTAGGCACCGCGCGAGGCCGATTGGCGCCCGACATCAGAATAATTTCGACAGAATGATTTTTTCGATACGATCGTTTCAATCATGGAACCGCGGGCAGCAAGCGGTTCTGCGCCGACAACCTCCGCGCGATCAGCGACGTGTGCGATGGAACCGACGCGCGCAGCCGGATTTCGCTGCCCCATCCGGCTGCGAATCGACCTGCGAATCAACTGCGAATCAACCTGGCGCCTCGTCCGGCTGCGCAACCGCGTTTCCCGACGCCGACGAAAACTAACCTGGATGTTAATAGAACCTGACTAGAGTCGAGAAGCTGCGTGGCTTTGCGTCGCAACCGGCGGCGGCGGCCATCGCACCAGCGCCGCCCGCCCCGCATCGGTCAGGTCGTAGATGCCGCGCGCGGTCCGCATGAACCAACCATAGACGTTGTGCTGCAATATCTTGGATGCATCGGGGATGGCGGGCCGCAACTCCCGCGTCGGTCGCGGGCCATCCCTGAGCAGGGCGGCGCAGGCGAGCGCCTGCTGGCGATAGGCGGTCATGATCGGCGCTCTCGTGCTGCCGCCGGAAACCGGATCTCCGAGGCGGCGGTGGTGCTCGCTGACCAGTTTGCTGCGCTGCTTGAGGTTGCGGCGCGGGCGCCAAGCGCCGGGTTCCACCAGCAGTTCGACGTGCCCCGAGGCGGATATCCCGAGCAGGCCGAAGCCGAGCAGCCGGCACAGCTTGCGCACCCGCGGATCGCGTTCCCGGCTCGCACGTCGCAATGTGGTTCGCACTGCCAGCCAGATTTCTTCGCACGCTGCGCTGCGGTCGACGCCCTGGAGGACGAGTTCGAGGTTGAAGCTGAGCTTCAACTCGCAGATCACTACGATGCCATCGCCGCGCAGGCCCACGACATCGCAACCGCAGACCTCGCCCTTGACCGCGAAGCCGAGATTTTCGAGGTAGCGTTTGACGGGCGGGTAAAGGGAGGTTTCCACCAAACGTCTCCGCGCGACCGTCTCGGCGACAGGGTCCGGCGAATCCATCAGTCGCTGCGGCCACGGTCGCCGCGCTTGCGACCCCCGGCCTCCCGACCCTCGCCTTTTTCAAGCCCTTTCAGGGCGAGAAGAACCCCCAATGTCGGAATCACTGCGCCAAGCGTGCAGGAAACCAAGCATGGTATGATGATTCTCACAACAGCCGTCGTTGCGCCGCAACAGGCCCCCCTTTGCGGCGCGCCCAGGGAGGATTTGCTCATGAGCGTCATGCTGCGCGCGGCCGCGCTGGCCCTGTTCGCGATCGCCCCATGGTCGGGAGCCTCGGCGCAAAACTACCCGACCAGGCTGGTCCATGTAATCGCGCCCTACGGCCCCGGCGGCCCCTCCGACGTCTACTCCCGTATCGTCGCGCAAAAGCTGTCGGAGGCACTCAAGCAGTCCTTCGTCGTGGAAAACCGACCCGGCGCCAGCACGATGATCGGCACCGAAGCGGTCGCCAAGGCGGCGCCGGACGGCTACACGCTGCTGATCATCTCGCAGACGCACGCCACCAACGAATCGCTCGTCGCCAACAAGTCGTTCCAGTTATTGCGCGACTTCGTCCCGGTCGCCCCGATCTATTCCGGCGACCTCATGCTGGTGGTGCACAAATCGGTACCGGTGAAGACTCTCAAGGAGTTCATCGCGCTCGCCAAAGCCAAGCCGGGCACGCTCAACTACGCTTCGTCCGGCACCGGCTCGCAGTACCACCTGGCCGGCGAGCTCTTCAAGACCATGACCGGCACCGACATCGTGCATGTTCCCTACAAGGGCAGCACCGGCGCCCGCAACGACATCCTCGGCGGCCAAGTGCAGATGATGTTCGACACCATACCCACGATGAATCCGACCGTCGAGGCCGGGCTGGTGCGGGCGCTGGGCACATCGGGAGAAACGCGTTCGCCGATTCTGCACGACGTGCCCACCATCTCCGAGGCCGGCGTGCCGGGATTTGTCGCATCCGGATGGGTCGGGATCGTCGCGCCGGCCGCGACCCCCAAACCGATCGTCGATCTCCTGAACAGCGAGATCAACAAAATCCTCACCTCGCCCGAGATCAAGGAAAGCTGGGCGATGCAGGGCGTCGCGCCGATGTCGATGACATCAGCCGAATTCGGCGTCTTCATCAAGGCCGAAATCGAGAAGTGGGCGAAGGTCGCACAGGTCGCGGGCGTGAAGATCAACTGAATTAGTGGATCGATTCCGTGAAACCAATCATATCGAAAGGGATGGAATTAATCCCACAGACCTCATCCTGAGGAACCGTGCGCAGCACGGCGTCTCGAAGGATGGCCGTCAGCACGATCTCGCCCGTGGCCGTCCTTCGAGACGCGCGCAAGAGCGCGCTCCTCAGGACGAGGTCAAATGGTGATATCGATATGATTCAAACTTCGGAAACGAAGTTCTGGTCGATCGCTACCTGCCCTTTTCATTTCTCCGGCCAGAGTTCGCGGCGCAAGGCGGCGACCAGGCGCTCGCGCGCGGCGGGATCGTAGTTGCGCGCCGCCACTGCGCCCCACACCGGTTTCGGCCAGGCCGGATCGCTGCGGCGCCGTGCGATGACATGGACATGAAGCTGCGCCACCACGTTGCCGAGCGCGGCGACGTTGAGCTTGTCGCATGGTGCCACCGCCTTCAAGGCGTGGGAGACAGCCGCGATCTCGGTGGCGAGTTGTATCTGATCGGACTCCGAGAGGTCGATGATCTCGCTGGCACCCGCACGCCGCGGCACCAGCAGCAGCCAAGGATAATTGGCGTCGTTGGCGAGAAGCAGCCGCGACAGCGGCAGGTCGCCGACGGCGCCGGCGTCGCCTTCGAGTTGCGGATGCAGTGTCCAGGACACGCCCGATCCGGGTTCAGCTCAGCAGTTCGATGCGCCCGTCATCGAGATGATAGACCGCCCCCACCACCTGGACCTTTTTCTCGGAGACGAAAGCCTCGATGATCGGCGTCGCGGTCTTCAGCCTTTCGACATTGAGAAGAACATTCTGCTTGATGGCGTTCTCGAGGGCGTCCCCCGGCTTGCCCTGCGTATCCTTGACGGCAGGGCTGATCGCCTCGACCAGGGAGGGAAGATGGCCCGGCAGGGTGGTGCCGTCGCGGATCGATTTGATGGTCGCGTCGACCGCGCCGCATGATTGGTGACCGAGCACCATGAGGAGCGGCGTATGCAATACCTGGACGCCATACTCGAAGCTCGCAACGACGTCGGTGTTGAGGAAATTGCCGGCCACGCGGCACACGAACAGGTCGCCGCGGCCGCTGTCGAACGCATATTCGGGCGCGACGCGGGAGTCGGCACAGCTCAGAATGCCTGCAAACGGGTTCTGGCCCCTGGTCAGCGCTTCGCGCTCGTGCTTGAAGTCATGCCGCTTGGAGACGCCGTCGACGTAGCGCTCATTGCCCTTCATCAGGCGTTGCAGCGCGGCTTGCGGAGACAGGACGTTGTCCGTCTTCGGCGGTGATTTCGGCGCCGCGGCGAATCCGTCGCGGGACATCGCGAGGCCCGTCATCGCGGCCCCCGCAAGCGTCAGGAAGTCACGTCGTGCGACGGGTGTCGCATGGGTGGCGATCTGGTCGGCACAGCGATGGCACATGATGTTCTCCTGCGGCATTGAAAATCGCGGTCAGCAAGCCGGCGCCAGGGATATTTCGGGGATGGTTGCATCGATCGCCGGGCCACGATTGCCCGACGATTCCCATAGCACGGGATACCGAGGTTGTCATACGCCGCGGCCGCGATGGAGATCATGATGGACCAATCGATGTCGGCAACATGCTCACCCGAAGACTTTCGTCGAGCATTGTTGCATCGCGGTAAACGATGAGCGTAGTCTGATCGAGTAGGTCACTCCGCCGAGAAGGGAAAACACGATGCAACGGTTCATCACGCTTGGCCTGACGACAATGGCACTGGTGTCCTTGGCCGGCGCCGCAAGCCCCTTGCGGGCGGACGACTTGGCCCCTCGGACCCCTCGGCAGCAGCTCGCCGTCGACATCTACAAAGAGCTGGTCGAGATCAACACCGTCACCGAGACCGGCGACACCGGCCGGGCGGCCGATGCCATGGCGGCACGGTTGCGCGCGGCGGGGTTTGCGGACACCGACGTCCAGGTGTTCAAGCCGGCGCCGCGCAAGGGCAATCTGGTGGCGCGGCTGCATGGGACCGGGGCACACAAGCCGATACTCCTGCTCGCGCATATCGACGTCGTCGAGGCGCGGCGCGAGGACTGGTCGACCGACCCGTTCAAGCTGATCGAGAAGGACGGCTACTTCTACGGACGCGGCTCCGGTGACGACAAGTACATGGCGGCCACCTTCGTAGCGAACCTCATCCGCTACAAGCAGGAGGGCTATCGGCCCGATCGCGACATCATCCTGGCGCTGGAGACCGACGAGGAAATCCTCGATGCGGATGGGCTGGGCATTCAGTGGCTCATCAAGAACCATCGCGACCTGATCGACGCCGAATTCGCCCTCAACGAGGGCGGCGGCGTCGGCCTCAAGCGCGGCCAGCCGATCCGCAACAGCGTCCAGACCAGCGAGAAGGTCACCTTCTCCTACCGGCTGGGCGTCACCAACAAAGGCGGCCATTCATCGGTGCCGTCCGCCGACAACGCCATCTATCACCTCGCCGAGGGACTCGCACGCCTCGGCAAATTCAGCTTTCCGCTCGACTTGAACGCGACGACGCGGCAGTCG
The DNA here is from genome assembly GCA_963746235.1 of uncultured Alphaproteobacteria bacterium. Taxonomy (GTDB): domain Bacteria; phylum Pseudomonadota; class Alphaproteobacteria; order Rhizobiales; family Xanthobacteraceae; genus JAJPKK01. Next base: position 70,786 of record CAVVCE010000025.1, read on the forward strand.
CTCGAACGCACCGCCGAACTCGAGGCGCCGCAGGTCGCCGCCGACATCCGCTCGGTGCTCTCCGCGAACCCCGATCCGGCCGCGTTGGAGCGCCTTTCGGCGAACCCTGCCTACAACGCGCAACTGCGCACCACCTGCGTCGCCACCCTGCTGGAGGGCGGCCACGCCTACAACGCCCTGCCGCAGGCCGCGCGCGCCACCGTCAACTGCCGCATCATGCCGGGTGAAAAGGTCGACGACGTCACCGCTACCCTCGTGCGCGTGCTCGCCGACGACCAGATTTCGGTGACGCCGATCGGGACGCCGGTGTTGAGCGCACCGTCGGCGCTCGACGAGACGCTCCTGAGCGCCATCGACAAGACCTCCGCGGAGTTCTGGCCCGGCGCGCCCGTCGTCCCGGTCATGAGCTCCGGTGCGACCGACGGCAGCTTCCTGCGCAATGCGGGAATCCCGACCTACGGCCATTCCGGGCTTGCCGGCGATGTCGACGACGTGCGCGCCCACGGCAAGGACGAACGCGTGCAGGTGAAGTCGTTCTTCGACGGCCAGGAATACCTCTACCGCCTGGTCAAGAGGCTGTCGGGCCAGATGTAGCACGGGCGCCGCGGCACGCGCGGGCGCCGCCGCGGCGACGCGTTCGCCTTTCCGCGCGCTTGCGCAACGGCGACGCGACGCTACACGGCGCAAAACGCTGACACGGCGCAAATGTCGTCCCCCGTTCCAATGCGTCTTCGGGCGGGATAGGCTCCCGATGAAGCGGCTGGGAGGATCAGGATGCGGCGGCGGCAGTTCATCGCGGGGCTCGGGAGTGCGGCGGCGTGGCCGATGGTGGTGCGGGCGCAGCAGCGGGAGCTGCCGGTGATCGGCCAGCTTGTTTTCCAGTCCGGCGAACTTAAAGGCGGTTCCTTTCTCCAGGGATTGAAGGAAACCGGCTATGTCATGAGCCAGAACGTGTGGGTCGAGTTTCTGTACGCAGACGACCAATTAGATCGACTGCCGGTGCTCGCAACCGATCTCGTCCGCCGGCAGCCAGCGGTGATCGTAGCCGCTGGGGCCGAAGCAGCGTTGGCGGCAAAGGCGGCGACCTCGACCATACCGATCGTCTTTCGTACCGCCGGTGACCCGGTGGCATTGGGTCTTGTCGCCAGCCTCGACCGGCCCGGCGCGAACGTCACCGGCATGACCGTCTTAGCGGTCGAACCGGTAGTAACACATTTGAAGTTGCTCCGCGCGTTGATACCCAATGCTGTCCAATTCGGCGTTCTAGTGGACCCAGCGTTTCCGGCGACCCCATCCATCATCGCAGACCTTCAAGTGAAGGCGCGCTCGCTGGGCCTGCAGCTCGTCATTGCGAGTGCCACAACCGACCGCGATCTCGTACCGGCCTTCACAGCGTTATCGCAACAGCGCGTTGGTGCGGTCCTGGGTGGCGTCGGTAACGTCTATAGCCGGTTCAGAGAAAAGCTCGCGGCGCTGGCGGTCCGCCATGCGCTACCGGCAATCTTTCCATACAGTGAGTACGCCCGGGCCGGCGGTCTGATGAGCTACGGCAGTAGCCTCAATTATGCGTCCCACCAAGTTGGCGTCTATAGCGGACGCATTCTCAAGGGTGAGAAGCCCGCCGACCTGCCGGTCCAGCAGGCGACGAAACTCGAACTCGTCATCAATCTCAAGACCGCCAAGGCGCTCGGCCTCACCATCCCGGAAAGGCTGATAGCGATCGCAGACCAAGTGATCCAGGAACCTCCCGAGCTACTGCTCAGAAGGATAGCGAGTTAGCAGCGGTCAGTCAGCCGCAGCACGCCCCTTTTGGCTCCGGTGGCGGCGTGACGACAGATCATGCGCTACTGACAGCTGACACGGCGCAAATTGCCTCGCTGCGGCCGCCAGTGTAGCCTCGCCGCCACCTGCAATGATGCGCGATTCGAGGGGACTTCGAATGACGGGGCACGGAAAAGCCTTTTGCATTGCCATGATCGCAGCGCTGGCGCTGCTGGCGGGAAATGCGTCGGGAAGAGCGGCCGACGCGCGCGAGATCAACGCCGAGGTCAACGCCACCCTCGACCGGTTTTACCGGCAGATACCGGGAGCCCGCGAAGTCAGCGCAAGGGCGACCGGGGTGCTGGTGTTTCCGACCATCATCAAAGCGGGATTTGGAGTTGGCGGCGAATACGGCGAGGGCGCCATGCGCGTCGGCGGCAAGACGGTCGGATATTACAACACGATCTCGGCGTCGTTCGGCTTTCAGCTCGGGGCGCAGGCGAGGTCCGTCATCATCATGTTCATGACGCCCGAAGCGCTCGCGGGCTTCCGCCGCGTGGATGGATGGAAGGTCGGTGTCGACGGGTCGGTCGCAATCATCGTGGTCGGCGCCGGCGGCTCGATCGACACGGAAAAAGTCACCAGCCCGGTCGTTGGTTTCATTCTCGACCCCAAGGGGCTGATGTATAATTTGACCCTCGAGGGTTCGAAAATCACGCGCATCAGCCGATAGCGCCCGCACCCACGAGCGATTTGGACCATCGATAGATTGAGACCATCGAACGATTTAGACCATGGGCGGACGACGCCCGGTTATTCGGCCGCGACCTGAACGCTCTCGACGAACTGCGACACCCATTTGTTGCGGCGCTTGAGGTTGCGGCGGTACAGCGCCTCGAACTCGTCCGGCGGAAACGAATGCGTCGACGGCCGCTCGATCAGGGTCTCGGCCCATGCATGAAGCCGCGGGAACTTTTCGATGTGCCCGATCTTCCTCACCCGGTCCAGGAAGAAATAGCGCTGCAGAAACGGCGCATAGGCGGCGTCCACCAGCGAGTAGCCGGAGCCGTTGAAAAGCGGGCCGCCGCCCTGCTTCTCCAGCGCCCGCTCGAGACGCTCGAACGGCACCGAAATCTGTTCCGCCGCCTTGTCGCAATCCGCCTCGGTGTCGGCATAGGCGGTCGCCGTCACCACGCCGGCGAAGGTCGGCACATAATCGGTCCAGGCACGATTCACGGCGCGCTCGACCGGATCCTGCGGGTGCAGCCGCGGCGCGACGGTTTCGTCCAGATATTCGGCGATCGCGTTCGACTCGAACAGCGACAGCTTGAATCGTCGATACGCAGCACCGGCACCTTCTTGTGCGGAGAAATGGCGAGGAACCAGTCGGGCCGGTTATCGGGCTCGATATGGCGGAATTCAAAATCGATCTTCTTCTCCCGCAGCACGATCGCGGCGCGCTGCACCCAAGGGCAGGTCTTGAAGCTGACCAGCAGATATTTCGCCATGTTTGCCTCCAATCGACATCCCCGAACATACCACGATTGCGCGGCGGCGCGCCCGTGAGGTCGCTGCTGCCCCTGGCCGGCGCGGGACGATCCGCATCTTCCCGCCGGCAGCCCACGTCGTCACGAAGCCTTCCGCTTCTCGCAGCGCGCGGCTCGTGAGCAAGAGCTGCCCCACATGCTTTGAATGCGAGCCGCCAATTCGGCACATTGGCTGCGGATATCCGGGACCGCGATGACTTCCCAGAACGCCGCCCGCGTGAGCGGCCCGATCGCGAACAGGCGCTGCGACGGCACCCCCAGTTCGATCGACGAGCGCGCATTCGGCGGTGACGTCGAAGCCGATTTGCAGCGGATCGATCCGCGCAAGGCCTTGATCCAGCAGGCTCCGCAACGCGGGATTGGCGGTGTGCAGCGGGTTTTTGACGATACCGGTGCATTCCACGATCTTGGCGACCTGCATTGTCCGCTCCGTGCTCTCGCCGCGGCGGCGATAGCGAACGAGGGCGCCCTGCCGGTTCGGCTCGACGGCGCAGACCTTGCCGGCGATGATGGTCAGGGCGCCCTGCGCAATCGCGGCGGCGATGCGCCGCTCCACTTCCGGAGCCATGCGGTGACGGTGGACGTCCCACCACGCCCGGGCGTGCTCGAGGAAACGCCGCTTCGATGCCGGCGGAAGGCGCAGCCAGATCTCGCGGGAAAACGGCCTGATGCCATCGACCACGCTGCGCCAATCGCCACCACGTGCCATCTGCTCTCGCGCCAGATGCCTGAACCAGCGGAACATGGCGGTGAAATCCGCGCCGAACGGCACGTCGGCGGCGTCGATCAGGAGCGGCTCGACGCGGCGGTGCGGCCGCGGCAACAGCCCGCGCCGGGACATCGCCACGATCGGCCCACCATGGCCGCCCAGCAGCAGCGCGAGCACATAGTCGACCGTCGTCAGCCCGGTCCCGAGGATGAGGACCGGTGCGTCCGCGGGGATGCCGGCATCGGAAGGCGTGCCCCAGGGATCGGCATAGCAGCCCTCCCGAACGGCTGGAACCTCATGCCCGGTTGCAAGAACCGCCACATGGGCGGCGTGGCGGCAGCCATCCGCGAGCACCGCCGTTATTCCGGAACCGGTCTCGCCGATCCAGACGCATTCGCCCTGGATGATGTGCAGCCGGCGCGGCTGCTCGCGGTCGGACAGCAGCGGCTCGATCAGGCTCGCGATGTAGTCGCCGTAGATCCTGCGCGGAACGAAACAGAAGGGGTCGGTGCACGGCGCGGCAGCGCCGTCGCTCTGACCGCCCTCGCGCGCGTTGAGCCAGCGCCAGAAGTGATCGGGATCTTCGGGCAGCGCGCTCATGTTGGACGCGCGGACGTTGAGCAGATGCGCCGGATTCGCGCTGCAATAGGCGACGCCGCGGCCGACCTCCGGACGCTTCTCGATCAGGGTCACGTGAATATCCCTGCCGCGGTCGCAAAGCAGCCGCCAAGCCAGGAGAACACCGCTTGCGCCGCCGCCGATGATGATCACATGTCGCGCTGCATCTCGGGGCACGAATATCTCCTGGCCTGTCGCCGCACAACGCGGCGAGCCGCCCAGGATTATAGTTGACAATGTTGATATAGTAAGATTTATTTTTGGCGCAGCGTGACCCGCGCACACCGCGCCCGACCGGGTTGGCCGGCCGCCGCCGAGGCGACGAGCGCCTCCGGCAAGGCCGCGGTCACAGATCCTCGAACAGCGCCGTCGAAAGATAGCGCTCGGCGGACGACGGCAGGATGACGACGATGTTCTTGCCCGCCATGCGCGGCCGCTTGCCGACCTCCAGGGCGGCCGCGACGGCGGCGCCGGAGGAAATGCCCGCCAAAATGCCTTCGTGGCGGGCGAGCAGGCGGGCGGTGTCGAAAGCTGCCTGGCTGGTCACCGTCACCACTTCGTCGATGACCGAACGGTCGAGGATGTCGGGGATGAAGCCGGCGCCGATGCCCTGGATCTTATGCGCACCCGGTTTGCCGCCCGACAGCACCGGACTGTCCTTGGGCTCGACCGCGACGATGCGCAGCGATCGCTTGCGCGGCTTGAGAACCTGGCCCACGCCGGTGATGGTGCCGCCGGTTCCGACGCCCGCCACGAACACGTCGATCTCGCCGCCGGTGTCGTTCCAGATTTCCTCCGCCGTGGTGATGCGGTGAATTTCGGGGTTTGCGCGGTGCTTGAATTGTTGCGGCATCACCGCGTTCGGGGTGGTGCGGACCAGTTCCTCGGCCTTTTCCACGGCACCGCGCATGCCCTGGACGGCCGGCGTCAAGACCAACTCGGCGCCCAGGAGCTTCAAGACCTTCCGCCGCTCCATCGACATCGATTCCGGCATCACCAGGATCAGGCGATAGCCGCGCGACGCCGCCACGAAAGCGAGCGCAATGCCGGTATTGCCCGAAGTGGGCTCGACCAGAACGGTGCCGGGGCCGACCAATCCGGCCGCTTCCATGTCCTCGACCATGGCGACGCCGATGCGATCCTTGACGCTCGCGGCCGGATTGAGGAATTCCAGCTTCGCCAGAATATTGGCCTTCACGTCGTGCATCTCGGTCAGTCGCCGAAGCCGCACCAGCGGCGTGTCGCCGATCGCCTCGGTGACGGACCCGAAGATGCGTCCGCGTCCAGGCCGGTGGCTTGATTTGGCCCGAGCGGCGGCTCGGGGCTTGGTGGCGAGAGGCTTGGTGGCAAGCGGCTTGGTGACGAGAGACATGGAGACCTGCGGACCGTTGGATCGGGCGGGACGGCGTTTGCGAAACCGCGAACGACACATCAGTAGCGCGATGAACGGGCTTGTCAAAAGCTTCTGCGCCGATGCGATCCTTCGGTACCGATCACGCGAGATCGATTTGCTCCGCCCGTCTCAACGCGACCCCTGCATCGCAACGTCCGGCTGCCGGGATGTCTTCGCCCGCGCGCCGGCGCCGTCGACATGCCGCAGCGCCGCAGCTTCGGCCTCCTTGGGGGTCCCGAACACCTGGCCCTCGAGGCCGTTGAAGTCATGAGTGGCTGCGAAGAAGCGAAATCCGCGGCCGTCGCGCACGACGATGCCAGCCGCCCCCTTCCGGGTCTCGATGATGTAGGTGTCGTACATGAGAGCTCCTGCTGCCGGCTCCGGCCGGCTTGCCTTGGTCCGAAGGCTGCGTGAACGCGAAGATCAGCGGTATCGTTGCGAACACATGCCGGTTGCGGCCGACGCATGGCGGCAGGAGAAATGGTCCGACCAAGTCAGCGAACGAGACGCCATCGCAACACTCCCACGAGCAAAGAGGCCTAAGAAAACGCCTCGTGGCTTTAGATTGGTGTCGAATCCGGCCACCGCGTTCATGAGGCAACGCCTGACGATAAATATTAGTCTACTGTAGTTGTCAATTATCATTCAAGGCCACCGGAGGCGCACCGGTCCGCGGTCCAGCGTGATTTCGCCGTCCTCGATCGTCAGCATGCAGTCGACCAACGTCGCCAGGAGCGTCTGAAAGGGTGCACAAGGTGACCAGGGAGCTGGAAATATTCTATAATCGATGCTATTTATAGATATTCTGGTTGCGCGTTCGCTCCGCCCAATCCCCCATTCGGCCAATTCCGACAGAGACAAGATGCTCACCGCAAAAGGAAAATACGGCCTCAAGGCCCTGGTCCACCTGTCGTCGCTCCCCAAGGGCGAGACCGCGCAATCCGTCGACATCGCCGAGGCCAACAGCATTCCGAAGAAATTCCTCGACGCCATCCTCGGGGATTTGCGCAATGCCGGCGTGGTCCACAGCAAGAAGGGTCCGGGCGGCGGCTACATGCTCGCCCGCGCGCCCGGCGAGATCAAAGTCGGCCATGTCATCCGCACGCTCGACGGCCCGCTCGCGCCGATCGCCTGCGCCAGCCGCACCGCGTATCAGCCGTGCCAGGATTGCAGCGACGTAAAGGCATGCGCGGTACGCCTCACCATGGCAAAAGTGCGCGATGCCATGGCGGATATCCTGGACCGGCTGACCATCGCCGACATGCTCGCGCTCGACGGCGGCCGCAAATCGGCGCTGATGTATCATATCTGAACGACCGGCCGCTTCGCTGAGCGTGTCGCGGGTCCCCTCGCCCGCCCCTTCGTCAAGCCTGCGCGGATAACGGAGTTGAAAGGTGCTGCTCGCGAGGCGCCGTCATCAGGTGGCACAGGATCCGTACCCCGGCCGGCCAAGGGCCCAGTCCCGAGTCGACATTGATATGGCCGAGCGGGCCGGCATCGACAAAATCGGCATGCCATGCATTGGCCAGTTGGCGGGCGCGCGCGTGCGCAATGAACGGATCATTGGTGCTTGCCACGACGATGCTGCGGAACGGCAGGGGCGCGCCGGGCATCGGCGCGAAGCCTCTGACGTTCTCCGGCGTATGATCGAGGGAATCGACATCGGCCGGCGCCACCAGCAAGGCCGCCGCGATGGGAAGGTCGGGATGTTCGGCCGCGACATGCGCCACCAGGGCACAGCCGAGGCTGTGCGCGACCAACACAGCGCCGGGCGCGGCTTCGATGGCGGCCACGAGGCGTTCGATCCACGCGCCGCGATCCGGCCTGTCCCAATCGGCCTGCTGGACGCGGCATGCGTCGGGGAACGAGCGCTCCAGGCAGGTTTGCCAATGGTGAGGGCCGGAGCCGCCGAGGCCGGGGATGATGAGGATGGTGGTCATCGTCGTCCCTCCCTTCACGCGCATCGCCCGCCCGCGCGAGATCACGCCGATATCGGCTCCAGGGCAGGATAATCGGTGTAGCCCTTTTCGCCTCCGCCGTAGAATGTCGACTTGTCCGGCGCGTTGAGCGCAGCATTCGCACGCAGCCGCGCCACCAAATCCGGATTGGCGAGGAACGCCTTGCCGAATGCGACCAAATCGGCCCGTCCGCTTGCGACGGCGTCGTTCGCCGAAGCCAGCCCATAACCATTATTGGCGATATAGGTGCCGCGGAACTTTCGGCGCAGCGCACCATAGTCGAACAGCGGCCCGAAGTTCCGGTCGCCGCCGGTGGCACCTTCGACCACATGGACATAGACCGGGGCGAGCGCGTCGATGCGCTCGATCACATGGGCGAACAGTGCGCTCGGATTGCTGTCGGAGATGTCGTTCGAAGGCGTGACCGGCGACAGCCGCACGCCGACCCGTCCGGCGCCGACCTCGCCGATGACGGCCGCGAGCGCTTCGATCAGCAGGCGCGCGCGGTTTTCGATCGGGCCGCCATAGACATCGTCGCGCCGGTTAGCGCCGTCGCGCAGGAACTGGTCGAGCAGATAGCCGTTCGCCCCGTGAAGCTCGACGCCGTCGAAGCCCGCCGCGATCGCATTGGCGGCGCCGCGCCGGAACGCCGCGATGACGCCGGGAATCTCGTCGAGCCGCAGCGCGCGCGGCGCCGAGGTCTCGACGAATTCCCCGCCGACGAAGGTCTTGGTATTGGCCCTGATGGCGGACGGCGCCACCGGAGGCTGGCCGCCCGGCTGCAGCGAGGCGTGGGAGACGCGCCCGACATGCCACAGCTGCAGGAAGATGCGTCCGCCATTCGCGTGCACCGCTTTCGTCACCTCCCGCCAGCCTTCGATCTGCTCGGGCGAATGGATGCCCGGCGTCGCCTCGTAGCCCTGCCCTTCGGGGGCGACCTGGGTCGCCTCGGAAATGATGAGCCCTGCCGACGCACGCTGCGCATAGTATTTCGCTGCCAGCGAACTCGGCACATTGCCCAGCGACGCGCGATTGCGCGTCAGCGGCGCCATGACGATGCGATTGGGAAGCTCCAAGGCGCCGAGACGATAGGGATCGAACAGTTCGGCGGAATCGGCGTGCAGACGGTTGCTCATCGTAGCTCCATGTCTTTGGGCGCCGCTCCCGGGTGCTGTCGGCACCGAGAGGGCAAGCCCCCACCGAACGTCAACATAGGAACCGGCAGGGCGATGGCGAGGGTCGTCGACTAACACTATGGTCTCGGTTGCTATAGTCAAGTATTTTAATATACTAATTGCGATCGCAAATGATCGGAGCGCTGGAACCGGAGCGCAACAGATGGGTCAAATCGCGCAAATTCTCGGGGTGATGCGGCATCCCACGCAAGCCGGCGCGTGCGAACCGGAGCGGCCGGTGTCGTTCGCCGAGATCACCGCCGCATCGGCGTTCCTGGATTTCGGCGGGGTCCCCGACGGGCCCTGGCTGCACGCCGGTGCATCTCCTGAGGCCGCGATTTTCGACCGGCAAACCAGGGACCGCTTCCTCCACCGCGCGTTTCGCCGGATCCGATCCGGGACAACAACACCGCGGAAGGGCGCGGCGGGAGAAGAACAACCTACGGCCGGCACGGTTCAAAGCATGTTGCGTGCGAAATTCGTGGCTCGAACCTTTTCCCCTTTCTGGTCGCATATCGCAACGCTATGTTTTTAGTCGATAGACTGGATGGAATATTTCACATGCGTCTCGGGACCGGACCTTCGATCTTCAACGTCGCGATGTGCGTCGCCGCATTCAGTGTCGTTGCGCTGGTCGTCGTGTTCGCGCATCCGGCCTCGCGGACGAACCGCGTCGCCGCGGCGAATGCAACGGCCGGCAGCGAAGTCGCCGCTACGGATCGATCGTTCAAGCCAGCGCCCTAGGCAAGATGCCAAGTGACAAGGGCCGCAACCATGCGCCCGAACAGCAATCCGTGACACGGGAGTGTCCGCGTGCGCCGTTTAAGGCGCGCAGGGCCGCGCGGCGTTCAGTTTCGCCCGACCGGCTGGTTCGCATCCGGGACATTGTCCGGGGGAAGGGTCGGCAACGAAAAATGCACTGCCCATAACGCGAGCAGGAAGGCGACTATGGCGGCGCCGATAAAGTCATATCTGTCCCAGCGACGCGTGGCTCTCGTTTGGCGCGCCGCCGGCGGTACCGATTCGCGCGTCGGTGCATTGTCGGAATGGCGGTGAGGAAATGCGGCGGGTTCGACATCGGGCTGCTCCGGCGCAACATTGATCGGCTGAATGTCGCGTCCAGCCGGTTGCGGTTGGGCCGGTTCGCCGGGACGAAGCGGTACGGGCTGCTTGGGCATTGCTCTCTCCAAAGTCGGATTTGTTCTGTCTATTTATGCATCCAAACGCCGTCCGCATTGCTCGCATACCAGGTATTGGGCTGGCCGGAGCAGCGCATTTGCGCGCCGTTATTCGAAGCTCGCAGACGCCGGGCTAGCCCTGGCCGCCCGGCTGATGCCCCCGCCAACTTTCGTGCATATCTCCCGGGCGGTCGACGCATCCTTGGTTGCGTTTGACGAGTGTACGATTAAATCTCCACGCAGAGTTCCTCTTGTCAGGCGGAATGTCCATGCATCGTCGGATCGGCTCCCTGGGATGGGCAATCGCTGTCGCGGGCTTGAGCCTCATGTCTTGCGGCGGCAGCGCCGTTGCCCAAGGCGTCCCGCCGCCGGCCGTCGCGGTGGTCCCGGTCGCGAGCCGCGAGGTGACGGATACGGGCGAATTCATCGGCCGTGTCGTGGCGATCAACAAGGTGGACATCGTGGCGCGGGTGACCGGGTTCATCGAGGAGCGCTATTTCACCGAAGGTCAGGACGTGAAGACCGGCGACCTCCTGTTTCGCATCGAACAGGCGACCTACAAGGCAGCCGTCGATCAGCAGCAGGCCAATCTCGCCAAGTCAAAGGCAACGGAGGCCAATGCGGCGCTGCAATTGGAACGCGGCAAGGACCTCGTCCGCAGCCAGAACATTCCGCAAGCCACCGTCGACCAGCGCGCCGCCGACGAAGGGTCGGCAAAAGCCGACGTGATGGTTGCGCAGGCGGCCCTCGACCAGGCCAAGATCAATTTCGCCTATACGGAGATCCATTCACCGATCGACGGGCGGATCGGACTGGCAAATTTCACCGTGGGCAATCTGGTCGGGCCATCGTCCGGCAGCCTTGCGACGATCGTCAGCCATGACCCCATCTATGTGATCTTCCAGGCGAGCGAGCGGGACATTCTCGAGTACAAGCGCAGGATCGCCGCCCCGGGCAACGAGGGCCCTCATGTCGTGGTCCGCATCAAGCTGCCCGACGGGAGCACCTATCCGCTGCCCGGCCTCAGCAACTTCCTCGACATCCAGGTCGGCAACACGACCGACACCGTGGCGGTGAGGGCGCAGTTTCCCAATCCGCAGGGGATCTTGGTCCCTGGCGGGTTCGTCGGGGTCACCGTCGAACGCGGCGCCCCCAAATCGGTCTTGGTGGTTCCGCAGTCTGCCGTCCAGGTCGATCAGGCCGGCCGTTACGTGCTGGTCGTCGACGACGCCAAGAAGGTCGAGTTGCGGCGGGTGACGACCGGCACCGAGCAGGGCACCGACATCGTCGTCACCGATGGCCTCAAGCAGGGGGAACTGATCATCGTCGAGGGAATTCAGAAAGTGCGTCCCGGCCAAGTCGTAGCGGCGTCTCCGGCGCCGGGACACTGACGCCGATGTTTTCGGACATCTTCATCGATCGGCCGCGGCTCGCTTCGGTCATCGCCATCGTCATCACCCTGTGCGGCGTCATCGCCATCGCGATCATTCCGGTCGCGCAATTCCCGGATATCGTGCCGCCCCAGGTCCAGCTCTCCACGAACTATCCGGGCGCCGATGCCGAATTGATCGAGACCACGGTGGCGCAGCCCATCGAGCAGCAGATCAACGGCGTCGACAATGCGCTCTATTATCAATCCGTCAGCGGTGCCGACGGCAGCTATACCCTCAATGTCACCTTTGCGCTCGGCACCGATCCGGACATCGACACCGTCAACGTGCAGAACCGCGCCAGTCTCGCCACCGCGCTGCTGCCGCCGGAGGTGTCGCATGCGGGGCTCACGATCCGCAAGAAATCGGCCGCGCTGCTGCAGATCATCAATATATATTCTCCCAAGAACACCTACGATTCCGTCTATCTGAGCAATTATGCGACGATCAACATCGTCGACACGCTGGCGCGCATCAAGGGCGTCGGCCAGGTCAGTCTGTTCGGGCCGCTCGATTACTCGCTGCGGGTATGGCTCGATCCCGAGCGCCTCGCCCAATTCAACCTGACGCCGAACGACGTCATCGCGGCGGTGCAGAGCCAGAACGTCCAGGCGGCGCTCGGCCGGCTGGGAGCCGCGCCGGTGGCCAGCGAACAGCAGGTCCAGCTCACCATCAAGACAACCGGCCGGCTGACGACGCCGGAACAGTTCGCCCAAATCGTCTTGCGCGCCAATCCCGATGGTTCGGTGGTCCGGGTCAAGGATGTCGCCCGGGTCGAGACCGGCGCGAAATCGCAGGATCGCCATAGCCGCTTCAACGGCGCGCCCACGGCCGCGATCGGCATCTACCAATCGCCCGGGTCCAATGCCGTCGACGTGACCCGCCGGGTACGGGACGCCATGAACACTCTGGCGACCCGGTTTCCGAGCGACCTCGCCTACGACGTGTTCTTCGACACCACCGTGTTCGTCACCGCAACGATCGATGAGGTCATCCATACTCTGGTGGAGGCGATCATCCTGGTCGCGCTGGTCGTGTTCCTGTTTCTCGGCAAGATCCGGACGACGCTGATTCCTCTGGTCGCCGTTCCGGTGTCGATCATCGGCACGTTCGCCGTCATGCTGGCAATCGGCTATACGGCCAACACGGTCTCCATGCTGGCGCTCGTCCTCGCCATCGGCATCGTCGTCGACGACGCCATCGTCGTGGTCGAAAACATCGAGCGGGTGATCGAGGAGGAGCCCGAGCTATCGATCCCCGATGCCTGCAAGAAAGCCATGGCCGAGATCACCGGCCCGATACTCGCCATCACGCTCGTCCTGTTGTCGGTGTTCGTTCCGGTCGCGTTCATCCCCGGCATCAGCGGCCAATTGTTCCGGCAATTTGCCGTCGCGGTCTCGGTTTCCATGCTCATCTCGGCGCTCAATGCGCTGACGTTCAGTCCGGCGCTTTGCGCGGTGCTGTTGAAGCGCGGCGAAACGAGCCGCGGCCCGATGCGCCATGTCCTGGGCGCGATCGACCGGGTCCGGGGCGGCTATGTGTCGGTGGTGCGCCGCCTCGTGCGCGTATCCATCATCGGCGTCGTCGTGGTGATCGGCGTCGCGGCGGCATCGGTGGTGCTGTTCAACAGGCTCCCGCAGAGCTTCCTGCCGGACGAGGATCAGGGCGCGATCTTCACCGCCATGCGACTTCCTGAAGGCGCCTCGATCAACCGGACGGAGGACATCGTCAAGCAGGTCGAAGACATCATCAGGCCGATTCCCGGCGTCGAAGGCATCCTCTCGGTGGTCGGGCTCAATTTCATCGACTACATCGCATCTTCGAACCAGGCCTTCTTCGTCGTCCGCCTCAAGCCCTATGCGCAGCGCACCGATCCGGCGCAAGGTGCGAGCGCCATCATTGCGCGCCTGCGTCCACAACTCTCGGCGATCAAAGGTGCCGTCGCGTTCCCGTTCAACCTGCCGCCGATCCTCGGGCTGGGCAGCACCGGCGGCTTCCAATACGTGCTCGAAGCATTGCAGGGCCAGTCGCCGAGCGACCTCGCGGCGACGTTGCGCGCCCTCATCGTGGCCGCCAATCAGCAGCCCGAGCTCGCCGGCGTTTACAGCACTTACGCGGCCGATACGCCGCAAATCTATCTCGACATCGATCGCGACAAGGCGCAGGTGCTCGGCATCAAGATCACCGACATCTTCAATGCCCTGCAATCGACGCTGGGCAGCTTCTACGTCAACGACTTCAACGTGTTCGGCCGCACGTGGCAGGTCAACATCCAGGCCGACACCCCGTTCCGCGACCGGCCCGACGATATCGACCGCATCTACGTGCGCAACGCCCAAGGCGCGATGGTCCCGATCGCGGCGCTGGCCAAGGCCAAGCTGGTGCAGGGGCCGCAGATGGTCGTCCGCTACAACGGGTACCGCGGAGCGATCGTGAACGGGGCGCCGAAGCCGGGTTACAGTTCCGGCGTGGCGCTGGCGGCGATGGAACGAATCTCGGCCGCAACCTTGCCGGCGGGCTACAGCTTCGAATGGACCGGGACCGCGCTCCAGGAAAAGGCGGCCAGCGGACAGACCGGCATCGTGCTCGGATTGGCCGTCCTGTTCGCCTATCTGTTTCTCGTCGCGCTTTACGAGAGCTGGAACATTCCGATTCCCGCGCTGCTGTCGGTCAGCGTCGCAGTGCTGGGCTCGATCGTCGCGCTGGTGCTGGTCGGACTGAGTTTCGATGTCTACGCACAAATCGGAATCGTCGTGCTGATCGCACTCGCGGCAAAAAACGGCATTCTGATCGTCGCGTTCGCGGTCGAGCAGAGGCGGCTCGGCAAGGACATCAAGACCGCCGCGATCGAAGCGGCCGGCCTGCGGTTTCGCCCGGTGATCATGACCAGTTTCGCCTTCATCCTCGGACTGCTGCCCCTGGTCATCGCGGGCGGCGCCGGGGCCATCACGCGGCACGCGGTGGGCACCCCGGTTTTCGGCGGCATGATCGCGGCATCCCTGTTCGGAATATTCATTATTCCGTTGCTCTACATTACTGCCGAGCAATCGCGTCAATGGAGGCAGTGGCGGCGCGGCAAAAAGCCGATATGACGGCGGCGGGTGCCGATCGTTGCTGGGCAGCCCCTCGCTATTTTTCGATGCCGATCACGGCGCGCACGCCGTCCTCCTGCAGCAGCGCCTCGAAATAGGCGATGGTGCGCACCAGCCCCTCCTTGAGCGGCGTGCGCGGCGTCCATCCCAGCACGTGGCGCGCCTTCGCGATGTCGGGCTGGCGCTGGCGCGGGTCGTCGGCCGGCAGCGGACGGCTCACGATCTTCGAGCGCGATCCCGTGACGCCGATCACGATCTCGGCGAGCTCGCGGATCGAGAACTCGGCGGGATTGCCGATATTGATGGGGCCGGTGACGGCGTCGGCGGTGCTCCATCAGGCGGACGATGCCGTCGACGAGATCGTCCACATAGCAGAACGAACGGGTCTGCCGGCCGTCGCCGTAGACGGTGATGTCGCGCCCGAGCAGCGCCTGGATGATGAAATTCGAGACCACGCGGCCGTCATTGGGATGCATGCGCGGACCGTAGGTGTTGAAGATGCGCGCCACCTTGATGCGCAGCTGGTGCTGGCGCCAATAGTCGAAGAACAGCGTTTCGGCGCAGCGCTTGCCTTCGTCGTAGCAGGACCGGGTGCCGATCGGATTGACGTGGCCCCAATACTCCTCCGGCTGCGGGTGCACGTTCGGATCGCCATAGACTTCCGAGGTCGAGGCCTGGAGAATCTTGGCCCGCAGCCGCTTGGCGAGCCCGAGCATGTTGATCGCGCCGTGCACGCTCGTCTTCGTCGTCTGCACGGGGTCGTGCTGGTAATGGATGGGCGAGGCCGGGCAGGCGAGATTGTAGATCTCGTCGACCTCCACATAGAGCGGAAACGTCACGTCGTGGCGCATCAGCTCGAAGCGCTTGGCGCCGAGCAGATGCGCGATGTTGCGCTTGGCGCCGGTGAAGAAATTGTCGACGCAGACGACGTCGGCG
The DNA here is from genome assembly GCA_963746235.1 of uncultured Alphaproteobacteria bacterium. Taxonomy (GTDB): domain Bacteria; phylum Pseudomonadota; class Alphaproteobacteria; order Rhizobiales; family Xanthobacteraceae; genus JAJPKK01. Next base: position 86,583 of record CAVVCE010000025.1, read on the forward strand.
CCGCGCTCCAGCAGCCGCTCGCACAGATGCGAGCCGAGAAAGCCGGCCCCGCCGGTCACCAGAATGCGCTTTTCGAGATGCATGCAAGATCCGTTCATCGTGAAAGTGGCATGGCAAGGCGCCGTCGCGACCGCCGCCACGCCTTGGAGCGTTATGCGTTGGAGCGTTGTGCGTTCAGACCGACCATATCGTGAATTTGCGAGGCATGCAGCGCATTCGGCTCGGGAGATTCGCGCCCCATCCGAGGTTCGCGCCGTCCATATTTCATATGCCCGCGATCTTCGGCATCGCGTCGCGGAACCAGGTCCACGCGTGTGTGATCTGCTTGTCCAGCTCCGGAAATCTCGGCGCCCACCCCAACAACCGACGGGCTTTACGGGAGTCGCTGACGAGTATCGCAGGGTCACCCGGGCGGCGATCGCACATATCGGTCGGCACCGTTCGTCCGGTCACTTTTTCGCTCGCTTTCACGACCTCGGCGACCGAGAAGCCGCGGCCATTGCCGAGATTGAACGAATCGCTCGGCTTGCCCGCCGACAGCCAATCAATGGCCGCGACGTGGGCGTCGGCGAGGTCGCTGACGTGCACGTAGTCGCGGATACAAGTGCCATCGGGTGTAGGATAGTCATGCCCGAAGATCTTGATTGACGGCTGCCGCCCCATTGCCGCGAACAGGACCAACGGAATGAGGTGCGTTTCCGGCTGGTGCAACTCGCCGAGTTCGCCATCGGGATCGGCTCCCGCCGCATTGAAATAGCGAAGCGCCACGGGTCGGATCCCGCAAGCGGCCTCGGCATCTTTCAACATCCGCTCGACCACGAGCTTGGTGTACCCATAGGGATTGACCGGATTCTGCGCGGCATCCTCCGTCAGCGGCAACCGCTCGGGAACGCCATAGGTCGCGCATGAGCTGGAAAACACGATGTTCCTGCACCCCGACGCCGCACACGCCTGGAGCAACTTCGCCGATCCGCCGACGTTGTTGTCGTAATACTTGGCCGGGTCGACCATCGATTCTCCGACATAGGCATAGGCCGCGAAGTGAACGACCGCCCAAGGCCGCCGCACCTCGAATACCCGTCGGAGATCGTTTTCGTTTCGCAGGTCGCCGCGTTCGAGCGGTCCCCATTTGACTGCGCTTTCATGACCGCGCTCGAGGTTGTCGAACGTCACCGGCATGTATCCGGCGCGCGACAGCGCCTTGCATGCGTGGCTTCCGACAAATCCGGCACCGCCCGTTACAAGGATCGTCTTCATCGTGGGCGTCGACGTCGCACCGGACGCCCCGGCGCCAGATTCGCAGAATTCAGCGTGATCAGAAGCCGCGATTTCGAAATCATAAAGACGACCGTACCACTGTTTTTGCCGAATTGAATTGGGTGCTCTGCCAAGATCGCGGCGCCCCCCACACGTCCACGCATGCCGACCTCGCTAGGGCGACCAACACGGCTGCCGCCTTCGAAGCCACCGCCCACGCGAGCGATAGACATGACCGTGTGTCGCCTGTTGCAATCGAGAGACACGTCTCGACAAAGTTAATCTGTATGGTCTATAATAAATGTTTGTTATTGCCCGCTCGCTCCGTTCAAATAAATTGTGACAGCGGGCAATCGCGCCGCGTGACCTGAGTTTCTCGCTCTCGCGCACCGCCGCGGATCGGTGACACAGGACGCAAACGGCTCTCACGATTGGGATGGAAGAACGTACGGACCCGCGGTTCGCGGGCCCGACTGGTCGGACTTTGCTTCACATGGCCATGACGGGGGTCATGGTCGTCAGGGAACAGGAGATTTTGCATGCTGAGACGTCATTGGGGGATGCTGGCGACCGCGGCGGTTTTCGCGTCCGGTTCGGCCGGCGCGCAGACGGCGGGGGACACCCGGCAGATCGATCGGCTGGAAGGACAGATCCAGGCGCTCCAGCGCGAGGTCGGCACTCTCAAGGGCAAGGTCCTGACGGCCGAGAAGAACACCTATGCGGCGGCGCCGCCGCCGGGCGCCGCGGCGAAGGCGCCGGTCGCGCCGCCGAGTGCGATCGTCACCATGTCGCCGGCCTACCGGCCCTCGATCTGCACGTCCGACCAGCTCAATTGCATCTCCCTGACCGGCCGGCTCCATCTCGACGTCGGCGGCTACAATTATCGTCCTGCCACCGGCCGCGGCATCGCCTCCACCGGCGTCCCGGTTGCACCCTCGACCGTGCCGCAGCAGTTGGACGACGGCCTCAATGTGCGTCGCGCGCGCATCGGCGTGCTCGGCAAGTTCATGGGCGACTGGAATTACGCGCTGATCTACGATTTCGGCAATTCGTCGGACGGGTTCGGCGGCCTGGCGCCGGGCTCGCTGCCGGGCGGCGGCACCTCGGGCATCGAAAACGCCTTTCTGAGCTATACCGGCTTGACGAAATATACCGGCCTGGGTGGTCTCGCCATCGAGGGCGGCTACACGGACGTTCCCTATACGCTGGACGAGTCCACCAGCTCCAACGACATCATGTTCATGGAGCGTGCGTCGTCCCAGGTCATTGCTACCAGCCTGGCGGCAGGCGACTTCCGTTCGGCCGGCGGCATCCGTGGCTATAATGACTGGTTCTGGGCTGCCGGTTATTTCACCGGCCCGAACTCCGGCGCGATCCACACCGACACCACGAGCGTTACGGCGCTCGCGACCGTGCCGGCCGGCTGCAGCGGCACAATCCCGGCCGGCCTGAAGTGCAGCGCGGCCACCCCTGTCAACGTCACCACTGCCGGCGCCTCCGAGCAATACGGGACCACGGCGCGCGTGGCCTTCCAGGCGCTGCAGGGGCAGAACTATTCGCTCCACCTCGGCGGTGATTTCGAGGAATTGATCAGTCCGCCGGTCGGCCCGGCATCGACGGCGGTGGCCGGAAAGCGGGTGCTCACGCTGAGCGATCGTCCCGAGCTGCGCATCGATCCGACGGTGCTCCTGAACACCGGAGCGATCGCCAACGTGTCCAATGCCGAGGTCTACAGCCTCGAGGCCGCGGCGGGCTGGGGGTCGCTGTTCTTCCAGGGCGAGTATTTCTGGTACAGGATCAACCGCGAGGTTCCGAGCAACGCGGCACCCTCGCCCGCCTCATCGGCGCTGGGCTTCAACGGCGGTTATGCCGAGGCGAGCTGGACCATCACCGGCGAGCACCGCACCTACATCCCCTCGACCGGGGCCTACAGCGCGATCATCCCGAATAATCCGGTCAACCCCGGCGGCACAGGATGGGGCGCATGGGAAATCGCCGGCCGCTACAGCGTGATGAACCTCAACGATGAGTTGGGCTCCGCAGCCGGCATCGCCGGCGGCCAGCAGACCATCTACACCGCGGGGCTGAACTGGTACGTGAACAGCAACATCATGTTCAAGCTCAACTACCTCCATGGCACCTTCGAAAAGCAGTTCAGCGCCCTCTCGAACGCCAATGTCGGCGCCAATTTCGATGCCGTCGCGGGCCGGCTGCAGGTTCAGTTCTGAGGGCAGGCTCCGCCTTCGGCGCATTGATCGCGCCTTCAATGGCAGCCGACATGCCATTGAAGGCGCCGTCGCCCGCGTCGGCGTGAATTGGAGGTTCGGCGGGACGGGCGCTGGGCTCTGATCGACGAGGCGATCAGGCCGCGGCTTTGGCGAAGCGCAGCAGCGAGAACAGGCCGAGCGGCGGGGTCTGCCGGCGCTCGAGCAGGGGGAGGCCGGCTCGCGCCGACCAGTCGCGGCAGCCGCCGGAACGGGAATTCCGGCCGCCAGCCGAGGCGGCGGGCGAGCGGGGCAAAGCCGCGTTCCAGCGTCCGCAGCGGCTCGGCGTCGGTGGCGAAGTGATTGACGAGCACGATCTCGCCGCCCGGCCGCACCACCCGCGCGAATTCGTCCAGCGTCGATTCCGGGTCGGGCACCGCGGTGATGACGAACTGCGCCACCACCACGTCGAAGGACGCATCGGCGAAGGCGAGCTGCGTCCCGTCCATCACCGCCAGCATCTCCACGTGGGAAAGGCGCTGGGTGGCGACCCGCTCCTTGGCCTTGCGCAGCATCGGCTCGCAGATGTCGACCCCGACCAGGCGGTTGGTGCGCGAATAGTCCGGCAGCGAGATGCCGGTGCCGACCCCGACCTCGAGGATGCGGCCGCCGATCCGCTCCGCCGCCTTGATCGCCGGCGGCGCGGCCCTGTGCGAACACCGCGCCGAACACGACGTCGTAGACCGGCGCCCAGCGCGCATAGGCCTGTTCGACAAGATTCCTGGTCGAGAGGAATTTCGCGGCTGTCCTGGTTCATCGCCCCGCTCCGCTTCGTCATCGCGCCGCAAGCGGCACGGTTGGCACTCCCATGGCCGGCAATCCGTCGGTCTCGCTCTGCGACACTGCGGAGCGGATAAAGCCGCCGCCCAGCATGCGCGCCTGGCCGGCAGCGGCATCATAGAGCACGCAGGCCTGGCCCGGCGCGACACCCTCCTCGCCGCCGACGAACTCGACCTCGAAGCCGTCCTCGCCGCGGCTGAGCCATGCCGCCTGCGGCGGCCGGCTCGAGCGCACCTTCACGAACACGTCGAGCCGCTCGCCGGGCTTCACCTCGTCGCCGAGCGTGCCCTCCGCCGATCCAGTTGACGTCGCGCAGATGCACCCGCGTGGTGCGCAGCGCCGGCCGCGGGCCGACCACGACGCGGCGCCTCGCGGCATCGAGGCGCACCACGTAGAGCGGCTCGCCGGCGGCGATGCCGAGACCGCGGCGCTGGCCGACGGTGAAATTGATGATGCCGGGGTGGCGGCCGAGCACCCGGCCGCCGAGATCGACGATGTCGCCGCGCCTCGGCCGCACCGGGCATCAGCCGCTCGATCAGGTCGGCATAGCGCCCGGTCGGCACGAAGCAGATGTCCTGGCTGTCGGGCTTGTCGGCGACCGGAAGCGCGAAGCGGCGCGCGAGCTCGCGGGTCTCCGCCTTGGTCAGGTCGCCGAGCGGAAAGCGCAGGAAGTCGATCTGCTCCGCGGGTGGTGGCGAACAGGAAATAGCTCTGGTCGCGGTCCTCGTCGCGGGCGCGGAAAAGCGCGCGGCCGCCGCCCGGCAGGGCGCCGGGAGGCGACGTAATGGCCGGTCGCCAGCACGCTTCGCGCCCAGTTCGCGGGCGGTCGTCAGCAGGTCGCGGAACTTGATCGCCTGGTTGCAGTCGACGCAGGGAACCGGCGTCTCGCCGGCCACATAGCTCTCGGCAAACCGATCGATCACTGCTTCCTTGAAGCGGCTCTCGTAGTTGAGGACGTAGTGCGGAATGCCGATGGCTCCCGCGACCATGCGGGCATCGTGGATGTCCTGGCCGGCGCAGCAGGCGCCCTTGCGGTGGGTCGCCGCGCCGTGGTCGTAGAGCTGGAGGGTGACCCCGACGACGTCGTAGCCCTGGCCTTGAGCAGCGCCGCGGTCACCGAGGAATCGACACCGCCGGACATGGCGACGACGACCCTGGTGTCCTGCGGCCGGCCTTCGACATCGAGACTGTTGAGCATCGGTGCTTCTGTCATGGACGGGGAACAGCGCCTGCGGCGGGGTCCCGGCACCCATTACTATATGTTCGGCCCACCCGGGCGCAACGTCGGCACCACCGTCGGCGCCCCCGAATCGACCGCTGGCCAGGCCCGGCCATGGCGCCATTCACCTCCGCCGGGGCAGCGGCCGCATGGGGCCCCGCAGCCAAGCCGCCGCCGCCGTCCACCACGCCGGCGATACCTGCGTCAAGGCGCCCGCCGGCGTGCCTCGCCGCGTCGATATCCCCATCATTTTTCGGCGATTTTTCCGCAATTCCGCCGCAGTGGCCGTTTGGCGGCGTTAGCGTCGATATCTTCGTCATCGCTTAGTCAAATTTTAAATCGGAGGGGATACATTCCTGCCGTTAGTCCAGTGTTTTTTGTATCCAGTGCGTGAGAGTAACATGACCGAACCCCACCGCCCGAGGGTCAAGTATGTCATCGGGCCCGACGGCAGCCCGCTTACAATTGCCGATCTCCCGGCACCGGGGACGAAGCGCTGGGTCATTCGCCGCAAGGCTGAGGTCGTGGCAGCCGTTCGCGGCGGGCTCCTGTCGCTCGAAGAGGCCTGCAGCCGCTACACGCTGACGGTCGAGGAATTCCTCGCCTGGCAATATTCGATCGATCGCCACGGCCTTGCCGGGTTGCGCACCACCCGCATCCAGCAATACCGCCAGTAGATTTCGCGGGCTGCCACCCGGTCCCCGGCTCCTGCGCCCTAGCCTGCGCCCGGCCGCCCTGCACAGCGGACGCGCCCATCCTTTGCCCGAATTCCTTGCCATTGTCGAAGCGACGGAGGCTTGCCCCAACGCCCCCGCGCTTGCGCCCGTTTATGTCGGGCCGGATAGATTTGCCGCGTTAACCAGATGGTAACCATTCGCCCCCCAAAATTCGGGTGATCCGCCGGTGCCCTGGTGCCGCCGAGCGGCTGCCGCGTTCACGGCAGCGCTTGGCGGTTGGGGGCGAATCATACAGGCTCGTTTGTTGGGATCGGCGCGCGTTCCAGCGTCGATCGGGGCAAGCACCGGTTTCCGGATCCAGGAGCCAAGAGATGGCCATGCCGAGCGTCGCGCAACAGCGCAGCCCCATGCGTTTCCGGGGCAGGTCCTATATGGCTTTTGCGCTCACCCCGGAGCCGCCCATCGTCGACTGGCTCGCCGAGCTCGACAACTGGATCCGCTCGTCGGCCGGCTTTTTCGTCGGCCGCCCGGTGGTCCTCGACCTCACCGCGGTGACGCTCACCAGCCCGGCCATCGCCCATCTGATCGGCGAGCTCGGAACCCGCAGCATCAGAATCATGGGGATCGAGGGCGTCGAAGCCGACAAGCTCGGACCGGGGCTGCCGCCGCTGCTGAAGGGCGGCCGCGCGGCGACCGTGGAGGCCGTCGATTCCACCGCCGCCAGCAAGCCGGTCGCCGCGCCGGCGCGCAAGGAGCCGAGCTCGCTCTTGCTGGAGGCGCCGGTGCGCTCCGGGCAGTCGGTGTTCTTTCCCGACGGCGACGTGACCGTGCTCGGCTCGGTCGGCTCCGGCGCCGAGATCATCGCCGGCGGCTCGATCCACATCTACGGCACCTTGCGCGGCCGCGCCATGGCCGGCATGTCCGGCAACCGGGCGGCGCGCATCTTCTGCAGCAAGATCGAGGCCGAGTTGCTGGCGATCGACGGCTTCTACCGCACCGCGGAGGATCTCGACACCGCGCTGAAGGGGCGGCTCGTCCAGGCTTGGCTCAACGGCGAAGTCTTGATGGTGACGGCCATGGATTGAGGCGGCGTTGCATCGATACAGCGTTGGATTGACACAGATTCGGAGAGACCAAATGGGCAAAGTCATCGTCGTGACATCGGGTAAGGGCGGCGTCGGCAAGACGACCTCGACAGCCGCGCTCGGCGCGGCGCTGGCGCGGGCGGGGCAGAACGTCGTCGTGGTCGACTTCGATGTCGGCCTGCGCAATCTCGATCTGGTGATGGGGGCGGAACGGCGCGTCGTCTACGACCTCATCAACGTCGTGCAGGGGGTCGTCAAGCTGCCCCAGGCGCTGATCCGGGACAAGCGCATCGAAACGCTGTTCCTGCTGCCGGCCTCGCAGACCCGCGACAAGGACGCGCTGACCGAGGATGGCGTCGGCCGCGTGATCGCGGAGCTGCGCGCGAAGTTCGACTGGGTGATCTGCGACAGCCCCGCCGGCATCGAGCGCGGCGCCACGCTCGCCATGCGGTACGCCGATGCCGCGGTCATCGTCGCCAATTCGGAAGTGTCGTCGGTGCGCGACTCCGATCGCATCATCGGACTGCTCGATTCCAAGACCGTGAGGGCGGAGAAGGGCGAGCGCATGGAGAAGCACCTGCTGATCACCCGCTTCGACGCCGCGCGCGCGGCCCGCGGCGAAATGCTCGCCATCGAAGACGTGCTCGAGATCCTGTCGGTCCCGCTGCTCGGCATCATCCCGGAAAGCGAGGCGGTGCTGCGCGCGTCCAATCTCGGCACCCCCGTCACCATCTGCAGCAGCGACAGCGCGCCGGCGCGCGCTTATACCGCCGCGGCCCGACGGCTCGCCGGCGAAGACATCGCGATGTCGATCCCCACCGACAAGAAGGGGTTCTTCAACAAGCTGTTCGGGCGGAGGGCGGCATGAACCTGTTTCGCCTCTTTCGACCGTCCGCCTCCGCGCCGGTGGCGCGCGAGCGCCTGCAGATACTGCTCGAATACGAACGCAAGGCGGGCAGCCAGATCGACCTGTTCGCGGTGCTGCGCGAAGAGATCCTCGCGGTCGTCTGCAAGCACGCCAGCGTCGACCCTGACAAGGTCCAGATCACGGTGGATCGCGGCCCCAATTTCTCGACGCTCGCCGTCGATATCGAGATACCCAATTCCGGCGGCAAGGTGCGGGCCAGCGCGTGACGGCGCACGGTCGCAGTCGGTGGTGCTGCGCATCTTGGACCGCAGACAGAAAAGATCAGAGCGCTGTCGAACAACTCGACAGCGCTCTGATCGCGTTGATCCCGGCACCGATTGAGGATTACGGCTGAAGCCGCGTGAGCGGCCGTGCAGCCTCTAGCGCACAACCACCACCGGGCGGCGCCGCACCACCACCACCGGGCGCCGAACGACGACGGCACGCCGGCGCACGACGTAGTCGTAGGCGCCCGCGACGCATGCGGAGCTGTAAACGCCCCCCGCACATACCGCCGCATTCGCGGTCGGTGCGTATGCCATGCCGATGAACAGCGCCGTCAGCGCAGCGAGAAGATATTTCATTTCATGATCCTTTTGAGTCGAGTGGCGATGCCGCGTTCTCTACACGCGTTGCGCCGTCGGCGCCTATGCGAAAACAGACACTTTGCCCAAGGGTTCCGCAACAGCATTAATTTGTGGCGCACGCTGAACAAGAATTCAGTTTCCACATGCCGCCGGTTCCATGTGCACCGCCGGCAATTCAACGCCGGGACGCCGGCGCGTTACTGCATGAACCATCCGTGGCTGACGACGATGGACTGGCCGGTCAGCGCGTTCGAGCCGAACGAAGCCAGGAACAGCGCGGTTTCCGCCACGTCGTCCACCGTGGTGAATTCGCCGTCCACGGTCTCTTTGAGCATGACGTTCTTGATCACCTCCTGCTCGGAGATGCCGAGTTCCTTGGCCTGCTCGGGAATCTGTTTTTCCACCAGCGGCGTGCGCACGAAGCCGGGGCAGATCACGTTGGCGCGGACACCGTGCGCGGCGCCCTCCTTGGCGACCACCTTCGCGAGCCCGATCAGGCCGTGCTTCGCCGTGACATAGGGCGCCTTGAGGACCGAGGCCTCCTTCGAATGCACCGAGCCCATGTAGATGACGCTGCCGCTCCCCTGCTTGTACATCTGCCGGAGCGCGGCACGGGTGGTGAGGAACGCGCCGTCGAGATGAATCGAGAGCAGCTTTTTCCATTTGGCGAACTCGAAATCGACGATCGGCGCGACGATCTGGATGCCGGCATTGCTGACCAGCACGTCGACCCTGCCGAACGTCTTGATGACTTCGGCGGTGCCGGCGTCCACCTGCTCCTCGTTGGTGACGTCCATGGCGACGCCGATGGCGCGCTTCCCGGTCGGGTCGATCTCCTTTGCGGTGGCATCGGCCGCCTTCTTGTCGAGATCGGCGATGGCGACCTTGGCGCCTTCGCGCGCAAAGACGATGGCGATTTCCTTGCCGATGCCGCTCGCGGCGCCGGTGATGATGGCAACCTTGTCTTGCAGACGCATCGCATTGTCCTCTTGGGATGGTACCGTCTTGGGATGATACCGTGCTGGGATGATACCGCCGGCGGTCAGGCCAGATAGTCGTGAACGACCTTGCCCAGGCCGAGCGTCAGGTCGGCAAGGATGTGAGTGGCGGAGACGATCTCGAGCACCGGCAATTCGGCCAGCGGCGCGAGCGCGTGGGAGCATCAGCGTCAGCGCCGCCGGCCCGGTCCAGGCGCCCTTCAGGTCGATGTCCTCAAGATGATATTCGACGAGCTCGCAGATGCGCGGCGTGCCGTCGACATGCGGGATGATCTTGAGCAGGAAATTGGGCGCCAGCCAGCGACGCCTTGACCGCGTCGAGGTCGGCCGCCTTGTGCTTGTAGCCCATGGTGCCGGTGGCGATGCGCACGCGGTCCGTAGTCGAGCGTGCCGACCAGCGTGTCGATCTCGGCGCGCAGCGTGGGCTTGGCCAGCTTCTTGGGAAAGCCCCACAGTTCGCGGCCGCCGGCGATCGGCGGATGGTCGTCGAGAAACATGCAATGGGTGTAGCCGCCCTTGCGGCCCTGGAACGATGACCGGAATGACCTGTCCGCTCTCGGTGTAGTCGCCGAAGCCGGTCGAATCGGGCATGCGGATGAACTCGAATTTGACCAGCGGCTCGTCGATCTCGCAGCGGCTCGGGCACCAGTTCGCGCAGCTTTGCCGGATCGGTGCGATAGGTGATGATCAGAAATTCGCGATCGACAGAAACGATACGGGCCCATCGGAAAGGCCGGGCTGGTCAGCGGCATCGCGAAGGCCCGGCTGCGCACTTCACTTTCCTTCATCGCGCATCTCCTTCAGCGCGACGATCGGATGCGTCGATCGGCGTCGAAGCCGCGTCGCATCGACGCGCTGTCTCACTCTTCGCCAGACGTCGAAGGTGCGCACGCCCTTCGGCCGGTCGGGCGCTGCAGCACTTCGGGATGGCTGCAGCGTGCGAACGGCGTCGTCGTAGCCGGCCTGCCAATGCTCCTCCATGGTGCGGCGCGAGAATTCGTAGTCCTTGGCAATGCCCTCGTAACTTTTCGAGCGATAGATCAGCTGCACGATGTTACAGACCTTGTCGTCCGCCTCCGCGCTCCAGCAATCTTCACGTCTTCGCTGATCGCGCAGCTCGGCGGGAAGCTGCTTGAGCAGCGTTGGCGAAGCGCTCGCGCGAATCTTCTGCGCGTGCTTGAAGATGATCGGTGGCCGCGCGGGTGCGGCTGGAAAACTGAATCTCCTTCTGCCGCACCTCGACCTCGATCAGATCGCCCGGCAACTCGCCGCGCGCGTTCCAGAGATCGACCTGGAAGGCAAGCGTGTCGCTGCCGCGGCCGGCAGTCGAGCACCCATTGCAGCGGCGTGTTGGAGACCAGGCCGCCATCCCAGAAATATTCGCCCTCGATCTCGATCGCCGGAAAGCCCGGCGGCAGCGCGCCGCTGGCCATCACATGCTCGGCCCGATCGATGGGTCGTGCTATCGAAATAGACGAAATTCCCCGTCTGCACATTCACGGCGCCGACGCTGAAGCGCATGTCTGCGCCGGAATTGATGCGGTCGAAATCGACCAGGCGCTCCAAGCGTCGTCGCGCAACGGAGCGTTGTCGTAGTAGCTGAGCGCATCGACGGGACTGGCCGACAGGAACAGCATGGGCGGCGGAATGCGGGGGGTGAAGAAGTGAGGCGCGCCGAACAGCAGGATACTCAAAGGCGCGCGTCTGATTGATGAAACGCCGGAGATCGTCTGCGTACTCGATCGATTTCAGGTACGGAAGGCCCACCGGCGAGTCGCTCGACGGTCTCCCAGAATTCCCGCAGTCGCTCGACGCGCCGCTCCGGCGGATTGCCGGCGATCAGGGCCGAGTTGATGGCGCCGATCGAAATGCCGGCGACCCAGTCGGGATGGAGGTTGGCCTCGGCCAGCGCCTGATACACGCCGGCCTGGTACGAGCCGAGCGCGCCGCCGCCCTGAAGCAACAGGGCAATGCACTCGAATGGCGGACGTTGCGCTGCCCGAAGTCGGGCTTGGCTCGGCGAACTGGTGAGCATTCCGGCGGTCCTTGATTACTTTCGAAAGCCGTCTTCACGCAACGGCCCAAAGCACAGCGGCTCGTCTGCCGACGGCGCATGCTACCGCCGAATTGTATCAATTCGGCTTATTCGCCGTTGCGCATCCGGAGCACAAAAAAGATGCTGCCCCCAGATGACGGCGATGCCCGCAGACCGGTGCCGCTCCCGCTCGACCTCAAGTGAATCCCTTGGTTCCTCCGTTCTTGAACGGCTCGACCGCCTTGAGGGTCGCCTGCTGGCCGAGGGTCGCGAGTTCCTTCGCCTGCGCTGTCAGCACCGCAAGTTGCTCGCGGGCATGCCTGGTGGTTATTTCCACCAATTCCGTCGGCGATTTCACGCTGGAAAGCTCATGGGCGTAGTTGAAAGCCGCTTCATTGTTGACGCGGGCGAATTCGAGCAGCTTGGCGTTGTAGTTCGCGGCCGATTGCAGGGCCGTCGAATAGGCGTTCTCGACGAACTCCCTCGTCTTCTCGGTGGCGCCGTTTATTTTTTCGAAGGGGCTTCCTTCTTTGGCAGACATCATACGTCTCCATGAATAGGACACAGGAAATAGACCAGCGCTCGGAGTTTCCTCCGCCTGGATCAAACCGTCGCGTCGCATTAGCCGGGTGTTGTCGTCATCCAGCCCTATCGATTCGCATGGACCGGCGCGCGCGCGCTATGCAAAAGCTGACATATCGATCGAGCCCCGCGACGCGGTCGGAAAGCGGCGACCCGGGCTGGCCGCCGGGATCCGGTCGGATTATGCATAGACCGCGATATCGTGTTGATATGCCATGGCGAACTCGGCCGGCGGGCGCAACGGTTTGCGCCGCGATCCGACCGGCAGGATCGCAGGATCGCACAGGCTCGATTGAACAGGCAACCCGAAAAACCGGACTGGCATACATGAACCTGGCGCGGCCGATCACGTTCTGGATCGCAATGTGCGCGGCCGTCATCGCGGTCGTCGTGCTGCTGCGCGAGATCCTGTTGCCGTTCGTCGCCGGCCTGGTGCTCGCCTATCTGTTCAACCCGCTGGCCAATTGGCTCGAGCGGCAGGGGCCTCAACCGGCTCGTTGCGGCGCTCGCCATCGTCGGTGTGTTCATCGTCGGCTTTGTCGTGCTGGTTTCGGTCAGCGCGCCGATCATCGCGCGGGAGCTTGCCTACTTCCTCGACAACCTGCCGACCTATTTCGGGCAGTTGAAGACTCTCACCTCCGATCCCGGCCGGCCGTGGCTGCGCAAGATCGTGGGAGAAGGCCTGGCCAGTGCCGAGCAGTCGATCGGCGAATTGGCGAGCCTCGGGGTGGACTGGTTCGGCAGCGTCGTGCGCTCCGTCTGGACCGGCGGCCAGGCGTTGATATCGGTGTTCTCGCTCGCCATCGTCACGCCGGTCGTCGCCGGCTATCTCATCTATGACTGGAACAGGATGCTCGCCGCCGTCGACAACTGGACGCCGCCGCCGCGCCGGCCGACCGTGCGGGCGCTCGCCCGCGAGATCGACGATACGATCGGCGGCTTCGTGCGCGGACAGGGCACGCTCTGCCTCGTCTTGTGTGTCTTTTATGCGCTGGCGCTGACGCTGGCCGGCCTCAACCACAGCCTGCTGATCGGCGTCGCCGCAGGCCTCATCAGCTTCGTCCCCTATCTCGGCTCGCTCACCGGTCTCGCGGTGTCGACCTGCGTGGCGATCGCGCAATTCTGGCCGAACTGGTGGTCGATCGCCGTCGTGCCCATCATCTTCGTGGTCGGCCAGACCATCGCGGACTATGTGCTGTCGCCCTATCTGGTCGGCCGGCGCGTCAATTTGCATCCGGTGTGGATGATGTTCGCGCTGTTCGCATTCGGATATGTGTTCGGGTTCGTCGGGCTGCTGCTCGCGGTGCCGCTCGCAGCCGCATTCCGCGTGCTCCTGCGTTTCGCGCTGGAGCAATATTACGCGAGCCCGCTCTATGCCGACCAACCCGGCACGCCGAAGCCCGATCCACTGACCCTTGGGGGAACGGCGCCTTCAATCAAGAAGACCGGATGAGGCGTTCGTCCATTGCGCGCCGTCATTGCGCCGCGGCGTTTTGCTTGGTGTAGCGCCACCACAGCGGGGCGCCGATCCCGACCACGACGACGACCGCCAGCAACAAAAGCAGCGCCGACTGCTCGAGCCAGGCGATCGCGGGAACCCCCAGTGCCAGGACGACGCCGACGAGGCAAAAGCGCCAGGACCCGATGTGAACGCCCGCGGTGAACGTGCCCAGCGCCAACAGCGTGAGCACGTACAGGGCGCGCGCGTCGGTGCTCATCATCTGCCCGACATCGGCGACATAGAGGAGATTCATCGCCGCCAGCACCGCCCCCCAATGTAGCACCTGCGTCCACACCAGACGCAGTCGCGCGTCCCGGTCCGTGACGGCCGACCACCGCGTCATCACGCAGATGACCCCGATGAAAGGCGCGAGCGCGAACCAGTACAGGGTTAGCGGTCTTCGGGTGACGCTCGTGTAGGCGACACCGAACAGCGCGAGGACGAGCATGACGAGATAAGGCCACTCCCTCGCCAGGAAGCGACGAACTCTCACTGGCCAGGGGGTCGGCTTATCCTCGGGTGGCGGCAAATCGCTCATGCTTCGGCCTCAGAGCCCCCACGGAATCGTCATGGCCGGGCTGGTCCCGGCCATGGCGCCTATGGAAGCGCCGTGCCCACCCGATCGAGATCGCCGGGACAAGCCCGGCGATGACGTCGGCGGGTGGGTGGGGCGATCGCGTTCAGCGCGCCAGCGAAGCGACATGGACGCTTTGCGGCAGCGACGAGATGCAGCGGCCGATGACATGCGCCATGCGCGGGGCGGCATAGGGGCTGAACGCGCCTTCGCAGCCGTCCGGCATCGCGCTCTCGGGTGATGCCTTCGGCGCGGTGGACTCGGGTTCGGTGGCCGGCGGAGCCGACACGGTGCGGGCAGACGTGGCACGCTTGGCAACGGTGGTGACGTGGTTGACGGGATCGGCGCGGTAGAGCACCTGCCCGTCGCGATCCCGCAGCGTGATCGCGGCGTCGAGGCGGCCGTTCACTTCGACCTCGACGATCGGAATTTCCATGCCGCTCCGCCCGAACGGATGGGCCAAGAGGCTGCCCTTGTGCGACCGTTCCACCGCAGCGGCCGGCGGCGCGAAACCATCGGCGCGCGGGGCGCCCGAATAGAGGCTCGCGCCGGCCCACGCGCCAAGCGGAATTGCGCAGATGGCAGCGGGGATCAATTGATACGCCAACCGCATGACACTCTCCCAAAATCCAAACCCAAAATCCAAACCAAAGGCTGTTGTTGATTGCACGAAGCACGCAAGTCCCGGCTGCGCCCGCTCTGCGCGAGCGCTGTATTCGATTGGGATCAGCCGCGGATGAACAGTCGTCGCCGCGTTACCACCACCACCCGCCGGGCCTGGCGCCGTAGGTGTTCTTGTCCTGAACCGAGCGGGTCGCGGACCTGCGCGACGATCCGTCATAGGCATAAGCGTTGAGCCGCACGTCGTTCAAATTGTCGCCGAAGCCGCGCATCACGGCCAATGCCTTGGTCTTGGCGTGGGCAGCCGTGCGCGACTTGGCTGCGGCCGCCTTCGCGGGCAGCCTCGGCCGGGGCGGCCTGGGCGGCCGGCTGCCATCCGCCGCAGCCGGTTGCGTCGTCGCGACGCTCATTCCAACCGTCGAAGGCTGCCCGACCGTCGAAGGCTGCGCCGGCGTGGTTGCCACGTTTGTCAGGAGACGGCGCGCTCGCGACGGCTTTCTGCGCGCCATCGGTGGTGGTCCGCCTTGGTCTTGGCCCCGGTCTTGGCCTCCGCCGCTTGCACTTCCGCACGCGGCGCGGTCCACTCGAGACACTTGCGATCTGCGTTCGGCCAAGCCTGCATGCTGCACGGCAGCGCCGGCGGATCGGGGATGGGCGCCGCGGCGACCGCCATCGTCTGCGTCTCATCGGTCGGAGCCGAGCAGACAAAGCCCGGCATAGCCCCCGACCATTCCGGCAACGAACAAGGCGGTTATGGAACCTGCAAACGAACTCATCGACCTCTCCTTCCGGTGCGACCGAGCGGACCGGTCTCCGGGTCCCCCGGCGTCGCGCCGCACATTCAAAAAGCTCTCTTCAAGAGGGCTTTGACGATTCACTTCAATTGAACGAGCCGACGGTCTTGCGCGGCGGCTGCCCGGTGGGCGCGCCGGAAGGCGCCTGCCAACCCGAGCCCGCACGGCGGCGCTGCGCGGCTTCACGGATCGCCTCGATCGACATGCGCAAGGCGGTCGACTTGGCCGCAGACGCCGCACCGGCGACCGGCTTGGTCTCCCGCGTCGCGACCTTGGCCTTGGCGGGGGCCTTGGCGGGCTCGCGCACGACCTTGGCGGTCCGCTTGCGGCGCGCGGTCACGACCTGCGCCAGCATGGCCACGGCCTTGGCGGCGGCTTCTTCGGTGACGGTACCGGCGGGGTCGCCGGCGAGGCCGACCCGCACCGCACCGCTGGTCAGGCGACCGCAAATAGCCCGGGCTCATGCAGTAGCGCGCCAGCGCCCACTGCAGATGCTCCTTATTGAGCTCCGGAACCGCCTCGCAAATGTCGACGGCGATTCCGATCTTGAGCGGCCGGCGCTGGCCCTCGAAGGTGAAAAACGCGGCCGGAAACCGTTCGGCCAGCAAGGTAACTGTGGCCATAACCGCGGCCTTACGCTTGCGGGATGTCATGACGCTGCCCTTTGTCGTTTTATTTATTTGTCAGATCAACGCGGCTTTTGCCGGCGCCGAACCTACTTACAGAACCTTTCGACCAACCAAATCGTCATCGGCAATTTCTAACGTGCCTGTTGACGATCACTTTCCCGTCATTTCAACAAATCCGTCGAACCGGGCGCCTGAAACGGACATGCGGAGCACGAAGAACACCGTAAAGCGGGTGCCCTGGGGCGCCGCTTCCGATGACCTTGCTCCGATATTCGCTCTCATAACGCCC
Organism: uncultured Alphaproteobacteria bacterium; assembly: GCA_963746235.1. Classification (GTDB taxonomy): domain Bacteria; phylum Pseudomonadota; class Alphaproteobacteria; order Rhizobiales; family Xanthobacteraceae; genus JAJPKK01. The sequence goes on from CAVVCE010000025.1 coordinate 103,382, forward strand.
CACTCCGCCGAATGCGATTAACCTTCCGTTAACTTATGTCTCTTGATTACGAAGAGAGGTTCAAACCCGCTATGCAAAAAATGACCGCGGGGAACCCGGTGGCGCGAATCCGGCCCTTGGCCGGTGGTTTTGCCGGTGGTTTTTCGCGGTCATGCGGCGTGCGGTCGCGGTGCGGCGGCCGTAGCCACAGCCTCCGGGACGGCCCTCCGCCTCGCCCGTGCGGAGGCTGGCACCGGTCGGGTTGGCCGGCGTTCCCGAGCGTCCGTAGACCCGACATCGAAGCGGGGATCGTTCCGTGACGTGCCCGCATGGCCGGGTTGCCGCACTGCAGCAGCGGCTGGTCTCTGGTCGGCGCCTGGGAATTATGTCCCCCAAAGCATCGCTCTGCGGCGCGGGAACATCGTTAACGCCTCGCTGGATTTGCCTTCATCGGGGCCGCATGCCGACGGGTGTGCCCCCGAATTGCCGCCTTGCCGCGATTACCGTCGCGCGGTGGAGACCTGAGGATGGCAAGCTTGATTGCGCAGGCGACCGCGTTCGGCGTCCGCCTCGCGCGGGTGGGGCGGCAGTTCGTGGACGAGCGCACCCTGGCGGAGCACCTCAAGCGCGGCCGCGTCGGCCCGGCGCCTCCTCCCGGCTGGATGCGGCGGCGGTTCGACATTTCATCGGCGATGCGCAACGGCTACGAGGTCTTCACCGTCGCGCCTCGCTCCGGGCGGCGCGGCGGCGATCCTGCGGCCGGCACGTGATGTACATCCACGGCGGCGCCTATGTGGAAGGCATCTTCCGCTGGCACTGGTACTTCATCGGCTGGATGGTGGAACGGCTGGGGATGCCGTTCACGGTGCCGCTCTATCCCCTGGCGCCCGAGCATGATTGCGCGGCGGCGAGCGCCTTCGTCCTCGGCGTATATCGCGACCTGCTGGCAGCATGACGACGGCGTCGCAACTGGTGGTCATGGGCGATTCCGCCGGCGGCGGCCTTGCGATGTCGCTCGTGATGCAGGCGATCGCCGCGGGTCTTGCCAGGCCGGCGGCGACTGGTGCTCGTGTCTCCCTGGCTCGACGTCACCATGACGGACCCGGCGCAGGATCGACGCTCGAGAAGGTCGACCCGCTGCTGGTGCGCGCGGGCCCGAGGCGGCCGGGCGCTGGTACGCCGGCGCGATGTCCACCACCGATCCCCGCGTCAGCCCGCTCTATGGCGAGATCACGGGCCTGCCGCCGATCCTGATGTTCTGCGGCACCCACGACATTCTCCTCGCCGATGCAAGACGGCTGGCGGCGCGTGCGGCGGCGGAAGGAGCCGATGTCGAGTACCACGAAGAACCCGGCCTGATGCACGTCTATCCGCTGCTGTTCTTCCCGGAGTCGCGCAAGGCCCAGGATCGCATCGTGCAGTTCGTGCGCGGCGCCGTCGGCAAGTCGCGGCCGGCTTCGGCATCGCCGTCACGGTTGCCGCACGACACCTGCGCGGCAAATTAGCCGGCCCCAGGCAGCGCACCCCCTTCGGCGCACCCCTTCGGCGCACCCGTGACGCCAGTGCGACGCCCTTGCCCGGGCACGGCGCATTTGCGCCGAGCATGCGCCGCCGGCCGGCTCGCAGGCGCATCAATTTCGTAACGGCTTCATGCTTTGAGTGCGGATGCGCGGCGCTCGCTTCGGAGGGCCGACGCGGCCCGCCCGGCTCTCCAAGCGCGGGTATTTGGTGCGCCGGGCGGTTCAGAATCCAGTCAAGGAGGGAATATGTCCAAGTTCTATCTGCTCCCCGTCGCCGCCGCGCTCCTGATCGCGCCGTTGACGGTTGCGCAAGTCAGGGCCAGTCCGCTCTTACAGCACGGTCTGGAAGCCGCGGTCGCCCCGTCCATCGCCGAACCTGTGCGCGCTGGCGGTGGTCGTGGTGGCGGCGGCGGTCGCGGCGGCATGCGCGGCGGTGCCGCCGTCCGCGGCGGCGGCGTTGCGGTTCGCGGCGGAGTTTATCGCGGGGGTGGCGTAGCCGTTCGCGGCGGCGGCGTGGGCGTGGTCGGCGGCGGACGGCGTTGGTATGGCGGCCGCTGGTGGCCCTACGGCGTCGGTAGCTGCTGGTCGCCGATCCCCGGTGGCTTCGCCTGGGTATGCGGCTGAAGACGCGACACGGACAGGGGCGGGCCTTGCCCGCCCCTGTGGGCCGGCTCGCGGTTCCACGCGATCCGACGGTTCAACGGACATGGCCGTGCCGATCGAGGTCACGACCAGCCGATGTCGCTGATCATCGCCCAGGCAACTTCGATCTCCGCCTGCCGACGCGACCTCGCGACAGAACCGAGACGAGCGCATCCGGTACGCTTTTTGCTGGCCAGTGACGCCGGCGGTCGCGAGAGCACCACGGCCGACGCGCAGAATTTGGCGTGCACCAACGCCCCGCGGGCGCAGGAGCCGCAAGAGCGCGACGATACCGGACGCGCGACCGTATCCGGCGCATGGCGGAAGGAGGAGATCGTGACCAGAGAACTGTGGCTTTGCATCCATGATGACGGCCGCGAGGAGTGCTACGATCATGATCCGGCGCCGATCCAGGCCCTGCACGTCGTCGCGACCGACGGCGTCGAGGAGACGTGGACCTCGGACCGGGAGGTGCGCCCCGGCTGGCGGGAGCCGGTCCCACCGCCCGGCAGGGGCTGGAAGGCGGTCGGCGGCAACGGCGGCAGCACGTTGTGGCGCCGCGTCACCGACGGCGTCGAAGAGATGTGGACCTCCGACCGGCAGGTTCGCCCCGGTTGGCAGCAGCCGGTTCCACCGCCCGGCAAGGGCTGGGAGGCGGCCGGCGGGACTGGCGGCAAGACGTTCTGGCGGCGGACGCGCCTGGAGCCGTGATCCCGCGGACCTTGCCTTCGGGCATGGCCTTGGCGGTGACGTCCGCGCGATGAACGCGCGCCGTCGCCGCGCGCGGCCGGCGCTTCGTCACTGGGCCAAGTCACTGGGCCAGTCACTGGGCCAAGTCACTGGGCCAAGTCACTGGGCCAAGCGAAGTTCTGCCATGGCCGCCTGGGCAGCGGCTTCGTCCAGCGGAGCGAAGTCGAACAGGCCGCGCTCGTCGGCACCCGCCGATATCGCGGATGACACCAACATACCCGTGAGTTCGGCGACCGCGCCGCTGCTGCTGATCCATTTGCCCTTCTCATTCATGTCGAGGCGAAAGTAGTAGGTGCGCCCAGGGAGCACGGAAATTTCCTGCTGCGAGGCGCGAAACAAATCCCCGGGCCGT
>CAVVCE010000026.1:0-32742 GCA_963746235.1 uncultured Alphaproteobacteria bacterium
GGACGACGGATCGGTAGCGGACACGCGGTCACCCTACGCAGTGTCGAGTGGCCGGTTGTGTCACGCCTGAGAGCGAAAGGCGTGCCACAACTGGCCACTGGCGCAGGGCTTAGTCTTGACGGAATGTCCGCACCGTCCGTCCGATCCGTGCTGCTGCTGTGCTGGCGCGACACCGGTCACCCGCAGGGCGGCGGCAGCGAAACCTACCTCCAGCGGATCGGCAGTCAGTTGGCCGCGGCCGGAGTCGACGTCACGTTGCGCACCGCCCGCTACCGGGGCGCCCCGCGTCGCGAGGTGCTCGACGGCGTCACGATCAGCCGCGGCGGCGGCCGCTACAGCGTGTACGTCCTGGCGGGATTGGCGTATGGTCGCATCGCGCATTGGCCTTGGCCCGTTGCGGCGCGTGCGCCCCGATGTGGTGATCGACAGCCAGAACGGCGTGCCGTTCCTCGCGCGGCTGGCGTTCGGGCGGCAATCGGTCCTCCTCGTCCACCACTGTCACCGCGAGCAATGGCCGGTCGCTGGTCCGCTGATGAGTCGGCTCGGCTGGTTCGTCGAATCCACCTTGTCGCCGCGCCTACACCGCGACAACCAGTACGTCACGGTGTCGCTGCCGTCGGCTCGCGATCTCGCCGATCTCGGCGTCGACCCCGACCACGTCGCCGTGGTGCGCAATGGCTTGGACCAGGCACCCGTCGATACGTTGACGCTGCCGCGGTCCGAGACGCCGCGGCTGACCGTGCTGTCGCGTCTGGTGCCGCACAAGCAGATTGAGGACGTGCTCGACGCCGTCGCCGAGTTGTTGCCGCAGTATCCCGATCTTCGCCTCGACGTCGTCGGTGGCGGCTGGTGGGGCGGACGGCTCGTCGCGCATGCGTCGCGGCTCGGGATCGCCGAGGTCGTTACCTTTCACGGCCACGTCGATGATCGCACGAAACATGAAGTGCTGCAACGATCTTGGGTTCATTTACTACCCTCTCGCAAGGAGGGCTGGGCGCTTGCCGTCATCGAGGCCGCTCAGCACGCGGTGCCGACCATCGGGTACCGGTCGTCCGGCGGGCTGACGGATTCCATCATCGATGGTGTCACCGGACTGCTGGTCGATGATCACGCGGAGTTGGTCTCACGCATCGAGCAACTGCTGTCCGACGACATCCTGCGTGAGCAACTCGGCGCGAAGGCTCAGAGCCGCAGCGGTGAGTTCTCCTGGTCGCAGAGTGCCGACGCGATGCGCGTCGTCCTCGAATCAGTGCTCGACGGCAGGCTTATCGGCGGGGTCGTCTAGCGGCGGTGCCGCAGTCGGTGGATCAGCCGATGTCGGTGTGCCACCGATGAAGTCGTCCCAGTGCCGGCGAACCGGCGCCCAGCGCTGGTCGAACGCGGCGGCGCGCTTTCGGGCGCGGGCGAGCTTCGCCGGATCGTAGCGTCGGCGGGCCCACGGTGACGTCGGCCGCGCCAGCCGCACCGCAGCCACCCATGCGACGGGCGAGATGAACAGGCCCATCAACGCAGTGGGGTACTTGCCCTTGAGGGCGGTGATCGCGACCAGCACGAAGTTGACGAGCAACACCGCAACCGCCGCATAACGCACGGCGGCAAGGCCGGCAGGCATCTCAGCGACCTTGACCGGCGACACCCCGACCGCCGCGAGGCCTACGCAGGCGGCCGCCAGCGTCACCACGTTGACCGACAGTTGGCCCTCCTGCGACCAGTACACGTCCTGCAGCCGGAAGATCATCGCGAACTCGTCGAGCACCAGTGAGGCGCCGACACCGACCAACAGCCCGGCGACATAGGTCCACGCCGATAGGGGTGGTGAGCCGACCCCGGTGAAACCGCCAACGATGAGCAGCACGAATGCCCGGCGTCGAGTGGTGCATGTGCACGCCACCGCTGCTGACGTTGTGGAATGGACCCTTGCCCGCGCGGATCAGCCGGGTGATGGTGCGGGTGCTGACGAAGGTCACGACGAACGCGGTGAAGCTGAGCAGCAGCGGACCCTTGTAGCCGTTGACGACGTCGTGCTGCCACCAGTCGTTGAGCCAACTCATGACGCCTAGTAGACCGCACTCCCCGCCCGCCGAGTGCACGCTTGTCGAACGCGTTTCGCGAGCGCGGCCCTCAACAAGCGCGCGGTCGGCGCCGCACCGCAGTGGCGATCGTGCCGGCAGCTCCCGCGATCAGTGCGGCCAACCAGACCAGGTGTGCGGCGATCAACAAACCCCGCGGTGCGAGCGGCAGGGGCTCACCCGCCGACCCGGTAGAAGGCGATGTCGTCGTCGGGTAGACGACGGGAAGCGTGCAAGGCCGGCGCGCGTCCTTCCACCACCACCCAGCCGACGCCCGCGCTGGCCAAGTCAGCGGCACTCGCCCCGGATTGCACCAGGCTTGCACCTCACGGGCGCGGGCGCCCTCACCGGGCACCGTCTGCCCGCCGATCACCAGGTCGCCGGTGGCCAGCACGTCGGCGGAGACCCAGCGGGGGAGCGGGTCGAGCACGGGTGCGGTCCCCGCCCACGGGTAGTGCCGCATGCTGTCGGGCGGCAGCACCGCGACCGGCCGCGGATCGGCGTTGATGAGCGCGGCCGCCGTTGCCCAGCCCGCCGGGTAGCGCACCGGGGCCACCTTGCCCGCCGACGCCCCACGCCAGGTCGGGCAGCACGGCGACCAGGGCCAGGCAGCACACCGTGGCGGCCACCACGCCGGGCACCCGGCGCTGCAGCGTGACGACAGCCGCCGCGCCCGCCACCGCGTACCCGGGCAGCGCCAGGGCCACCCACTTCTGCCCATCCCGCAAGACGCCGAGGCCGGGCACTGCGCGGGCGACCGCCTCCACCGCAGCCAACCCTGGGCCAGTGGCCATCAGAGCTGGCGCCAGCACCGCGACCACGGCCAACACCAGCAGCGGCCGAGCCGCCGGGAGACGCACCGCCGTCGGCACCCCCACTCGACCACCCCGAGTAGGACGGCAGTGGCGGCGATCGCGAAAAGTGTTGTCCTGGAATCGGGTACGGCCTGACTGTTCCAGATTCCGCCGAAGCCCGCGAGGCTGAACAGGGTGCCGAGCCCCGGCTCGGCGCGCGCCGCGAACTGCGGTACCCCGGCCGCCTGCGTCGACGTCAGCGAACCGGCCAGAAGGGGCGCGATCAGCCAGGGCAGCGCGCCAAGCACTGCTGCGCCCAGCGAGACCGCCGCGCACAGTCGCCTGGAGTGAGACCGAGCCAGGCGCGGCGCAACTCACCAGCGCCACGGTCGCCGCGAGCATCAGTCCCGTCGGCGTCAGCCCGGCAAGCGCGATCCAGAACAGCAGCGGGCCACCAGTGCCGTCGGCGTTGCGCAGTCGCAGGAACGGCCGCCGCCACCCAGGGCAGGCAGCCGTAGCCGACCAATAGGCTCCAGTGGCCTTGCAGCAGTCGTTCTGCGACATAGGGATTCCACCCCGCGAGCGTCGCGGCGACGAGTTGGCCGCCCAGACCGGCGGCTGGAATGACGACGCCAGCCACGGGCGGCGCCCCAGCCCGCGACCCACAGCCCCACGAGCAACAGCAGCTTGACGACGATGCCGCCGTCGATGACGCGCGACGCGAGCGCGACCGCGAAGTCCTGGGGCAAGGCCCGCGGCGCTGCCTCGGTGAGACCCAGCGCAGCATCGGTCAGATACGCCCGCGGCGTCGATACCGCGTCACGGATCAGCAGATAACCCGGCGCCAGCAGGGGTGCCGTCACCGCCAGGGACAGCGCTAGCGCGTATGCAGGCACCGCCAAGCGCCGGAGGGCAGGAACGTTGCGACCCGGGAAACGAAAACGGGCAGGAGCGATCAGACCGGTCGGTCCGGAGGTCGGTCCGACGGTCGCTGCGTGGGAATCTTCTCGGTCGCGGCTTCGGCGGCGGGCATGGGCCCGGTATCCGTCGGGGCGCCGACCGAAGAACCCGTGACTGGCGTCGTCGAGGCCGGGGTCGATCAGCGCGGCCTCGGCCCGCAGGGTGAACGATCCCAGCAGGAACGCCGCCCACCAGGGCGACCAGGCCGAGGGCGGCGAACGTGATCGGCAGGATTCGGCCCCACAGTGCGACGACGTCACCCTCGTCGCGGGCATTGGCCGACCTGCGCCTCGATGGTCTGTTCGTTCGTCGTGACCTTGTAGTCGGCGAACGTCACCTCGGGTTTGAGAGCGTCGCGGGCGTAGTAGTGGTAACCGTGCTCCTGTGGCCTTCACGATGGTGCCCGACACCGGGTCCACCCAGAAGGTGCGCTGTGCGGCGTAGTAGCGGGTCATCGTGATGGGCTCTTGGGGGTCGCCGGGCAAGCCCCACTGTCGGCGCGCGCGGACACCGTGGCGTCGGCGTCGTCACCGTACAGCGAGGCGTACTTCACGGGGTCCAGGAGCTTGCCGTTGGCGTCGTAGCCAATATTCTGGGTGAACCGGAACGGTACCGAGCCCGTTGACACCGTCGACGGTGATCACGCTCACCGGCGGTACCATGTTCCTGATGTGGCTCGGCGAGCAGATCACCTCGCGCGGCATCGGCAACGGCATTTCGCTGATCATCCTGTCGGGGATCGTGGCCGAATTGCCGGCGGCGGTGGCCGGCACCCTCGAACTCGGCCGCCAGGGCGCGCTGTCGACGGGGCTGATCCTGGTGGTGATCGTGATGGCAGTCGCGGTGATCGCGTTCATCGTGTTCATGGAGCGGGCCCAGCGCCGGCTGCTGATCCAGTATCCGAAACGCCAGGTCGGCAACCGCATGTTCGAGGGGCAGTCCTCGCATCTGCCGCTCAAGCTCAACACCTCCGGCGTCATTCCGCCGATCTTCGCGTCGTCGCTGCTGCTGTTGCCGACCACGGTGGCGAACTTCAACGCCGGCCAGGGCCCGGAGTGGCTCAACCTCATCACCACCCAGCTCGGCCATGGCCGGCCGCTGTTCCTGGTGCTCTATGTCAGCTTGATCATATTCTTCGCGTTCTTCTACACGGCGATCGTGTTCAACCCGACCGAGACCGCGGAGAATCTCAAGAAGCATGGCGGCTTCATCCCCGGGATCCGTCCGGGCGAGCGTACTGCGGAATACATCGACTATGTGCTGTCCCGAATCACCGTGATCGGCGCCGGCTATCTCGCCATCGTGTGCCTGCTGCCGGAAATCCTGATCTCCTATGCCGCGGTGCCGTTCTATTTCGGCGGCACTTCGCTGCTGATCGTGGTCAGCGTGACCATGGATACGGTGGCGCAGGTGCAGGGCTATTTGCTGGCGCATCAATATGAAGGGCTGATCAAGCGTTCGAAACTGCGGGGGCGGAAGAGATGAGGCTTGGATTGGGGCAGCGTGTCGCCTTACGCTGGGCGCCCTCCTCGTCGACATTTCAGCTCTGATTTTGGTTTGTAGTGTATTGGACATAGATATGCAGGTCCGCGGTGACGAACTCGTAGCAGCGCGGGGGAACGTCAATGAGGCTCATACTCCTTGGTCCGCCGGGAGCGGGCAAGGGCACCCAGGCGCAGAGGCTTGTCGACCGATACGGCATCGTCCAGCTTTCCACCGGCGACATGCTGCGCGCCGCGGTGAAGGCGGAAACCCCGACCGGGCTCCAGGTGAAGGACATCATGGCGCGGGGCGATCTCTGCCCCGACACTTTGGTGGTGGACGCCGTCGCCGATCGCATCAGCCAACCCGACGCGCACCGCGGATTCATCCTCGACGGCTTTCCCCGCACGGTCGCCCAGGCCGAGGCCCTCGACCGCATGCTGGAGGAGAAGGAGCTCGAACTCGATGCGGTGGTCGAGCTCAAGGTCGACGAGGCCATCCTGCTGCAGCGGATCGAAAAGCGGGTTGCGGAAACGGCGGCGCGCGGGGAGCCGCTGCGTGCCGACGACAATGCCGAGGCGCTCAAGAAGCGGCTCGACGCCTATCGCCGACAGACGGCGCCGTTGATCGGCTATTACGCGGGCAGGGGCATGCTCAGGACCATCGACGGCATGGCTCCGATCGAGGAGGTCTCTGCGGCGTTGGCGGCCCTGCTCGATGCACCGGCTCAGCCTGCCGTCAAGCCGGCGCCGCGGCGGTCCCGCGACGCGTCGGCGGCGCGGCGCAAGGCGGCGGTCAAACGCCGGAGCGGTCGCAAGCCCGCGGGGCGCTCGGCTTCGGGACGCCGCGCGACGACTGCCAAGGCCGGTAAGCGGGCGCCGCCATCCAAAGCCGGGGCCGGCAAGCGCCCGTCCGCGGCGGCGAAAGGGGTAGCCAAGGGGGTGGTAAAGCGGGCAGCCAAAGGCACAGCAAATCGCCCCGGGGCGGCAAGCGATATCGCCCCGGTGCGACCAAAACCGGTGCCAAAATGCGACCAAATCCGGCGCGGCCAAATCCGGTGCAGCCGGATCGGGTGCAACCAAGTCGAAAAAACCCCGCGTCACGTCGGCCCCGGCGGGCGGCTCGAAGGGCCGCCGCGGAACCTCGAAAAAACGTGGCAAGAACAGGTGAGTACAGTTGACGAACCGGCTCGGAGACCGTAAATACCGCGGCAACCAGTCAATGAATTCTTGAACGACGCCGGGCTCCGGATCGACGGAGAGGCGTCGTGTTCACGTTTATATGATTGTGGCCAAAACTGGGTTTGGACCTATCCGGCTGTAAACGTGGACAGAACTTAAGGGAGTGCGGACTTGGCCCGTATCGCTGGCGTCAATATACCAACCAATAAGCGCGTGCTTATCGGCCTGCAATACATTCACGGCATCGGGCCCACGAAGGCCCGCGAAATTGTGGCAAAGGTCGGGATTCCCGACGAACGCCGGGTCGCACAGTTGACCGACCAGGAAGTGTTGCAGATTCGCGAAATGATCGATCGTGACTATATGGTCGAAGGTGACCTGCGGCGAGAGACCGCCATCAATATCAAGCGGCTGATGGATCTCGGCTGCTACCGTGGGTTGCGGCATCGGCGCGGCCTTCCGGTCCGCGGCCAGCGCACCCACACCAATGCGCGCACCCGCAAGGGGCCGGCGAAGCCGATCGCCGGCAAGAAGAAGTAATCCGCACGGCGCGATTCGAAGATGAGGCTTGCGACTGCGAGCCGCGAAAGGGTCGATTATGGGTAAGGAAGCCACCCGCGTTCGGCGACGTGAACGCAAGAACATCGCCTCCGGCGTCGCCCACGTGAATGCATCGTTCAACAACACGATGATCACGATCACCGACGCCCAAGGCAATACGATCGCCTGGTCGTCGTCGGGCACCATGGGTTTCAAGGGCTCGCGCAAGTCGACGCCCTATGCGGCCCAGGTCGCAGGCGAGGACGTGGCGCGCAAGGCGCAGGAACACGGCATGCGCACGCTCGAGGTCGAGGTCGCGGGCCCAGGCTCCGGCCGGGAGTCGGCGCTGCGCTCTCTGCAGGCCGCGGGCTTCACCATCACGTCGATCCGCGACGTGACGCCGATTCCGCATAATGGCTGCCGGCCGCGCAAGCGCCGGCGCGTTTGACGCGGTGCGGCGTGTGATGTTGTGCGGCGGGCGCGTTCGCCTGCCGATTTTTCCCACGAGGCGGCGCGCGCCAGGCGGGCGGCGCGCCACTCAACGCGATGGGTGACGAAGTGACGATCCAGAAGAATTGGCAGGAACTGATTCGACCGAGCAAGCTCCAGGTGATGCCCGGCAGCGATCCCAAGCGCTCGGCCACCGTGGTGGCGGAGCCGCTGGAGCGCGGTTTCGGCCTCACGCTGGGCAACGCGCTGCGGCGCATCCTGTTGTCCTCGCTGCAGGGCGCGAGCGTCCAGTCGGTGCATATCGACGGCGTGCTGCACGAGTTCTCCTCGATCACCGGCGTGCGCGAGGACGTGACCGACATCATCCTCAACATCAAGGACATCGCCATCAAGATGCAGGGCGACGGCCCCAAGCGCATGGTGGTGAAGAAGTCCGGTCCGGCGCTGGTGACGGCCGGCGACATCCAGACCGTCGGCGACATCGTCATCCTCAATCCGGAACTGGTGCTGTGCCATCTCGACGAAGGCGCCGAGATCCGCATGGAGTTCACGGTCAACACGGGCAAGGGCTACGTCCCGGCGGATCGCAACCGTCCGGAAGATGCCCCGATCGGGCTCATCCCGGTCGACAGCCTGTATTCGCCGGTGCGCAAGGTGTCCTACCGGGTGGAGAACACCCGCGAAGGCCAGATCCTCGACTACGACAAGCTGACCATGCAGATCGAGACCAACGGCTCGGTCACTCCGGACGACGCGCTCGCCTATGCCGCGCGCATCCTCCAGGACCAGCTCAACGTGTTCGTCAATTTCGAGGAGCCGCGCAAAGAGGTCGGCGTCACCGAGACGATCCCCGATCTCGCCTTCAACCCGGCCTTCCTCAAGAAGGTCGACGAACTCGAACTTTCGGTGCGCTCGGCCAACTGTCTCAAGAACGACAACATCGTCTATATCGGCGACCTCGTGCAGAAGACCGAGGGCGAGATGCTGCGCACGCCGAACTTCGGCCGCAAGTCGCTCAACGAGATCAAGGAAGTGCTGGCGCAGATGGGCCTCCATCTCGGCATGGAAGTGCCGGGCTGGCCGCCGGAGAACATCGACGAACTCGCCAAGCGGTTCGAGGATCATTACTAAGTCGCACGATCCCGAGAGATCATGCGCAAACTGAAAGGGCTCAGAGCGCGATCCACTTGAGCGGATCACGCTCCGGCGAGCAGAATACAGGGGAATGCGATGCGTCACGGTAATGCCCACCGCAAATTCAACCGCACCGCCGAGCATCGCCGGGCGATGTTCGGGAACATGTGCGCAGCGCTGATCAAGCACGAGCAGATCACGACGACGCTCCCCAAGGCGAAGGACCTGCGCCCGATCGTCGAGAAGCTCGTCACCCTCGGCAAGCGCGGCGGCCTGCATGCGCGCCGCCAGGCGATTGCGGAAATCCGCGATGTCGCCATGGTCAAGAAGCTGTTCGACGTGCTCGGCCCCCGCTACAAGGAACGCCATGGCGGTTACACCCGGGTCATGAAGGCGGGCTTCCGCTACGGCGACAATGCGCCGCTCGGGGTCATCGAATTCGTCGACCGCGACGTGAACGCCAAGGGCCTGGACTCCGGCCCGGTCGGGGAGAAGCGGGGCGAAGAGGCGTCGGCCGCCTAAGGCGCGCGCCCTTCAAATCCTGCGGCGCGCGGTTTATATCTCGGGCGATGACGCCGCGGGGATTCGCGCCATGACAGTGATATTGCGCTCGTTTGCATGCCTTGCTCTGGTCTTGGCCGTGGTCTCGGCGCGGGTTTCGACTGCGCCGGCCCAGGATGTGCGCGTGCCGTCATCGGCCGGCGAGATCAGGCTCAGTTTCGCGCCGGTGGTCAAGCGCATCGCGCCGGCGGTGGTCAACGTCTACGCCGCCCGCACGGTCGAGAACCGCGTGCCGCTGTTCGACGATCCGATCTTCCGCCGCTTTTTCGGCAGTGGCGGCGGCGGTCCGCGCGAGCAGGTCCAGCGCTCGCTCGGCTCCGGCGTCATCGTCGACGCCTCCGGCCTCGTCGTCACCAACAATCACGTCATCGAGAATGCCGACCAGATCAAGGTCTCGCTCGCCGACAAGCGCGAGTTCGACGCCGACCTCATCCTGAAGGACGCGCGCTCCGATCTCGCCGTGCTTCGCCTCAAGGATGGCCGCGAGCGGTTCACCGCGGTCGACCTCGGCGATTCCGACGCGCTGCAGGTCGGCGACATGGTCCTCGCCGTCGGCAATCCGTTCGGCGTCGGCCAGACCGTCACCCACGGCATCGTTTCGGCGGTGGCGCGCACCCAGGTCGGGATCACCGACTACCAGTTCTTCATCCAGACCGATGCCGCCATCAATCCCGGCAATTCCGGCGGCGCGCTGGTCGATCTCGCCGGCCGCCTGGTCGGCATCAACACCGCGATCTTCTCGCGCTCCGGCGGCTCGCAGGGCATCGGCTTCGCGATCCCCGCCAACATGGTGCGCGCCGTGGTCGCGTCGGCCAAGGGCGGCGCCACCGTGGTGCGCCGGCCCTGGCTCGGCGCCAAGCTGCAGGCGGTGACGCCCGAGATCGCCGACAGCCTCAGCCTGAAGCGGCCGGCCGGAGCGCTGGTCAGCAGCATCACCGCGCGCAGCCCGGCGGCGCGGGCCGGCCTGCGCACCGGCGATCTCGTGGTCGAAGTCGACGGGCAACCGGTCGACGACCCCAACGCCTTCGACTACCGCTTCGCCACCAAGCCGGTGGGCGGCCAGGCGCAAGTCGCCGTCATCCGCGGCGGTCGCGAGGCCAAGCTGACGATCCCGCTGGAGACGGCGCCGGAAACGCCGCGCGAGGAGACCGTCATCAAGGCGCGCTCGCCGCTGCTCGGGGCCAAGGTCGCCAACCTGTCGCCGGCATTGGCGGAGGAGTTGCGCCTGGATTCGGCCGCCGAGGGCGTCGCGGTCACCGAGGTCGAGAACGGGTCTGTCGCCCAGAGCTTCGGCTTCCAGAAGGGCGATATCGTGGTCAGCGTCAACAACGAGAAGATCGCCACCATGAAGGACCTGCTGCGCGCCACCGGCCAGCCGTCGCGGGTGTGGCGGCTCACCATCCAGCGCGGCGGCCAGGAGATCTCCGCCGTATTCGGCGGATGAGCCCGCGGCCGAAACACGACACGGCGAGCCTGTTTGCGGCGGCGGGGCTGGAGCGCGATGCGCCGCGCCCGCTCGCCGACCGGCTACGTCCGCGTGAGCTGTCCGAGGTGGTGGGGCAGGATCACCTGCTCGGCCCGGACGGCGCGCTCACCCGCATGCTGGAGACGAAGAGCCTCGGCTCGCTGGTGTTCTGGGGGCCGCCGGGCACCGGCAAGACCACGGTGGCGCGGCTGCTGGCGGATGCGACCGCGCTGCATTTCGAGCAGATCTCGGCGGTGTTTTCCGGCGTCGCCGACCTGAAGAAAGTGTTCGAGGCCGCCCGCGCGCGGCGCGAGACCGGTACCGGCACCCTCCTGTTCGTCGACGAGGTGCACCGCTTCAACCGGGCGCAGCAGGATTCCTTCCTTCCGGTGATGGAGGACGGCACCGTGGTGCTGGTCGGTGCCACCACCGAGAACCCGTCCTTCGAACTCAATGCGGCGCTACTGTCGCGGGCGCGGGTGCTGGTCTTCAAGCCGCTCGCGGCCGCCGCGATCGAGAAGCTGCTCGCGCGTGCGGAAGAGATCGAGCAGCGGCCGCTGCCGCTCGACGAAGACGCCCGCGCCTCCCTCGTGCGCATGGCCGACGGCGACGGCCGCGCCGCGCTCACGCTCGCCGAAGAGGTGTGGCGCGCCGCCCGCAAGGGCGAGGTGTTCGACGCCGCCAAGCTGCAGGAGATCGTGCAGCGCCGGGCGCCGATCTACGACAAATCCCAGGACGGCCATTACAACCTGATCTCGGCGCTGCACAAATCGGTGCGCGGGTCGGACCCCGATGCCGCGCTCTACTATCTCTGCCGCATGCTCGATGCCGGCGAGAGCCCGCTGTTTCTGGCGCGGCGCGTGGTGCGGATGGCGATCGAGGATGTCGGGCTCGCCGATCCCCAGGCGCTGGTCATCGCCAATGCGGCGAAGGACGCTTATGATTTTCTCGGCAGCCCGGAAGGCGAACTCGCGATCGCCCAGGCGGTGATCTATATCGCCACGGCGCCGAAATCGAACGCGGCCTACGCCGCCTATGGCGCCGCGATGCGCACCGCCAAGGAGGCGGGCTCGCTGCTGCCGCCCAAGCATATCCTCAATGCGCCGACCAAGCTGATGAAGGGCGAAGGCTACGGCGCGGGCTACGCCTACGACCACGACGCGCCCGAGGCGTTTTCCGGCCAGAACTATTTCCCCGACGCGCTCGGCCGCCAACGCTTCTACGACCCGCCCGAGCGCGGTTTCGAGCGCGAGATCAGGAAGCGGCTGGACTACTGGGCAAAGCTGCGGCGGGAGCGGGGTGAATGAGGTCCGAGTCGATGTTCGCGCGACTGACCGAATGAAGCTTCGCTACAAGAGACGCGCGCTTGCGGACATCGAAGCAATTCATAGATACATCGTCATTCACGATCGTCTTGCTGCCAGGGGCGTCGTACAACGCATTGTCCCACGAGCGTCACCGCCGCGCTTGTCCCGGCGGTCTCGATTGGGATGGCACTGTGTCTCCATAATCGAGATAGCCGGGACAAGCCCGGCTATGACAGTGATCTGGGATGCGCTTCGATCAGAACCGATCGGGCGCATTATTTGACCCTCAGCGGCTGCAGTCAGCGCGCGGCCACCAAAGGAACGCATCGTGAGACGCGGCAGTGGACCAAGACAACCGGGTGGCGGACGGCAGATGGCCGGGCCACGCGGTCAGGATCGCAGAGGCAAACCGTCGGCAAAGCCGGCCGGCAAGCCGTCGCGGCAGCGGCCCGGCGGTGGTGCCGCGGCGGCCGCGGGCAAGCGCAGGCGACCGTTCTCCGAGCGGGACGAACGCCCGGCATTCGCCAAGAAGGCGACCGGTGTCCGGTCCGCGCAAGGCCGGCGCCCGGCGGCGTCCGTCTCCCGATACCGCCGAACGCAGGGCGCCCGTAAAGGCTGCGCCGATCCAAAAGGCGGTCCCCGTCCAAAAAACGGTCCAAAAAGCGGTCGAAGCTCCGGTGCCGCAGCAGGCGACCCGGGTCCAGACCGTGGCGGTGACGGCGGACGAGGCCGGAATGCGGGTCGACCGCTTTCTCGAGGCGAAATTCCCGGGGCTGTCGTTCTCCCACATCCACCGCGTGATCCGCAAAGGCGAGCTGCGGGTGAACGGCAAGCGGGTCGACGGCAAGGACCGGCTGGAGGAAGGCCAGGCGGTCCGCATTCCGCCCCTCAAGGTCGACGCGCCGAAGACGGCGGTCTCGGAGGCCGACGAGAAGACCGCGGCCTTCCTCAAGTCCATCACGCTCTACGAGGACGCCGATGTCCTCGTCTTCAACAAGCCCATGGGGCTCGCGGTGCAGGGCGGCTCCGGCACCACGCGCCATCTGGACGGCATGCTCGACGTGATGCGCGATGATGCCACCGGCCAGCGGCCGCGCCTGGTGCATCGCCTCGACAAGGATACCTCGGGCTGCCTGCTGGTCGCCAAGACGCGCTTTGCCGCCTCGGCGCTGGCCCAGGTGTTCCGCTCCCGCGAGGCGCGCAAGATCTACTGGGCGCTGGTGGCGGGCGTGCCGAAGCCCCACCAGGGCCGGATCAGCACCTTCCTCGCCAAGGAGGAGCGCGAGGACGAATCGGTGATGCGCATCGCCAAGCATGGCGAGGAGGGGGCAAGCCACGCGGTCACCTATTACGCCGTGGTCGAGACTTCGGCCCAGCAACTGGCGTGGGCGTCGCTCAAGCCGGTGACCGGGCGCACCCATCAATTGCGCGCCCACATGGCCCATATCGGCCACGCCATCGTCGGCGATCCCAAATACTTCAACAAGGAGAACTGGCAGCTTCCCGGCGGCATCCAGAACCGCCTGCATCTGCTGGCGCGCCGCATCGCGGTGCCGCATCCGCGCGGCGGCATCATCGACGTGACCGCGCCGCTGCCGCCGCACATGGTGCAGAGCTGGAACCTGCTGGGCCTCGACCTCAAGCGCTACGACCCGATCGCCGATGCGCCGGAGGAGTGAAACGCCGCCATCCCCAATTCCCCCGATGAAGCGTTCAAGCCGCATGGAAACACCCTTCGAATGGGAGCGCTGGGAGAAGCGTTTCTCGGTGCCGGAATATGTCTTCGGCACCGAGCCCAATGCGTTCCTGAAGTCGCAGGCGGGCGTCCTTCCGAAAGCGGGCAAGGCGCTGGCCATTGCCGACGGCGAGGGTCGCAACGGGGCTTGGCTCGCCGAGCAGGGCCTTGATGTCCTGTCGGTGGATTTCTCGCCGACCGCGCTGGCGAAGGCGCAGGAGTTGGCGCGGCGCCGCGGCGTGCCCCTGCGTACCCTGCAGGCGGACATCACCGCGTTGGAATGGCGGAGCGCCGAATTCGACGTGGTCGCCGCGATCTTCTTCCAGTTTGCGACACCGCCGGAGCGCGCACGCATTTTTGCCGGCATTCGCAAGGCGCTCAAACCGGGCGGGCTTCTCCTCCTGCAGGGCTATCGCCCCGAGCAGCTTGCGTACAAGACGGGAGGGCCGTCGCTGGTCGAGAATCTCTATACCGAGGAACTTCTCAGATCGGAATTTGCCGGGTTTTCCGAGCTTGCGGTCAAGGCCCATGACAGTATGACCAGCGAGGGCTCCGGCCACGTCGGGATGGCCGCGCTGATCGACCTGGTCGCGCGGAAATAATTTGGCCGCGGCCTTGATTTTCGTAACAGCGTCGTGATGTCGGGAACGGTTTGGACGATCGGACGCAACTTGCGGCACCAAGCCATTGCGCTAATCTGTCTGCGCCCAGGGAATCAACGAGGTGATGTCATGAAGAAACGCGTCGCGTTTTGCGCTGCCGCAATTTGCGCCGGTCTGGTGTTCTCTGCCGCTCCTGCGAGCGCGCAGAGTCGCATGAAGACCTGCAACGACGAATGGAATGGGATGAAGGCAGCCGGTACGGTCGGCGACAAGAAATATGCCGACTTCCGCAAGGAATGCCTCACCCGTACCGCGGCACCCGCTGCGGCTGCTCCGGCGCCGGCGGCCCCGACCGCGGCCGCCAAGCCTGCCGCACCCGCAGCGCCCGCAGCGGCAGGTGCCGCCGTGTTCCCGTCCACCGTGTCGTCGAAATATTCGAGCGAGTCGGCCGGCAAGGCGCGGATGCACACCTGCCTCGATCAGTACAATGCGAACAAGGCCGGCACCGGAAACGGCGGCCTGCATTGGATCCAGAAGGGCGGCGGTTACTACAGCCAGTGCAATACCAAGCTGAAAAGCTGAGCGTTCGCGGGACCAGAGTCCCGGTCATCACTGAGAAACCCTTCCGCGCGGGATGAACCGGTCTTTCCGGTTTGGCCCGCGCGGTGTTGTTCTCGGGGTATCCTCTGTTCTCTCCCTGACTTCGGCTATCGGATTCACCCATCGTAACGGCAGGATGCGAATACCTCCTCTCGCGATCAGAGGCGGATGCCGCCGCTTGTCCGGCGTCGGGGGCTGCCGTACAACGCCGCTCGAAGCGACCGGCGTATCCCATTGCGGGAACACGCGTTACCGCCAGCGGCGCGGCTGACATCAGGGAGACGACATGGCCAAGAAGCCGGAGAAGACAGCGGCCAAGCAGCCGGCCAAGAAGCCGGCCAAGCAGCCGGCCAAGCAGGCGAACGGGGGAGCCGGCCGCGGCTATCAGGACATCCTCTACGAGGTGAAGGACCAGGTGGCGTGGGTCACCATCAACCGCCCGCGCGTGCTCAATGCCTTTCGTGAGCAGTCGCTCGACGAGATGATCGACGCGTTCAAATCGACCCGCGACGATCCCTCCATCGCCTGTGCGGTCGTCACCGGCGCAGGCGACAAGTCGTTCTCGGCGGGCGGCGATTTCTACGCCATGAAGCGGCTCAATTGGACCAATGCCGCCATGTGGAACGACCGCATGCAGGGCCTCGCCATGACCATTCGCGGGCTGCCGATCCCGGTGATCGCCATGGTCAATGGCTGGTGCATGGGCGGCGGACACGAACTCGCATTATGGTGCGACCTCGTCATCGCCTCGGAGAACGCGGTGCTCGGCCAGACCGGCGCCAAGGTCGGTGCGTGCCCGACCGTGGGGGCAACGCAATACCTGCCGCGCATCATCGGCGAGCGCCTCGCCCGCGAGATGATCTTCTGCGCCCGCCGCTTCACCGCCAGGGAAGCGGTGGATATCGGCCTCATCAACAAGTGCGTGGCGCAAAGCGACCTGCTGCCGGAAACCCTCAAATGGTGCGAGACCATCAAGGGCCACAGCCCGCAGACGCTGCGCATGACCAAGAAGAGCCTGAACTTCGAGTCCGATCTGCTGTACGCGTCCTGGCAGCACGGCATGGAGCTGTTGGCCCATGTCTGGGGCTCCGAGGAAAGTCTCGAAGGGATGAACGCATTCCTCCAGGGCCGCAAGCCCGACTTCCAGAAGTTCCGCATGCGCAACAAGCAGGAGCTGGAATCCTACCTCGACGGCTGCGCCGCTGACCTCAACGCGCCGCCCTCCATGCGCAAGGGGCGCAGCGGCGGCAAGGCCAGTTCATGACCCAAACGAGCCAAGGCGCGCTCTGCGGCATCCGCGTGCTCGATCTCACCCGCGTTCTTGCCGGTCCGCTGTGCGCCATGATGCTCGGCGACATGGGCGCCGACGTCATCAAGGTCGAGCCGCCCGGCGGCGACGACACCCGCCGCTGGGGACCGCCGTTCGCGGCCGGCGAGTCCGCCTATTTCCTCGGCGCCAACCGCAACAAGCGTTCGATGACCCTCGATATGGTGGCGCCGGCCGGCCAGAAAGTGCTCGCCGGGCTGATCGAAAAATCCGACGTGGTCATCGATAATTTCAAGCTCGGCACCTTGCCGAAATGGGGCTTCACCGATGCGTGGTTCGAAGCCCATGCGCCGCGCGCGGTGCGCTGCTCGATCACCGGCTATGGCTCCAGCGGCCCCAAGGCCGCGCTGCCCGGCTATGATTTCGTCCTCCAGGCGGAATCCGGCCTGATGAGCATCTGCGGCGAACCCGAGGGGACACCGACCAAATACGGCGTCGCCATTGTCGATGTCTGCACCGGCATGCTGGCCTGCAATGCCGTTCTCGCCGCGCTCAATGCGCGCCACGAGACCGGCCGCGGCCAGAAGGTCGAACTGTCGCTGTTCGAGACTTCGCTGCTCATGCTGATCAACGTCGCCTCCAACGTGCTGGTCGCCGGACGCGGCGGCGGGCGGTTCGGCAACGGCCATCCGAGCCTCGTGCCCTACACCACCTATCACGCGAGCGACGCCATGATCGCGCTTGCGGTCGGCAACGAGCCCCAGTTCGCGAAGTGCGCCGCCGTGCTCGGCCATCCCGAATGGGCCGACGATCCCCGCTTCAACTCCAATCGCGCCCGGGTGGAAAATCGCGCGCTGGTCGACGGCGCCATTGCCGAGGCGCTGGCCGGCGACACCGCCGACGCCTGGATCGCAAAGTTCAAGGCGGTGGGGGTGCCGAGCGGCCGCATCAATTCGGTGGCCGAGGCGCTCGCCGATCCGCACACCGAAGCGCGCCGCATGATCGAGACGGTGGAGCACGCCACGATCGGCGAACTGAAGCTGGTGGGCATGCCCTACAAGTTCTCGGACACTCCCGCCTCGGTGCGCCTCGCCCCGCCGACGCTGGGCCAGCACACCGAGGAGATCCTGCGCGAAGAACTCGGCCTCGACGCGGCCAACATCGCTGCGCTGCGCGGCCAGAAAGTGGTTTGACGCAATGACTCCGACACTTGGTTCAGGTGGCACGGCGGCTCTGCTCCCTCTGCCCGCGGGCGAACCCGCAAGCGGGGGAGGGGACGACATGAAACGCGGCGATCTCGGCATCGCGGTGATCGGCGCGGGGCGCATCGGCACGCTGCGGGCGCGGCTTGCGGCAAAGCATCCGGCGGTCCGCTTCCTCGCCATTGCCGACCGCGATCCCGCCCGTGCCAAGGCGCTGGCGGAGGTCGCCGGCGCGGACCTGCATTCGCATGACAACGACGCCGTCATCGCCCATCCACAGGTGACCGCGGTGATCGTCTCGACGCCGGAGCAGGAGCACGTCGCCCCCGTCTGCACGGCGCTCGCGCTCGGCAAGCCGGTGCTGGTGGAGAAGCCGCTGGCGCTGTCGCTCGATGGCGCCGACCGGATTGTTGCGGCCGCCCGCGGCGGCGATTTGCGGGTCGGCTACAGCCGGCGCTACAAGGAATGCTTCCTGCGCGCCAAGGAGCAGATGCTGCACGGCAGGCTCGGCAAGGTCGTGGGAGGCACGGCGCGGGTCTACAATTCGCGCGCCCAGGCGTTCGCCATCCTCGCGCGCGATCCCCATGCGACGCCGGTGCTCGACGTGCTCACCTACTATGTCGATCTCATGTGCTGGTTTCTCGACGGCAACCGCCCGGTGGAGGTGGTCGCGCGCGGCCAGCACGGGATCTTCAAGGCGGCGGGTTACGGCGCCCACGACGTGACCTGGGCGATCGTGACCTTCGCCGACGGCGCCGTGATCAATCTCGGTGTCAGCTATGCGCTGCCGGCGCGCTATCCGACGCTCGGCCAGTCCGACCGCCTCGAATTGCTCGGCACCGAAGGCACCATGATCATCGACGACGATCACATGGACCATCTGCTGTTCTCGGAGAAGGGCATCCCCCACGCCTATGTGCCCGGCCACGCGGTCGAGATGGCGTTTCTCGGCAGCAACACCGCGGGGGACTGGGCGGTCGGGAATTTCTGGGGGCCGCTCGGCAACGAGACCCGCGCCTGGCTCGACTGTCTCGCGACCGGCGAACCCACCGTGCACACCACGCCCGCCCAGGCGCGCATCAATCTCGAAACCACCATCGCCATCGAACGCGCGGTCGCGACCGGCCTGGCGGTGCGTCTGCCGCTGGAGGATTGAAGATTCGCCGTCTGTTCACAGTCATTCCGGGGCGCGCGTCTTCGCGCGAACCCGGAACCCAGGCGGCCTCGCCACCTGCACCGCCCTCTGGATTCCGGGTTCGGTGCTTCGCACCGCCCCGGAATGACCAAGGAATGTCTGGCGCAACGAGCCGGGCAGCTGTGTGGTTCGCGGCGCATGACAAGCTCGGGCCTGGTGCTATAAATCGCGGACCTTCGTACATCCCATGGCCGAACATGCAAATCGCCTCGGATCGCCAGTCCTGATCTCGCCCATGCGCCGCTCGCGATCCGCCGCGTCGATGCGATCCCGGTGGCGCTGCCGCTCACCAAGCCGGTGAAGATGGCGGCCGAGACGGTGACCCATGCGCGCAACGTCCTGGTGCGCGTCGAGGCGAGCGACGGCACGGTCGGCTGGGGCGAGGCGGCTTCCGCGCCGACCATGACCGGGGACACCATCGCGGGCCTCGTCGCCGCGGTGCGCGAGCACCTCGCGCCGCTGCTCGTGGGCGAAGATGCCTGGATGCGTCCCGCGCTGATGAAGCGCCTCAAGGCGGCGCTCTACGGCAACACCGGCGCGCATTCCGCGGTGGAGATGGCGTTGCTCGATCTCGCCGGACGCTCCGCCGGCGTGCCGGTGATCGATCTCATCGGCGGCGCGGTCAGGCACGAGGTCGCGCCCATGTGGCTGGTCGGCAATGCGACGCCGGACCAGGATGTCGACGAAGCCGGGGCGCGTCGCGCCGCGGGCATTCGCTTCTTCAAGCTCAAAGTCGGCGTCAAGCCGCTCGTCACCGAAATCGCCGCCGCCATTGCGGTGCGTAAGGCGGTGGGGCCGGACCTGCCGGTCTGCGCCGACGCCAATTGCGGGTTTTCCCATGATGCGGCACGGCATTATCTCGCCGCGACCGCGGAGGCCGGCTTGCTGTTCCTGGAACAGCCGTTCGAACCCACCGACATGAAGGGTCTCGCCGCGCTCGCGCGCACCGCGCCGATCGCGATCGGCGCGGATGAAGGCATTCATTCCCTCCGCGACATCGAAACCCATGCTGCCGCCGGCGCCGGCGGCGTCTCGCTCAAGCTCATCAAGCTCGGCGGCTTTGGCGCTGCGCTTGCCGCGGGCGCGCTGTGCAATCGCCTCGGGCTCGCGGTCAACATCGCGGCCAAGATGGCGGAATTGAGCCTTGCGGCGGCGGCGGCCGTGCATCTCGCCTGCGCCGTGGAGAATATCGACTGGGGCGTCAGCCTCACCCATTTCTATCTCGCCGAGGATATCGTGCGCCGGCCGTTGGCGATGGCGAACGGGCTGGTATCGCTGCCGCCAGGCGCCGGGCTCGGCGTCGACATCGACGAGGCCGCGGTGGCACGGCTGCGCGCCGATTGAGCCGCGGGATTCCCGGCGGCTGTGATCACACGGCTTGACCTTTGTTTGGACTCTCTCAAGAGTGCGACAGCCGGCGCAGGCGGCGTTCCTGAAAGCGAAGTGCCGATCTCCGGAGATCTCGAGCGGCGGAAGACGGGAATGCGCCAGGACGTCATCGACCGGCAGGTGGGCGCCATGAAGCAGGCGCGCCTCGATGCGATCGTGTCGTGCTCGCCGGAAAGCTTTGCCTATGTCACGGGATTTCTGTCGCCGACCCAGCCGTTGATGCGCTGGCGTCATGCCGTGGCGCTGGTCACGGCCGACGGCAAGGTGGCGCTCGCGGTCGTCGACATGGAGGCGGCCACGATTCGCGCCAAGGCGGGCGAAGGCGTCGAGATCGCGGTGTGGCGGGAGTTCGCGTTCGAGGCGATGGCGGTGCTGGCCGATCTCATGAGGCGGCACGGGCTCGCGGCCGCCCGCATCGGCCTCGAACTCGACTATCTGCCGGCCGCCGATTTCGCCGCGCTCGGCGGGTTGCTGCCGCAGGCGCAGTTCGTTCCCGCACAGGCGCTGCTGGCGCGGCTGCGTCAAATCAAGACGCCGGCAGAAATCGACATCCTGCGCAGGCTGTCGCGCATCGCCGATCACGCCATCGCCTCGGCCTATGGCGCGGTCGCGGCGGGCGCGACCGAGATGGATCTCGCCGCCGCGCTCACCCGCTGCGTCTACGAGCAGGGCGCGGAATATTTCAAGCTCATGATCGTGGCGAGCGGCGAACGCAGCGTGTTTCCCAATGTCGGCCCGACCGCGCGCGTGCTCCGGCGCGGCGATGTCTGCCGGGTCGAAATCTTCCCGATGATCGCCGGCTATCATGCCGGCGTCTGCCGCACCGCGGCGGTCGAGGAGGCTCCGCCGCAGGCGGAGCGCATCTGGGCCAATCTCACCGCCTGCAAGCATATGCTGCTCGACGCGATCAGGCCGGGCGCATCGAGCCGCGCCATCTATGACCTCTATCTGAAGAAAACCGAAGAGCTGAAGCTGCCGCGCATCTCCTTCGTCGGCCACGGCATCGGCCTGCATCTGCACGAAGACCCCTATCTGGGGCCGACCGCGGAGCAGCCCCTCGAACCCGGTATGGTGCTGGGCATCGAACCGCTGATCTACCAGACCGGGTTCGGCTTCGGGATGCAAAACAAGGATATGGTGCTGGTGACCGCACAGGGCTGCGAGCTTTTGTCGGATGTCACCGATACCGACAAGCTGATCATCGTGGACGGACGCCGGGAGCTCTGATTTTCGAAATGAGCGAATCGCCGATTGCCCGCATCGAGCTTTTCCACGTCGGCCTCCCCACGCAGGCGGGAGCACAAATGGACCGGGCTGCAGGAGCCGATCGGCGGCTATGTCATTCTCAGGATGACCGACGGCGACGGCCGCATCGGCTGGGGCGAAGCGCCGGTCCTCAAGGATTGGGGCGGCGAGTTCGGGCGCTATTTTGGCGAGAGCCCCGGTACCGTCCGCGCGGTGGTGTCGCAATATCTGGCGCCCGCCGTGGTGGGGTGCCTGCCCGGCGACATTACCGAACTGCATGCGCGGATGGACCGCGCGCTCAAAGGCCATCCCTATGCCAAGGCTGCGATCGAGATCGCGGCCTATGATCTCGCCGGCCTCCAACTCGACGTACCGAGCGCCCGTTTGCTCGGCGGCGTGCTGCGGCGCCGCATTGCGGTGACCCATTCGATCGGGCTGATCGGCTTTGAAGACGCCGAGCGCGAGGTCGCACAGGCCGCAAAGGAAGGCATCCGCACCTTCAAGATCAAGGTCGGCGTCGATCCCGACCGCGATGTCGAGATGGTGTCGCGGGTGCGTGATACCGTCGGGCCGAAAGTCGCGCTGTGCGTCGACGCCAACCAGGGCTATGCGACGCCGGCGGAAGCGATCCGGACCTTCAGGCGCATGGCGCGCTGCGACCTCCTCTATTTCGAGCAGCCGGTGGAGGGCATCGCGCGGCTGGCCGAGGTGGCGCGCGCGATCGATGCGCCGGTCATGGCGGATGAGAGCGCGTGGAATGCCCACGACGTGATCGAGATCATCGAGAAGCGCGCCGCGCAGATCGTGTCGATCTATACGACCAAGCCGGGCGGCCTGTTCCGCGCCATGGAGGTCGCCGCGGTGGCGCGCGCCGCGGGCATCGTCTGCAACGTCAACGGCTCAGTGGAAACCGGCATCGGCAACCGCGCCAACATCGTGCTGGCTTCGGTCGCGCCGGCGGTGACCCTGTCCTGCGTGGTGCCGGTCTCGACGCCCGCGCAGGCGCAGTCCGGCCAGGTCGCCGGCATCTACTACAAGGACGACTTGATCGCGACGCCGATGCATTTCGCCGACGGCGCCATCGAGGTGCCCGCAGGCGCCGGAATGGGCATTGCGGTGGACGAGGCCAAGGTGAAGAAGTATTCGGTGCGGACGCAGTGAGTTACTCGCTCCTCATGCTCCGACCGCGGGCCGGTTCGATGTGGCATATCAGGAAGTGGCATCAATTTAAACGCGGAGGTGTCGGACATCGATCCAGAGAAGCTCAACGAATTCCTCCACGGTCAAACCCGCTTGCCGGATGATCTCGCGAGTGGCCGTCCTTCGAGATCGCGCCCGGCGAGGAGCGGCACCGATACAGGTCGGGTCGGACACCGGGAATTGCAAGGACATGATGACTACCGACTATTCGATCGAAACGAAGTCAGTCGCGTCAATGCTTGGATCGTGCGTCTGCCATTGATTGCCGGCAGCCGTCCTCCGGCCATCTCAGGCGGCCACGACCACTCGGCGAATCTCCGGTTGGGCATCCGCGGGAATCGCAATTCCGTGATCACGCCTGTAATCGAGAATGGCGCGAATGGCCTCCTGCGCGTTGAGGAGCGCTTCCTCCTCAGTGTCGCCCTCGGTCACGACCTTGGGAAGCGCGGGGACAAGCACGGTAAAACCTCCACCCTCCTGGGGCTCCAGGATGACAGAAAAGCTGAAGTTCTGCGTCATTGGACTGTTCCTTCGCTCGCTCCAAGTGCATCAGATCGATCAGACGCATGCAAGCGATGAAATATATCGTTGCTCTGAACGAAGCAGGCGGGGAAAACAGTGGCGGCCCGGTGCAAACGCCGCTCTAATGCGCGTCAAGTAGGGCGGGGACGCCACGAAAACCGATCACCGACGCAAATCTCCTCACGGCGAAGCGATCCCTCGGAGCAGACTGTGACAGCCAATGAAACAGGCGAGCTTGCCGGTCAGGTGGCGCTCGTCACCGGCGGCGTGCGACGGATCGGCCGCGCCATCGCGGTGGCGCTGGCGCGCAAGGGCGCGACCATCGTCGTGAACGCGAGGACATCGCGGGACGAGGCCGAAGACGCGGTGCGCGAAATCGAGGCGCTCGGCGGCACGGCGCGGGCGATGCTCGCCGACGTGACCGATGAGGCGGCGGTCGCCGCCATGGCCGCCGCCATCGGCCGCGACCTCGGCGGTGTCGACATCCTCATCAACAATGCCGCCATCCGCCGCGAGGCGGCGTTCACGGACATGAGCTTTGCGGACTGGCATGCCATCATGGCGGTGGTGCTGGACGGCGCCTTCCTGTGCAGCCGGGCCGTCATCCCCGGCATGCTCGCCAAGGGTCGCGGGAGCATCATCAATATCGGCGGCGTCACGGCGCATGTGGGCGCGACGCGGCGCGCCCATGTCCTCGCCGCCAAGGCCGGGCTGGTCGGCCTCACCAAGGCACTGGCGGTGGAGTACGGCCACGCCGGCATTACCGTGAACTGCGTGGTGCCCGGCCGCATCGGCGGCGCGCGTTCGGCGACTTCCGGCCATGGCGGTGCGATTCCGGGCGGGGGCAATCCGCTGGTCGGCCGCGAAGGCGTGCCGGAGGATGTCGCCGCGGCGGTGGCGCTGCTCTGCGGCCCGGGCGGGCGCTACATTACCGGACAGTCGATCCATGTCAGCGGCGGAATCTATCTGCCGTAACGCCGGCGGTTGTTGCCGGCGGAATTAGCTATTCCGCCCTGCGCGCTGCGGCCTTTCAGTTGAGCGCCCAGAGATAGGCGAGCGTTGCCGCGACGCCCAAGGCGGTTCGCACCGCGTGCAGGCGGCCCCAGGTCTCGACCAGGGTGCGCGATTCCGGGCCGGCGCTACCGGCCGCGATGCCATCGAGCTTGTTGTTGGTCGGCAGGATGCCGAGGAGCGTGTAGGGCCAGTTCGCGAGCATCAGGACGGCGCCGACGGCCCAACGCCAGTCGCCGGCCTGCCACGCGGCGAGCAAGCCGAGCACGCCGGCCATGACGGCGAGGCTCGCCTGCATGGCAAAGCCGCGCGCATAACTCGGCTTCCATTGCGCCAGCAGGCTGTTGTCGTCGAGTTGCAGGCGCGCCGGCTGCTCCGCGACGTTGATATAGAGGGCGGCGCCGGCAAACGCCGCGGCGAGCGCAAGAGCGAGTTGACCGGCAAGCATGAGACATCTCCTGCGACGCGATGGATCGGCAGGATAACATCTGCCTCATCCCCGGCGGATGACGGCTTACGCGCGATCCGGCCGGCATGCTAATCTCGAGCTTCGCCCGGCCATCGCGAATGCGGCGACGCTGGAGGAGAGCCGCGAGTATCTGGAGAAGCTCTACTACGACCACAGCTTCGTGACCGACGCGCTGGTGGAGCAGAACCTCATCCAGCGCCTGCGCTCGGCCTATACCATCGACAGCATGTCGGTGGCGAATGCCAACGGCCTCGGCTGGGTGTCGGAAGGAGAGGTGCGCGCGATCAAGGCGCCGACCCTCCTGGTGTGGGGCGTCAACGATCCCTTGTCCTCACACGCCATCGCCGACAAGTTCAACGCGGCGATCAAGAACTCCCGCAAGGTCATGTTCGACAGCGCCGGCCACTACCCCTTCCTGGAGCACGCCGCGAAATTCAATCAGGTGGTGGTGGAGTTCCTGAAATCGGAGCAGTGAGGCACGGGCCTCCAACTCCCCCCGCATGCGGCGCCAGCGGGGGAGGGAGTTATATAAAGTTCCCCTGCATCGCTTCGCTCTACTCGGCGGCGGCAGCCGGGGTGTCGCGCGGCGTGAATTGCCCGCCCTCGGTGGCGGTCATGTCGAGGCGCCTCGTGTGGAAGGCGGCCAGCGTCGAGCGATGGCCGATCGAAACGATCGTGGTCTTCGGCAGCCGCGTCGCGAGAATCCGATAGAGCTCGGCTTCGAGCTTCTCGTCGAGCGCGGAGGTCGATTCGTCGAGGAAGAGCCAGTCGGGTCGGGTCAACAGCGCACGCGCCAGCGCGATGCGCTGCTGCTCGCCGCCGGACAGGCGCTGCGACCATGCCTCCTCGCGATCGAGCTGCGCGGCAAGGCCGGCAAGCCGCACATCGACCAGAGCCGTGCGGATATCCTCGTCGGCATAGGTGTCGGTCGCCGCCGGATAGGTGACGGCGGCGCGCAGCGAGCCGATGGGGATGTAGGGCTTCTGCGGCACCACCATGACGTTGGCCCCTTCAGGGATGCGGATGCGGCCCTCGCCGTACGGCCAGATGCCGGAGATGGCGCGGAACAGCGTCGATTTCCCCGAGCCTGAAGGTCCGGCGAGCAGCGCGCTCTCGCCCTGAGGCAGGGCGAGTTTCTCCGCCGCGACGATGCGGGTTCCGTCGGGCAAGGCGATGTGGAGATTCTCCAGCGCGACCGGCACGACGCCCGCCGCCTCGGCGGTCCGCGTCGGTCCTTTCGTGCCCAGCGTCTTGGCGTTTTCAATCGCCTCGTTGAAGGAGGTCAGGCGATCGACGACCGATTTGAACCCGGCGAGCGAGTTGTAATAATTGATGAAGAAGGTGAGCGCACCTTCGACCCGGGAGAACGCAACGGCGGTCTGCGTCATGACGCCGAGAGTGATGGTCCCGGCAAAATAGAACGGCGCGGTGAAGATGTAGGGGATGATCGGGGACAGTTGCCCATAGCTCGAGGTGAAGGCGATCAGCTTCATGCGGCGATTGATGAGCGCGAGCCAGTTCCCGATGATCCCGCCGAAGCGGCGGCGGAGCGATGCCTCCTCGGCGCGCTCGCCATCGAGGAGCGCGACCTGCTCGGTGTATTCGCGCAGCCGCGCCAGCGAAAAGCGGAAATCGGCCTCCATGTGCTGGCGCTCGAAATAGAGACCGATCAGGGAACGCCCGATCACATGGGTGATGTACGTGCCCGTCGCCGCATAGATCAGGGCGACCCAGAACAGGAAGCCGGGGACGTGCAGGTCGGTGCCGGGAATGGTGAAGTCGGCCGACAGGCCCCACAGCACGACCGCGAAGGAAACCAGCGAGGACAGGGTCGAGATCAGCAGGATCGAGTAGGTGTAGATGCCGTAGCCTTGACCGCCGGAACCATCGCTGCCGCCATCGATGAAGCGGTTCACGTCTTCGGAGATGCGCTGGTCGGGGTTGTCGGCCTGGCTGCCGGTCAGGCTCATGCGGTAGTGGGTGTGCCCGCCGAGCCAGCGGGTGACGA
Source organism: uncultured Alphaproteobacteria bacterium (assembly GCA_963746235.1). Classification (GTDB taxonomy): domain Bacteria; phylum Pseudomonadota; class Alphaproteobacteria; order Rhizobiales; family Xanthobacteraceae; genus JAJPKK01. The sequence continues at coordinate 26,389 of CAVVCE010000026.1, forward strand.
AGAACTCGGTGAGCCAACGCCGCCAGCGGATCACCAGCATCGATTGCACGACGAATTCGATGATGGTGCTCGCGACGTAGACGAACGCCCAGGGCAGGAAGACGAACAGCAGCAGTTTCCAGAACGTGGCGGCGTCCTTCGCCTGGACCGCGTTGAGCCAGTCGCGGCTGAAGAAGGACAGCCGCACGGAAATGCCGACCTGCGCCTGATTGATCAGCACGAGAACGACGACCATGGCGACGGCGATGCGCCGCTCGAGCGAGGTAAAGGCCGGGAACGGCCAGATGCGCGCCTGCCCGGCATCGGGCGTATTGAAATAGGGGTCGGCGATCGCCATCATCTGCCGCACCACCTTGGTCTGCGCCACGAGATAGACGAGGATCGAGAAGATCGCGACGGTGATCGGCAGCGTCACCGGCAGCTTGTATTCGGCATAGGCGGCCGGCCACATGTTCGCTTCCGCCGCCAGCACGCCAAGCCCGAACACGATGGTCTCGATGGAGAATATGCCGACGAATATTTTCAGGAAGCTCGAAAGCGACACCGAGCGCCAGGTCGCCAGCGCGCACAACAGGGCGGTGACGCCGAGACCTGCGCCCGACAAGTCGCTGAACTCCTCGCCGACCACGAGCGCCAGGACGCCGAACAGGGCAACACAGATGCTTAGAATTTTCATGGATGCGTCCGCAACAGGTCGGGGATCGATGGGCTGCCAAACCACTATAGTTCATGCAGCGCCAGAGGCGTAACGTCGCGGGGCATCCGGGCCGGGAGGCGGTGCCCGCCGTGCGGCAACGCAGCTAAAACCGCGTCGTGAGATCGGTGAGCCATTGCGGCGAGGCCTCCACCAGCGCCGTCTCCACCGCCTTGTCGAGCCCGGTGATCACCAGCGCGCCGATGGCCACCAGGATTGCGCCGAAGCCCGCTTTCAGGCCGTGACCGGCCGCCGCCAGCCGGTGGCGCCACCGCATCATGGCCTCCCGGGAGAGGAGGCCGAGGGCGAGCAGGGGCAGCCCCGCACCGAGGCCGAACACGAACATGGTGAGGCCGACCTGGCCGAGATCGCGCCCCTTCGCCGCCAGCAGCGATGCCGCGCCCAGCGTCGGCCCGACGCAGGGGCTCCAGACGGCACCGAGCAGCACGCCGATGCCGAACTGCCCGCGCAGGCCGCCGGAATCAAGGCCGGTGCGGCGTTTGTCCGCCCAATTGGCGATCGGCCCACCGGCAACCGCGAGCCCGGCCTGCAGGCGCGGCGCCATCAGCACGACGCCGATGGCGATCATGAACACGGCCGCCACGTAACGGAACACATCCCCGTCGAGGCCGATGGAAAACCCGACGGTCGCCACGAAGAGCCCGATGGCGACGAAAGATATGGAAAGCCCGGCAGCAAGGGCGGCCGGGCCCCATTTCTGTTCCGACGCAGCCGCACCGAGGATGATGGGAAGCAGCGGCAGCACGCAGGGAGAAAGAATCGACAGCACGCCCGCGACGAACGACAGCACCAGTCCGCCTGCAGTCATCGGCGAGGGTCGCTCACAGCACCATGTTCAGCAGATCGGAGATCGACGCCCGGTTGGAGTCGCCGACCGAACGACCCTGCTCCTTGCTGCCGATGAACGAGATCAGGGTCGATTGCATCCGGGCGCCGAAGCGGCGGACCAGGTCTTTCTGGCTGTCGAAATCGATGGTGAAATAGACGAGGTCCTTGAACTTGGGGTCGGCCATCAGCTCGCTGAGGATCGGCTTCTGGGCCTTGCAGGTCGGGCACCATGTGGCGTGGATCGCGACGAAGATCGGCTTGCCCGCCTTCTGCGCCGCGGCGAAAGCCTGGTTGTCGAACGGCTGCGGTTCCACCGCGAATACCGGCGTGGCCACAGCCGCGCCCGCGGTGGCCAAGAGAATCGACGAGAGAACTGAGCGGCGTGAAAGCATTGGGAATCTCCTCATGAGTCCGGAAAGAGGCACGGCAATTCATAGGCGCCGACGGCGGCCGCGCCTAGCTTGCGGGCCGGTTGGCCGCATCACATCTCGTTGATCCCGCGAGGCCCGATCGAACAGGGCGAACGGGGGCGTTGCCGCCAAAGCTGCGTCTGCTGCGCCGCACTCAAGGATTCAGACTCGAGATTTATGATCTCCGCCTGCAACTCTCTTCCTGACAGCAATCAAGCGCCCGACCGACACCGGGAGATTGAACCGCCGCGGTCCCGCGCTGCCGGGATTGAAATAGAGCACCCCGTCCCTGGTCTCGATCTTGGGCTGGTGGGAATGCCCGGTGATGACGGCGCGAAAGCCGGCCGTCCTGGGATCGAGGTCGAGCGCATTCAGGTCGTGCAGGACGTAGAGCCGGCAATCCTCGATCTGCACCAATTCGGTTTCCGGCAGTTGCATCGCCCATGGGCCGACGTCGACATTTCCACGTACCGCGAACACCGGCGCAATGCGGCGCAGCTCGTCGAGTATCTCCGGGCGCCCGACATCGCCGGCATGAATGATCGCGGAGCAGCCGCGCAGCGCCGCCACCGCCTGCGGTCGCAGCAATCCATGGGTGTCGGAGATGACGCCGATGTGCTGCATGGATTTCATGTTTTCCGCATCGCCGGGTTCTCTGAACCGACGGAGCCGTCTTGGCTGGCAGATTTTACAAGGGTGAATTGTCACCGCGATGATTTATGAATGTGCTATCCAGGGTTGTCGTCACTAAGGGGAAGCAAAATGGCCTTGTCGTATGGGTTTATCAAATGCAAGCTCACGTCCGACCCGGTGATGAAGTCGAGCCGGCGCAAACGTGAAACGCAGTATCACGTTCATACCAAGCTGCAATCGGACAAAGGGGATTGGGACTCCGCGATCAACGTGGGCACCAATGATTCCGATGACTTGTTGAGATACAAGCTCGTCTACGATTACCATAATTCTTTTATCGAAAAAATCCGGGGGGCGGCGCCGGGATTTGCCGAGCTGAAGGGAACCGACGCGCTGCCGGCGTTGGATTTTCTCCGCAGCGATATATTGGCTGAAACCGGAAATTGGCGGGACAGCGACGTGATGGATGGCTCCGACGATGTAGAGCCGGCGGCTTCCTTGATGCGGCTGCTTCGAAAGGCGCGGGCAAAGAATGCCGACGTCTATATTTTCGGGCGGACCTATACCGATGGCAGTCTCGGCGTCCATGACGTGCACATGAACCAGGGATCGACCGGTTCATTCATCAACAACGGGGTCGACGATCACAACGACCACAATGACGTCTGGCAGGACGGCGCCGTGCTCGTCGACTTCGGCGATCCCGAATGGGTCGGTTATTTTACGGCGTTCACCAAGCAACTGGTGCCCACGGACGACCTCGGCAACCCCAAAGCGGGCGGCCATTCGATCTGACGCGGCACGGGTGCACCACTGCGCACCCAAGCCCACCCGGACCTACGCCTGCACCAGCCGGCGCAGATACATAGGGTGGGCAAAGGCACTCTTCGCGCCGTGCCCACGCGGGCGAGACGTGCCGCACCACGTGGGCACGGCGGAACGCCGACCGAGCCAAATACGCAATGCCTCGGCCGTCTTTGCCCACCCTACGGATTTGTTCCGTTACGCCTGCACCAGCCGGCGCAGGCCGAGCACCGGGCCGAAGCGGTCGAAATCGGCGACGGCGGCATTGAGTTCCTGCGCCCTGGCCTTCCCGAGAATGGGCGCGGTCAGGTCGAGAGCCTTGGCGGCGACCTCCTCGGCGCTCATGGGATTGCCGGGCGTGCCGCGCACCTCGTAGGTGCGATGGCTGAGCGTGCGGCCGTCGGCGGTGTCGATCTTCACGATCGCCTGGCGCGCCGGCACCGCCTTCACCAGTTCCTGGTTCGGCACCGCCTCCACCAGCTTGCGGACGGCGAGCACCTTGGGATCGCTCATGCGCGCAATATCATGCACGCTGTCGAAGGTCGCGCCGCCATCGACGATCATCATCGCGACGAGGTGCTGCAGGCAGATGTCGGGGATGGTGCGGTTGTCGACGATGTGGAGCCGGTCCGCGGGCATGTCGACGACGATGCGCCGGACCTGGCCGGCGCGCACGGCCTGATCCTCGAGGAGCACGGTCACCGCGTCGAGCACCGACTGCAGCGGCGAGCCGACGCACCACTTCTTGATCGAGGTATCGACGATCTCGAACCTCGTGCCGAGTTCCGCCGCGAGCTTCTCCGGCGCCGCGTTCTCGTCGCCGAGCGCGGTGTACATATTCTTGGTGCCGCTCATGAAGTCGTCGACGCCGGTGAACCCCGACGCGATCATGGTCGCGGCGGTGACGCCGTTGCGCGCGCCCATGCCGCCGAAATCGAACGCCTTCTCGATGTGCTCGCGGTCGCGCTCCCAATAGGGGACGCCCGAGGCCTGCTGCGCCGCGAACGAGAAGGCGTGGCGCACCTGGCGCGGATCGAGCCGCAGCATCGCCGCCGCGGCGGCGGTGGCGCCGAACGTCGTCGCAAGGGTGTGGGTGCTGTGGCGTTCGGTATAGAGCGCGCGGAAGCCGAGCGCGTAAATCGCCCGTGCGCCGATGTCGTAGCCGAGCGCGACCGCGCGCAGCACGTCGTTGCCGCTGCGCCCGGCCAACTCCGCCGTCGCAAGCGCCGCCGGCACGATGCCACAACCGGGATGGAAGCGGGCGGCGAGGTGGGAATCGTCGGTCTCGTCGCCATGGGCCATCATGCCGTTGGCGAGCGCGGCATTGACCGACGACGTCAGGATGGCGGTGCCGAACACCGTCGCCTGCGGCTTGCCGCCGAGGCTGTCCACGTAGCGGGCGGCAAATTCGCCGGCCTTGAGGCGCGACCCCGACACCATCGCGGCCATGGTATCGAGCACGTGCAGCTTGGTCTTGGCGACGACCGCAGGCGGCAAATGGCGATCGAGCGCCGCCGACACGTATTCGGCAAGCGCGATGGTGACCGCAGAGATCGGCTCGTCCTTGACCTCTTCCTCGGAGGCTTCCACTTTGGCGGCCTTGCTTGCCGGCGCGCCCTTGTCCTGCGCAAGGGAGGGCGACGCCGCGAGCGCATTGGACAAGATCGCCGCGCTGCCGGCATTGATGATCCATCGTCGCGTCTGATCCGCATCATCCTTCATGGCGTTCACCGTCTCTGCTGAAGATCCATGGCCCAAGGAAAGTCGCGCCATCCTATCCGCTGCCGTCGGGAGTTTCCACGGCTTGTCGTTCGCGGCGTCGCTGCGATAAGGTCCCGGCGGGCAGCACGGCGTTTCCGAGTTGATATATCGATGCCATCGACTTGTAGGGTGGGCAAGCGAAGCGTGCCCACCATCGTCGTGTCCGGTGGGCACGGGAGAGCGCGCTTTGCCCACCCTACATATTGGCTTCATATAGAAACGAGATGCGCGATATTGCACTGCACAGCGCCGATGCCGGTCCCGGCCTTCTCCGGGAATGGATCGACCGCGCGGCGGATCGCCATCCCGATAAGCCCTATGTCGTGTCGGCCGACGACGGCCGTACCATCAGCTATGGCGACTTTCGGCAGCTTACCCGCGCCATCGCGGCGTTCCTGAAAGGGCAGGGGATCGGCACCGGCGACCGCGTCGCGCTGCTCGCCGGGAATTCGATCGAGCATGTCGCCTGCTACATCGGCGTGATGGCGTATGGCGCGGCGATCTGCACCGTCCATGTGGAGATGAACCGCCGGCATCTCGATCGCATCATGGCGCAGCTCCAGGCGCGGCTGGTGATCCATGACGACGGCGTGGCGCGCGACGACCTGCCGGCGACCACGCGCTGCCTTGCGATCGGCCGTTGCGATGCGCCGGGCGCCGGCACCTTTTTTTCGGCGGTCCGTGGATGCGCCGGGGGCGACGACTTTGTCCTGGAGACGACGGCGCGCGACGACGGCGTCATCTTCTTCACCTCCGGGACCAGCGACCGTCCGAAGGGCGTGGTGCTCAGTTATCGCGAGCAGTTGGGAAACATCGAGCCGATGACCGAAGGGTTCGGCATCACCGGCTCCGACCGCGTCTACGACTTCCGCTCCTTCAATTGGGCGTCCGCCCAGCTCCTCGGCGTGCTGGCGCCGCTGTGCCGCGGCGCCACCCTGGTGATGGCGAAGAAGTTCTCCGCGACCCGCTTTTTCGATGACGTGCGCGCCCATGGCGTCACCGTCGCCGCCGGCAATCCCACGGTGATCAACATGCTGCTCGGCACCGCGGCGCCGGCCGGGCCCAAGGACCTGCCGACGCTGCGTTTCGTCACCTCGAGCTCGGCGCCGCTGCTGCCGCAGGAGTGGCGGCGCTTCGAGGAGCGCTTCGGTATTCCCGTCGCCCAGGGCTATGGCAGCAGCGAGACCGCCTGGATCGCCGTCA